>NZ_JAVHWR010000208.1:0-29078 GCF_032159565.1 Mycobacterium sp.
AGCGGGCAGCTGGCAAATTCTGCAATCAACATGGACTAACAGTAACTGCGTTGTCCCAAGATTGGGAGACCTCTCCCAAAACTGTGACACCTACGTCAATATCAGCAATGTTTACAAGGGCCGACCGGCACTGCCCATTTGCGGGAGAACGCGATAAGGTATGGCGGTGCCACGTACAGATGAGAACGGCCGCCAGCTAAAGGCCTTGCTCGACTACCTCCTCGACGGCGACGTCGACGCGAAGGACATCTACGACGCACTCGGCGTGTCTAGCAGCACGTACTACCGGCGCATCAAGGAGGAGTTCTACCCCGACGCCGAAGAGCTGCGCCGGGTCGCCGACCGGTTCGGTCTCAGCTATCCCGACCTCCAGGTTCGGTTCGGGCTGATGAGCCATGAAGAGGTGCAAATCTACTTCGAGTCTGCCGGCGTGGCACTGGCAACCGTGGAAACGCGACGCGTACGCCCGCAGAGGCTGTCTGAAATGAAGCCTCGCCTGGACGCCCCGCCGCTATAGAGTTTGCTGAAACTGACTCAGCACAAAGGCAAGACGGATGGCTCTCGCAACACTTCTAGCGATCACGATCACGTGCATCGGATGGAGCCTGTGGATCCGGCGTGTGACGTGGACGTGCCGGTGGGAGGTTGCCGCCACCCTCAATATCGCCCTTCAGGGTTTGGCAGTCCTGCTGATGTCGCCGCTCGCCTCCGAAACCGTCGGGCATTGGCTGCATGCCCTCACCGGGAAGTGGAACCTCGAGGACTACCTCGGCCATGACTGCTACATCGTCGCCGCATCGGCGATCGTCTACAACACACTGGGCAGACTGGCCGACGACGACGACATGCAGCGGTCGTTCAAGCAGTACGTCGAGCGGCCTGCCACGCTGTGCATCCCGCTGCTGCTGGTGACCTTCTCGATCGGTAACGGCGCGCGAATCTATGCTCCCGACTTCTTCACGGTGCCGACCGACTTCTGGCTGAACATCTACTGGCTGCTGCTCTGCGGCACCCTGATCTACCTGCTGGGGTACGGCATCCGGGCCACCCTGGTGCTGCGGAAAGACCCGCGGTCGCGGCGGATCGCGAACTTCTATCTGGCCTCCTCGGTGTTCGGCATCTTGGCCTGCGCCGTGCGCATCACCACCGCTTATGTGCCGCAGTTGCAGACGGCGGCGGGCAGCTCCCTGGTATGGGTGTTCGCCTGTCTGTGCGGCGCGGGTTTCGCGCTCGCCTCCGCCCATTCGTGGCGGATCAAGACGAAGTGGTTCACGAAGGTCTGATCCCGCGGCGAACTGCTGTATGAGCGCCGGCGAACACCTCGCCAACGACGGGCGGCCGCACCCAGCACGCGTTATCGTTGCGTCGCCGCCGAAGGGGGGACGAACGCGATGACACCGCGCACGCGAGGAGCGCAACAGACACCGCGCACGCGAGGAGCAGAACAGACACAACGCACGGAGTCCGGCAAGCGCCACCGGGTCGTCGTCATCGGGTCCGGCTTCGGTGGCCTGACCGCAGCTCAGGCCCTGAAGAGAAGCGACGTCGACGTCACCCTTGTCTCCAAGTCGACCAGTCACCTCTTCCAGCCGCTGCTCTATCAGGTGGCCACCGGAATCCTCTCCGAGGGCGAGATCGCCCCGACCACGCGACTCATTCTGCGGAAGCAGAAAAACGTCAAAGTGCTTCTGGGAGATGTCGAATCGATCGATCTCACCGAGAACATCGTCACGTCGAAGCTGATGACCATGAGCACGGTGACGCACTTCGACAGCCTCATCGTCGCCGCAGGCGCCCAGCAGTCGTACTTCGGCAACGACCAGTTCGCCACCTTCGCGCCCGGCATGAAGACGATCGACGACGCGCTTGAGCTCCGCGGGCGCATCCTCGGGGCGTTCGAGGCCGCCGAGGTGACCACCGACCCCGCCGAGCGTGAACGGCGGCTGACGTTCGTGGTCGTCGGTGCCGGACCGACCGGCGTGGAGTTGGCCGGTCAGATCGCCGAACTCGCCGAGCGGACACTCGCAGGGGCTTTCCGCACCATCAAGCCGAGCGAGTGCCGGGTCGTCCTGGTCGAGGGAGCCGGGGCCGTATTGCCGCCGATGGGTCCGAAGCTCGGCGCGAAGGCGCAGCGCACGCTGGAGAAGATGGGCGTCGAGATCCAGCTGAACGCGCTGGTGACCGACGTCGACTATCTGGGCGTGGCGGTGAAGGACAAGGACGGCACTGAACGCCGCATCGAATGCGCGTGCAAGGTGTGGTCGGCGGGTGTGCAGGCCAGCCCGCTCGGCAAGATGATCGCCGAGCAGTCCGACGGCACCGAGACCGACCGCGCCGGCCGGGTGATCGTCGAGCCCGACCTCAGCGTGAAGGGTCACCCGAACGTCTTCGTCGTCGGCGATCTGATGTCGGTGCCCGGCGTGCCGGGAATGGCGCAGGGCGCGATACAAGGCGCCAAGTATGTGACCAAACTGATCAAGCACTCGGTGGCCGGCCACGACGACCCCTCCACCCGCGCCCCGTTCAAGTACTTCGACAAGGGCAGCATGGCGACCGTGTCCAGGTTCAGCGCCGTGGCCAAAGTCGGCAAGCTCGAATTCAGCGGATTCATCGCCTGGCTCGCTTGGCTGGCGCTGCACCTGGTGTATCTGGTCGGCTTCAAGAACCGGTTCACCACGTTGATCACCTGGTTCATCACGTTCATGAGCCGCAGCCGCGGACAGATGGCCATCACCAGCCAGATGATCTATGCAAGGTTGGCCATGGACATGCTGCAGAGCCAAACGGACGACCTCAGCCGGCGGGCCCGGCATTCAGCGCTGGCCGCCGTCGAGGAGGCCGAAAAGCTCGAGCGGGAAAGAGGCGCGTAAATTCCTAGCCGGCGACTGGTCGCGACTCGGTAGCGAACGGCGCGCCGAACGCAGGCACCGGCCGGTATCCCCGCCTGCGCGCCGCCGCCGCGCCCCGGCGAATGAACGCCGCCGTCGCGACGAAGCCAGCCTGGTCGGCCACCACGAACGGCGTCAGCAGCCGGTTGTGCACATAGCCGAAGGACATCCCGGTGCTCGGGTCGGCCCACCCGAGGGAGCCGCCGAGACCGGCGTGGCCGAACCCCGGCATCAACCCGCCAAGCGGGATGGAGTGGTAGCCGAGATGAAACGCCATGGGGAACACGATGTTTCGGTCCGGACGCAGGTTGGGCACACCCATCAGGCCTGCGGTCAGCTCGGGCGACAGGAACTGCCTGCCGTCGACGCGGCCCCCGCATGCCAGCGGCGCGTACATCTTCGCCAGGCCCCGCGCGGTCGCGGTTCCGTTGGCGGCGGGAATCTCGCCGTCGAGGAACGGGGTATCACCCTGCACCACGGAAACCATCTCCGGAAAGTACAGCGCGCCGATGCCGCCGGACCATTGCAGCGCCGCCAGCTTCGGTACCAGTGCACCGAATACCGCGTTCTTGATGGTGCCCTGGGGAATGATGATCTGCGCCGGCTTCGTCGGCGCCTCGGCGGGCGGGCGGCCCAGATGCAGACCGTCGGTGCCAAGCGGCTCCGCGACTTCGGTCCGGATCAGCTGCCGCATGCCGATGCCGGTGACCGACCTCGCCAGACCGGACATCAGCCAGCCGTATGTCAGCGCGTGGTAGGCACCCTTGCCGTAGAGAACCCGGTTGACCGGCGCGGCCGCAAGCCGCTCCTCCATCTTGAGGTGGTCCATCAGATCGGCCTTGGTCGCGCCGTTGAGTTGCGACAGCCCGGCACGGTGCCGCATCAACTCGCGAACGGTGATCTTCGCCTTGCCGTTTGCGCCGAACTCCGGCCAGTACTCGGCGATCGGGGCGTCGTAGTCGATCAGGCCGCGATCGACGAGTCGGTGGATGACGGTCGAGGCCATGCCCTTGGTGGCGGAGAAAACCATTGCGCCGGTGTCGGCGGACCAGTGCGTGGTGCCGCGCCGGTCGGCCCACCCGGTCCAGACATCGACGACAGGCTCGCCGTCCAGAAAGACCGAAAGCGCCCCTCCGCCGTAACGGGGACCGGGAAACATGCTGCTGAAGGCCCGTACCGCACAGGAGAAGTGCGGGTCGGCCGCGCCTTGAACACCGTGGGGAAGCGCCGCGCTGCGCTCCCGGCTGTCAGAGTGCCTCACAATGCATCTAATTTACCTGCAACCCCGGCAAATAAACGCACCGTTACCGATCCGTTAACGCCTCCCATGTCAGAGGTGCCGAGGCTGCACCGAACAGCAATCATCGCTGCCGGTCAGTCGAAGGGTTATTGGGGTCGGTCTTGTCGAAGACCTCCTGGCCGTCGTCACGGCCGTCGCCGTCGGTGTCCGCCTTGTTCGGGTTCGTGCCGTAGACGTTGATCTCGTCATCATTGAACAGCCCGTCGTTGTCGGTGTCGGATCGGTTCGCCTGTGGGCCTTGAGGAGCCTGGTCGATGGTCGCCCCCGGATGCGATGCATGGTCGAGACGCTTGGTGCCCGCGTCGACCTCCTGCTTGTCGGTGTAGCCGTCCTGGTCGGTGTCGCCGAGGTACAGCATCGTGTGCCACGTGTAGTACTCGTCGGTGTCCGACAGCCCGTTGCCGTCGGTCGCCGTCGGTGTCGCGGATGTTCGGGTCGGGAGTGATAGATGTTGATCTCGTCCTGATCGGACACACCGTCGGCGTCCTTGTCGCCGGGCAGCGGAGCGCTTGCGGTCCCCGGGGTCAGCAGCATGCCGGCGATCGCCAGCCCAGCGAACACAGAATTGATGGAACCTCGATTCACGTGTCGACGCTATCCATCAGCTCGACCGCAGAAATATCCGGTGTTTCCCTACTCTTTCGTGCTCTCCGCCGCGTCGAGGATCTGCTGCGCGGCGAGGGCAGGCGTCAACTCGCCGTCACGGACCCGGCGCTCCACGTCGGCGCGGACACCACGCACCGCGGGATTGTTGAGCACCCGGTCCAAGACGGTGTCGCGCACCATCGACCACGTCCAGTCCACCTGCTGGGAGTTACGACGGGCGTCGAACTCCCCCGCGTCGGTGAGCACCCCGCGGTGTTTGAGCACGGTGTCCCACAGCTCGGTCAGCCCGGCGCCCTCCAACGCGCTCATCGTCAGAACCGGTGGGCGCCAGAGTGTTTCGCGCGGATAGATCAACCGGATGGCACCCGTCAGGTCGCGAGCGGCCGCCTTGGCCTCGGCGGCGTGGTTACCATCGGCCTTGTTCACCACGACGATGTCAGCAAGCTCCAGCACACCCTTCTTGATGCCCTGGAGCTGATCACCGGTACGGGCGAGAGTCATGAACACGAACGTGTCCACCATGTTGGCGACCGCCACCTCGGACTGCCCGACGCCGACGGTTTCCACCAGAATCACGTCGAAGCCTGCCGCCTCGAGCAACACGATGGTTTCCCGGGTGGCTCTGGCGACGCCGCCCAGCGTGCCGGATGTGGGCGACGGCCGGATGTAGGCGTCGGGGTGCACGGCCAGCCGCGGCATCCGGGTTTTGTCGCCGAGTATCGACCCGCCGGTGCGCGTCGACGACGGGTCGACGGCCAGCACCGCCACCCGATGTCCCTGCCCGATGAGGTACATGCCGAGCGCCTCGATCGTGGTCGACTTGCCCACGCCGGGAACGCCGGTGATGCCGACGTGCATGGCAGCGCCTGCTTCGGGCATCAACTCCATCAACAGCTGTTGCGCCTGCTCGCGGTGATCGGCCCTGGTCGACTCGACGAGCGTGATCGCCCGCGGCAGGGCCGCGCGATCACGATTCCTGATCGCGGCAGCGAGGTCGTCGATCCGGTCGGCCATCTAGCCGAGGTCGTATCCCGAGCGCTCGGCCAGCTTGTGCAACAAGCCGATCGCGGCGTCGGCAATCACGGTGCCGGGCGGGAAGATCGCGGTCGCGCCCGCCGCGTACAGCTCGTCGAAGTCGCCGGGCGGAATCACGCCGCCCACCACGACCATGATGTCGGGCCGCCCGACTTCGGCCAGCGCGTCGCGCAGCGCGGGCACCAGCGTCAGATGTCCGGCGGCAAGGGACGACACCCCCACCACGTGCACGTCGTTGTCGGCGGCCTGACGCGCCACCTCTTCTGGCGTCGAGAACAGTGAGCCGACGTCGACGTCGAAACCGATGTCGGCGAACGCGGTCGCGATGACCTTCTGCCCGCGATCGTGACCGTCCTGACCCATCTTGGCCACCAGGATTCGCGGCCGTCGGCCGTCGGCCTCGGCGAACTTCTCGACTAGCTCGGTGGCTTGAGACATTCCGCCGATGTTTCCGCCTCCTCCAGAGACTTCGTCGCGGTAGACCCCGGCGATGGTACGGATCTCGGCCTGGTGCCGTCCCCAGACTCGCTCCAACGCATCGGAGATCTCGCCGACGGTGGCGTTCGCGCGTGACGCGTTGATTGCGAGCTCCAACAGGTTTCCCTCACCGTCGGCCGCCTTGGTCAGGTCGGCCAGCGCCGCATCGACGATGGCCTGGTCGCGCTCGGCGCGCAGCTTCTCGAGCTTGGCGAGTTGCTCAGCGCGGACCCGGCTGTTCTCGACCTTGAGCACCTCGATTTCGTGGTCGGTGCCATCGCCGGCGGCAACCTGGTACTTGTTCACCCCGATCACCGGCTGCTGGCCGGAGTCGATGCGGGCCTGGGTGCGTGCGGCGGCCTCCTCGATGCGCATCTTGGGGATGCCGTCGTCGATGGCCTGTGCCATGCCGCCGTGCTCGTTCACCTCACGGATATGGGCGCGCACCCGCTCGGTGAGCTGATGGGTGAGCCACTCCACGTAGTACGAACCGCCCCATGGGTCGATCGGCCGGATGGTGCCGGACTCCTGTTGCAGCAGCAGCTGCGTGTTGCGCGCGATCCTGGCGGAGAAATCGGTGGGCAGCGCCAGGGCCTCGTCGAGCGCGTTGGTGTGCAGCGACTGCGTGTGGCCCTGCGTCGCCGCCATCGCCTCGATGCATGTGCGGGCGACGTTGTTGAACGGATCCTGCGCCGTCAACGACCAACCCGACGTCTGCGAATGCGTGCGCAGCGAAAGCGATTTCGCATCCTCTGGTTCGAACTGGGCGACCAGCTCGCTCCACAGCAGGCGGCCGGCGCGCAGTTTGGCGACCTCCATGAAGAAGTTCATCCCGATACCCCAGAAGAAGGACAGCCGCGGCGCGAACTTGTCGATGGACAGGCCCGCGGCCAAACCTGCCTTGATGTACTCGACTCCGTCGGCCAGCGTGTACGCCAGCTCCAAATCCGCTGTCGCACCGGCCTCTTGGATGTGGTAGCCGGAGATGGAGATCGAGTTGAACTTCGGCATCCGCACGCTGGTGTAGCCGAAGATGTCGGAGATGATCCGCATCGACGGCTTCGGCGGGTAGATGTAGGTGTTGCGGACCATGAACTCTTTGAGGATGTCGTTCTGGATGGTCCCGGCCAACTTCTCAGGTGGCACGCCCTGCTCCTCGGCGGCCACCACGTACAGTGCGAGGATCGGCAGCACCGCACCGTTCATCGTCATCGAAACCGACACGGTGGACAGGTCGATTCCGTCGAACAGCTGCCGCATGTCGAGGATGGAATCGATTGCCACGCCGGCCATCCCGACGTCACCGGCGACGCGGGGGTGGTCGGAGTCGTAGCCGCGGTGGGTGGCCAGGTCGAACGCCACCGAAAGACCCTTCTGCCCGGCGGCCAGGTTGCGTCGGTAAAACGCGTTGGACTCCGCGGCGGTGGAGAAGCCGGCGTACTGCCGGATGGTCCACGGCTGGTTGACGTACATCGTCGGATAGGGGCCGCGCAGGTACGGCGGCGCACCGGGGAAGGTGTCGAGCGGGTAGCCCGCCTTCACAGCGTCGTCCCGGTCGGCGGCGATGTAGACCGGCTTGACGTCGATGGCCTCGGGGGTGGACCAGTCGAGCTGCTCTGGCGTATAGCCGTGCGCCTCGGCAACGGCGGCGACGTGTGCGGTGACAGCGGTGTGGGTAGCGGGCTCGGCGGCCCGCTCGCTGCGCAGAGGCACGTCGGCGAAGCTGCCGATTCCGGTTGCTTCCGGAACGGCTTGGCCGGCGACGTCATTGACAGTCATTGTCAGGCCCCCAATCGAGTGAGCAGATCCGACAGGGCGTCGACCGCGTCGATCTTGGCGGTCAGGTAGTCGTCGGGCTTGTGGTCGGCGTCGGCGACCGCGTTGTCGGGTCCGGCCAGCAGGACGCGCGACACCCCAGCCTTGCGTGCGGCCTCGACCGCCCCCGCGGCTTCGGTGCGGTAACGGGCGTCGGTCCCGCAGATCACCACGACGGCTGGGCCGCCCGCTGCCGACACGGCGTCCGCCACCCCCGCGGAGTCGACGGGACCGGGATTGACCGCCTCGATGCCGCCCGAGGCGAGCAGGTTGGCTGCGAACGTCACCCGGATGTTGTGCTCCGCCAGCGGCCCCAGCGGCAGCAACAGCACCTTCGGCCGCGACCCCGTCTTGTCCAGCCATCCATCGGAGCGGTCGCGCAACGCCTCGAAACCTGCGGCGTATCGCGCGACGGCGCTCACCGAATCACCATGTGGCAGCGGCGCTTCGTCGAGGTTCGGGTACTCGTTGACACCGGTGAGGGCCTTGCGGCGGTGGTTGATGTCGTCGGTGCGCCGGTCGCGAACATCGGCGATGTGGGCGGCGACGAAGTCACGGGCGTCTGCGAAACCGCCCTCCGCCTCGATCTGCTGGAAGTGCTCCCACGCCTTTTGCGCGAGCTGCTCGGTCAAGTCCTCGACGAACCACGAGCCGCCCGCCGGGTCGAGCACCCGCCCGAGGTGCGACTCCTCCAGCAGCAGCAGTTGCGTGTTGCGGGCGATGCGGCGGGCGAAACTCGCTGCGGTGCCGGGCAGTCCACCGGGGATCGCCGCGTCGAACGGCTGCACCAGCACGGTGTCCGCGCCGCCGACACCGGCGCCGAAGGCCGCGACGGTGGTGCGCAGCATGTTCACCCACGGGTCGCGCTGCGCCATCATCGGCGTCGACGTGACCGCGTGCACGCGGGCGGCGCCGGCATCCGGTCCGCCGACCACCTCGGCCACCCTGGCCCAGAGCCGGCGCAAGGCGCGGATCTTGGCGATCGTCATGAACTGGTCGTCGTCTGCGGCGAGCCGGAAGCTGATCTGCCGCAACGAGTCCGGCACGCTGAGGCCGGCCTCGCCGAGCAGACGCAAGTAGGCGACGCCTGCCGCGACGGCACCGGCCAGCTCCCACGACGCACTGGCGCCGATGTTGTGCAGAGCCGGCCCGTCCACCGTGATCGCCCGCACGCCTCCGGCGTAGCCGGTGACCTTCTGTGCGATCGCGATCACCTCGGCGATGTCGGCGGTGGTCCGCCGGCTCAACGGCGCGGTGAGCGGGTCGGCGCCCAGATCGATCGACAGCCGGGCGCGCTGCTCGTCGTCCATATCGGTCAGCTGTGGCAGCACCGCATCCGCGGCGGCCACGAAGTCTGCACCCGGATCGAGGATCAGCGGCACCAGATCGAGGAACACGCCCTCGAGCAGACGGTCCAGCTCGCCCGCCGGGACGCCGTCGGGTGCGCCCACCCGCAGCGCAAGCGCGCTGACACCCTCGGTCAAGGCCACCAAGACGGCGCCGTTGCCATCGGTGACGGCTTTCTGGCCGGGGACTGGAAACGCCTCTGCGACCTTCCATCCGGACTTGACGTCGCGCCGCGCGTCTGCGCCGCGGACGAACGGCCAGTCACCGGGCAGCGGCGGTTCCGGCAGGGCGTCAAGGCTGGTGTACAACGCCCTGATCGGGAAGCCCTCGTAGGTCGGCGAATCCAAGAGGCCCTCGGGCTCTGGCGGCAGATCGGCCGGGTCGCGCCGAGTCGATTTCGCCAACACGCCCGCAACGGCCGAGCGCCATTGCTGTCGAGATTCCTGCAAGCCGGAATTCTGCACGTCCATCAGGCTAAATGATCACCATCGGGCCAGCGTGCGCCGGGCGGGCGACTCGTATCGTCATGAGGTGCTTCATCACCGCACGCACCCGTAGTCTTGGTAGACGTGAAGCCCGTCGTCAGCACCCTCGCCGCGGTGTGCAGTGCGGTGATTTCGACGGCCAAACAGGTCCCAAGGCGCCAGCTGGCCGCCATCACGGCAACGATTGTGATCCTCGTCGCAATCTTGTTGTTGGTGCCGCGACCGGGCGCCCTGCAGCTACGGGACTGGGCGGAATCGCTAGGGCCGTGGTTTCCGTTCGCCTTCCTGGCGGCGCACATCGTCGTCACCGTGTTTCCGTTCCCACGCACCGCTTTCACGCTTGCCTCGGGCCTTCTGTTCGGCCCCTGGCTCGGCATCCTCATCGCTGTCGTGGCCAGCACGATCAGCGCGCTCCTGGCGCTGCTGCTGGTCCGCGCCGCCGGCTGGCGGCTCGACCGCCTCATGCCCCATCCGCGGATCAAGTCCCTGGACGCCCGGCTGCGCCAGCGCGGCTGGCCGACGGTCATGTCGATGCGGTTGATCCCCGCGGTTCCGTTCTCGGTGCTCAACTACGCAGCCGGGGCATCGGCGGTGAGGGTGCGCCCATACACCTGGGCCACACTCGTCGGACTGCTGCCGGGCACCGCCGCGGTCGTCATCCTCGGCGACGCACTGACCAACCACATCAGCTCCTGGTTGATCCTGGTTTCGCTGTTCACCGCGAGTCTCGGTGTGGCAGGCCTGATCTACGAGATCCGCACCTACCCACAGCATCATCCCTCGGGCGACGGCCCGGCTAGCCGCTGTGACGCCCCGGCGACTGCGGCGGACCGTCCTGCCGCTGCTGTGACAGCGGCGGGTACTGCATCGGCGGGAGTGGATCCTCCTCCGGTGCAGCAGGGATAGCGCTGATGCCCGACGACGAACGCGCGTCCGCCTCGGCCTTGGCGACAGCCTGAGCGATCGCGGGATCCGTCTGGGTGTTGAACCACTCGGCCACCTCGGCTGAGTCGTCCTCGGGCTTGGGCAGGTTTTCGTCCACAGGCGACGGTGTGTACCGGAAGACACCGTCCTCGCCTGGCGCACCCAGCATCCTGGTGAAGCCCTCCAGCGCGGACCCGAAGTCGCTGGGCACCAGCCAGACCTTGTTCGCCTCGCCCTTGGCCATCTGCGGCAGGGTCTGCAGATACTGGTAGGCCAGCATCTCCGGTGTCGGGCGGCCTGCCTTGATCGCGGCGAACGTCTTCTCGATCGCCTTCGCCTGGCCCTGAGCCTGCAGGTAGGACGCCGCACGCTCACCCTGGGCCCGCAGCATGCGGGATTGCCGATCGGCCTCCGCCGCCAGGATCGCCGCCTGCTTGGCGCCCTCGGCGGACAGGATCTGTGCTTGTTTCTGGCCCTCGGCCTGCTTGATCGCGGCTTCCCGGCTGCCCTCGGCGGTCAGGATCATGGCCCGCTTCTCGCGGTCGGCCCGCATCTGCTTTTCCATCGAGTCCTGGATCGACGGCGGCGGGTCGATGCTGCGTAGTTCGACGCGCGCCACCCGTAGCCCCCACCGGCCGGTGGCCTCGTCGAGCACCCCGCGCAGCTGGCCGTTGATCTTGTCGCGCGACGTCAGGGTCTGCTCCAGCGTCATGCCGCCGACAACGTTGCGCAGCGTGGTGGTGGTCAGCTGCTCGACGCCGACGATGTAGTTGCTGATCTGGTACACCGCGGCCTGCGGGTTGGTGACCTGGAAGTAGACGACGGTGTCGATGTTGACCGTCAGGTTGTCCTCGGTGATCACCGGCTGTGGCGGGAATGACACCACGCGCTCGCGCAGGTCGACGCGCGCACGGATCTTGTCGATGAACGGCACGAGCAGCGTCAGCTGCCCCGAAACGGTCTTGGTGTAGCGGCCCAGTCGTTCGATCACCGCGGCCTCGGCCTGCGGGATGATCGCGATCGACTTGGCGACGATGATGGCCGCGAATATGACCAGCACACCAACGAGGATCAGGCCGGCGACGGCACCGTCCATTGTGGGTTCCTTCCCTAGTTGTCCAGGCTTCTCTAGACGACCTTGTGGACGACCGCCGTAGCGCCGTCGATGTGCATGACGGTCACGTGGTCGCCCTGTTCGTAGACATCGTCGTCGTTGAAGGGCCGCGCCGTCCAGACTTCGCCATCGAGTTTCACTTGCCCTTCATGACGCCCGACGCGGTCGAGCACCAGCGCACTCTTGCCCTCCAGGGCCTTTGCCGGCTCCAGCAGACCCGTGCCCGACATGAAATGGCGGCGCAGGGCCGGGCGGACCATCACCAGCAGCAGCACCGATACCACCGCGAAGACCGCGCCATGCACCCACAGATCGTCGAAGACAAGGCCCGACCCGGCGGCCGCCAGTGCACCGCCGCCGAGCATCAGCAGGAACAGGTCGCCGGTGAGCGCTTCGGCCCCGGCAAGGGCCAGCGCGGCGATTAGCCAGATCAGCGCAACGGGCATGCCGAAAGCCTAACGCGTGGTCCGCCCCATCAGCTGCGAACTATTACACTGCGAGCATTATGTGGTGCCCCAGTGTTTCGTTTTCGGTGTGGGCCAATGCCTGGCTCGCAGGCGCCGCCGCGCCCGATGACGTCCTTGATGCGCTATCGCAATGGGCGCCAAGGCATTCGGTGACCGCCTATGACGCCGTTGCCGCCGAAAGCACTGGCCTGCCCTGGCCCGATGTGAACCACTCCGGAACGATGTCACTGCTGCAGACGCTGCGGACCGCGGCAGGGGCCACCGGCGGACCCGCGATGTCCGTCGTCCTCCCCGTGCCGGGCGACGTCCGGGGGCTGCCGGCGGGGACCCAGTTTCAGCGTGACGCGGTGACGGCCGGCGAGGCCATCGTCATCAACTCGGGTTCGTCGTCGCAGACGATCGGCATCGTGCCCGATTTCGAGTACGACGACACCGAACCCTACGACGACTCAGATGACGCCGAGCTGTCCGGCCTGAACTGGACGGTGTATTCGCTTCCCGCCGCGCCGATCCCTGAGCACATCGACCTCGGTGAGGCGGAATTCGCACTGCGGTCGGCGGTTCGGTCGGCAGCCGACGCTCTGGGCGCCATCCGCGCAGAGGCCGGCGGCATGGACGTCGCCGACCCGCGCAGGCTGGTCGAGCAGGTGATGGAGTCGACGGGTCAGCATCGCGCACCCGACCACGCCCCGTCGCGCGCATTGCGGGTGCTGGAGAACGCCGCGCACATCGACGCCATCGTCACGGTCAGTTCCGGCTTGATGCCCATCGGCCTGCAAAGCTCATCGGAGGCGCAGAGCGCCAACGAAGCGTTGCGACCGCTTTCCGCGGTGGTGCGTTCGGCCCGGCTGGCGGCCGTCGGCGCGATCCTGCACTCCGCCTGGGGCTAGGACTTTCCGCACTCAGGGGTGCACAGTGCGCCGTCGACCGAGAAGCCGTACAGCGGAGGGGGTTCGACGCCTGGCGGACTTTCGCTGCGGGACGGGTCGCTGCCCTCTCGCAGCTCGTCGATCAGGTCGATCGCGAGGCGCGCGAAGCGGCGGTCGGCATTGGGTGTGGCCGCGCGGGCCAACGCCAGCCCGAGTTCGTCCGCCTGCCGGCGCAGCTCGTTGTCCAGGTCCCACACCACCTCGATGTGGTCGGCGACGAAACCGATCGGGCAGACGATGACCGCCTTGGTGCCCGCGTCGGCCAGGGCGGACAGATGGTCCCCCACGTCGGGTTCCAGCCACGGCACCTGTGGCGGACCCGACCGCGACTGCCACACCTGGTCGTAGTCGGCATAGCCCGCCTCGGCCGCGACGAGGTGCGATGCGTAGGCCACCTGGCGGGCGTAAAGGTCGTCGCCGCAGCGGGATCGGGCCGCAAGCGGAATGGAGTGGGCGGTGAACACCAGCCGGGCGTCCGCGCGGAGTTCGGCGGGCAGCGCCTGTGCCGCATCGCCGATAGCCTCGGCGAAGATCTCGACGAACAGCGGATGGTCGTAATACTGGCGAAGCTTGACCAGTTGAGGAGCGCGCTCTCCGGCCGCTTGGCGACCACGAGCGATGTCCTCGTTGTACTGGGTGCAACTGGAATAGCCACCCCACGCCGACGTCGTGAAGACAGCCGCGCGACGAACGCCGTTGTCGCGCATCGCGGTAACCGCATCCTCGACGTAGGGTTCCCAGTTGCGGTTCCCGAAGTACACCGGCAGCCCGAGGCCGCGGTCGGCCAGTTCGGCCTCCAACTGCTCGATCAACGCGCGGTTGATGCCGTTGATCGGTGAGGCACCACCGAAATGAAGGTAGTGCTCGGCGACCGCGGAGAGCCGCTCCCGCGGGATGCCGCGGCCGCGAGTGACGTTCTCCAGGAACGGCATCACGTGCTCCGGCGCCTCCGGCCCGCCGAAGGACAGCAGCAGGAGGGCGTCGAAGTCCGAGCTGTCCATTCCTTAGAGCAGTTGCGTGTGCGCGCCGCCGTCGGCGTAGACGACGGTACCGGTGGTGGCGGGCAGCCAATCGGAGAGCAGGGCGCACACCGTCCTGGCGACCGGCGTCGGATCCTTCATGTTCCAGCCGACAGGAGCGCGCTGATCCCAGCCCTCCTCCAGTAGCCGGATCTGGTCGCCGGCATCGGCACCGAGTGCACCGCCGACGATGGCACTCATCGCCAGCGTCCGGATCGGGCCCGCCGCAACGAGATTCGACCGCACGCCGAATTGGCCCGCTTCACGCGCGACGAACCGGTTCACCGACTCGAGCGCGCTCTTGGCGACGGTCATCCAGTTGTAGGCGGGCATGGCCCTCGTCGGGTCGAAGTCCATGCCGACGATCGAGCCGCCCGCGTTCATGATCGGCAGCGTCGCCTTGGCCAGCGATGCATACGAGAAGGCCGAGATGTGGATGCCCTTGGAGACGTCCTCGTACGGCGCGTCGAAGAACGGGTTGATGCCCATACCAGACTGCGGCATGAAGCCGATCGAGTGCACGACACCGTCGAGTTTGTTGTCCGCACCGATGACCTCGGTCACCCGGTCGGCCAGCGTCGCGAGATGCTCCTCGTTCTGCACGTCGAGTTCCAGCAGCGGCGCCTTCTCCGGCAGCCGGTCGGCGATGCGGCCGATCAGCTTCATCCGGTCGAAGCCGGTGAGCACCAATTCGGCGCCGGATTCCTGGGCCACCCTGGCGATGTGGAACGCGATCGACGAGTCGGTGATGATCCCCGTGACGAGGATGCGCTTCCCTTCGAGCAGACCTGCCATTGTGAATGTCCTTTTCTCTATCGAAGAATCAGTGGCCCATGCCCATGCCGCCGTCGACCGGGATCACGGCACCGGATATGTAGCTGGCATCTTCGGACGCCAGAAAGCTGACCACTCCGGCGACCTCGGCGGCGGTGCCAACCCGCTTGGCCGGAACGAACCCCAATGCCCCCTCCTGAATCCGCTCGTCCAGCGCGCGGGTCATGTCGGTGTCGATGTAGCCAGGGGCCACGACGTTCGCGGTGATCCCGGCCTTCGTCAGCTCCCGGGCGATCGAGCGGGCCATGCCGATCAGGCCGGCCTTGGAAGCCGCGTAATTGGCCTGGTTGCCGACGCCCCATGTGCCGGAGACCGAACCCACGAAGATCATCCGGCCGAACCGCTTTCGCAGCATGCTGCGCGACGCGCGCTGGGCCACCCGGAATGCACCCGTCAGGTTCGCGTCGATGACTTTCTCGAACTTCTCCTCGGTCATCCGCATGAGGAACGCGTCGGCGGCCACGCCGGCGTTGGCGATCACCACCTCAACCGGACCCTGGCGTTCCTCGACCTCGGTGAAGGCGCGGTCGACAGCTGCGGAGTCGGTGATATCGCACTCGACGCCGAACAACCCGTCGGGCACCCCGGACCCGCGGTGCGTGGCGGCCACCTTGTGGCCGTCGGCAGCGAGCCGCTGGGCGATCGCGAGGCCGATTCCGCGGTTTCCTCCCGTGACCAGCACCGAACGGGAAACGAAAGGCGGACGACCGCCAGCCTTTTGGTCGGCAGTCTCCGGTACTGCACTCTGGGTCATGCCCGCCAACTTAACGTGTGTCGACCATTCCTAAGAAATCGCCTTACGGTGGTGGGTAGGAGCGCTGGGCCCACGCCCGGAGGGCAGGGGACGACTGGGGATTGTTCTAGTTCGGCAGCCTGCGATTGATCAGCAGCGCCGCGACGGCCGCCAGCGCAAGCACCAAGGCGCCGAGCCGCAGCCAGCCGGTGCCCGCGTCGCCCTTTTGCGTCTCGTAGCCGATCTGCTCCTGCAAATTGGTGAAGACCTCTTTGAGTTGCTCGACGCTCGATGCGGTGTAGGCCTGTCCGCCGGACAGCTGAGCGACCTTCTTGAGCATCTCGTCGTCGACGGGTACTGGCGTTTTCTGGCCGTTCATGTCTACGGTGCCGTACGGGGTGCCGAACGACACCGTCGCTATGGGCACCCCCTGGTCCTTTGCGGTACGGGCGGCGGTGAAGGCGCCTTTTGGATTATCCGGATTCGACGGCACGGTTTCCTTGCCGTCGGACATCAGAACGATGCGTGCCGGCGGCGGCGTGTCACCCCCACCGATCACCGCACCGACGGTGGAGATGGCCTGCAATGCGGTGAAGATGGCCTCGCCGGTCGCGGTTCGGTCGGCCACCTGCAGCTTGTCGATCGCATTCTTGGATGCGTCACGATTGGTGGTCGGCGACACCAGCACGGTGGCCGCCCCCGCGTAGGAGATCAGCCCGAGGTTGATGCCCGGCGTCATCTGATCGACGAACTGCTTGGCGGCTTCCTGCGTGGCAGCCAGCCGGTTGGGTGCCACGTCCGTGGCCCGCATCGACTGCGATACGTCGATCACTAACATGACCACTGCGCGGTTGCGTGGAATGCGGACGTCATGGGTTGGCCCGGCCATCGCGACCGTGAGCATCACCAGCGACAACACCAACAGAACCGTCGCCAGATGCCGCCACCGTGACGGCCGTTTGGGCGCGACGCTTTCCAGCAACTCCGTGTTCGCGAACCGCAGCAACCGCTTGCGCCGGGCAGCTTGCATGGCGATGTAGAGCCCCACCAGTCCCGCCACGACAAAGAGGAACAGAAAGAACCAGACGTGTTCGAAGCCCGTCAGCGTCATCGGTCCGAGCACTGGTAACGTCATGCGCTGCTTGCCATTTCCGTTGCTAGTTGGGTAGTCGGCGGTTGAGCAGCATTGCTGCCAGCGCCGAAAGGGCCAGGATCAAGGCGCCGAGTCGCAGCCAGCCCGCACTGGCGTCACCCTTGATCGTCTCGTAGCCGATCTGCTGCTGCAGGTTCGAGTAGACCTCCCGCAGCTGGTCGAGGCTCGATGCCGTGTATGCCTCGCCGCCGGACAGTTCGGCGATCTTGCGCAGCATGTCGTCGTCGACAGGCACCGGCTGGCGCTGGTCGTTGATCTCGACATAGCCGTACGGTGTGCCGAACGAGATGGTCGAGATCGGCACACCCTGATCCTTCGCGGTGCGCGCGGCGGTGAATGCGCCCTTCGGGTTGTCCGGATTCGACGGCACCGTCTCCTTGCCGTCGGAGAACAGCACAACTCGGGCGGGCGGGGGCTGGTCGCCACCACCGAGCACGGCGCCGACGGTGGCGATGGCCTGCAGGGCGGTGAAGATGCCTTCGCCAGTCGCGGTGCGGTCGGCGAGCTGCAGCTTGTCGATCGCATTCTTGGTCGCTTCGCGGTTGGTGGTCGGCGACACCAGCACGGTGGCAGTACCCGCGAAGGCGATCAGGCCGAGGTTGATGCCCGGCGTCAGCTCATCGGCGAACTGCTTGGATGCCTCCTGCGCGGCTGCAAGACGATTCGGCGACACATCGGTAGCGCGCATGGACTGCGACACGTCGATCACCAACATGACGACGGCGCGGTTGCGTGGGATCCGGACGTCGTTCGTCGGCCCGGCCATCGCAACGGTGAGGAGCAACAGTGAGAGCACCAACAGGATGGCGGGCAGGTGCCGCCAGCGAGTAGGCCTCTTGGGCGCAACGCTTTCCAGCAGCTCCATGTTCGCAAAACGCAGCATCCGTCGTTGACGGGCCAATTGAACGACGATGTAGAGCGCGACAATTCCGAGAGCAACGAGAAGAAACAGGAAGAACCAAGCGTATTCGAACCCCGACAGCGTCATCGGACCGAGCAACGGTAATGTCATATGGCAGTTGTCATTTCATTGGACTATGCGCGGCCGGCGAGCGCTCCACGGCGACGGTTCGCGACGAACCGGACCACGTCGGCGATCCAGTCCCGGTCGGTGCGCAGTGTCAGCAGCGGCGCGTCACAGCGCCGCAGGGTTCTGGACAGCTCGGCGCGGTGCGCGGCGGCGGCCTTCTCGAAGTCGGAACGCAGTTGTTCGTCGATGGTGAATTCACGGGTCACGCCGGATTCGGTGTCCTGCAGGATGACGTCGCCGATCGGCGGCAGTTCGACGTCACGCGGATCGATGATCTCGATGCCGAGCACCTCGTGCCGACCGGCGATGGCGCGCATTGGGCGCATCCAGTCGATCGGGCCGAGGAAATCACTGATGACCACCGCCATGCCACGACGGCGCTCGGGCCTTCGTAGCGCGTCGATCGCCGCGGCCAGATCGCCCCGCACGCCGGTCGGCGCCTTGGGCATGGTGGCGATCGCGCGCAGCATCTCCTGCTCGTGCATGCGCCCCGACAGCGCGGGCACTCGACGCACGGCGTCGCCATTGGCGATGATCGCGCCGATTCGGTTACCGCCGCCGCTGTTGAGGAACGTGATCGCCGCCGCTGCGGCAACCGCGAGATCGCGCTTCTCGCAGCCGGTGGTGCCGAAGTCGAGGCTGGCCGACATGTCAACCACCAACCACGTTTCCAACTCGCGGTCGGCGATCATCTGGCGGACGTGGGGATGGGTCGTGCGCGCGGTCACCGACCAGTCCATCCGGCGGACATCGTCGCCCGGCTGGTAAATGCGGGACTCCCCCGGCTCCGATCCGGGACCGGGCAGCAGGCCGAGGTGGTCGCCGTGCAGCACTCCGTCGAGCTTGCGGCGCACCGTCAGTTCGAGTTTGCGCAGCGCTGCCGTCAGCGCGGGGTCACGGATCTCCCCGCGCTTCAGCGACGGCAGGTCGACGTTGCGTCCGGAAGTAGTCACCGACCGCTAGCCGCGGCAGCTGCGGCGGGCACGACGGGAGGCACCGAATGACCTTGCTGCGGAATGGCATTCACCTGCGGCAGGGCGACGGTCTGCAGGATCCGGTTGATCACCGTCTCCGACGAGATCTCGTCGGCGAGCGCGTCGTAGGTCAGCACCAGCCGGTGTCGCAGTACGTCGGGAATGACCTCGACGACGTCTTGGGGGACGACGTAGTCGCGGCCGCGCACCAGCGCCAGCGCCCTCGAAGCGGCGATGATGCCGAGCGAGGCGCGGGGCGAGGCGCCGTAGGCGATCCACGCCTTGGCGTCGGGCATGCCGAACTTCTCCGGTGTACGGGTCGCCGTGACGACCCGCACGACATAGTCGACCAGCGCGTGGTGCACGAAGGTGTTGGCGGCCCCGTCCTGCAGCCGGACCAGGTCACCGGGAGCCAGGATCTGCTTGGGCTCCGGCGGCTTAACGCCCATCCGGTAGACGATCTCGCGCTCTTCTTCCGGTGTCGGGTAGTCGATGTTCAGCTTGAAAAGGAAGCGGTCGCGCTGAGCCTCGGGAAGCGCGTACACGCCTTCCTGCTCGATCGGGTTCTGGGTGGCCATCACCAGGAATGGGTTCGGCATCGGGAACGTCTTGCCGCCGATCGAGATCTTGCGCTCGGCCATCACCTCCAGCAGCGCCGACTGCACCTTGGCCGGGGCGCGGTTGATCTCGTCGGCAAGCAGGAAGTTGCAGACCACCGGGCCGAGTTCGATGTCGAACTCCTCCTTGCCCTGCCGGTAGATCCGGGTGCCGACGATGTCGGTGGGCACCAGGTCGGGCGTGAACTGGATGCGCGCGAACGTGCCGCCGACCACCTTGGCGAACGTCTCCACAGCCAGCGTCTTGGCGACGCCGGGCACACCCTCGAGCAGCACGTGCCCCTTGGCGAGCAGGCCGACGAGCATGCGTTCGACCAGTAGGTCCTGGCCCACGATGATGCGCTTGACCTCGAAGATGGCACGTTCCAGGGTGTGCACCTCGGACTGCAGGCCCCCGGAATTGGCGGGCGGCGGTGGGCCACCTTGAGTGTTGGCGGGATAACCCTGCGCCGGGCCTTGCGGTCCACCTGCTGACGTCATCGACGATCCTCTTACGTTGTGTCTGGTAAAGACGCAGGTCGTGCGCCGCGGGCGGGGTGCCCGCCGTCAACTATTCCAGGCACTACGGAATCCGTCGACGTCGCCCGGGACTGCTCAGGGTCCACTCAGGCCGGTCTCAGGATTCGATGATGCGGGCGGCGTACGGCTGCAATCCCGAGGTGCGCACCGGGCTGACCGTCACCTTGCCCGCGCTGCCCGACGCCTCGAGCATTCGCCCGCCGCCGAGGTACATGGCGACGTGCTGGCTGCCGCCGGGTCCCCAGAAGATGAGGTCGCCGCGCTTGGCCTGGGCCACCGGCACCTTGCGTCCGGTGTCGTACTGGTCACCCGAATACTTCGGGATCTGCACACCGAGGCCGGCGAACATGTAGCGGGTCAGCCCCGAGCAGTCGAAACCGATTTTTCCGGCGTCGTCGTCGACGCCGGGCCCGGGGCCGGTGAGCGTGCCGCCTCCCCATGAATACGGCACGCCCATCTGCGAACCGCCGCGTCGAATCGCATACTCGATCGCTTGCGGCCCGCGAACCCGGCCTCCGGGCATGACGGCACCCTGGCTGCTGCTGCTGCCGCCGAGCCCGATGCTGGACAGGAATTGCTGTCCGAGGTTCGAAGTTGTCTGGAGGGCGAGCTGGCTCACCTGAAACGAGGCGTTCGCGATCGCCACCGGATCGCCTGGGGCGCCGGAACTGACGATCTTCGGAAGCGTGGGATCCCATTGCCCGTCCTCGGGTGCGGCCGCGGCGGGCATGGCCAACCCGAGTGCGAGAGTCAGCGCCGCCAAAACCGGTACGACGATCCTCGCGCAACGGGAGCCGTTGTGGCGCATGAAGTTCAAAAGAATCTCTCGCATCAGTATTCGATGTACCGGACCACGTACGGGGTCATGCCGCTTGTTCGCACCGGCGAAACCTTCACATGGGAGCCGGTGTAGGGCGCCTCCAGCATCTGGTTGTTGCCGAGGTAGAGTGTCACGTGCTGGCTGCCGCCCGGTCCGTAGAAGATGACGTCGCCGCGCCGCATCTGCGATGACGGGATCTTGCGGCCCAGGTCGTATTGCGAACCGGAGTAGTGCGGCAACTTGATACCGACGCCTGCGAAGGCGTACAGGATCAGGCCCGAGCAGTCGAATCCGACTGTGTTCGAGCCAGAATCGATGCCGGTGCTCGCACCGGCGGCATTGCCACCGCCCCATGAGTACGGCACGCCCAGCTGGGACCCCGCACGCTTGATGACGTACTCGGAGGCCTGCCTTCCGTACACGCGCGGAATCGCACCGTTGGTGTAGCCGCTCGGTGTCGGCAGAATGCCCATCTTGCGCAGAAAGTTTCGGCCCATGTCGGCGGTGTACTGCGCCGAGGTCGACGACATTCCGAGCACCGAGTTGATGATTGCGATCGGGTCGCCGCTAACGAACGCGCTCGGGATCGCGGGCAGCGTCGGATCCCACAGGCTCTGGTCCCAGTTCCCCGCAGCGGGCGCAGGAGTACCCGGCGCGCGGTCCCAATTCGCCGACGGGTTCGCCAGCGGCGCCACGGGTTTTGACCGGCCTGACGCCGGCGCCGACCAAGCGCGGGCTTGGGCCAGCTTGGCCTGGGCGGCGTTACGCTCGGCGGTCAACTCCGTCAGCCGGCCCTGCTGGTCGGCGAAGGTCTGCTGGGCGGACTTCAACGCGGACACCGCCGCGTCCTGGCTGGACCGCGCGTCCACAGTGGCCTGGTCGGCCTTCTCCTTGGCCAGCCGTGCCGCGGACTCCTTGTTGACCTGCTCGGTGCGCGCCCTCTGCAAGTCCGCCACGACCTGATGTGCGCTGGTGGCCAGCGTCTGGCCCGCCGAAGCGGTGTCGATGATGTCGGCGGGGTCGGCCGCCGTCAGATACGAACTCGACGGCCCGCTGACATAGGTCGACGCGGCGAAGGTGTCGAATCGCTTCTGCGCGGACGTGATCGCGGCGGTTGAGTCGTCGACCGCGTGTTTGCTGGCATCCACATCCTGTTCAGCCGCCGCCGCGTTGTCGCGCGCGGTCTGCACATCGACGATGGCCTTGTTGACGCCTTCCTGCTGGGCCTGAACGGCTGCGCCGAGTTCCTGCAGTTTCTGGTTGACGTTGGCGATAGCTGCGACCAGCGATCCGACGGAGTCCGGACTACTGGGTTCGGCGGCCGCTAATCCGCCGGGTGTGTAGAGGGCGGTCGCCACGAGGATGCCGAGGGACGCGAGCGCGCGAGCGGTGCGTCTCATCCGACTCGGGTCTCCTCGCAGAAGTCACAAAAACAACAACTACACCATCAGGTACTTCTGCACCGTACGTCACAACTGACGCTAACGAAACTCTAGTCACAAACTACATATCTGTAATTAAACGGAGTGTGACCGAATGGTGATATTCGAATTCGCCGTCTGCTTATGTCCAGCGTTATGCCGGCCTTATTCGGAGGCTTTCGGCTCGATTTCGGCCGCGTCGGCCTTGCTCCGGACCTGCAGCGATCGGGCCGCGACGGCGGCGGCCAAAACCAGGACAATCAACACTACGGAGAATGTTGTCCACGGAAAATGAGGCGTCGTCAACTCGCTCACGAAATTCTTCGACGATTGAACGGGGTCGCCGTTCTTCGCGATATCTTGGCCGGCCTCGAGCGTCGCCCGATCGAACTCCTTGCTGTAGGTGCCTGCCCACGTCGGGCTCATCGCCAGCACGGTCGAACCCGGGTACGCCTGCCCCACCTCGGTCGCGATATCGCGCAGCGGGGTGTCGATCGGCGGATTGGAGGCGATGGCCACGATTTTGAGATCGATGCCGTGCTGGTGTGCGTCGGCGATCACCTGGCGCAATTCCGGCACGGCTTTCGCATCGGCAGGGGGCACGCTCACGCCGTCATCGCCGACATCTGCAAGCACTTGGTTCATATCGACGTCCGGCGGGATATACGACGGGAGGAACGGGATCACGTGCGGGCCGGTCACAGGAGAAACCGTACGCGATACGCACCGCGGAAAGTGGCAGCACGCACCCGTCAAGACGAGACTGGAACCCACCGGGCTTGCCATACAGGACAAGCGTACTGTTAGATCGGAAGCGCCGCCGACACAGCCCGTCGCGGCGATTACTTAGCCGGGAGTTGATGTGAGCAGCAAGGATTCGTTTGGAGCCCACGACACCCTGAAGGTCGGGGACAAGAGCTATGAGATCTACCGCTTGGACGCGGTACCCGGAACCGAGAAACTGCCCTACAGCCTCAAGGTGCTCGCCGAGAATCTGCTTCGCACCGAGGACGGCTCCAACATCACCAAGGAGCACATCGAGGCGATCGCGAACTGGGATCCGGACGCCGATCCGAGCGTGGAGATCCAGTTCACCCCCTCCCGCGTCATCATGCAGGACTTCACCGGGGTGCCCTGCATCGTCGACCTGGCCACCATGCGGGAGGCCGTCGGCGACCTCGGCGGGGATCCCGACAAGGTCAATCCGCTGGCCCCCGCCGATCTGGTGATCGACCACTCGGTGATCGCCGACCTCTTCGGCACGGCCGACGCCTTCGAGCGCAACGTGGAGATCGAGTACGAGCGCAACGGCGAGCGCTATCAGTTCCTGCGCTGGGGCCAGGGCGCATTCAACGACTTCAAGGTGGTACCGCCCGGCACCGGGATCGTGCACCAGGTCAACATCGAATACCTGGCACGCGTGGTGTGGGAGCGTGACGGTGTCGCCTATCCGGACACCTGCGTCGGCACCGATTCGCACACCACCATGGAGAACGGTCTCGGCGTGCTCGGCTGGGGCGTCGGCGGCATCGAGGCCGAAGCGGCCATGCTCGGCCAGCCGGTCTCGATGCTCATTCCCCGGGTGGTCGGCTTCAGGCTGACCGGCGAGCGGCCGGCCGGTGTCACCGCCACCGACGTCGTGCTCACCGTCACCGAGATGCTGCGCAAGCACGGCGTTGTCGGGAAGTTTGTCGAGTTCTACGGCGACGGTGTCGCCGAGGTGCCACTCGCCAACCGCGCCACCCTGGGCAACATGAGCCCCGAATTCGGCTCCACCGCAGCGATTTTCCCGATCGACCAGGTGACGATCGACTACCTCAAGATGACCGGCCGCAGCGAAGAACAGCTGGCACTCGTGGAGGCGTACGCCAAAGAGCAGGGCATGTGGCACGACCCGGAGCGTGAGCCGAAGTACTCCGAGTACATCGAGCTGGACCTGGGCGATGTGGTCGCGTCGATCGCCGGTCCGAAGCGTCCGCAGGACCGCATCGCGCTGACCGACGCGAAGACGGCGTTCCGCAAGGACATCCACAACTATGTGGAGGAGAACCTGCCCGTCGAGCACACCAAGCTCGACGAGGCCGTCGAAGAGAGCTTCCCGGCCAGCGACCCGGCGGTGCTTTCGTTCGACGACAGTGACACTGCCCTGCCGTCGGCGGCCGTCGGCTCCAACGGCAGGCCGAGCAAGCCGGTGGAGGTCAAGTGCGAGGGCCGCGGTGAGTTCGTCCTCGACCACGGTGCCGTCGTGATCGCGGCGATCACATCGTGTACCAACACCTCCAATCCCGAGGTGATGCTCGGCGCTGCGCTGCTGGCCAAGAATGCCGTCGAGAAAGGTCTCACGTCCAAGCCGTGGGTCAAGACCACGATGGCGCCGGGTTCGCAGGTGGTCACCGACTACTACGAAAAGGCGGCGCTGTGGCCCTATCTGGAGAAGCTCGGCTTCTATCTGGTCGGCTACGGCTGCACGACCTGCATCGGCAACTCCGGCCCGCTGCCGGAGGAGATCAGCAAAGCCATCAACGACTGTGATCTGTCGGTCGCTGCCGTGCTGTCGGGCAACCGCAACTTCGAGGGCCGGATCAATCCCGACGTGAAGATGAACTACCTCGCGTCGCCGCCGCTGGTGATCGCGTATGCCTTGGCAGGCACCATGGACTTCGACTTCGAGTCGGAGCCCCTTGGTCAGGACACCGACGGCAACGACGTGTTCCTCAAGGACATCTGGCCGTCGCAGCAGGACATCAACGACACCATCGCCTCGGCGATCAGCACGGAGATGTTCACCAAGAACTACGCCGACGTGTTCAAGGGCGACGAGCGGTGGCGCAATCTCCCGACGCCGAGCGGCAACACGTTCGAGTGGGACGAGAACTCCACGTATGTCCGCAAGCCCCCGTACTTCGACGGCATGCCGCCCGAACCGGAGCCCGTCACCGACATCACCGGCGCCAGGGTGCTTGCGCTGCTGGGTGATTCGGTGACCACCGACCACATCTCCCCTGCGGGCAGCATCAAGCCGGGCACACCTGCCGCGCAGTATCTCGACGAGCACGGGGTGGACAAGAAGGACTACAACTCCTACGGCTCACGACGTGGAAACCACGAGGTGATGATTCGCGGCACGTTCGCCAACATCCGGCTGCGCAACCAGCTGCTCGACGATGTGTCCGGCGGCTACACCCGCGATTTCACCAACGGCGGCAAGCAGGCGTTCATCTACGATGCCGCGCAGAACTACGCGGAGCAGGGGATCCCGCTGGTCGTGCTGGGCGGCAAGGAGTACGGGTCGGGTTCGTCGCGCGACTGGGCCGCCAAGGGCACAACTCTGCTGGGTGTGCGCGCGGTCATCACCGAATCGTTCGAGCGCATTCACCGCTCCAACCTGATCGGCATGGGTGTCATCCCGCTGCAGTTCCCCGAGGGCGAGTCGGCTGCTTCGCTCAAGCTGGACGGCACGGAGACGTTCGACATCACCGGCATCGAGGCGCTCAACGACGGCAAGACGCCGAAGACGGTGCACGTGAAGGCCACCAAATCGGGCGACGCGGACGGCACGGACAACACCGTGGAGTTCGACGCGGTGGTGCGCATCGACACCCCCGGCGAGGCGGACTACTACCGCAACGGCGGCATCCTGCAGTACGTACTGCGGAACATGCTCAAGTCATAGGCGACACAATCGATCAGCGCTCGCACGAGGAGTAACACAAGTTGCCCCGGGTAACCGACGATCATCTGGCGGCGCGTCGTCGTCAGATCCTCGATGGTGCCCGGCGGTGCTTTGCCGAGTACGGCTACGACAGGGCCACCGTACGCAGGCTCGAGCAGACCATCGGGCTGTCGCGCGGCGCGATCTTCCACCACTTTCGGGACAAGGACAATCTGTTCTTCGAACTGGCCCACGAAGACGCAGAGCGGATGGCCGATGTCGCGTCGCGCGAGGGCCTGATCCAGGTCATGCGCGACATGCTGGCGGCGCCCGAACAATTCGATTGGTTGGCCACTCGCCTCGAGATCGCGCGCAAGCTTCGCAACGACCCGGCGTTCAACAAGGGATGGTCGGAACGGTCGGCTGAACTGTCGGCCGCGACCACCGAACGATTGCGCAGACAAAAGCAGGCCGGGCGGCTACGCGACGACGTGCCCAGCGACGTACTGCACATGTATCTGGATCTGGTCCTCGACGGTCTGGTCGCGCGACTGGCCTCCGGTGACGACCCCGAAAAGCTCGGGGCTGTTTTGGACCTCGTTGAGACGTCCGTGCGCCAGCAGTAGTCAGCGTCGGGTGCGGTGGTTCGGGCCGCCGCGACTGCGCATCGTGGTGCCGGACTCCCGCAACATGCTGTGTATCGAGCCGTACGAACGGCCCGTTGTGGCGACCAGTGTGCGAATGCTTGCGCCCCCCTCGTAGGCGCTGCGCAATTCCTGTAGCAACTGGTCCCGCGATTTGTTCAGTTTCTTCATCGACACCTCCCCGCTGTGATGCCCCGACGAATACCCAGCGTAAGAGAGCCGAAACCATACTCACGACAGATGGAAACAAACGGCGCGGCGAATGTCGCGTCAGGCCAATTCGATGAGTTCGGCGTAGTCCTGCGACCAGAAGTCCTCTGTACCGTCGGGAAGCAGCACCACCCTCTGCGGATCGAGCGCCTCCGCGGCACCGGGATCGTGGGTCACCAGCACCACCGCGCCGCGGTAGCTGCGAAGTGCGTCGAGCACCTGCTCCCGCGACGCCGGATCGAGGTTGTTGGTCGGTTCGTCGAGCAGCAGGACGTTTGCCGTTGAGGCGACGAGACCCGCAAGGGCAAGCCGGGTCTTCTCGCCGCCGGACAGCGTGCCCGCAGGCTGATCCAACTGCGGGCCACTGAACATGAAGGCGCCCAACAAGCCTCGCAGATCCTGCTCCCCCGTGTCCGGAGCCGCGTGGCGGATGTTCTCCCAGACCGTGGCGTGGTCGTCGAGGGTGTCGTGTTCCTGTGCGAAGTAGCCGATCTTGAGCCCGTGACCCGGTTCCAGCCCACCGGTGTCCGGTGTCTCGACGCCGGCGAGCAGGCGCAGCAGCGTGGTCTTTCCCGCGCCGTTGAGGCCGAGCACCACGACCCGAGAGCCACGGTCGATGGCCAGATCGACACCGGCGAAGACCTCGAGCGAGCCGTACATCTTGGTCAGATCCTTGGCCACCAGTGGGGTCTTGCCGCACGACGCCGGGCTGGGGAACTTGATTCGCGCGACCTTGTCGGCCACCCGCTCCTCGTCGAGCGCTGCCATCATCCGGTCGGCGCGGCGCAGCATGTTCTGCGCAGCAACGGCTTTGGTGGCCTTGGCGCCCATCTTGGCGGCCTGGGTGCGCAGCGCCGTGGCCTTGCGTTCGGCGTTGGCGCGCTCGCGGCGGCGCCGCTGCTCGTCGCTGGCGCGCGCGTCGAGGTACTTCTGCCAGGACATGTTGTAGACGTCGACCTCGCCGCGCACGGCGTCGAGGAACCACACCCGGTTGACGACGTCGGCGAGCAGCTCGACGTTGTGGCTGATCACCACCAACCCGCCGGTGTGGCCGCGCAGGAACTCGCGCAGCCAGCCCAAGGAGTCGGCATCGAGGTGGTTGGTCGGCTCGTCGAGCAGCAGCGTCGTCGACGAGCCGGCCCCGCTGTCCGATGCGGCGAACAGGATGCGGGAGAGTTCGACGCGGCGGCGCTGACCGCCGGACAGGGTGCGCAGCGGTTGGGTGAGGACCCGATCGGGCAGGCCAAGGCTCGCGCAGATCCTGCTGGCCTCGCTTTCGGCGCCGTACCCGCCGAGGGCGGCGAACCGCTCCTCGAGCTGGCCGTAGCGGCGCACCGCACGGTCGCGGGTGGCGTCGTCGGCGACCTCTGCCATCAACGCCTGCTGCTTCTCCAGATCCGTCAGCAGGGTGTCAAGACCACGCGCCGAAAGCACCCGGTCGCGGGCGAGGGTGTCAAGGTTGCCTTCCCTGGGATCCTGTGGCAGATAACCGATTTCGCCGGTCCGCGCGATGCTGCCCGCGTAGGGCTCACCCTCGCCTGCCAGGATGCGCATGGTCGTCGTCTTGCCCGCGCCGTTCCTGCCGACGAGCCCGATGCGGTCTCCGGGCTGCACCCGCAGCGCGGTTCCGTCCGTGGACAGCAGCGTGCGCGCGCCTGCGCGGACCTCGAGGTCCGTTGCGGTGATCACGCTACTTCTCCTTGGTGCTGTTACTTGTCGTCGGTGAAGACCGCGGGCCGCTTCTCCGCGCGCGCGGCTACCGCCTCTTCGAAGTTCGCGGTGAGCAGGCGCACGAATAACTGTCCCAGGCCTTCTGCCTGCATGTGCCCTTCCAGGCTAGCGGCATCCAGTCCAGTCCACAGTGTGCGCTTGGTCAACTCGATTCCCGGCCGGGAGAACCCCGCGATCCGCTCGGCCATCTCGTAGCAGGTGTCGAGCAGCCGGTCGCCAGGCACGCTTTGCGACACCAGCCCGATGCGTTCGGCTTCCTGGGCGTCGACATCGCGGCCGGTCAGCATCAGTTCGAACGCCCGTGACGTGCCGATCGCCCTCGGCAGCAGGTAGC
>NZ_JAVHWR010000224.1:0-8673 GCF_032159565.1 Mycobacterium sp.
TGTTCGAGCCGCTGCCACCGGCCGGAAAGCTGAGCGTTGTCGGCGAAGTGGCCGACATCCAGGACAAGGGCGAAGGCAAGAACGCCGTGGTCATGCTCAAGGCGACCGGCACCGACCCGGACACCGGGAAGGTCGTGGCCGAGACGATGGCGACCGCAGTCATCCGTGGCGAAGGCGGCTTCGGCGGTCAGCCGGGGCAGCGGCCGGTGGCGCCCGAGATCCCTGACCGCGATCCCGATTCGCGGGTCGCCCTGCCCACCCGCGAGGATCAGGCCTTGATCTACCGGCTGTCCGGCGACCGCAATCCGCTGCACAGCGATCCATGGTTCGCGCGCGAATTGGCCGGCTTCCCGAAGCCGATCCTGCATGGGCTGTGCACCTACGGGGTGGCGGGCCGTGCGCTGGTCGGCGAGCTCGGCGGCGGCGACGCGACGAAGGTCACCGCGATCGCCTCGCGCTTCACCTCACCCGTCTTTCCCGGCGAGACGCTCACCACGTCGATCTGGCGCACCGAGGCGGGCCGCGCGGTGTTCCGTACCGAGGCGGCGAACCCGGACGGCTCGAACGCCCGGCTGGTACTCGACGACGGCGTCGTCGAATACACCGACTGAGCAGCCGTCGGTGGTACAGGATGTCCACCATGAAGCTGGTCGTCGGTTTCCTGGCCACACCCGGTGGCGCGGACGCGGTGGCTCTCGGTGTCCGGCTGGCCCGGACGCTGGGCGCGCAGTTGGAGCTTTGCCTCGTGCTGCCGCCCGATCGTGCGGAAACCGCGCGCCTTTCGGTCGGCACCTTCGACAGTCTTCTCGCCGAGCAGGCGCAGAAGTGGCTGAAAGAGGCGGTGATACCGCCCGACGTCGTCGCGCGCAGCCACGTCAGTTTCGCCGAGTCGTTCGCCGACGGTCTGCTTCGGGAGATCGCGCGGTTGGAGGCGGATGCCATCGTCGTCGGCGGAGCCGGTGGTGGGCTTGCCGGGCCGCTCTCGCTGGGCTCGGTCGTCAACGAGCTGCTGCACTCGTCGCCGGTTCCGGTGGCCGTGGCGCCGCGGGGCACCCGCCATTCCGACGTCGAGCGGGTCCGCGAGGTGACGTGCGCGATCGGCGAGCGTCAGGGCGCGGATCTGTTGTTGCGCACCGCAGTTCGATTCAGCAAGGCGGCGGGCACACCGTTGCGGCTGGCGTCACTGGTGGCTCTCGACCCGATGTTCGGCCGCCTTCGCGGCGATGCCGACGCCGTCCGGGACCGGGCGCTCGTTCATGCGCAGCACACCCTGGATATCGCCAAAGGCGCTCTGCCCGAGGCAATTCCAGTGACATCCACGGTCGTCGACGGTGCCACCGTTGAGGATGCGGTCAGCAAGCTCGATTGGCGCGACGGTGACCTCATCATGGTCGGGTCGAGCCGGCTCAGCGCGCCGAGGCGGTTGTTCCTCGGCTCGACGGCGGCCAAGATGCTGCGCGTCCTCGACGTGCCCATGATGGTCGTGCCACGCGATCAGATCGACGACGACGCGCTGCCGTAGGCGTTACCCGGGCGCGCCGCCGATGCGGCCACGAGTCGCATCGATCAACGTTTTGCAGAGGTCTTCTCGCACTTCGTCTGGAAAACGTCGATCGGCGTGCCTTGGGTGCCATGTGGGGCACCCCATCTTAGGACTGGTGTTCGAACAAGCGTTCGATACAATGTCGCAATGGGTTGGCACAGCGGGCCGCCGAGCTGGACAGAGATGGAGCGGGTGCTTCACAGTAAGCCCCGTCGTGCCGGCTGGCCCATCGACGAGCAGATCGGTGACGGCGGCGACAGCCCGGCCTGGTCCCGCAAGCGGGGGAGCTATCAGCCGCTGGACGTGCAGCGGCCCGGCTCCTCTGTTCCCTACGCAGAACTGCATGCGCATTCGGCGTACAGCTTTCTCGACGGCGCCAGCACGCCGGAGGAACTCGTCGAGGAGGCGGCCCGGCTGGATCTGCGCGCCATCGCGCTGACCGACCACGACGGGCTCTACGGCGTGGTGCGGTTCGCCGAAGCCGCCAAGGAACTCGACGTGAAAACGGTGTTCGGTGCCGAACTGTCCCTCGCAGGCGGCGACCGTACCGAGGATCCCGATCCCCGTGGGCCGCACCTGCTGGTGCTTGCCCGCGGTCCCGAGGGGTATCGACGGCTGTCACGCCAGTTGGCGTCGGCGCATCTCGCCGGCGGCGAAAAGGGGGTATTGCGCTACGACTACGACGCGCTCACCGAGGCGGCGGGCGGACACTGGCACATTTTGACCGGCTGCCGCAAAGGCCATGTCCGCCAGGCGCTATCCGATGGCGGCCCCGAAGCGGCGGAAAGGGCGCTTGCCGATCTGGTGGACCGGTTCGGCGGCGACAGGGTCAGCATCGAGCTGAGCCACCACGGCCATCCCCTCGACGATGAACGCAATGTCGTGCTCGCGGACCTGGCGCCCCGGTTCGGTCTCGGCCTCGTCGCCACCACCGCCGCCCATTTCGCCGAGCCGTCCCGTGGCCGGCTGGCGATGGCCATGGGAGCGATCCGGGCCCGCAACTCCATCGACGAGGCGGCGGGCTATCTCGCCCCGCTGGGTGGTTCACATCTGCGGTCAGGTGAGGAGATGGCGCGGATGTTCGCGCATTGTCCTGAGGTGGTGACCGCCGCGGCCGACCTCGGCGAGCAGTGTGCGTTCGAGCTGGCGCTGATCGCCCCGCAGTTGCCGCCGTTCGACGTTCCGGTCGGGCACACCGAGGACAGCTGGCTGCGGCACCTGGTCATGACGGGCGCAAGGAACCGGTACGGACCGCCCGAGCGGGCGCGTCGGGCATACGAGCAGATCGAGCACGAGCTCAAAACGATTGCCCAGCTCAACTTTCCGGGCTATTTCCTGGTGGTGCACGACATCACCCGGTTCTGCAGGGAGAGCGGCATCCTGGCTCAGGGCAGGGGATCGGCGGCCAACTCGGCGGTTTGTTACGCCCTCGGCGTGACCAACGTCGACCCGGTCGCCAACGAGTTGCTGTTCGAGCGGTTCCTGTCCCCGGCGAGAGACGGGCCGCCCGATATCGACATCGACATCGAATCGGATCTGCGGGAGCAGGCCATTCAGTACGTCTACGACCGCTACGGCCGCGACTACGCCGCGCAGGTCGCCAACGTCATCACCTACCGCGGCCGCAGCGCGGTGCGTGACATGGCCCGCGCGCTGGGTTTCTCGCAAGGACAGCAGGACGCGTGGAGCAAGCAGATCGGCCAGTGGGGCAAGCTCTCGGAATCGACGCACGTCGAGGATGTTCCGGAACCGGTCATCGACCTGGCCATGCAGATCTCCAACCTGCCGCGTCACATGGGTATCCACTCGGGTGGCATGGTGATCTGCGACAGGCCGATCGCCGACGTCTGCCCGGTGGAGTGGGCGCGGATGGAGAACCGCAGCGTGCTGCAGTGGGACAAGGACGACTGTGCCGCAATCGGATTGGTGAAGTTCGACATGCTCGGCCTCGGAATGCTCTCGGCGCTGCACTACTGCATCGACCTGGTGCGTGAGCACAAGGGCATCGACGTCGACCTGGCCAAGCTGGATCTGTCCGAGCCCGCGGTGTACGAGATGCTGCAGCGCGCCGACTCCGTCGGTGTGTTCCAGGTGGAGTCGCGTGCGCAGATGGCCACGCTGCCGCGGCTGAAGCCGAGGGTGTTCTACGACCTGGTCGTCGAGGTGGCGCTGATCCGGCCCGGCCCGATCCAGGGCAACTCCGTGCACCCCTACATCGGCAGGCGCAACGGCACCGAACCGGTTACCTACGACCATCCGTCGATGGAGTCTGCGCTGCGAAAAACGTTGGGTGTGCCTCTGTTTCAGGAGCAGCTCATGCAGCTCGCGGTCGACTGCGCCGGCTTCACCGCTGCCGAGGCCGACCAGTTGCGTCGGGCGATGGGGTCTAAGCGGTCGACCGAGCGGATGCAGAGGTTGCGCGGCCGGTTCTACGACGGCATGCGCGAACGGCACGGCATCACCGGTGAGGTGGCCGACCGGATCTACGAGAAGCTGGAAGCGTTCGCCAACTTCGGTTTTCCGGAGAGCCATTCGCTGTCCTTCGCCTCGCTGGTGTTCTACTCGTCGTGGTTCAAGCTGCACCACCCCGCAGCGTTCTGCGCCGCGCTGCTGCGGGCTCAGCCGATGGGCTTCTACTCACCGCAGACGTTGGTGGCCGATGCCCGTAGGCACGGAGTCACCGTGCATGGACCGGACGTCAACGCCAGCCTGGCGTACGCGACGCTGGAGAATGTCGGCACCGAGGTGCGGCTGGGCATCGGCAGCGTCCGCCACATCGGTGACGAGCTTGCCGAGAAGATCGTCGAAGAACGAAACATCAACGGGCCGTTCGGTTCTCTGCTGGATCTGACCGGACGGGTGCAGCTCTCGGTCCCGCAGACCGAAGCGCTGGCGACGGCGGGGGCGCTGGGCTGCTTCGGGATCACCCGCCGCGAAGGGCTGTGGGCCGCGGGCGCCGCCGCCACTCAGCGACCGGACCGGCTGCCCGGGGTCGGGGCGTCGTCGAACGTCCCGGTCCTGCCGGGTATGACCGAGCTGGAACTGGCGGCCTCCGACGTTTGGGCCACCGGGATTTCGCCCGACAGCTTTCCCACCCAGTTCCTGCGGGCGGACCTCGACGCGATGGGGGTCATCACGGCCGACCGGCTGCTTTCGGTGCCCGACGGAACACGGGTGCTGGTGGCGGGGGCGGTGACACACCGGCAGCGTCCCGCGACGGCGCAGGGGGTGACGTTCATCAACATCGAGGACGAGACCGGCATGGTCAACATCCTGTGCTCACCGGGGGTGTGGAACCGTCAGCGCAAGCTGGCGCAGACGGCGACGGCGATGGTGATCCGCGGCCAGGTCCAGAACGCCACCGGTGCGGTCACCGTCGTCGCCGACCGGCTCAGCAAGCTCGACATGCGGATCGCCTCCCGCAGCCGCGATTTCCGCTGACCCACATCTCCGCGACCGTGCGGGTCTGCACGCAGACACTCCGCTTTTCACCGGTATTCTGCGCACCGTCGCGCTGCCCGAGCGTGCGCAGACCTCGGCATCCGCACGGGGCATTGTCAATCGGTGTGCGGACGCGCGCGCTCGCGGGGACTCAGTAACCTCGCAACATGACACTCAACCTGTCCGTCGACGACCTCCTGACGACCACCCGCTCGGTCCGCAAGCGGCTCGACCTGGAGAAGCCGGTGCCCCGCGAGGTGCTGATGGAGTGTCTCGACCTGGCGCTGCAGGCGCCGACGGGTTCCAACGCCCAGGGCTGGCAGTGGGTTTTCGTCGACGACCCGCAGAAGAAGAAGGCGCTCGCCGACATCTACCGACACAACGCGACGCCCTACCTCGACACGCCCAAGCCGGAGTTCGGCGACGTGCGCGACGAGCAGCGCCGGCTCGTCACCAGCTCGGCGAAGTATCTCAACGAGCACCTGCATGAGGTGCCGGTCTTGTTGATCCCGGTTCTGGCGGGCCGCCCCGACGGCGCACCCGCCGGGCAGAGCGCCGGATTCTGGGGCTCGCTGCTGCCCGCCGTGTGGAGCTTCATGCTGGCGCTGCGCTCGCGCGGCCTCGGCTCGGCATGGACGACGCTGCATCTCGTCGGCAAGGGCGAGAAGCTGGCCGCCGACGTCCTCGGCATTCCGTTCGAGGAGTACAGCCAGGGCGGGCTCTTCCCGATCGCCTACACCAAGGGCACCGATTTCAAGCGAGCAAAGCGCCTGCCCGCCGAGCAGTTCGCGCACTGGAACTCGTGGTGACTACTCGCCGCCGCTGAAGCCGTTCTGCCGCCACGCCTCGTAGACGGCGACGGCGGCGGCGTTCGACAGGTTCAGCGAGCGCCTGCCCGCGAGCATCGGGATGCGCACCCGCGAGGTGATGTGGGGATCGGCGAGTGTCGCGTCGTCCAGACCCGTCGGCTCGGGACCGAACATCAACACGTCGCCCGGTTCATAGGCGATGTCCGCGAACGGCGTCGTCGCGTGCGCGCTGAAGGCGTGCACCCGCATCGGTGCCATGGCCTCCCATGCGGCAGCCAAATCCGTGTGCACCGTCACCGACGCGAGGTCGTGGTAGTCCAGCCCGGCTCGGCGCAGCTTCGGTTCGGATAGCTCGAAGCCGAGCGGCTCGACGAGATGCAGCTCGCAACCTGTGGCCGCGACCATCCGAATCGCGTTACCCGTGTTGGGCGCGATGCGGGGGGAGAAAAACATCACCCGGAACATCCGACGATGATTGCAGGCGCCCCGTTCGGCATTTGCTCGGACACCGACTAAGAGGGTTCTGGCAGAGTGCGTGAACCTTGGCTGTTCAGTAAGAATTGTGGAAACGGCCGCGTGCTACTGGCATACTCGATCAATTGCCAGGCGATGAACGCCTGCCCGCATTCGGGCAAATCAGCAGGAAGCGTTATGAACCTCGCTCAAATTGGAAAAGCCGGACAAGCAGCCGGTGGCGTGATGGGACAGCAATGACGACGTTCACCCAGCAGGAGCTGGTGGATGGACTGGTCGTCGACGACGATGCCCAGGAGTCGGTGCGCAGGAAACGTCCCTCCCGATGGTCGTTGAGGAATTGGCCGGTCCGCTGGAAGGTGTTTGCGATCGTTTTGGTGCCGGTGATTCTGGCGGGCGCCTTCGGCGGGTTGCGCATCTACTCGAACGCGATCGAAGCCCGTGATCTGCAACACGCGGCCGATCGCGCCGAAATGGTGCCCGCGATCGTTAGCTACATGAATGCGCTGAACGGCGCGATGCTGGCCGTGCCCGCCGGTGGCGACACCCAGGGGGCGATGAGCACGTTCGACTCGAGCCGCGCGGAGCTTCAGCGTCGGCTCAACGACACACCCGACGTGCCGCCGGACGTCCAGAAGGGCGTCACCAGCATGCTCTTGGGCGGCCAGGCGCTGATGGACAAGGTGTCCTCCAACGCCATCGGACTGGTCGACCGGGTCACCCTCTACGCACCGATTCTGCTGACGTCCGAGGACGCGATCACCGGCTCGGTCCGCGTTGACGACGAACGCATCCGCAACCAGGCGCAGGGCCTCACCCGCGCGGTCGGCGCTCGCGGTCAGATGATGATGGAGCAGCTGCTGGTCAACCAGGGCAGCGAGCTGCCCGAGCCGGAGCAGCGCGCGCGCATGATCACACTCGCGGGCACCGAGCCGTCGACCCTGTTCGGCATGAGCCAGGTGCTCGGCATCGGCTCGGATGAGGCCAAGCAACTTCAGGGCGAGTACGTCCGCCGCACCGCGCTCATCTCCGACCCGACGGTCCCGCTGGCCAACAACCCGGATATGACGGCGTCGCTGCAGGCCACCGACCAGATCGCCACCCGGATGATCGATCGCACCGTGCCCGCCGTCACCGGTGCGGTCAAGGCGGACGCGTCGGCCGCACGCACCGAAGCGATCCGCGACTCGGCGATCGTGGTCGGTGCCATCCTGCTGGCCCTGCTGCTCGTCATCCTGGTGGCGCGCTCGCTGATCCGGCCGCTGCGCACACTGCGCGACAGCGCCCTGCGGGTCGCGCACGAAGACCTGGCGCGCGAGATCGACCGGGTGCGCGCGGGTAAGGAACCCGGACCCGTCGAACCCATCCCGGTGAACACCACCGAGGAGATCGGCCAGGTCGCCCATGCCGTCGACGAACTCCACGAGCAGGCCGTCTTCATGGCGGGCGAGCAGAGCCGACTGCAGCTGCAGGTCGGCGACATGTTCGAGACGCTGTCGCGGCGCAGCCGCTCGCTGGTCGATCAACAGCTCTCGCTCATCGACCGGCTCGAGCGCAACGAGGAGGACCCGGAACGGCTGGAGAGCCTGTTCAGGCTCGACCACCTGGCCGCCCGGATGCGCCGCAACGGGGCCAACCTGTTGGTGCTCGCGGGCGCGAAGGTGCCGCGCGAGCAGGCCGACGCGGTGCCCGTCGCGGCGCTCATCAACGCCGCCGCCTCCGAAGTCGAGGACTACCCCCGCGTCGTGACGGCGACCGTGCCCGAGAGCGAGATCGTCGGATCGGTCGCGGGCGACCTCGTGCACCTGCTCGCCGAGTTGCTCGACAACGCGCTGCGCTATTCGCCGCCGATCTCGCAGGTGCGAGTGTCGGCGGTGCACACCGGCAACGGCGGACTCGTCATCGAGGTCAGCGACATCGGGCTCGGGATGACCGAATCCGATCTGCGGGTCGCCAACACGCGCCTGCAGTCCGGTGGCGAGGTGACGCCCTACACCGCACGCCACATGGGTCTGTTCGTGGTCGGCCGGCTCGCCCAGCAGCACGGGCTGGTGGTTCGGCTGCGCAGCACCATTGCGGGAGAATCGAATTCGGGTACCACGGCGGGGGTTTACGTGCCTTCCGAGCTGCTGCTGCGCACCGGTATTCCCGAGCGGCTCGACACCGGGCCACAGGCCGTGGCCGCCGAAGCGGGCTCCGGCTTCGCGACCCCGCTCAAGCTCGACGACGCCGACGAGTACGTGGAGTACGAGGAGTACGGCGACGAGGTCCGCGCGGACCAGCTCAACGGGCACTCCGAGGTGCCCGTCACGCTGTTGCCTCAACGCAGTCCCGGCGCCAGCGGTATCTCAGCTTCGGTGCAGGACGACCTGCCGCCCGAGCCGGAGATGGATGACGAAACCGAAT
>NZ_JAVHWR010000077.1:0-19329 GCF_032159565.1 Mycobacterium sp.
GATTGTCATCGAGGCGATGTCGGCGCTGGCGCTCGGACTGCTCGCGTCGGCGGCGGTCTCCAACGCCGCACAGGCGGCCCTCGCCCTACCGATGCTCTGCTTCCCACAGGTTCTGTTCGGCGGCGCCATCGTTCCCGTCGATGCGATGGCCACCCCTGGACGCCTGATCAGCCTCGGTCTGGCCAACCGCCACGCGTTCGAAGCATTGGGTCGCGATCTAAATCTCGACCGGTACACCGCCACTCTGCCTGCCATGTCCGTCTACCGCGACACCTTCGACGGAGGGACGGGACAGAGCCTCATAACGCTCGCCGTCGTCACCATCGTCCTGCTGCTTGCGACCGTCTGGGTACTCGACCGGCGGTCCGCGCCCGGCGCATTCCGGCGATGACGGCCAGTCAAACCGACCCTTACACTGGCGTGGGCAACTACCCGGTACCGCCGTTCCCAGGCTGGGCCCACACCGAAGGCAGGGGAGGACGTATGACCGTCGCAGAGCAGTCGGCCGAAGGCACCACCCAGAAGGCCCCAGGCGGTAGGAGCGAAGCGACGGGGGGGAAGGCACCCGTCCACACGCGCGCGCTCATCATCGGGACCGGTTTCTCCGGACTCGGAATGGGCATTGCGTTGCAGAAGCAGGGCGTGGACTTCCTGATACTGGAGAAAGCCGGCGACGTCGGCGGCACGTGGCGAGACAACTCCTACCCGGGATGCGCGTGTGACGTCCCGTCGCACCTGTACTCGTTCTCGTTCGAGCCGAAGGCGACCTGGAGCAAGTTGTTCTCCCCGCAGCCCGAGATCTGGGACTACCTGAAGGGCGTCACCGAGAAGTACGGGCTGCGCCGCTACATCCGGTTCGACTCGCTCGTCGACCGTGCGCACTGGGACGACTCCGAGTACCGCTGGCACGTTTTCACCACCGACGGTCAGGAGTACGTCGCCCAGTTCCTGATATCCGGAGCCGGCGCGCTGCACATTCCGTTGATCCCTGATATCGACGGCAAGGACGAATTCGGCGGCGCCTCTTTCCATTCCGCCGAGTGGGACGACAGCGTCGACCTCACCGGGAAGCGGGTCGCGGTGATCGGAACCGGTGCCAGCGCCATCCAGATCGTGCCGTCGATCGTCAAGGACGTGGACGAACTGCAGCTCTACCAGCGCACCCCACCGTGGGTCGTGCCAAGGCCCAACAAGCCGTTCCCGGAAGGCCTCAAGCGCGCGTTCGCCTACGTTCCCGGGCTGCGACTGGCGGTGCGCAGCGGCATCTACTGGTTCCTCGAGGGCCTCGGATTCGCGATGACGCGACGGCCCGCGCTGCTGCGTGCGGTGCAACTTGTCGCGAAGTTGAACATCAGGCGCTCCGTGAAAGACAAGGAGCTCCGCCGCAGGCTGACGCCGACTTATCGGGCTGGCTGCAAGCGAATCCTGTACTCGCCCAACTATTATCAGGGCGTCGCTAACCCGAAGTGCCACCTGATCACCGACCGGATCAGCCGCATCACGCCCGATTCGATCGTCACCGCCGACGGCACAGAGCGCGCGGTGGACGTCATCGTCTACGCCACCGGATTCCACGTCACCGACTCCTACACCTACGTCGACATCAAGGGTTCAGGCGGGGAGGACCTGGTGGATCGGTGGAACCGCGAGGGCGTGGTGGCACACCGCGGCGTCGCCGTCGCCGACATGCCGAACCTGTTCTTTCTGCTCGGCCCGAACACCGGACTGGGGCACACCTCCGTCGTGTTCATGATCGAGGCGCAGGTCCGCTATGTGGCCCAGGCGATCTCCGAGGTGGACCGCTACGACGCGCAGGCTCTTGCGCCGACGCGCAGCGCGCAGGACCGGGACAACGCCGAACTGCAGACCGAACTCGGCCGCACCGTGTGGAACACGGGCGGCTGCCGTAGCTGGTATCTGGATGAGCACGGCGTCAACCGGGCGCTGTGGAGCGGGATGACCTGGGAGTACTGGCGCGACATGCGCAAGCTGAAGCCGTCCGAGTACAAATTTCTCGGGGTCGGCCAGCGCGTTGCTGCCTGAGGAGCATGCGACACGCCAGACACATCATCTTGTGTTGCCGCTTTAAGGCCAACCCCAGGGGTAGTGTCGGTGGCAGGTTGTACAACGGCTATAGACAGTCAAACTGCAGGTGAAATGGGGTTGTCGTGGGTGATGGCGTGAAGCTGATTGACCGTGTCTCGGCCATTAACTGGAACCGCTTGCAGGACGAGAAGGACGCCGAGGTGTGGGACCGGCTGACCGGCAACTTCTGGTTGCCCGAGAAGGTGCCGGTGTCCAACGACATCCCGTCCTGGGAAACGCTGAACGCTCACGAGAAGCAGCTGACCATGCGGGTCTTCACCGGCCTGACGCTGCTGGACACCATCCAGGGCACGGTGGGCGCGGTCAGCCTCATCCCCGACGCGCTGACCCCGCACGAGGAAGCCGTCTACACGAACATCGCGTTCATGGAATCCGTGCACGCCAAGAGTTACAGCAACATTTTCTCCACGCTGTGCTCGACGGTCGAGATCGACGAGGCGTTCCGCTGGTCGGAGGAGAACCCGAACCTGCAGCGCAAGGCGGAGATCGTCATGCAGTACTACAAGGGCGACGACCCGTTGAAGCGCAAGGTGGCCTCCACGCTCCTGGAGAGCTTTCTGTTCTACTCCGGGTTCTATCTGCCGATGTACTGGTCCAGCCGCGCCAAGCTGACCAACACCGCCGACATGATCCGGCTGATCATTCGCGACGAGGCCGTGCACGGCTACTACATCGGCTACAAGTACCAGCGTGGGCTCGCGTTGGAGGACGCCGCCAGGCAGGCCGAGCTCAAGGACTACACCTACGAGTTGCTGTTCGAGCTCTACGACAACGAGGTGGAGTACACCCAGGATCTCTATGACGAGGTCGGGCTCACCGAGGACGTCAAGAAGTTCTTGCGCTACAACGCGAACAAGGCGTTGATGAACCTCGGCTACGAGGCGCTGTTCCCGCGCGACGAGACCGACGTGAACCCGGCGATACTGTCGGCGCTGAGCCCCAACGCCGACGAGAACCACGACTTCTTCTCGGGTTCAGGCTCGTCGTATGTCATCGGCAAGGCCGTCAACACCGAAGACGAGGACTGGGACTTCTAGAAGGCCTGCAGCTCGGATTCCGGCCGGCGTCGAAGACATCGGCTTTCGCTGCGGCGAGGGTTGAGGTTGCTTCACAGTAGACCGAGACCCGGGATCGGCAGGAGAGCGCCATGACAGCCTCACTCACCCGCAGCGACCACACCGCCTCCCTGTTCGACGGCGAGGTCGTCGAGGAGAACGACTTCGGCTCGATGCGCCGCGTCACCGCCGACAACCTGCCGATCCTCAAGCGGCTGTCCATTAAGCGGGTGCTGCTCAACCCGGGTGCGATGCGGACGCCGCACTGGCACGCCAACGCCAACGAGCTGACCTACTGCGTGTCCGGCACCGCACTTGTCTCGGTCCTCGACGACCACAGCCGGTTTTCGAACTTCGTCGTGACCGCCGGCCAGATGTTCCACATCGACTCCGGCGCACTGCATCACATCGAGAACATCGGCACCGACGTCGCCGAGTTCGTCATCACCTTCCGCAACGAACGCCCCGAGGACTTCGGGCTTGGTGCGACGTTCGGCGCCTTCACCGACGCCGTGCTCGGCAACACCTACGACCTGCCGGGCATCCGACATGTCGAAGATCCGGCGCACCACCGCTGACCACAAGTTGGCGGCCCGCGTCGGCGACCCGGACGTTTCGTCGACGGCGTACTTGAACAATCCGCACAAGTTCGACGTCGAAGGCCAGCCCGCGGGACTGACCTACGCATACGGCAACGCGCGCTTCGCGCGCGATCAATTCTGGCCGGCGCTGAAGAACATTTCGATGTACTCGCTGCGTGTCGCCGAAAACGGTATGCGCGAACCACATTGGCACCCTGTGACCGCCGAGATGGGCTACGTGCACCACGGAGATGCGCGGATGACCATCATGAATCCCGATCGGACGCTGGACAGCTGGAACATGACGACGGGCGACATGTACTTCATCCCACGGGCCTACCCGCACCACATCGAGAACATCGGCACCGACGAGTGGCACCTCCTGATCTTCTTCGACCAGCCGTTCCCCGCCGACATCGGGTACCGCGCCTCGGCGAGCGCCTACTCGCGCGAGGTGCTCGCGGCGACGTTCAACACCCACATCGACGACCTCCCGCAGTTTCCGTTCACGCCGGCAGATCCGCTGATCGTGACGCGGCTCAATCCGGTCGACGCGCACGCCGTCGGAGAATGACGAGACGAGTTAAACCGAAGCCGGGGTGGGCTCCGGTTCGGCGCGCTTTCCGCGCATGACGCCGGCCAGCAGTAGCAACAGAGCGGTCTGCGCGAGCACCCCCGGAGCCAGGGGCGGGGAGGGGCCGACTTGCTTGGTGAAGGCGTACCACCAGCGCTGGGTCGCAGACAGCGACTCCCAGGTATCGGCGAAGCGTTGGTCGAGGGGGCCGGAGTTGTAGTTGACGGCGATGTGGTCCAACACCCCGTAGACCGATGCGCCGAGCACCACCAACGCGAGCACTCTCGCCAGTAGTTGCGCTCCGCGGGTGGGCATTACGGCCAGCACCAACGCGACCGTCAACGCGGTCAGCGCGAACCACGGAACCAGCTGTTCAAGTCCGTTCCAATGATGTTCGGTGCTCAATTCGAACGCTGTGGCCGCTATCCCGATCACGGTGAGAGCAAGCAGCCCGCGCCGCACGAACGTGATCATGACCGGCGAAACCGCTTTGGAGTCTGCGGTCACGGCGTCAAAGCTGAGACAATCTTGTCGAGGGTCTCCTCGCCCGGGTTGTACTTGGCCAGGTTGTCCCGCAGCTGCTGCAGGTTCGGATCGTCCATCGGGTGGGGGCGATACTCGACGACCTCGTGAGCCCACCGCCCCGGATTGCTCACGCCTGCGGCCGCGAGCGCGGACTCGATCTCCTTGTCGGAGGCGGTATTGGCCGACACCTTGGCACCCGCGGGAGCCGCAGGGCCCGTTGCGCTGGATGCCGCCTGCGTTGTCGTCGCCTGGCTGCTGCTGTCACTTGTCGTGGTCGACCCCGCGCAGCCGGTAACGAACAGCCCCACGCCGACAACGATCACGCAGGAAAGCCTTGCCTTAGAGGTCATTTCGCGCCTTTCTCAACCGAATCGGTCAATCAAAGCACGGAAGCGGCTTGGTGAGGCCGATTTCGGCCGAGACGGCCCAACGCTAAGAAGTTTCTCAGCTATTCGCCCCAGGCGCTTAGATCGTTGCCTCCTCGGCCCGCTCGTGTGCCTCCTCCAGTACGGTGCGGCCGATGGCGGCGTATTCGTCGGGCTTGGCCGAGCGCAGCCAGAAGGCGTACACGATGCCGATGACGAATATTGCCAAGATGAGATACGGGCCGACCTTGAAGACATCCGAGTTCGCCGCGTAACCCGCTGCGAAGGCACGGTTATCCCACAGCAGCCAGACGACGTAGAACATCGCCAGTCCGCCGATCAACGGACAGATCAACGTGGTGATCACGCTGCCCTTGTGCGTCTTCTTGACCCAGAAGTACCAGATCACCGCTATCGAGCAGATCGCCTGCACGAGCAGGATCGCCGCAGTGCCGATCAGGGCCAGCAGACCATAGATGTTGACGAAGGGCACCAGTGTCGGGGTGTCGACAGGGGTGCCGTTTGCATCGGGCACCTGTACCGCAGTGAAGAAGGTGAACAGCAGCACCAGCACCAGTGTGATGATGCTCTGCACCGCCGACGCGATATATGGGGAGCCGTGCGTCGGATGGGCCGCACCGATGGTCTTCCGCACTGCGGTAGAAGGGATTTCGCGGCCGAGCGCGAAGATGTAGCGAGAGGCGGCATTGTGAAACGCCATGGCACATGCGAATGAACCGATGACAAGCAGGATCTTGTAAATGTCCAGCAACACCCCGCCGAGGTTGGCGTCCACCAGTTTGAACAGCAGATCGGGCGGGTTCGAGCTGATCGAGGACTCGACGGACGCCTTCTTGCCGTTGCCCGCTATCACCATTGCCGAGATGAACGTGTAGAACAGGCCCAGAGCGATCACCGCGATGAGCGTGGCCCGAGGGACGATCTTCTTCGGGTTGCGGGACTCCTCGCCGTAGACCGCAGTGGTTTCGAAGCCGACCCACGACCAGAACGCGAAGAACAGGCCGATCGCTGCCGAACCGGCCGCTGCGGCTGTACCGAACGCTCCTGCAGGTAGGCTCTGGAATGCGTTCAGCGGCAGCACCGTCTCGTTGAGCAGGAAGCCGTCGGGTCCGCCGCCTTTGAAGATCACCGAGAACGCGAGCGCGAGCAGGACGACCACCTCGCACGTCAGCGTCACGCTCAGGATCGCCGCCGTCAGGCTGATGTGAAAGTGACACAGCACCGCGATGACCAGGATCCCGCCGATGGCGAACCACAACCACGGAATATTCACTCCCACAATGGTGTTCACGGCATCGTTGGCGAAGTACGCAAAGCCGCCGATCAGCGAGCCCTCGAAGACGACGTAGGCGAACGTCGCAAGGGCGCCACTGGCCATACCCCACGCCTGACCGAGGCCGTGAGAGATGAAGCCGTAAAAGGCGCCGGCCGTCGTGATGTACTTGGCCATCGCGACGTAACCGATCGCGAAGAGCGTCAGGATGATCGTCGCGAAGAGAAATCCTGCCGGGGCACCAAGACCGTTTCCGAAGCCCACCGCTATAGGGGTGTTGCTCGTCATCGCCGTGATCGGCGCGGCGTTGGCGACGGCCATGAACAGGACGGCGATGATGCCGATCGCGCCCTTCTTCAGGCCGGCAGGCGCCGGTTCGAGGTCTCCCTGCGTGGGTGCGGATTCAGTCGTCATCGCGGCTCTCCCGTTCGGATCGCAGTGCAAGGGAGCCGCGACGTCGCAGTTCCCGCAGTGAGCGTGGCACTGCTGGGCTCTTTCGACAACTCGAATGGGAAGAAATTTTCAGCACATCCCTGTCCGCGAGACTGCAGGGAGATCGCGATTCGATGGTCCGGGGCGATCCGTGCGCAGTTTCGGCGATAGCGAGTGCCTAGTCTGACGCTATTCTTCGGCGCTGCCCTTGGCCTCGTCGGCCTCGTCGACGTCGGCGGGCTGTTCAACGGCCTCGTCGTCGGCCGAGTCTTCGTCTGCGGTCTCGACCTTTACTTCGTCTGCGGATTCCTCTTGTGCACCGACGGTCGCGCCTTCGTCGGTCGGCTCCGCCGATGCGGCGTCGCCGTCCTCGTTCTCGTCCCCGTCGCCCGAAGGTTCTTCAAACGGCGAGTCGCCGTTGGCGCCACCGGTCGGCACCGGCAAGGTCGGCTCCGCCAGCGGCGGGTCGGCGAGGGCGACCGCAGAGGCAGCCCCGGAGGAAGCCAGTGCCGCCGCGGTCGGACGCGACGGGTCGTGCACCGGCTTCTGCCACGTCGGCGCGCCGACGACCGTTCCGAAGGCGAGCGATTCATCCAACTGCTCGGGGACCGCCTCGGTCGCCTTGCGCTCGTCCTCGAGCGTGATCTCGCCGAGGCCGATCCGCTCTTGCAGCCGTTTCATCCACCGCGGCGCCCACCAGCAGTCGTTGCCGAGCAGCTTCATGACCGACGGCACCAGGAACATCCGGACAACGGTCGCGTCGAGCAGCAGCGCGGTGATGAGGCCGATCGCCAGGTACTGCATCATCACCAGATCCGAGAAGGCGAACGCGCCGCCGACCACGACAAGAACCAGTGCCGCGGCGCTGATCAGACGACCGGTGCTGGCGGTGCCGGTGCGGATGGCCTCCTCGGTGGTCATTCCGCGAGCACGGGCCTCCACCATGCGGGATACCAGGAAGACCTCGTAATCGGTTGACAAGCCGAAGATCACGGCGATGATCAGCCCGATCACCGGAGCTGTCAACGGAGTCGGCGTGAAGTTGAGCCAACTGGAGAAGTGGCCATCGATGAATATCCACGTCAGCACGCCCAGCGTCGAGCACAGCGTCAAGGCGTTCATGAGCGCGGCCTTGATCGGCAACACCAGCGATCCGAACGCCAGGAACATCAGGATCGTGGTCATGGAGACCGCAATCAGAACCATCTGCGGCAGCTTCGCGGAAATCGTTGCGACGCTGTCCTGTTCGAGCGCGGGTGTGCCGCCCACCAACAAGTTCAGATCATGCGGCTTCGGAAGCGCCCTCAGAGCAACGACTTTCGCCTTGGCGTCCAGACGGTTGACCAGGCCGTTCTGGATGACCCGAACCGACGGATCTTTCGAGGCGCCGTCGAGGTACGGCCGCTCCCTCCACATGTTGGCCGGATCATTGTCCGGTTCAGCGAATCCCGGAATGCCGAGCGCTTCACTGCGGACCTGTGCGACCTCGGCGTCGGTGACCGGTCGGCCGTCGGTGCTCTGGATGACCAGCGTGATGGGCTCGACTCGGAAACCGGGGAACGTCCGGTCGAACTCCTCCTGCGCCTGGCGCACCGGGTTCGTTGGCGGCAGATATTTCTCGCTGATGCCGCCAAGGGCCAGATTGCCCAGCGGAAGTATCAGCACGATCAGACCGAGGATGATCGGGACCGCGAACAGCAGCGGACGTTTCATCACGCGGTCCGCCAGTTTTCCCCAGAAGCCGTTCTCGACCTCTGCGCTGGTCTTGGTCTTCTCCAGCTTTGCACCCAACCAGGTGATGATCCGGTTGCTGAATCGCCAGTCCCGCAGGAAAGGCACCTTCAGCAGCGTGGTCACGCTCAGGGCGTCGACCTTCGGACCCAGCATCCCCAGGATTGCCGGCAGCACGGTGATCGACAGGAGCGCCGCCAACGTGACCGAGGCGATCATCGCGTAGGTAAGGGATTTGAGGAAGCCCTGCGGAAACAGCAGCAGTCCGCCGACGGATGCCGAGATCAGCACCGACGAGAACGCGATGGTGCGCCCGGCCGTCACCACGGTGCGGCGGACCGCGGTCTCGGTGTCGTAGCCCTCGGCGATCTCCTCGCGGAAGCGACTGACCACGAACAGTCCGTAGTCGATGGCGATACCGAGGCCGATCAGCGTCACCACCGGCTGGGCGAAGTAGTGCACCGGCACGGACAGCGCCGTCAACCGCATGATGCCGAGGGCGCCCGCGATGGTCAGGCCGCCGATGATCCCGGGCAGGAACGCCGCGACCACACCGCCGAACACGAAGAACAGCAGAACCACCACCAACGGCATGGCGAGCACCTCTGCCCGCTGCTGGTCTGTGGCGATGGTCCCGGTCAGTTCGTTGGCCAGCGGCAACAACCCGGCCAACTGGATGTTGACGCCCGGGTCGGCCAGGTCCTGCTGTACCGCCTTGAAGTTCTTGAGGATGAGGTCGTCGTTGTCGCCCTTGAGCTGGATGGACATGAACGCGTGCTTCTTCGACGCGTCGGCCATATTGCGCAGCAGATCAGGCGATTTGAAGTAGCCGATGGACCGCAGAATCTGGTCCGGGTGGTCCTTTTCCGCCTTTGCGAGGTTGTTCAGGATCTTCTTGCGGAAGGCCGGGTCGTCGACGGTCTTGCCGTTGGGCGCGGTGTAGATCGCGACGATATGGCCAGAGGTGTCCCTGCCATAGTGCTTGTCACCCAGCCGCGACGCCTGTGCCGATTCGCTGCCGTCGTCGAAGAAGCCACTTTGCGTGACGTGCTCGCCGAGGCTGCTGCCGTAGATGCCACTACCGAGGCACAGCGCCACCATGACTGCCACCACGGCGAATCGGTAGCGATATACCGTTCGACCCCACCAGGCGAAAACGATTAGCCCCTAACTCGCGTGGCTCCGTGGCCGGCGTATTGACTTCTTCACTCAGTTGCATGGCTGAGATTACAAGCAGGGCAGCCCCAGGTAGCCATCGATGCGGTGCGGAACAAGCAAATCGTCGAGTGAACGGCCGGTGAATGCGTCCGAAACTGTGAGAAGGCGACGTAGCGCCGGTACCTCGCAGGCCTGACACTTAGCGGCGTGACCACTACGTCGCTGTTTCAGTCGATCCTGCGGTGGCTCCGCGCCGGGTACCCCGAAGGCGTCCCAGGGCCCGATCGCGTCCCTCTGCTCGCGCTGCTGCGTGCGACCCCCTTGACCGAAGACGAGGTCAAAGAGGTCGTGCGCAACATCACCGACGGGAATGCGGGCGCGCTGACCGACGGCGAGATCACCCGCGACGAGATCGCGGAGTTCATCTCCGACGTCACTCACCACGACGCGGGCCCCGACAACGTCCAGCGGGTCGCGGCCAGGCTGGCGGCGGCCGGTTGGCCGCTGGCTGGAGTCACCGCGGCGCAGGGGTAGCTCTAACGCAGTGACTGCGTGTCGATGACGAACCGGTACCGCACGTCACTGGACAACACGCGCTCGTAGGCCTCGTTGATGTAATCCGGTGCGATGACCTCGATTTCGGGCGCCACACCGTGCTCGGCGCAGAAGTCGAGCATCTCCTGGGTTTCGGCGATGCCGCCGATCAGCGAGCCCGCGATGCTCCGGCGACCGAAGACCAGGGCCCCGGCCGGAACGGCCATCGGATTCTCGGGCATGCCGAGTTCGACGAGGGTGCCGTCCAACTTCAGCAGGCCGAGGTAATCGGCCATGTTCAGGTTGGCCGACACCGTGTTCAGGATCAGGTCGAACTGTCCCGCCAGCTTCTCGAACGTCTCGGGGTCGCTGGTGGCGTAGTACTCGGCCGCACCGAGCCGCAGGCCGTCCTCCATCTTCTTCAGCGTCTGGCTCAGGACCGTCACTTCGGCGCCGAGCGCAACCGCGAGCTTGACGGCCAGGTGTCCGAGACCGCCGAGGCCGATGACTGCGACCTTCGTGCCGGGTCCTGCGTTCCAGTGCCGCAGCGGTGAGTACGTGGTGATGCCCGCGCACAGCAAGGGTGCGGCGGCTTCCAGCGAAATCGAATCGGGGATGCCGAGCACGTAGTCCTCGTCAACGACGATCGCGCCGCTGTAGCCGCCCTGTGTCGGCTGACCGTCGCGACCGACGCCGTTGTAGGTGCCGACCATCCCGGGGTTGTCGCAGTACTGCTCCTCGCCCGCCAGGCAGTACTCGCATTCGCGGCAGGAGTCGACGAAACAGCCGACGCCGACGCGGTCGCCGACCTTGTACTTGGTCACCTCCGAGCCGACCTCGGTGACGATGCCCGCGATCTCGTGGCCGGGAACGATGGGGTACGTCACGTCGCCCCACTCGGCCCTGACAGTGTGGATGTCGGAGTGGCAGATGCCCGCGAAGTGGATGTCGAACGCGACATCGCGCGGCCCGACGTCGCGGCGGGTGATCGTTGTCCTGGTCAGCGGTTCCGTTGCAGATGTGGCGGCGTAAGCAGATACGGCGGTCGTCATGAAATCCCTCTTCAATGCGTGCGAGAACAAGCTCAGCGGGCAGGATGGAGCGCCGCGACAATGCGGCTGTTCAGTTCAACCCCGGCCCGCCGGGTCGTAATCCCCGGCGTTGCTGTGAGGTATCTCCTAAAGTCCTGGCGCGCGGAAGGCGCCGTTGAACGAGGTTCGCTCGTAGTTCGCCGCGCCGGCTTTTGTGTAGGGATCGCGCGCGATCATGTCGTCGGCCTCTTCGATGGCGATGTCAGCGGTGATGAGCATCCCGCCGGACCCGTTGTCCTGGCGGCCGGCGAGAAGGAGGCGGCCCGCCGCGATCTCCTCTTTCAGGAACTCGAGGTGGGCCGGACGGGTCTGTTCGACGACCTCGGCCGACTGCAGATACGTCGACCTCAAGACGTGAATCACCCGACAAACCCTACTCGGCGACGGCATAGCGCTGAATCTCGAGCCTGCTCCGTTCGTGCAGAGCCGAGTTGTCGTTATCGGTGATGCCGAGTACCCGCATGCATGCGTCTGCCACGTGGAACGGCAGGCTGGAGCGTTCGGGACCCGGTGCCACCGACCACATGTTGACCAGCGATTCGACCAGATGGAACGGCAGGTCCGCGGCCGCCTCGTTGACACCGGTCTGTTCAACGATGGAGTGACTGTGCGCCAGATAATGCAGCCGAAGCCGCTCGCGCTGAGACCAGAACGGCTCCAGGCGGGCGTCGCGTAACTCGGGAAGCAGGTATAGGGCCCCGAGGTTCCACCGGCCGCTGAGCAGCCGGTCACCGTCGAAGGCGGCCAGCGCATGAAGGTACTCGGCGGCAGTCAGCGCCGGGTCGTTGTCCAACAGGTCGCTGATGAACGACAGCGTGGGGGCGACGGTCTGGCTGAGCAGCGCGCACAGAATGTCGTCCTTGGTGTTGAAGTAGTGATACAGCGACGCCTGCCGTATGCCCACCGACTCCGCGATGCTTCTTGTGGACGTGCCGGCGTACCCCAGGGTTGTGAACAGTTCGCCGGCGGCGTCGAGGATTTCGTCACGCGCATTCATCCCCGGACGCCGCTGCGTGTGCAGGCGCGGTCGCCCGGCCCTTGCGAGCGGCATGGTCCCATCGTGGACCACAAACGAGCCCTAGCGGCGAAACCACGGGTTTCTGTCACATGACAGAAACCCGGGACACGCATCGGTTACCTACGTCGCCATTTTGGTTACGCCAAGGACACCCAGCACGACAGCGGCAGCGGAAAACTGTCAGGTGACAGGCAAGCACGTTGTTGTGCCGCTATGCCGAGACCTTGATTTCGACACCGGGAGTTGTCCGTTGGGCATCGCGATATCCGAAGCCGACGCGCGCACAGCAGTTGCCGGAGTGCCGCCGACAGCGGATCCTGTGGCAACCGTCGGCGATCTCCGCGTGACGTTCCGGCGCAACGGACGCGATGTGCACGCGCTGCGCGGCGTCTCGTTGTCGATAGCGGCAGGCGAAATCCTGGGACTGGTGGGCGAATCGGGTTCCGGCAAAAGCGTATTGGGATTCAGCGTCCTCGGGCTTCTTCCTGCGGCTGCCCACATCGAAGGCGCGGTATGCGTCTCCGGCGCAGACATGGTGCGCGGCGGCGCGAAGGCGCTGCGCAAGGTGCGTGCGCTCGATCTCGGCGCGGTGTTTCAGGACCCGATGTCCTCGCTCAACCCGACGATGCGGATCGGCAAGCAGGTCGCCGAGGCGGCGGGCTCTGACGCGGAAGCTTTGCGACTGCTCACCGCCGTCGGCATCCCGGAGCCCAAGCGCAGGATGCGGGCGTACCCGCACGAACTGTCCGGTGGCCTGCGGCAGCGTGTCATGATCGCCATCGCAGTCGCGGGTGACCCGGAACTCATCATCGCCGACGAGCCCACCACCGCGCTGGACGTAACGGTGCAGGCCCAAGTGCTTAGGCTGCTGCGGCGACTGCGTGACGAAATCGGCTGCAGCATCCTGTTGATCACCCACGACCTCGGCGTGGCTGCGCAGATCTCCGACCGCATCGCGGTTTTGTATGCCGGCCGGATCGCCGAGATCGGTCCCACGGCGGCCGTGCTGCAAACCCCCGCCCACCCGTACACACACGGACTCTTGCGCTCGCGCCTCACGCTCGACACCCACCGAGACCGCCAGCTGGCGGCCCTGGCAGGGACGGTCCCCAGCCCGGTGACGCCGCTGCCGGGCTGTGCGTTCGCGCCGCGGTGCGCGCTTGCCGCCGAGGACTGCTCGAAGACACCGCCCGATCCGATCGCTGTTGCGGCCGATCGGGTGAGCGCATGCATCTTTGGGCTCGACAAGGTTGCCGGCGAGATGGGCACGAAGTCGACGAACATCAGCCAACCGTTTCCCGAACAGGCCGCCGACCACGACGAGGAGCCCCCTTCGGTGGTCATGCGCGATGTCACCAAGACGTTTTCGGTGGCCAAGCGCTGGTTCAGCCGCTCGACGGGCAACCACGGCAAACTGCAAGCGCTGCGCGGCGTTTCGCTGCGTGTGGGTCATGGCGAATCGGTCGCGCTGGTCGGCGAGAGCGGCTCGGGCAAGTCGACGCTGCTGCGGATCATCGCGGGTCTGGAGAAGCCCACGTGGGGGTCGGTTCAGCTGGCGGGCGAGCAGCGCCCGCAGATGGTCTTCCAGGATGCAGGGGCATCGCTGACGCCGTGGATGTCGGTGGGGGAGCTCATCGCCGAACGGCTCCGCGGCAGCGGGGTGGCGCGCGCCGCGCGACGCGACGCCGTTGCCGAGGTGCTCGAGCGTGTCGGTCTGTCTCCGGATATCGCGAAGTCGCGGGCCGGCCAGCTGTCCGGCGGCCAGCGGCAACGGGTGTCGTTGGCCCGCGCGACCGTCGTGCCGCCGTCGGTGCTGCTGTGCGACGAACCCACCAGCGCGCTCGATGTTTCGCTGGCGGCGTCGGTACTCAACCTCATCGGGGACCTGAGGCGCAGCCTGGACATGTCCGTGGTATTCGTCACGCACGACCTTTCGGTCGCCCGTGTGGTGGCCGACCGGATCGCCGTGATGTACCTCGGCCGCATCGTCGAGATCGGTCCTGCTGAACAGGTCATCGGCGCGCCGACGCATCCCTACACACGGGCGCTCGTCGACTCGATCCCCGACCTCGGCCGCGAATCCCGGGTGCTGGCAGGCGAACCCGCCAGTCCGCTGTCGCCGCCGACGGGCTGCCCGTTTCACCCGCGCTGCCCGGACGCGGTCGACACCTGCAGTGACGTCAAGCTCGACGTCCGGTTGGAAGGCACTCCCGGCAACCCGCACCAGGTGGCCTGCATCGAACAGAAGGTGGGCTGATGGCCGTCGCACTACCCGCCCCACCGCTGGCACGTGAGCGTGCGCGCCCGCTGTCGATGCCGCGGTTCGGGTCGGACACGGTCAACTGGATCGGCTTCTCGCTCGTCATCGTCGTCACGGTGATCGCGGTCGCGGTGCCGGTGCTGGCGCCACACGATCCGCTGCTGCCCGTCGGGATGCCCCTGCAGGCGCCCGGCAAGGGCGGTTTCCTGCTCGGCACCGACAGTGTCGGTCGCGACATCCTCTCCCGGGTCCTGTTCGGTGTGCGGTCCAGTTGGTTCGCCGCTCTCGTCGTGGTGGCTGTCGGACTGTTCATCGGCGGACTGGTCGGAGTGATCGCGGGCACGGCGGGCGGGTGGTTGGACTCGTTGCTGATGCGGATCACCGACGGGTTTCTGTCGCTGCCCGCACCGGTGCTCGCGATCGCGGTGGTCGCCGCACTCGGACCCAGCTTCGCGCACACGCTGATCGCCGTGTCGATCGTGTGGTGGCCGTTCTACGCCCGGCTGGTGCGCGGTGAGGTGGCCCGACTGGCCGCGCGCCCGCACGTCGAGGCGGCGAAACTCGCTGGAGTCAGCCACATTCGGCTAGCCGGCCGTCATCTTCTGCCGGGGGCGGTCCCGAACGCCTTGGTGGCCGCAAGCCTCGATCTCGGCACGTTGATCCTGACCTTGGCGGCGCTGTCGTTCCTTGGTCTCGGGCAGTCCCAACCCGCGCCTGAACTGGGCGCCGACTCGGCGCGCAATCTCAGCTACTTCCTGCAGCAGTGGTGGGTTCCCGTGATGCCCGGTCTCGGTGTGCTGGTGCTCGCGCTGGTCGGCAACATCGCAGGCGACTGCCTGCGCAACCTGATGAAGACAAGCTAGGCAAAGGGCTGCAATGAAGGCGTTCGTGGCGACCCGCTTGGGTGCGATGGTCGCGATCTTGATCGCGCTGACCGCGGTGATGTTCCTGCTTGCGCACATCTCGCCGCTCGATCCCGTCAAGGCGCAGCTGGGCGCTCAGGCCTCTGCGGAGGCGGTGGCGCAGCGGCGCGCGGCACTCGGGCTCAATGAACCGATAGCGGTGCAGTTCTGGAACTATCTCACGGGCGCGGTGACCGGCGACCTCGGCACCTCCTACCGGACCCGCCATCCGGTTGCATCGGATCTGAGCGACTTCTTCCCCGCCACACTGGAACTCGCCCTCTACGGAATCGGTATTGCACTGCTGCTGGCTGTGGTGCTGGCCTTCAGCACGACGCTGAAGTGGCGCGGTGCGGGTGCGCTGCGGGCGATTCTGTTCACTGGGGCATCGGCACCGATGTTCCTGTTGGGGATCCTCGGGCTGATCATCTTCTATCAGAAGCTGGGCTGGGTTCCGGCCAACGGACGCATCGGCATCGCCAATCCGCCGACCGGACCGACCGGTCTGCTGACAATCGACGGCCTGCTGCACGGTCGCTTCGACGTCGTGGCCGACGCCCTGCACCACCTGATCCTGCCCGCGTTCGTCATCGCCATCGGGCCTGCGGTCGCGATCGGCAGGGTGCTGCGCAGCAGCCTGCTCGGCGACAGCGACAGCGACTACGCGCGTACCGCCCGGGCGAAGGGGCTGTCCGAGGGTCAGATCATGTCGCGACACGTGCTGCGTAACTCCGTCGGCGGTGCCTTGTCGATGACGGGCCTGCAAGTGGGCCTGATGTTCTCGGGGGTGCTGGTCGTCGAGCAGGTGTTCGGTTGGCCGGGCATCGGGCAGTACATCGCGCAGAGCATCCCGGTCGCCGACTTTCCCGCGATCGCCGGGGTCACGCTGATGCTCGGCGCGCTGTACGTGTTCATCAACACGGCAGTCGACCTGCTTCAGGCGGCAGCCGATCCACGCATCGCAGTCACAGGAGGTTAGGTGCCGAAACAGCCACTCATCGTGGGCAATCCCGTTCTGGTCGTGGTCGACATCCAAGTCGGCGGCGGCATGTCGGCAGACGACGCGGGAATTCCTGTGATGCCCGGTCACGCCGAGCGCGTCGTCCTGGCCGAGCGCCTGGTGGCCGCCGCGCGCGCGGCGCGAGTACCCGTGGTGTTCTTCCAGGAGGTGCACCGGCCCAGCGGTGTGGATTTCGGGCGCGAACTCGACGGCACCGAGGGTGTGCACTGCGTGGAAGGTCAGCCCGGCACCGACCTCGAGCCCACCCTTCGTCCCGGGCCCGGCGAGTTTCACATCGTCAAGCGCCGCTATTCCGGTTTCATCGGAACGGATTTCGAGATCGTGCTGAGCGGGCTGAAGGCATCGACACTGATCCTCGTCGGCGGTCTCACCGACGTGTGCGTGCACTACACGTTCGCCGATGCGCACCAGCGCGACTTCTATGTGCGGGTGGTCACCGACTGTGTCGGCGGCTCGTCGCAGTATCGCCATGACGCCGCGCTCGACGCGATGGAGTATCTGCAAACCGGTGCCCTGCGCACCACCGATGAGATTCTGCGTGCGTTCGCCGAACTCACAAGTCCCGCACCCGTTCTCGAAGGAGCCGCACGATGATCAAACGACTGAAGACCGTGGCCGTCGTCGGCGCAGTGGCGGCCCTCACGCTCAGCGGTTGCAGCGGTTCGGAATCCGGCGGCGGGGCGCCCAACGCGGCACCCACGGACAAGATCCTCCACCTGTCGTTCCTGCAGGACCCCGGCCAACCGCCCGATCCCGACATCTACTACGCAGGACAGGGTCTCCTCCTGACCACCAACATCTACGAGGGTTTGCTGCAATACAAGGCGGATACCGACAGGGCTGAACTGGAACCGCTCCTGGCCACCGAGTGGAAGGCGTCGCCCGACAACAAGGTGTTCACCCTGAAGTTGCGCCAGGGCGTAAAGTTCCACGACGGCACGCCGTTCACGTCGGCAGCGGTCAAGGCCTCGTTCGACCGACGGGCCGCGGTCAACCAAGGCCCCGCCTACATGGTCACGGATGTCGAATCGGTGACCACGCAGGGAGATTACGACGTCACCATCACGCTCAAGGCTCCGAACTCGGCGTTCCTCGACTATCTGGCGTGCCCCTACGGGCCTCGGATCTTGAGCCCCGAGGGTCTGAAGAAGAACGCGGGCAGCGACAACGCGCAGACCTATCTGACCAATCACGACCTAGGGACCGGCCCGTACACGCTGACGGCTGCGGAGGTGGGCTCGAAGTACGAGCTCGCCGCGTTTGCGGACTACTGGGGCGCCAAGCCCTACTTCGAGAAGGTGGAGATGCCGGTGATCACCGATGTTTCGGCGCAGCAGCTGCAGTTCAACAACGGTCAGATCGCCGCGATCATGCACGACCTGCCGTCCTCCGCGGTGGGCCAGTACCTCAACGAAACCAAGTACGCGCACTACTCGTTGCCCACGATGATGTCGAACTACCTCTACATCAACCCGCGCAAGGGGATGATGACCGACGCCAAGAATCGCAACGCCGTCATGCAGGCGGTCGACGTGGACGAACTAGTCAAGCAGACCTACTTTGGACGTGGCGAGAAGGCCGATCAGATCTATCCGTCGAACATGATGCCGCCGGAGTTCGGGAAGCAATCCGTCCCGCACGACCCCTCGGTATTGACTGCCGTGGCGGCGGGATTGCCGCCCGACCAGAAGTCCGTCACCATCGGATACGACTCTTCCAACCCGGACAACCAGTTGATCAGCAACCTGCTGCAAACGCAGCTGGCGGCCGCGGGACTCAACGCTAAGGTGCAGGCCTATCCGACGTCGGAGATCTATGGCTGGATCGGTTCCGACGCGCAGTCCGCACCGGAGATCATGGCGTATCTCGGGTGGCCAGACGCACCGTCGCCGTACACCTGGGGTCACATCTCTTGGGACGCCGACGGTGGACTGAACTTCTTCGGGTGCTCGGCACCGCCGGTCACCGCGGCGTTGGCCAAGGGCCTCCCGACCGGTTCACAAGCCGACTACTCGACGGCAGGCCTCGAAGCGGTCAAGACCGGCTGCTGGCTGAACATCGCCAACGTCAACGACTTCATGGTCGCTCAGCCGTGGCTCAAGGGTGTCGAACAGTCCCATGTCGTGACGAACCCGAACTCGCTGCGACTGGCCGCGCTCTCGGTGGGCTGATGGCGGTACTGGTGAGAAAGCGCGGCGTCCGCAGGATCATCCTGCTGACACTCGGCTGGGAGGAGCTGCCGAAATCCGTTTCGGTGTACGGCAGTTCACCCGAGCTGCGGATGAGGGAGCCCGTGCCCGGTGTACTTCTGCAGACAGACGGGGGATGGGTACTACTCGACACAGGTTTCAACACCGCGCTGATCCGCGATCCCGCACTGCGCCGACGATACTTCCCCAGCGTCGAGTACCAGCCGGTGCTGCCCGGCCCGGGAGAACCGATCGAGGAGTCGTTGGCCGACATCGGCGTCGACATCGACGACATCCACCTCGTCGGGTTGTCTCACCTGCACGTCGACCACGCCGGGGGTCTGAAGTTGTTCGCGGGCAAGGTGCCGGTGCACGCTCAGCGCCGCGAGGTCGAGTACGGTTTGTCGAATCACCCTGAGCCGGAGAGCAATGCGATCTTCCGGATGGACTTCGACGACCCGAATATCGATTGGCACTTGGCTGACGGGGAGGC
>NZ_JAVHWR010000085.1:0-2739 GCF_032159565.1 Mycobacterium sp.
CGTGCACGATGTGCGCCGGTGCGCTGGTGATGGCACGGGTATCGCGCCTGGTGTTCGGGGCGTGGGAGCCCAAGACCGGGGCGGTCGGCTCGCTGTGGGACGTGGTGCGCGACCGCAGGCTGACGCACCGGCCCGCAGTCGTCGGCGGAGTGCTGGCTGAGGAGTGCGCGGCGCCGCTGGAGGTGTTCTTCGCGCGGCAGCGATTGGAGTAGACCGCTCGTTGTTCGGTACGCTGCCACACGGTGGCGTGTCCGAGCGGCCTAAGGAGCACGCCTCGAAAGCGTGTGACGGGTAACCCCCGTCCGAGGGTTCAAATCCCTCCGCCACCGCCATCTTGATCCCCGTTGCGCGGCCACCTCGCGCACGGGCAGATCAACACATTCCATTCGGCGACCGCGTGACGGATGGTAGGAAGATGTTCCCTGCGACTGACGCGGCCGAGGCTGCGCTCACGGTAGCCAACCGGTTCTACTCGCCCGCGTTGCTCAATCACTGCCTCCGCTCGTATCTCTGGGGAGCGAATTGCGCCGCAGCGCACGGCATCGACTTCGACGACGAGCTGTACTACGTCTCTGCGCTGCTCCACGACATCGGGCTCACCGAGCCGTTCGACAGTCACAGATTGGCGTTCGAAAACGCCGGGGGAGATCTGGCCTGGGTCTTCAGCGTGGCGGCCGGCTGGCCGGTCGGCCGGGCGGGCAGAGCCATGGAGATCATCGTGCTGCACATGCGCGACGACGTGCCTGCGGCCGTCGACCCCGAATCCCACCTTCTGCAGGTCGCAACCGCCTGGGACGTCGCAGGACGCCACGCGGAGGAGTTCCCGCCTGAGGCGCGAGCAGACGTTCTCGCGCGCTATCCGCGGCTCGGCTTCGGCGCGGAGTTCCTGGCCTGCTTCCAGGACCAGGCGAAGCGCAAGCCGGGCAGCGCCGCCGCCTCGTCGGTGGCGAACGATGCCGCCGAGCGGATCGCGGCCAACCCGCTCGATGGTGACGGCCGTAGATGATGCGGTGACCTACCGGGCCTGCTCGATCTGCGGTGCGGCGTTCAGCACCTCGAGGGAACGCGATGACTAGGCCGAGCCGGCTGCCAGTTCTCGGCCGCAGCGACAGTCGTGTTCGTGCAGCTGGTGGTTTTAGTCTTGGCGTCTTTGACGCAGCAGCTGTAACTGGTGCCGGTTTCGCCGGTTCCGCTGTCGACGATGGTCGTCTCGCTGTACGTGCCGCCTTTGCTTTCGCAGTCCGACTTCTCGTTTGCGTGCGAGGCAGGCGCGCCGATCATCAGGGCGCTGAATCCGATTGCCCGCTGCGGCGAGGGCGGTGGGCACGAAGTTGGTCATGGCTCAATCGTCGTGAGCCAACCGTGCGCTGGTAATCGCGGGGAAGCCAGACTCCCTTTTGTGAGTGAGAAGATTTTCTATCGGCAGTGTGAGGTTGCCGGGTTCTGCGTCAGGGCTGTGATCGCGTCGAGGCGACGATCCTTGTGCAGATTTCGAGGATCTGAACCTGTTGGTCTACGGCAACACCGTCTTCATCAGCATCACGTTGTAGTCCGACCACAGCGAAAGGTTGTAATAGATCTCCTTGCCCGTCGACCACGGGTGCAGTAACGGCGCGTAGATGCCGCCGGGGAAATCCTGCGACGCGACCAGCAGCTGCTCGGGACCCCATGGTCCCTGCGGAGCAGGCGCCGTCCGCGCCACCACATCGTTGTTGCCGTTGCAGTAGAGGGCCAGGAACTGCTTGAGATAGGTGTTGTACTGCACTGACATCTCACCCACCGGGGCGGGGATCACCGGCTGTGCGGCTCCCGGGTTTTGCGGGACCCAGTTGCCGCCGTCCCAGTACTCGTAGCGGCTCAGCTCGGGCGCCAGGCCCTGCGGAACTCGCGACACGAACGCGGGCCCGCTGCGTCCCGACGGTGTGCCATATGAGTAGAGGTATCCGTCGCCGGGCTTGAGGAACGCGCCGACTTGGAACTTCTCCCCGCCGGGAACATACGGGACTCGCGGCGTCGCGTCCCCCGATGCAGGCCGGACACTCTGGGGATAGACGCCCCAATGCTCGCCGTTGTCGGGCGACACCGCGATGGCCGAGAAGTTCGTCGTCCACGAACCCGGGGCGTCCCAACTCCTGATCGACATGAAGCTCATGTACTGCGTTTTCCCGACCGCGATGCCGGAGGTGGGGATGATGCCCGTCTCCGACGGCGCGAACTTGATGCTGTTGATGACCTGCTTGGACAGCGCGGGCGCCCACAGCGGCGAGCCGGAGTACTGGTTGTTCACCACGCCGTTCGGAATGCTGACCGTCTTCGACAGTGCGCGGTCGTTCGTGCGGAACATCGTGTTGTACCGCCACTGCCTGCCGCGCACACTGCAGTAGCCGATGGTGTCGCCGAAGGCCATCAGCACCTGGTTGTTCCCGGGATCGCCGTTGTCCCACATGATTCCGAGGTCGGTCCCGGTGATCGCGAAACGCTTGATGGTGTCGTTGGGGCTCTGTGGTCCGGTCACCCAGCCCACGAGCGACGTTCCCGGCGGCGGGCCGGGCGCAGGCGCGGGTGCAGCACCGGGTGCGGGAGCAGGCGGCGCGGGCGCAGCGATTCCGGCAGCGTCGGGAACTGCCGGAGGAGCGGGCGGGGGCGCCACTCCCGCCTGCTGTTGGACCCGTTGCTTCTGGGGCACGAACGAATTGAGGATAGATCGTGACAGCCGGCCCAGGTTGGGCAGCGGCGCGC
>NZ_JAVHWR010000128.1:0-25655 GCF_032159565.1 Mycobacterium sp.
GGGAACACTATGCCATGAATGCAGTCCCCGGCATGGAGCTCTACCAGGCACGACGGCTAGGTGCTCAAGGGGACTTCGATGGCGCTGTGGTGCGCGCGCGGAGCGGTCTCGACGACGTGTTCAGGACCTGCGACTTCTTCAATGCCGACGCCGGCACCAGCACCCTGGTAGAGGCGCTGCTCGCACGGTGCACGAACGACGACCTCGCAGAAGCCGAGGCGGCAATCGAGCGATTGGCAGCGCTACGGTCCGGTACCGCCTGGGCCACGCGCGACTGTTACGTACTCCGGCTCCGCACTCTGCTCGCCCAAGCGCGGGGCGATGACGCCGCCTACCGCGAGCTGCGAGACCGCTACCGCGCCATGGCAAACGAGCTCGGCTTCGAGGGCCACATGAAGTGGGCCACGGAGATGCCCTAACGTCGCGAGCGTGCGCAGAGTGCCACATTATCGCGGCGTGTCGGGCGCAAACGCGCACGGTCGCGGTGCCGCCGGCGGTAGGGCCCGCGGGTACGGGGGGAACTCAGCTCTCCAGCACCGCCATCGCCGCACTGTGGCCGCCGAGGCCGGACACCGCTCCGCCGCGACGTGAACCCGAGCCGCACAACAGAATTCGATCGTGCTCGGTCGCCACGCCCCAGCGACGGGCGGGCGTGTCCAGTGGTTCGTCGTCCTCGACGAACGGCCAGTTCAACGAGCCGTGGAAGATGTTGCCCGACGTCATGCCCAGAATCTTCTCCAGATCCTGAGTAGTCTTGGCCTCGATACACAGCCGACCCGACGTGTCCTCCATCAATACATCTTGGATCGGTTCGGCCAGAACGGAATTGAGCGAATGCAGTACCGCCGATGTCAGGTCTTCCCGCAGTCGATCGGGATCCGCGCCGGCCGCCAGGTCATGCGGCGCGTGCAGCCCGAAGACCGTGAGGGTCTGTGTGCCGGACGCTCGCAGTTCATCGGACAGGATGGATGGATCGGTCAGCGAGTGACAGTAGATCTCGCACGGTAAGGGGTCGGGTATGGAGCCGGTCGTCGCGCGTGAGTATGCCGCCTCGAGTTGGCTGTAGTTCTCGTTGATATGGAAGGTGCCGCCGAAAGCCTCTTCGGGCGTGACGGTGTCGTCTCGAAGTCGCGGTAGACGTCGCAACAACAGGTTCACCTTCACCTGGGCACCCGGCGCTGCGGACGGCGCCGGGTCGCCGACCAACTCCGCCAGCACCGTCGGTGTCACACCCGCCAGAATGTGGTCGGCATGCACACGGTGTTCCTGGCCGTCGAGCAGGTAACACACCTCACCATCAGGATCTATCCTGTAAACCTCTGCGTTGGTGGTGATTTCGGCACCAAAGCCGCTGGCTGCCGCGGCCAGCGCTCCACTCACCGCGCCCATTCCACCGATGGGCACATCCCACTCGCCGGTGCCGCCGCCCAACAAGTGATACAGAAAGCAGATGTTCTGCTGCAGCGACGCATCGTCGAGACGGGCGAACGTGCCGATCAACGCGTCGGTGGCCATCACCCCGCGGACCAGATCGCTGTCGACGGCCTCGGTGATCGCGCGCCCGATCGGGCGGCATATCAACGTCTCCCACACCTCTTCGGCGCCGGGTTCACCGCCCGCCAGCACGTGCTTCAACGCGTCGGCCCTGGATTTGAGCGGCGCCGTCATGGTGGGCCACAGGCGGGTGGTGACGATCCGGGCACGGCGGTAGAACTCGGCGAACGGCTCGGCATCGCCTTCCGCCCCGACGGCGCCGAACGTCGAATTCTGGCCCACCAGCAGGCCGGTTCGGCCGCCGTTGGCTGGATCGGGTGTGTACGACGAGTATCGGCGCCGTGCCAGCCGCAGACGGACACCGAGGTCTTCGATGATCCGTCGCGGCAGCAGGCTCACCAGATACGAGTACCGGGACAGCCGGGCGTCGATACCCTCGAATGCATGCGCCGATATGGCTGCGCCGCCCACATGGTCGAGGCGCTCGAGGACGCGCACCGGACGCCCGGCGCGCGCAAGATAGGCCGCGGCGACCAGTGCGTTGTGTCCACCGCCGACGATGACGACGTCGGACCGCGGATCGGTGATCAATTGAGGTAGCCCTCGACCTCGTCCGGTGGACGCACCTTTGCTTCGCGAGGATCACGGCCGGTTTCCCGCAACGCGCGGCGCTGCCGAAGCAAGTCCCAGCATTGGTCCAACTGCACCTCGAGGGCACGCAGGCGCGCGTGTTCTTCGTCCGCGCTGATCTCTTTTCGCAGTAAGCGGTCGCGCAGTTCCCGCTCCTCCTCGACGAGTTCGTGGATGCGGGCCAGCGGATTGTTTTCGGGTGCCATCGCTCCAGTGTGCCCGCTGTGCGCACGAATTCACCTCGAATGGGGCGTAACCTGGCCCATCGTGGCGACTAAACCTGAGGTTGAATTTCCCGACGGCCCCGCACCGACTGAGCTGGTCATCGACGATGTGGTGGTCGGCGAGGGCGCCGAGGCTGTGCCGGGCGCAGCGGTGACTGTGCACTATGTCGGAGTGGAATACGACACCGGCGAGGAGTTCGACAGCTCCTGGAATCGCGGCGAGTCCATCGAGTTCCCGCTGCGGGGGCTCATCCAGGGATGGCAGGACGGTATCCCCGGCATGCGGGTCGGCGGCCGCCGCCGGCTCATCATCCCGCCCGAGCAGGCGTACGGACCGGCGGGCTCGGGACACCGATTGTCGGGCAAGACTTTGATTTTCATGATCGACCTCTTGGATGTCCGCTAACTGGTGCGGCGGCAGATTTTGGCCGGACCGCAGGTCGCGCTGGTCGGTCACACCGACAACAGCGGTAATGAGCGCGGTCAATATCCCGCTGAGCAGCAACCGGGCCAAAGCCGTTGCGGATAACCTTATTTCGCAAGGTGTCACCAGCGACCGCGTCACCTCGAAGGGTGTCGGGTCATCCCAGCCGGTCGCTCCGAACGACACACCCGCGGGCAGGGCGCAAAACCGCCGAGTCGACATCAACCTCAGCTAGGGAGATCGGACATGGATTTCGTCATCGGGTGGTTGTGGTACTCGGCCTTGTGCTGACGCTGTTCTTGGTCATTCGACGGGTGAAGCGGGAGGTGCCCGAGTACGCGACCCTGGCAGCGGGTGCGGGAGCCGGCGGTGCAGCCGAGGCGACGAGAACTCCGCCAAGCGGGCCGGCTCCAACCGCTGGGACAGCCGTAAATCGCAGCGCGAGGAGGAGTAGTGCTACCGCGGCCCGGGCAGCCGCAGCAGCAGCCGCGCGCCGCCGAGCGGACTGGACTGTAACGACGCTGTGCCGCCGTGTAATTCGGCTTGCTGTGCCACCAGCGCCAGGCCGAGGCCCGAGCCCGAGACCGAAGCCGTCGAGCCTCTTGTGAATCGTTCGAACACGACGTCGCGCTCTTCTTCGGGAATGCCGACACCGTCGTCGTCGATCGCGATCTCGACGCCCGCGCGGGAACTCACCGCCGACAGCTGCACCCGGGTGGCGCCGCCGTGCTTGACCGCGTTGGCGATCGCGTTGTCCACCGCCAGCCGCAGACCGGCGGGCAACCCGAGGATGATGACGGTCGGCTCGGGCACCAGCGACACGTCGAGATCCGGGTAGACGCGCATCGCATCGTGTGCCGCCCTGTCGAGCAGTTCGGCGATGTCGACCGGCACGTGATCATCTGAGGTCGACAGTTCGCCCTGCGCCAGGCGCTCCAGCGCGCCGAGTGTTTCCTCGACACGGGACTGCGTCCGGATGACGTCGTTGATGACCTCTTTGCGTTGCTCGTCGGGCAGGTCAAGGGTGGACAGCACCTCGAGGTTGGTGCGCATCGCGGTCAACGGAGTGCGGAGTTCATGGGCCGACACCGCCGAGAAGTCGCGCGCCGAGGCCAGCGCCGCCTTGGTGCGGTCCTGCTCGTTCCAGATGCGCTGCAGCATGCCCTTGACCGCCTCGGCGATCTCAACGGCTTCGGAGGCGCCGCGCACTTCGACGTCTGGCGCGGCATCCCCCGCATCGATCTGGCGGGTCTGCTGCGCCAGCCGCTTCAGCGGCTGAACCGCGAAGGCGGCGAGCAACCACCCTGCGAACGTCGCCGCGCCGATCGCCAGGGAGCAGATGATCAAGACACGGCGGTGAAGGTTGTTGGTGTCGGCGATGGTCGCGTCGTAGGTGGCGCCGACGGCCACCGACATCGGCTCCGGCACGCGGATCTCGACGGTGCGCACCCGGTAGCGCACCCCGTTGACGTCCGTGTCGGCATAGCCGGCGGGCAGCTGGGGGAGAACCACCTTGGAGTTCGAGGTCACCTGCTCGCCCTTGCGGACAGTGATGACGGCGTCGTGATCGTTGGGCGACTTGGGGATCTCGTCGAGCCCGCGCGGTAGGAACGGGATCGCGAATCCGGCGGCCTCGTCGAGCCGCCTGTCGAGGCGTTCCTTGCGGTCGTTGGTGATGCCGATCCACACGACCGTGCCGACGATGCCGACCACGATCGCCGCGGCGATGGCTGTCGCGAACGCCACGCGGGTGCGCAGCGAAGGGGTTCGGGTGAGGAACCGGGACAGCGGAGTCATCGGACTACGGCTTTCGGTTCTTCGCGCGAGCGTCGCGCAAGCGGGCGGTGCCCCACATCACTGCGTCCTTAGCACGAACCCCACGCCGCGAACGGTGTGCAGTAGCCGCGGCGCGCCGTTGGCCTCCAGCTTGCGGCGGAGGTAGCCGATGAACACGTCGACCACGTTGGTGTCGGCGGCGAAGTCGTAGCCCCAGACCAGCTCCAGCAACTGAGCCCGCGACAGCACGGCGGTCTTGTGCTCGGCCAGCACGGCCAGCAGGTCGAATTCGCGCTTGGTCAGATCGACGTCGACGCCGTTGACGCGGGCCCGTCGGCCCGGGATGTCTACCTCGAGCGGGCCGACGGAGATCGTCTCCGACGAGAACGTCGCCGTCGCGCCCCTGCGTCGCAGCAGCGCCTTCACCCGCGCCACCAGCTCGGCCAGCACGAACGGCTTGACCAGATAGTCGTCGGCCCCCGCCTCGAGACCGGCGACCCGGTCGTCGACCGAGCTGCGGGCCGACAGCACACAGACCGGGACGTCGTTGTCCATCGCGCGCAGCGCCGTGACGACGCTGACGCCGTCGAGCACCGGCATGTTGATGTCGAGGACGATCGCATCAGGCCTGGTCTCGGTCGCGCTGCGCAGCGCCTCGGCGCCGTCCTTCGCCGTCGAGACGTCGAATCCGGACAGCCGCAGACCACGCTCCAGGGACGCGAGCACGTCGTCGTCGTCGTCGACAACGAGCACTCGGGGCGAAACAGCACCACTGTCCATGCCCGACATCTTGCCTGATGAAAGCCTGCGAATGGGATAGGCGCGAGACGGCCCTGCTATCACCTGTGCTGCGGTCCCGTCACCGCCATGTCACGGTGCCCGCAACGTTCATCCGATAGCAAAGCAACGTCATTGTCGCGGTGTTAGCATCGCGACACCATGCTGCCGCTCTCTCCTCATCTGATCGTCGAGCCCGACGACGGTGTGGAGCCGGTCTTCAAATTCATCAATTCGGCCGAAAACTCACTCTTGATCAAGCAATTCACATTCACCGAGCCGAAATTGATCGCTGCCGTCATCGGCAGAAAGAATGCGGGCGTCGATGTCCGCGTCATGCTCAACGCCAAACGCTCGGGGGGCGACCGCGCCAACGACGAGACCTACGAGCAATTCCTTGGCGCTGGAATAGCTGTGCAATGGGCCAGCTCGAAGTTCTACGTGACGCACGAGAAGTCCATCGTCGTCGACGAAAAGGCCGCGCTGGTAGCCACATTCAACCTCTGCGACAAATACTTCACCCTGACCCGCGACTACGGCGTGATCACCTACAACCCCCTGCACGTGGCTCAGATCGTCGAGGTCTTCAACGCCGACTGGAACCACCTCGACTGGGACTGCGGAGCATGGGAGGGCCTGCTGTGGAGCAACTCCAATTCGCGCTACCACATGGCGCAATTCATTGATCTGGCCGAGCATCGGCTCCATGTGCAGCACCCCAAATTCGTCGACGCGGTCATTCTCGAAAGGCTCGCCGCGGCGGCCGATCGGGGTGTCAAAGTGCATGTGCTGTGCGGCGGTAAACACGGCATAAGCGAATGGGACATTCTCGATACGTTCGCGTCATTGCGCACTTTGCGCCGGTTCGGGGCAAAGGTTCATAAGCAGAAGAACCTGCGCGTGCACGCGAAGCTGATCATCGTCGACGACACCAAGGCGCTGGTCGGTTCGATGAATATCGACAGGAGCGCATTCGATCTGCGCCGCGAACTGGGCATCATGACCGACGATCCCGCCCTCGTGGGCCGGTTGAAGCAGGTCTTCGATTCCGACTGGGAACTGTCACATCACTACGACGCACCGGATCCTCTCGAGGCGGCCCATCACCACGAGGACGACTTCCCGCACGACGAAGACCTAATCCACGAGTGAGCGAAAGCCCAGTCGACGCGGAGCGCGGGGAAGTCTCCCTGTTCGAATTGGCCTGGACGTTCAACCACATAGCGCTCGCGTCGTTCGGCGGCGGGCTGTCGGCGTGGTCGCGGGAAGTGCTGGTGGTCGAGAAGCAGTGGATGGGTGAGGAAGAGTTCCTCAGCGCCATGACGATGTGCCGGATACTGCCCGGCGCCAACCAGGTGAACATGGCGGTGTTCGTCGGCACCAAGATGAAGGGCGTTCCCGGCGCGCTGGCTTCGCTGCTCGGTCTGACGCTGATGCCGTTGGTGTTCGTGCTGCTGATGGGCTTCATCTACTTCCGCTTCAAGGAGGTGCCCGCGGTCAAGAGCGTGCTGCACGGCGCGTCGGCGGCGGCCGTGGCGCTGACCATCGCGATGGTGATCCAGACCGGGCGCAAGTGCCTCACCTCGGTGGTGCCGGTGTTGCTGGCGCTGGCGTGCTTCGTGCTCAACGGCCTTGTGCGGTGGCCGCTTCCGGTCACCCTTGCGATGGTGGCTCCGCTCGCCCTGCTGTGGGCGTGGCCGAGAAGGCGCGCGGCGTGAGCACGTATCTGCAACTCGCGGGGTTGTTCGCGTCGCTTTCGCTGCTGTCGATCGGCGGAGGGAACGCGGTGCTGCCCGAGATGCACATGCAGGCCGTCCGTGGACATCACTGGCTGACCGATTCCCAGTTCGCCGACGTGTTCTCGATTTCCCAGGCCGCGCCGGGGCCGAGCATCCTTATCGTCGCGCTCGTCGGCTACGGCGCGGGCCTCGAAGTCGGCGGTGTTCCCGGCGCGATCGTCGGGGGCGTCGTCGCGACGGTTGCCATGATCGTGCCCGCCGCGACCCTGGTGTACGTCCTCACCCTGTTCTGGCAGAAGGCGCAGAAGTCACGGCTCCGCGCCGCGGTCGAGAAGGGCTTCGCGCCGCTGACGGTCGGCCTCATCCTGGCGACCGCGCTCGTGATGAGCCGGGCGGCCGATCACGACTGGCGGGCCTACCTTCTGACGGGCGTCTGCACGGCGATCTTCATCTTCACCAGAATCAATCCGTTGATCGTTGTGGTCGTTGCGGGCGTGATCGGCTACCTCGGAGTGGTGTGACGGGCGGCTGACAGCCGGCGCGGTCGAGCGTCACCGGGGTGTCGCCTCCACACCAGGAACCCCAGCGATCGACGTTTTGGCGGCCTTCACTCGCACTTCCTCTGCAGAATGTCGGTTGCTGTGGCGCCTGATCCCGCCGAGGGGACAGCCGGCGCGGTTTAGCCTTCGACGCCCTCGGGAAGTCGTTGACCTCATCCATTGTTGAGGTTTTACGGTGAATTCATGAGCTTTGAAACGGTCGCACGACAGACGTTGTACCGGCAGACGCATGCCAAGGGCGGCGATCTGCGGTCGTTGGCTGACCGCAGGTTGCTCGGCCGCATCTGGCGTTTCGCCGCACGGCATCATCGCAGGCTGGGCGTCTTTGTGGCGGTCAGCGTGGTCAGCGCACTGCTTGGTCTGGCCACCCCGCTGTTGGCCGGCAAGGTGATCGACGAGATCGGCAACGGCGCGATCGGCGCGGTGGTGTGGCTGGCCGCCGTGATCGCCGCGGTCGCCGTCGCCGAGGCCGGCGTATCGCTGGTCACCCGGTGGCTGTCGTCGATGATCGGCGAGGGGCTGATCCTCGATCTGCGCACGGCCGTGTTCGACCACGTGCAGCGGATGCCGGTCGCCTTCTTCACCCGTACCCGCACGGGCGCCCTGGTGAGCAGGCTCGGCAACGACGTGATGGGCGCGCAGCGCGCGTTCTCCGACACGTTCTCCGGCGTCATCACCAACCTGGTCACCCTCACGCTGACAATGGTCGTCATGCTCAGGATCTCCTGGCAGGTCACGCTGCTGTCGCTGGTGCTGATGCCGCTGTTCCTGCTGCCCGCCCGGTGGATCGGCCGAACCATGGCGCGGTTGTCCCGGGAAGCCGCCATCCACAACGCGACGATGAACACCCAGATGACCGAACGCTTCTCCGCGCCCGGCGCCACGCTGGTCAAGCTCTTCGGCAGCCCGGCCGCCGAGTCGCGCGAGTTCGAGGTCCGCGCCGGCCGGGTCCGCGACATCGGCATCCGCACGGCGATGTTGCAGTCGGTCTTCATGAACTCGTTGACGCTGATGTCGGCCCTGGCGCTGGCGCTGGTGTACGGCCTCGGCGGTGTGCTGGCCATCGGCGGACATCTGCAGACCGGCGCGATCGTCGCCCTGGCGCTGCTGCTGACTCGGCTGTACTCGCCGTTGACGGCGCTGGCCAACGCGCATGTCGAGATCGCCAGCGCGCTCGTCAGCTTCGAGCGTGTCTTCGAAGTGCTCGACCTCGATCCGCTGATCCAGGAGAAGCCGGATGCCGTGCCGGTGCCCGACGGGCCGGTATCGGTGCAGTTCGACGACGTGCGGTTCTCCTACCCGTCGGCCGACAAGGTGTCGCTGGCGTCCCTCGAAGAGGTCGCGGAACTCAGCGAGACTGAAGTCCGTGGCGGAGACGAGGTGCTGCACGGGATTTCGTTCACGGCGCAACCCGGCGAAATGGTCGCGCTCGTCGGCTCGTCGGGCGCAGGCAAGTCGACCATCGCGTCGCTGCTGGCCCGGCTGTACGACGTCGATTCGGGTGGCGTCAGGCTCAACGGGTCAGACGTGCGCGACGCGACGTTCGCGTCGCTCAAGGAGACGGTCGGCATGGTCACCCAGGACGGCCACCTGTTCCACGAGTCGATCGCATCGAATCTACGGCTGGCCGCGCCCGAGGCTTCCGACGAAGAACTGTGGCAGGCGCTGCATCGCGCCCGGCTGGCCGACGTCGTCGGCGAGATGCCCGACGGACTCGACACCGTGGTGGGGGAGCGCGGCTACCGGCTCTCCGGCGGCCAGCGCCAGCGGCTGACCATCGCACGGCTGCTGCTCGGTCGATCGCGGGTCGTCGTGCTCGACGAGGCCACCGCGTCGCTGGACTCGGCCTCGGAGGCGGCGGTGCAGCAGGCACTCGCCGAGGCGCTGGCCGGACGGACCTCCATCGTGATCGCGCACCGCCTGTCGACGGTCCGTGCGGCCGACACGATCCTCGTCGTCGAGGGCGGCCGCATCGTCGAACGCGGCGACCACGAGCAGCTGCTGTCGCTGAGGGGGCGCTATGCGGAGCTCTACGAGACACAGTTCGGTAAGCAAGCGGACGCCGAGGATGTCGTCGCGGCGTGAGAGCCTGGAAGCAACCGATATTGATTTGCCGCTCAGCGGATAATTGGAATCACTTTGACTGAACCTAAAGTAGACGCGATGCGTTCGGCGCCCGCGGTGGCGCGGCCCCCGGCTCGCACGCGCACCAGCTCGGATCTGTGGCGGCTGTTGCCCTATCTGATGCCGTACCGCGTGCGCTGGATCGCGATGGTCTCCGTCGCGCTGCTGAGCCTCGTTGCCACCGTGGCGATCCCGCTGATGACCAAGGCGGTCATCGACGGGCCCGTGCGTCATCAGGATCAGCACGGCCTCTGGGTGCTCGGCGCGGCGGCGATGGGCATCGGCATCTCCGAGGCGGTGCTGTGGTTCATCCGTCGGTGGCTGGTGGCCCGCGGCACGATGGGCGTGGAAGCCGACATCCGCAAGGATTTGTACGCCAGGCTGCAGATCCTGCCGATGTCGTTCCACGGTCGCTGGCAATCGGGGCAGCTGTTGTCGCGAATCATGAACGACCTGAGCACTATTCGCCGGTTCATGTCGTTCGGCATGGTTTTCCTGCTGCTCAACGTCATCCAGATCACCGTCGTGACGGCGATCCTGCTGGCGATGTACTGGCCGCTGGGTGTTGTCGTGCTCATCTCGATCGTGCCGATCGGCGCGACGGTGCTGCACTTCCAGCAGGAATACACCCGGCTGTCGCGGTTGGCGCAGGACCAGTCGGGTCACGTCGCGACGCACGTGGAGGAGTCCGCGCTCGGCCTGCGGGTGGTCAAGTCGTTCGGCCGGGAGGACTACGTCTACGACCGGTTCGACGAACAGCTCACCCACCTCTACGACACGCAGGTCCGTCGTGTCACTGTGTCGGCGAAGTTCTGGACGCTGCTGGAAATCATCCCGAACCTGACGCTGATCGTCGTGCTCGGCCTGGGCGCCTACGCGGCAGGCCACGGCTACGTCACGATGGGCACACTCGTCGCCTTCATCACCATGATGTTGTCGCTGGTCTGGCCGATCGCCTCGCTCGGCTTTCTGCTGTCGATGACGCAGGAGTCGTTCACCGCCGCCAACCGGATCGCCGAGATCTTCGACGCGCCCCGCGAGATCACCGACGGGCCCGAGGCACAGACGCCACAGGGCGGCCGGCTCGAACTGGTCGATGTCGGATTCCGGTTTCCCGATGCGAAGGTCGATGACTGGGCGCTGCGGCATGTCGATGTCACGGTGGAACCCGGCGAGACGCTGGCCCTCGTCGGCGCAACCGGATCCGGCAAATCGGTGCTGGCCAGCCTGCTCTCGCGGCTGTACGACGTAACCGAGGGCGAGATCCGCATCGACGGCCAGGACATCCGGGAACTGTCGCTGCCGGCGCTGCGACAGGCCGTGGCGACCGCGTTCGAGGACCCGACGCTGTTCTCGATGTCGGTCGCCGAGAACCTCCGGCTGGGCCGCCCGCACGCGACCGACGATGAACTGGCGCAGGCCATCGACGTCGCGGCCGCCCAGTTCGTGTACGACCTGCCGTTCGGCCTTGACACCCGGATCGGGGAACAGGGCATGAGCCTGTCCGGCGGCCAGCGCCAGCGGCTGTCGCTGGCCAGGGCGATCCTCGCCGGGCCGAAGATCCTCGTGCTCGACGACACCCTGTCCGCCCTCGATGTGCACACCGAAGCCCTCGTCGAGAAGGCGCTGCGGCGTGTTCTGCGCTCGCGAGGAGCAGCGGGGCAGGAGCACTCGGTGACGGGCATCGTCGTCGCGAACCGGGCTTCGACCGTTCTTCTCGCGGACCGGGTCGCGTTGCTTCAGGACGGCACCATCACACACGTCGGCACACATTCGGAACTCCTCGCGACGGTGCCGCAGTACCGCTACCTGCTTGCCGCCGATGACGAACTCGACGACGGCGTCGAGCGCGCGTGCGCGTGGGAGGACGACGAGAATCGGAACCGGCTGGGCCAAGCCCATCAGGAGCAGGAGGCGACCGAGCGGGCATGCGAAACCCGGGACCGTGAGTTCGTCACCAGCGAGGCCGAGGGCCGATGACCGCGACCGACACCACTCGGGTTGACATCCCCGAGGATCCCGACGAGCAGCCTGTCGACCGTTGGCGCGGCCGCTTCGACGAACAGCGTGACGATCTGCCCATAGACGAGGCGGTGCCGCGCAGGCGCGAGGCACGCGCGTTGCTCGGCTCGCTGCTGTGGCCCTTTCGGTGGACGGTCGCATTCCTTGCCGTGATCGTCGTGGTGGAAAACGCCGCGCGCCTGTCGGTTCCGCTTCTCGTGCAGCGTGGCATCGACCACGGCATCCCGCCGATCATCGACGGCGGGCCCGCACACACGCTGATGACGATCGTCGGCGCGCTGGGCGTCGTCGTGGTGGTGCAGGCCGTCAGCAGGATGTTCTTCCTGCGCCGGTCCGGACGCATCGGCCAGAAGGTGCTCCTCGAGTTGCGCCGACGGGTGTTCCGGCACTTCCAGCGTCTGGACATCGCCTTCCACGACCGCTACACCTCAGGGCGCGTCGTCAGCCGATCGACCAACGACGTCGAAGCCATTCAGGACATGCTCGAAACCGGCTTCGACAGCCTGATCACCGCAGTGCTCACGCTGGTCGGCACGTCGATCCTGCTCGTCGTGCTCGATGTGCGGCTGGGTCTGATGTGTCTGGCGGCGTTCCCCATCCTGGTGGGACTGGTCTGGTGGTTCCGCAAGGAGTCGGCCAAGACGTACCGCAAGGTCCGCGAGAGCGCGGCGCTGGTGATCGTGCAGTTCGTCGAGACCATGACGGGCATCAAGGCCGTGCAGGCGTATCGCCGCGAGCCGCGCAATCAGGAGATCTTCGAAGACATCGCCGACCGCTACCGCGGCGACAACGAGCGCACCTTCAAGCTGCTGGCGATCTTCATGCCGGGTGTGAAGCTGGTCGGCAACGTCACCACGGCAGTGGTGCTGCTCTACGGCGGCTACCGGGTGCTGCACGGGCAGATGACGATCGGCACGCTCGCGGCGTTCCTGTTGTACCTGCGGATGTTCTTCGAGCCGATGCAGGAGATCTCCCAGTTCTTCAACACCTTCCAGTCGGCGTCGTCGGCGCTGGAGAAGTTGGCCGGGGTGCTGGCCGAGCGCCCTGGCATCGAGGATCCGGCGCATCCGGTGAAACTGGAATCGGTCCGAGGGGACGTCGCCTTCCGCGATGTGCACTTCGCGTATGTGGCCGGCCGCGAGGTATTGCCGGACCTGAATCTGACCGTGCCTGCCGGGCAGACCGTCGCGCTGGTCGGCACGACCGGCGCGGGCAAGACGACCATCGCCAAACTCATCGCGCGGTTCTACGACCCGACGTCGGGGTCGGTGACGCTCGACGGCGTCGACCTTCGAGACCTGTCGCAGAGCGAGTTGCGCAGCCACGTCGTGATGGTGACCCAGGAGAACTTCATGTTCGAGGGCACCGTCGCCGACAACATCAGATTCGGAAGACCCGACGCCACCGACGAACAGGTGCGCGCGGCGGCCGCAGCCGTGGGAGCGGACCGGTTCATCGATGGACTGCCCGAAGGCTATGACACCGACGTCGCGAAGCGGGGCGGCCGGCTCTCGGCGGGTCAGCGCCAACTGGTCGCGTTCGCGCGGGCATTCCTCGCCGACCCCGCCGTGCTGATCCTCGACGAGGCGACGTCGTCGCTGGACATTCCGAGCGAGCGGATGGTGCAGAGGGCGTTGAAGACGGTGCTGGCCGATCGCACCGCTCTGGTCATCGCGCACCGGCTGTCGACGGTCGAGGTCGCCGACCGCGTGCTGGTCCTCGAGCATGGCCGCATCGTCGAGGACGGCCCGCCCGACCAACTGATCCACCGCGACGGCCGGTACGCGGCGCTGCATCGGGCGTGGATCGAGTCGCTGGCCTGACCGCTTCACCTCAGGCTGCAACGGCGGCGAAGAAGTGCGAGTAGGCCCCCGCCATCAGCGCAGTCTCAGCGTGCGCGCACTGCGCGGTCAATCGCGGAGCGTGTAGTGCCTGAGATCGACGTTTTGGCGGGAATCACTCGCACTTTTCCGCCGAAACGTGAGTTTGGGCGTAGTCAGCGGTAGACGAGGCCGCTGAGCCGCCAGGCCAGCGCGCGCTTTGCGGCGGGCAGCCGCCCGACGACGCTGATGACCGCGTTGCGCAGCGGACGGACGGCCCGTGGCAGCGTCGCCAGCCGTGTCAGGCGGTCCGTCATGGTGACGACGCCGCGCGCGATCGGGCGCCGGGCGGCGCTGTAGTCGTCGAGCAGCGAGTCCGGACCACCGGCAAGGACGGCCGCCAGCGCTTCGCTCAACGCGACCGCATCCTGGATGCCGAGGTTCATGCCCTGTCCGCCGGCCGGGCTGTGCACGTGCGCCGCGTCGCCGGCGAGCAGCAGCCGCCCGGCGCGGTAGGTGTCGGCGACGCGATGTTGGATGCGGAAGCGTGAGCCCCAGATGACGTCGGTGACGACCGACCGGTGCTGCCCGGGTCCGCGGCTGTCCAGGATCTGCTGAATGAAAGCCGCGGAGGGGTTTTCGGGAGCGTCTGCGACCGGTGCGACGATGCGGTAGATACCGCCGGGAAGCGGAGCCACCACGGTCATTCCCGCGGTCGCCCAGAACAGGATGACCTCGTCGACGGGCACTTCGCCGTCCAGTTGCACATCGGCGAGGACGAACGATTCGTCGTAGGCGCCGCCGTAAAAGCCGATGCCGGCCTGCTCCCGCACGGTGCTGTGGATGCCGTCGGCGCCGACCGCGTAGCGCGCCCGGATCACCTCGCCGTCCTCGAAGGTCGCTGTGACGCCGTCGGCATCCTGCACGATCGTGGTCAGGGTCTTTGGTCGCAGGACCGAGCCGCCCAGCTCGACCAGACGGTCCAGCAACAGCCGTTCGGTGGTGGACTGGGGAACCATCAGCGAGTACGGATAATCGGTCGGCAACGAGCTGAAGTCGATCGAGATGAGGGTGCGCGCACCATCGCGGATGCTGAACTGCGGCGCTTCGATGCCCTCCTTGACCAGCCGGCGAGCCACGTCCAGACCTTCGAGCACCTCGAGGCTGCGGGCATTCACCACCGCGGCGCGCGACGTGTTCGCGCCTGCGGGCCGGCTGTCGACGACGGCGGTCGTCACACCCAGCTTGACCAGGGACGCGGCCAGGGTCAGCCCGCTCGGGCCCGCGCCGATTACCAGTACGTCGGTGTCGTATGTGCTGTTCACCTTGCATCGCCTCCATCTATGCCAACGCTTGTTGGCACAACTATGCGCCTGTCGCCTACTGATGTCAACACTTGTTGGCATACAGTTGTTGGCATGCGAAGGTCCTCTGCTGAAACCAAGGCTGTGATCCTGGCTGCGGCCAAAGAGCGCTTCGCCCGGTCGGGCTTCGAGCGCGCGACGATCCGTGCGATCGCCGCCGACGCCAACATCGACCCGTCGATGGTGATGCGATATTTCGGCAGCAAGGACCGGCTGTTCGCGGCCGCCGCGGACTTCAATCTGCAGATCCCTGACCTGTCTGGTGTCGACCGGGAGAAAGTCGGCGCGAAACTGGTCGACTACTTCATGGAACGCTGGGAACGCGACGAGGCGCTCGTCGTGCTGCTGCGATCGAGCACCTCCAACGAAGCGGCGGCCCAACGCATGCGCGAGATCTTCGCGGGGCAGTTGATGCCCGCAGTCGCCGGCATGAATCTCGCGCGGCCGGAGCGCCGCGCCAGCTTGGTGGCGACGCAGATGCTGGGCCTGGCACTGTGCCGCTACGTTCTGCGGCTACCGCCGATCGTCGAGATGTCGCATCAGGAAGTCGTGGCGTGGCTCGGGCCGACTGTGCAGCGCTACCTCGAGGAGTGAACGACAATGGCTGCGTGTCCGCCGCCGACATCTCGTCCGTCGTCGCGCGCCGCACCGCTGCAGGTGTGGCCGCAATCTCCGCGGTCCTGCACGGGGCGATGCTCGGCCATGCAGGCAGTCCGGCCGCTGCCGTTCTGATCGCGGGCATGGTGGGTGCGTGCCTGTACTGCGCCCGTGAACTGTGGCTGTCGGCAACGATGCGGGCGTGGTGTCTGGTCGCGGTCATGAACCTCGGGATGGTCGCCGTTCATCTCCCACTTGCCGCGGGACATCACGTCACGCAGGTAGCGGTGAATGCGGTGGTGCCGCAGCCCGTCGTCATGACGTCGGCGACGGTGCTGTCGATGACCGAAGTCGCGATCGCCGTTGCGGTGCTGTGGTACCGCACCCGTGGCGGTGCGAGGGCCGTCGAGGGACCGGAATAACCCGCCGCGATCCGGTGCACCCCTCGCAGCCCGCATAAAGCGGTGCGCCAACGGGCATAGCTAGGCCATGACTGACGATCCCGGCGCCGCGCCGCAGGAAAACCCGAAAAAGGACCGGCCGGACTGGGTGACCGGGGACGAGCCGATGACCGGCCCGCAACGCAGCTACCTGAACACTCTCGCGCAGGAGGCGGGCGAAGCGGTCCCCGAGGATCAGACCAAGGCGCAGGCCTCCGAGCTGATCGACCGGCTGCAACAACAGACCGGACGGGGCAACTGATGGTCATCTCCGCCGACGACGTGAAACGGCTGCTGCAGGCCCAGGACGACGCCGTGCTGGTGCTGATCGAGGGCCGCACCGACGTCATCACCGAGGCGGAGACCGACTCATCGCAATATCGCGGTGCGCTGCAGGTGGTTTCCCGCAGGGACCTGGTCAAGCGCACCGGTGGCGTCGACCTCTCCGAGCACGAAATCGCCGAGCAGGCGGCGCTTTTGGACACGATGGTCTCCGAACTGGGCGGCTAGTTGCGGCCAGGCCCCGGCAGGCCGATGCGCCGGTAGCGGGTCAGCCGCGCCTCGAGCCGCTGTTCATCGGGGATGGCGCGGAGCCGGTGCAGCTCGCCTGCGATGGTCGCCGACAGCCTCTTGGTGAACTCGACCGGTTCGTCGGCGGCGTCGGGATGCTCGGGCACGACGACGTCGACGATGCCGTTACGCAGCAGGTCCACCGATCGGATGCCTTGTGCGGCCGCCAGTTCCGGCGCATGGTCGACGTCACGGTAGACGATCGCGCTTGCCCCCTCCGGCGGCAATGGCGCCAGCCATCCGTGCAACGCGGCCAGCACCCGGTCGGCGGGCACCATCGCCAGGGCGGGCCCACCGCTGCCCTGCCCGAGCAACACCGACACCGTCGGCGTATCGAGGGTGACGAGTTCGGCAAGGCATCTCGCGATCTCGCCGGCCAACCCACCCTGTTCGGCCTCCGCCGACAGCGCCGGTCCTGCCGTGTCGATCACCAGCACCAGCGGCAGCTTCAGCCCGGCGGCCAGCGCCATGCCGCGGCGCGCTTCGCGCAGCGCGACCGGGCCGACGAGGCCTTCTTCTCCTCCTCGCGTGCGGGTGCCGCCGACGACGCGTTGTTGGCCGAGCACTACCGCGGGTTGGCCACCGAACCGGGCCAGTGCCAGCAGCGTCGTCGCCGCCTCGCCGAAACCCGTGCCCGACAACAGCACCCAGTCCGTCGCGCCGTGCCGCAGCAGTTGTGCGACACCCGGTCGGTCCGGCCGCCTCGAGGCCACCACCGAGTCCCATGCGGGCAGGTCGGGCAGCGCCTCGGGAGGCGGTGTCGGCGGAGGCGGCTCGGGCGCGTCGGCGACGACTTTGAGCGCGCGGTCCAGCGTGCTGCGCAGGTGGTCCAGCGGGATGACCGCATCGATGACGCCGTACCGCTGGAGGTTCTCGGCGGTCTGAACGCCTTCGGGGAACGGTTCGCCGTAGAGGTGCTCGTACACGCGCGGACCGAGGAACCCGATCAGTGCGCCCGGCTCCGCGACGGTGATGTGGCCAAGCGACCCCCACGACGCGAACACTCCGCCGGTGGTGGGGTGTCGCAAGTAGACCAGGTAGGGCAGGTGCGCGCGTTTGTGCAGCTCGACGGCCGCGGCGATCTTCACCATTTGCAGGAACGCGACCGTGCCCTCCTGCATGCGGGTGCCCCCCGAACTCGGCGAGGCGAGCAGCGGCAGTCGTTCGGCGGTCGCCCGCGCCACGGCCGCGGTGATCCGTTCGGCCGCGGCCACTCCGATCGAGCCGGCGAGGAAGTCGAACTCGCATGCCACCACCGCGACACGCCGCCCGTGAACGCGGCCCTCTCCGGTGATGACGGATTCATCGAGCCCCGTCGCGGCCTCGGCCGCCGCCAGCTCGCTGCGATATTCGTCACTTCGCGCGACCTGCACAGGCGGGGCGTCCCAGCTGAGGAAGGATCCCTCGTCCAGCACGGCGTCCCGCAGCTGCAGGGCACCGATCCGGCTCACAGGTAGAGGCTAATAGTCTGATGAGCATGATTGGTGTGACCCGCGACGGCCACGTGATGACCCTGGAGATGCAGCGCGCCGAGCGCCGCAACGCCCTGAACGGCGAACTCGTCGACGGGCTGCGCGAAGCGGTCGAGAAGGCCGCCGCCGAGGATGTCCGGGCAATCGTGCTGACCGGCCAGGGCCACGTGTTCAGCTCCGGTGCCGATCTGTCCGACGCCGCGGGCGTCGCCGAGGAACTCCCCGACAAGGCCAGGGCGCTGAACATCGCCTTCGACCAGGCGCCGATCCCGGTCATCGGCGCGATCAACGGGCCTGCGATCGGCGCCGGCGTCATCCTGTCGATGATCTGCGATCTCCGCGTCGTCGCGCCGGAGGCGTACTTTCAGTTTCCCGTCGCGAAATACGGTCTGGCGCTGGACAACTGGAGCATCCGCCGGTTGACCTCGCTGGTCGGGGCCGGCCGGGCCAGGGGCATGCTGCTCGCCGCCGAACGGCTCACCGCCGACGTCGCGCTGCAAACGGGAATGGCGAACCGGATCGGGACCCTGGCCGATGCGCAGGCCTGGGCCGCCGAGATCGCGGGCTTCGCTCCGCTGGCGCTGCAGCACGCGAAGCGTGTGCTGAACGACGACGGGGCCTACGAGGACCCGTCGCCCGTGCACCAGCAGCTGTTCGACAAGGCGTGGACCAGCCAGGACATCATCGAAGCGCAGGTCGCCCGCATCGAGAAGCGGCCGCCGAACTTCCAGGGAGCCTGACCACCCATGCTGGGTGCGGCGCTGCGATTCGCGGTCGGGACGGCCACTGTGGCGGCCAGCGGCTGGGTATTGCGGGCGCTGCAGGGCTCGCCGGCGGCCGTCGGCGCGCGGCCCGACGAGATCTGGCCCGTTGCCCGGCGATCGCCGAACTACCGGGATGGCGCGTTCGTCAACGTCGACCCGGCGTCGTCGATCAGCCTCGACCGGGAACAGCAGTTGCTGCTCGTCCGGGAACTGGTCGGCTCGCGTGACGGCATGCGGCCGCGCAAGCCCATTCCGCTGGCGGTGCCCATGAAGGTGGACACCACACCGCTCGACCTCGCGGTGAGCTGGTACGGCCACTCCTCTGCGCTGGTCGAGGTAGACGGCTACCGCGTGCTCACCGATCCGGTGTGGAGCCGCCGGTGCTCGCCGTCGCGATCCGTCGGCCCCGAGCGGATGCACGACGTGCCGGTGCCGCTGGAGGCGCTGCCTGCCCTCGATGCGGTGCTCATCAGCCACGACCACTACGACCACCTCGACATGGACACCATCGTCGGCCTGGCGCACAGCCAACGGGCGCCGTTCGTCGTCCCGTTGGGAGTCGGTGCACACCTGCGCAAATGGCGGATCCCGGACAGCCGCATCATCGAACTCGACTGGCACGAAAGTCACCGGATCGGCGATCTGACTCTGGTGTGCACCCCGGCCCGGCACTTCTCCGGGCGGCTGCTGACCCGCAACACCACGCTGTGGGCGTCGTGGGTGATCATCGGCCCGCGGCACCGGGCGTTCTTCGGCGGTGACACCGGCTATACCAAGAGCTTCGCCGAGATCGGTTTGGCCCACGGGCCGTTCGACGTGTCGCTGATGCCGGTAGGCGCCTACCACCCCGCGTGGCCGGACATCCACATGAACCCCGAGGAAGCCGTGCGGGCCCACCTCGACATCGCCGAGGCAGGCAAGGGTCTTCTGCTGCCGATTCACTGGGCGACGTTCCGCCTTGCCCCGCACCCGTGGGCCGAGCCCATCGAACGGCTGCTCGCCGCGGCCGATCCCGCAGGCGTCGAGGTGCTGGTGCCGCGTCCCGGCGAACGCGTCGATCCGACGGCGCCGACGCGACCGACACCCGAGCGCTCGTCTGGGTCATACTCCTCGCGCGAGCGCTCGTCGGCGTTCGACCCGTGGTGGCATCAATAACCCGCTAGCGTGCTGGCTGTGATCACAGTCCGCACAGCGTTTGCCTCGTTCGTTGCGCTCGGCGCGGCGGTCTCGCTGCTCGCCGCATGCGATTCCGGAGCAGCGCAAAAGTCCAAGCCGTCGGCGCAAGAAACGACGCCGACGCTTTCTGACGTCCTGCCTCCGCTGGTGCCGGGGATGCCGTTGCCGGACCACGCCGTCGAGAACGCCGTCGCCAAACTCGACGGCATCGCCGACGAGCTGATGAAGAAATCCGGTATACCCGGGATGGCGGTGGCCGTCGTACACGGTGGAAAGACCGTGTACGCCAAGGGCTTCGGAGTCCGCGACGTCAAGACGGGTGACAAGGTCGATCCCGACACCGTCTTCCAGCTCGCGTCGGTGTCCAAGTCGATCAGCTCGACGGTGGTGGCACACCAGGTCGGCGTGAACGCGATCGGCTGGGACACGTCGATCGTCTCGAAGCTGCCGTGGTTCGCGTTGTCCGATCCCGCTGTCACCCAGATGGTCACCGTCGGTGACCTCTTCTCGCACCGGTCCGGCCTGCCCGACCATGCGGGCGACATGCTCGAAGATCTCGGATACGACCGCAGGTATGTGCTCGATCGACTCCGCGACCAGCCGTTGGCCCCGTTCCGAATCTCGTACGCCTACACCAATTTCGGATTGACCGCGGCGGCCGAAGCGGTGGCCGCCGGCGCGGGCAGGACATGGGAGGACCTCGCCGACGAGGCGGTGCTGAAGCCGCTCGGGATGTCCACGGCGAGTTTCCGCTACTCCGACTTCGAAACCAGGGCGAATCGCGCACTCGGCCACATTCACGTCGACGGCAAGTACGCGCCCCTTTACAGTCGCGACCCGCAACCCGAGGCGCCCGCCGGAGGCGCCAGCGCATCGGTGAACGACATGTCGCACTGGCTGGCCATGATTCTCGCCAACGGCACCTACGACGGGAAGCAGATCGTCGACTCCAAGGCACTGCTGCCCGCGCTCACGCCGCAGATCGTGTCCAGCCCGCCGAGCGAGCCGGCGATGCGGTCAGGCTTCTACGGGTACGGCTTCAATGTGTCGTCGACATCGGCGGGGCGCATGGAGATCAGCCACTCCGGCGCCTTCGAACTCGGAGCAGGCACCAATTTCGTCATCCTGCCTTCGGCCGATGTCGCGATCATCGCGCTGACCAACGGCACGGCTTCCGGTGTGCCAGAGGCACTCAACGCCCAGTTCGCCGATCTCGTCCAGTTCGGCGAGGTGCGCGAGGCCTGGTTCGACCTGTACCAGAAGCTTCTCGCGCCGGGAGAGCAGCCGGTCGGCGCGCTCGTCGGCCGGCAGCCACCGGCGAACCCGATTCCGCCCGCTCCGTTGGCGTCCTACGTCGGGACGTACAACAACGACTACTGGGGTGCGGCGCGGGTCACCGAGAACGACGGCAAACTCCAACTCGGGTTGGGGTCCAATTTGACGGTGCCGCTGAGCCATTGGGACGGCAACGTCTTCACCTACGAGTGGGTCAGCGAGAACTCTCCTCCTGGCTCGATCGCCCAGGCGACCTTCGATGGCAACAAGCTGACGCTGGAGTACTACGACGAAATGGGCAAGGGAACGTTTACCCGATGACCGCCGTCGTCGCTGCCGGGCTCTCCGATGCCGAAGTCGCCATCCGGGTAGCGCAGGGCCAGTCCAACGACGTCCCCACCAGGGCCGGGCGCAGCGTCACCGAAATCGTGCGTGCCAACGTGTTCACCCGGATCAACGCGATCCTCGGCGTCTTGCTGGTCATCGTTCTGTCGACGGGGTCGGTGATCAACGGCGCCTTCGGGCTCCTGATCGTCGCCAACAGCGCGATCGGCATCATCCAGGAGCTACGCGCCAAGCAGACGCTGGACAAGCTTGCCATCGTCGGACAGGCGAAACCGTTGGTGCGCAGGCTCACCTCGTCCGGCCCGGTAGCGCGCCCCAGACTGCCCAGCGAGGTTGTGCTCGACGACATCATCGAGCTGGGCCCCGGTGACCAGATCGTCGTCGACGGCGACATCGTCGAGGAGACGACGCTGGAGGTCGACGAGTCGCTGCTCACCGGCGAGGCCGACCCCGTCGCCAAGGACGCGGGCGACAAGGTGATGTCCGGCAGCTTCGTCGTCGCGGGCAGCGGCGCATACCGCGCCACCAGGGTCGGGCGAGAGGCGTACGCCGCCAAGCTCGCCGAAGAAGCCAGCAAGTTCACGCTGGTGAAATCAGAACTCCGCTCCGGCATCAACAAGATCCTGCAGGTCATCACCTACTTGCTCATCCCCGCGGGGCTGCTGATCATCTACACGCAGCTGTTCACCACAGACGCGGGTTGGCGAGAGTCGGTGCTGCGCATGGTCGGAGCCGTGGTGCCGATGGTTCCGGAGGGGCTGGTGCTGATGACGTCGGTCGCCTTCGCGGTCGGCGTCGTGCGGCTTGGCCGACGACAGTGTCTGGTCAACGAGCTGCCGGCCATCGAGGGTCTGGCCCGCGTCGACGTGGTGTGCGCCGACAAGACCGGCACGCTGACTGAGAACGGCATGCGGGTCTCGGGGCTGCAGCGGTTGAACGAAGGCGACGTCGGTAACGTGCTGGCGCAGTTGGCCGCCGACGATCCGAGGCCGAACGCAAGCATGGCTGCCATCGGCGAGGCCTACAAGATGCCGCCCGGGTGGACGGCGACCGCGAGCGCACCGTTCAAGTCGGCGACCAAGTGGAGCGGAACGTCCTACGGCGACAACGGCAACTGGGTGATCGGCGCCTCGGACGTGCTGCTCGACCCGCTGTCGGAAGCCGCCGAGCGGGCCGAGCAGATCGGGTCACAGGGCCTGCGGGTACTGTTGCTGGGGTCCAGCGATCTGCCCGTCGACCATCCCGATGCGCCAGGCGCCGTGACACCGGTCGCCCTGGTGGTCCTCGAGCAGCGGGTGCGTCCCGACGCCCGCTACACCCTTGAATACTTTGCCTCTCAGAAGGTTTCGGTCAAGGTCATCTCAGGCGACAACGCGGTGTCGGTGGGCGCCGTCGCGGGCTCGCTCGGCCTCCACGGCGAGACGATGGACGCCCGCGAACTGCCCGCTGAGCCCGACCAGTTGGCCGACACCGTCGAGGAGTGCACCACCTTCGGCCGGGTGCGGCCCGACCAGAAACGAGCGATGGTCCACGCGCTGCAGTCCCGCGGCCACACCGTGGCGATGACCGGCGACGGCGTCAACGATGTGCTGGCGCTCAAGGACGCCGACATCGGCGTCGCGATGGGTGCGGGCAGCGCGGCGTCGCGTGCCGTTGCGCAGATTGTGCTGCTGGACAACAAGTTCGCGACGCTGCCACATGTCGTCGGCGAGGGTCGCCGGGTCATCGGCAACATCGAGCGGGTGTCGAATCTGTTCCTGACCAAGACCGTGTACTCGGTGCTGCTGGCAGTCCTGGTCGGATTGGCCGGGCTCGCTTCGAAGTTGTTCGGTTCCGACCCCCTGCCGTTCCCGTTCCAGCCGATTCACGTCACGATCGCCGCCTGGTTCACGATCGGAATCCCGGCCTTCATCCTGTCGCTGGCGCCCAACAGCGAGCGGGCACACCCGGGCTTCGTGCGACGGGTGATGACGTCGGCGCTGCCGTCCGGCGTCGTGGTTGGCATTGCCACTTTCACGTCGTACCTGGCGGCCTATCAGGGTCGCGAAGCGACGGCGGAACAGCAGACGCAGGCCTCGACGGCCGCTCTTATCACGTTGCTGGTAACGGCGGTGTGGGTGCTCGCGGTGGTGGCACGGCCCTATGAGTGGTGGCGGGTGGCGCTGGTCGCCGTTTCGGGTCTGGCCTACGTGGTGATCTTCTCCATTCCGCTTGCTCAGACGTTATTTATGCTCGATACGTCGAACCTCGCGGTGACCGCGATTGCCCTGGTCATCGGCGTCATCGGAGCGGCGGTCATCGAGGGTTTGTGGTGGGTTGGAGGTGCTGTCACCGGGGGGCGCCGACGGCTTTGGAGGTAGCTGTCGGCTCCTCGCGCGAGCGCTCGTCGGCGCTGTAGGGTGAGGCCCATGGGATTTCTAGACAAGGTCAAGGTCCTCGTGTCGAAGAACGCCGACAAGGTGGAGACCGCGATCGACAAAGCCGGAGACATCGTCGACCAGAAGACCCAGGGCAAGTACACCAGCCAGGTCGACAAGGTGCAGGACGCCGCGAAGAAGGCCGTCGACAAGACGGATCCGCAAACACCCTGACTTATGGCGAAACTGTCTGTCTCCGTTGATGTTCCACTGCCGCCGGAGAAGGCGTGGGAGTGCGCCTCGGACCTGTCCCGGTTCAAGGAGTGGCTGACCATTCACCGGGTCTGGCGCAGCAAGTTGCCCCAGACGTTGGAGAAGGGCACCGTCGTCGAGTCGATCGTCGAGGTGAAGGGCATGCCGAACCGGCTCAGGTGGACCATCGTGCACTTCCAGCCGCCGGAGGCGATGACGCTCGACGGCGAAGGTGTCGGGGGCGTCAAGGTGAAGCTGATCGGGAAGGTCAAGCCGTCGGAAGACGGGTCGACTGTCACCTTCGACGTCCATCTCGGCGGTCCGGCGCTGTTCGGGCCGATCGGCATGGTGGTCGCCGCCGCGCTGAAAGGCGACATCCGCGAGTCGCTGAACAGGTTTCAGAGCGTATTCGCCGCCGCATGACCACGCTCTGGCGATTTCGGCGCGCTAACGTGCGCTGAGCGACGGTTAGCGCGCCGAAATCGCAAGGGAAAGGCACCAATGGCAGGTGAAACCTACGAGTACGGCATCGATTTCGACACCATCGATGCCATCGACATCCACGCTCACGTCGAAGCTGACGACCACGGCCACCACGCCTACGACGACGAGTTGATCACCGCGACCAAGCAGTACTTCAAACTGGACTCCGAGCCGACCACCGTCGACTCCGTGGCCGAGTACTACCGTCAGCGCAACACCGCCGCCGTGGTGTTCACCATCGACTCGCAGACGGCGTCCGGCCATCCACCCAACTCCGTGGACGATCTGATCGCAGGCGCGGCGCGCAACAACGACGTGCTGATCCCGTTCGGCACGGTCGACCCATTGACCAACGACCGAGCCGTCCGCGAAGTGCACCGACAGGTCGAACTCGGCGTCAAGGGCTTCAAGTTCCACCCCAGCCTTCAGGGCTTCTTGCCCAACGATCGCGCCCACTACCCGATCTACTCCGCGATCGCCGAGGCCGGCCTGCCCGCGCTGTTCCACACCGGTCAGACCGGCATCGGGTCGGGGCTGCCCGGCGGTCACGGCGTCAAGCTGCGCTACTCCGACCCGATGCTGCTCGACGACATCGCCGCCGACTTTCCGGAGCTGACGATCGTGATGGCCCACCCCGCTGTGCCGTGGGTCGACGCGCAAATATCCATCGCCGCGCACAAGGCGAATGTGTACGTCGATCTCTCCGGCTGGTCGCCGAAGTACTTCCCGCCGCAGCTGGTGCGCGCGGCCAACCGACAACTGCGCACCAAGGTGCTGTTCGGCACCGACTACCCGTACATCGAGGTGGACCGGTGGCGGCGCGACTTCGAGACACTCGACATGGCGCCCGAGGTGCTGCCGCTGATCTTCAAGGAGAACGCGCTGCGGGTGCTCGGGGTCACCTCCTAACCGCGAGCAGACGCAAACTCGCACTTTCCGGCCGGAATTTGTGCGAGTTTGCGTCTGCTCG
>NZ_JAVHWR010000165.1:0-7625 GCF_032159565.1 Mycobacterium sp.
CGCCGGGTCGATCCTGCACGCGACCGACGACGACGGTGTGCCTGCCCGCGCGATCGCCGACACCATCGGGAAGCACTTGGATCTGCCAGTCACATCGCTGGCCCCCGAACAGTCATACGAGCACTTCGGTTGGATCGGCCCGCTCTTCTCAGTCGACGCCCCGGCGACCAGCGTCCGAACGCGTGAACGTCTGGGCTGGCGCCCCGAGCATGCCGGACTTCTCGATGACCTCGACGCCGGCCACTACTTCAGAGAGGCGTGATGCGGCACGTCGGTCGCAAGTAGCGGGCCGCCGGGCGCATACTCGCCGTTGCCCTGGGGTACGGGCACAACATGAGCCAAAGCGTTGCCGACTTCGTCCTCGACCGCCTGCGACAGTGGGGCGTTGCGCAGGTGTTCGGCTATCCGGGCGACGGCATCAACGGCCTGGTCGCCGCGTTCGGACGGGCCGACAACAAGCCGCGGTTCATCCAGACCCGGCACGAGGAGATGGCCGCGTTCGCCGCCACCGGCTACGCGAAGTTCTCCGGCGAGGTCGGCGTGTGCATGGCCACGTCGGGACCGGGCGCGATCCACCTGCTCAATGGTCTCTACGACGCCAAGCTCGACCACGTCCCCGTGGTGGCGATCGTCGGTCAGACCGAACGCAGCGCGATGGGCGGCAGCTATCAGCAGGAGGTTGACCTGCAGGCGCTGTTCCGCGACGTCGCCAGCGACTACCTCGTCGAGGTCAACGTTCCGCAGCAGTTGCCGCTCGCGATCGACCGAGCCATCAGGACCGCCCGCACCCGACGCTCGCCGACGGCGGTCATCATCCCGTCCGACCTCCAGGACGAGAAGTACAGCCCACCGGCCCACGTGTTCAAGCAGGTGCCGTCCAGCGACCCCGGCGACAACATCGGTCGGATCACCCCGACCGACAAGCAGGTGCGCGCGGCCGCGGACATCCTCAACGCAGGCGAGAAGGTCGCCATTCTGATCGGCCAGGGCGCGAGAGGTGCTGCCGACGAAGTGGCGGCCGTTGCGGAGCTCACCGGGGCGGGTGTGGCGAAAGCATTGCTGGGCAAGGACGTTCTGCCCGATGATCTGCCCTACGTCACCGGGTCGATCGGCCTTCTGGGTACCAGGCCCAGCTATGAGCTGATGCGCGACTGCGACACGCTGCTCATTGTGGGTTCCAACTTTCCCTACAGCCAGTTCCTGCCCGACTACGGCGCGGCCCGCGCCGTGCAGATCGACATCGACGGCAGCTCCATCGGCATGCGTTATCCCACCGAGGTCAACATCGTCGCCGACGCGAAGGCCGCACTCGGCGCATTGATTCCGCACCTTCGGCCGAAGGCCGACCCGTCGTGGCGGTCCGGGGTGGAGCGCAACGTCGCGCACTGGTGGGAGGTTCTCGAGCGGCAGTGTCTGCTGACGGCCAAGCCGGTCAACCCGATGCGGGTGGCATGGGAACTGTCCCAGCGGCTGCCTGAGGACGCGATCGTGACCGCGGACTCCGGTTCGTCGACCAATTGGTTCGCCCGCTGCGTCAAGCTGAGGTCCGGCATGCGGGCGTCGGTATCGGGCACCCTGGCCACCATGGGATGTGCGGTGCCGTACGCGATCGGCGCCAAGTTCGCCCATCCGTCCCGGCCGGTGATCGCCCTCGTGGGAGATGGGGCCATGCAGATGAACGGCCTCGCCGAGTTGCTGACGATCCGCCGCTATCGCGACCGGTGGGCAGATGCGCGGATGGTGATCTGTGTGTTCCACAACAACGATCTCAACCAGGTCACCTGGGAGCTGCGCGCGATGGGCGGCGCACCGAAATTCGAGGAGTCGCAGTCACTTCCCGAAGTGTCCTACGCCGATGTGGCGCGTTCCATGGGGCTGCGGTCGATCTCCGTCGACACCGACGACGCGGTCGCCGGTGCGTGGGACGAGGCACTGTCCTACGACGAGCCGGTGCTTGTGGATGTGACCTGCGATCCCGAGGTGCCGCCCATTCCGCCACATGCCACCTACGAGCAGATCAAGGAGATGACGTCGGCAGTGCTCAAGGGTGACCCCGGCGGATGGCATCTGATGTACCAGGGCGCGAAAACCAAACTGCAGGAACTTATTCCGGGTGGACGGTCGACGTCATGAGCGAAGCCGGACTCGTTGTCGTCGGAAGCGGACCCGCGGGTGTCAGCGCCGCTGAGGCTTTTCGTCGGCACCGGGTCGACTCGCCCGTGCGAATCCTCACGGCCGATCCCGCTCCGCCGTACGCCAGGCCGCCCCTGAGCAAGGAGTTCCTGCGCGGCGAAACGGACGACGTCGCCCTGCACCCCGCGCAGTGGTATGCCGAGAACCGCATCGAGTTGTTGCGCGCACGCGTCACCCGCATCGATACTGCTGAGCGCACCGTTGTCGTCGAAGAAGAGCGCGTTGCGTATTCGGCCCTGATACTGGCGTGCGGATCGGCACCGACCCCCCTTCCGGTGCCCGGCGGTGAGCACGCCTATCAGCTGCGCTCGCTGGCAGACGCGCAGCGCCTACGGGACGCCAGCGTCGGCTCGCAATCCGCTGTGGTCATCGGTGCTGGTTTCATCGGCTGTGAGGCTGCGGCATCTCTTGCCCTCCGCGGTGTTTCGGTCACCTTGGTGGCGCCGAACGCGGCACCCCAGGACAAGCGGCTCGGCGGCGCCGCCGGTGAGCGGTTGCGTGGGCTGGTGACGGCGACCGGCGCACGGTACGTCGGTGGCGTCTCGGTCGAGGAGATACGGCATGGCGCGGTGCGACTGGATAACGGTGTCACCATCGACTGCGACCTCGTACTCGCCGCGACGGGTGTGCGGCCACAGGGCGGGCTGGCCGATGAAGCGGGCCTGAGGATGACCGATTCACGCATCGTGGCGGGTGCCGACATGCGCACCTCGGCGCCGGACGTGTTCGCGGTGGGCGACGTCGCGGCGGCGTTCAATTCCACCGCCGGACGCCATATCTCTGTCGAGCATTGGCAGGATGCGGTCGACCAGGGCGAGATCGCCGGCGCCGCGGCCGCAGGCGCGGACGGACAATGGGACGGCGTACCGGGATTCTGGACGACGATCGGCGACGCCACCGTCAAGTACCACGCCTGGGGTGACGGCTACGACCGTAGCCGGCTGGTGGACCACGGGGACGGTTTCACCGCGTGGTACGAGCGGGACGGCGCGACCGTCGGGGTGCTGACATTGAACGCGGACGACGACTACGAACGCGGCGAGACCCTGATCAAGAACGGCCAGCCCGTTTGCGTGCCCGGGTGAACCGGGACTTCATTCCCATCGGAAGGAGGCGACACCATGCCCAACTCATCGATCAAAAACGAGAAGATGTATGAGGACTTGCGCAAGGAAGGCAATTCCAAGCAGAAGTCCGCTCGTATCGCCAACGCCGCGGCGGCCAGAGGCAAGTCGGCCGTCGGCAAGAAGGGCGGCAAGTCCGGTTCCTACGACGACTGGACCGTGGCCGACCTGAAGAAGAGGGCCAAGGAAATCGGCTTGTCGGGATACTCGAGCCTGCGCAAGGACAAGCTGACCTCAAAGATCCGCAATTCCTGACCGGAATCCTCACAGCGCATCGCCTGACCGTTTATCTCGTCTCCCGCCGGGTAGTCGGCACCCATTCGCGCCCGATGAGAGGAGACGACATGGCTACGGGTGAAACGGGATTCGACGATGTGACGTTCGATCTCATCTCCGTTCAATACCACTCACTGAAGGCCGGTCACGACTACGGCCAGTATGTGCGCGATGCGAAGAACGCGGGCTTGGACGACGTCGCATCGTTCTTCGAGACGGTGATGGCTCAAGACTCGGAACGGGCACGCCGCTGCCACGAATTGTTAGGCAGGATGCAAGGATCCGCGGTCTCCGGACCCGCGATCAGCTGATCCGGAAAACGAAGAGCCTGCAGTCTCGCATCGGCCGGAATGCGAAGAATTCGGCCGGCGGCTTGCCGTGTTGCGCAGTTCGACTTCGACTCCGACGCCAAGAGCATTTGCACACCGCCGGTGAAGCCGCTCTCGCAGGAGTCGAACATCAAACTCATCGATATCGCCGCTAAGCTCGTGCAGGGCGAGCGCCCGGCCGAGTAGCCAGGGCTAGGCGCCAGGGCCGTTGGGCCACTTGAGCATCGAACCCGCGTCGACACGAATGTGTTGCCCGGTGATGTAGCGGCTCTCCTCGCTGGCGAGGAACACGGCCAGGTTGGCGATGTCCTCGGGCTCGACATACGGAATCGGCATGGCGTTGAAGTAGGTGAAGGCGGGTTCGGCATCCTCTCGGGTCGGTTTCTTGCCCTCGGCCATCATGTCGGGCCGGAACACGCTGTAGATGCCGTCGTTCTGCAGCAGCGCAGTGTTGACGTTGGTGGGGTGCATGGCGTTGACCCGAATCATCTTCGGCGCCACCTGTAGACAGAGATGGTCGACATAGTCGATCAGAACCCGCTTGCTCCAGCCGTAACCCGCGCCGCCCGGTCCCATCATCGGGTTGTCGCTGGTGCCCTTGATCATGCCCGCGGTCGAACCCGTGATGATGACCGAGGCGCCGTTTGGCAGGTGGGGCAGGGCGACCGCGACGGTGTTCATCACACCCAACAGGTCGACGTCGGTGGCGTCGATGAAATGCATCGGGTCGAACTCCTTGCCGAATGCCATCGGCAGGATGCCGGCGTTGGCCACGACGATGTCGAGCCTGCCCAGGTCGGCGACCCCCGCCTCCAACGCGTCGCGCAGTTCGTGGCGCTCGCGGACGTCGGCGATCCTGGCGTACACGCGGCGGCCGAGTTCCTTGACGGACCGCTCGACATCGGACAGGTCGTCCGGAGTCGCCAGGGGGTACGGGTTCGAGTCGATGTTCCGGCAGATGTCGACGACGATGATGTCAGCACCCTCCTTGGCCATCGCAAGCGCGTGCGCACGTCCCTGACCTCGGGCTCCACCGGTGATGAAAGCGACCTTGCCCTCGAGCCGTCCAGCCATTTGTCCTCCGCGTGAATGAAGTTCTCCAACAACGCGAACCTAATTTACGCAGCCTGTTTAATCAATGCCTCCGGAACGGATGTTTGGTTTTGCGGGGCCGTCCCGCTCAGGCGACAGAGGAGAGAAAATCCGCCGTTCGGCGTGGCTGTCGCCGCTCGGCGCGTGCGGCGCGCGGATGTACGGCGACAAGGCCACCCGACCTGACGACCCCCAGCGGTCCCGCCTTCACGAAGCGGGCGATACCCACCGCTCGCAGCATCGACGCGGCCCTGGCTTGGCGATATCCGACCCCCATCCCTGCGACTCCGAGAAGCACGAGTCCAGCGACTCCCGGCGAAGCCAGTGCCGCCAGCGCCAGCAAGGACAAGGGGGCGAGGACTGCGTCGACGATGTGTTGGAGAAGCGACCGCACCTGCTCGGGTGCGATCCCGTCCGCCAGCACCGCGCTCAGCCCGGAGTGTTCTTCAGCGGCCCCACTGGCCGCGAGGCCCCCAGGAGTCAGATGTGTGAAAACACCGGCGGATGCCAGCGAACTCGAATCGCCAGGGGCGATGAGCATCCCGGCCCAGCCTGCCCGCCCCGCCCACGACGAAGCCAAATCAATAGGCGTGGCCGGGTGAAGGCCAGCCGCGAAGAGGCTTCCTCCGATTCCACCGGCGGTCAGCGAAGCGGTCGCCACATCGCCCGTCAGAGGAATGCCGAGCAACGAGAGAAACTCGCCCGGCAGTTTGATGAGTTGGATCCCGTCGTCTGCCAGTGTGATGAAGAAGTACGCCAGTGCGGTGATGACGCTGTTCGCCTGCGCGGCGCCGACAACCGGCGGCGGCGGTTCGGCCGGGACCGACGGGGCCGCATCGCCGACCAGTGGAGCGTCATTTGCGACCGGTTGAATCGTCGCAGGTTCCCCGACCGGTGGATCGTTGGCCGGCGGGGTCGCGGGCGGGTCCGCATCGGCGGCCGATGCCTGCGGCTCCTGCGAGGCCTCCGTCACCGGCGAACTCGAGATGACGGCCTCCGGCGTGTTGGCTTCCTCGGTGGTCGCCGACGTCTGGACGGTATCGGAAGACTTGTTGTTGTCGACGACTGCCGCCGCTCCGCTCGACTGGGTGTCGGTCGTCACGCCCAAAACCATGGGCCCGGTCGGACCGGGGGATACGTCGTGGGATTCCTCGTTGGTTGCCTCGTGGCCGGAAGAGGGGGGCGGCACGGTATCGACCACCGTCCCGACGACCTTGGGAATCGTGTCAACGCCACCGGTGCCGGGTGTGCTTCCGGTCGGCTCGGTCGCCGTCCCGCCGGCCTGCTGGCCCTCGGTACCGGGACTATGAGTCTCGCTGACCGAACCGCCTGTTTCGGGGTCGGCGATCGCGACCGCTGACCCGAATCCTGCGGCCAGCAGGGCGACGGACAGGACGCAGATCCCTGCCGCCAAGCGCCTTCGCGTACTCATGGTGTTTCTCCTGCCGCCCGCTGGGAGAGCCCGCCACACCGATTTCTGTAAGTATCCTCCCCATTGCGCGGTCCAGGCGTCGATTCCTTCAGAAATCCGACTTTCAGCCGCCCAGCAAAGGCTTCGTCGCCGCGGCACGGACCGCGCCCGTGACCGTGTCGATCAGGAGGCTGTCCACCTTCCAGCACTGCCAGAACAGCGGTACATCGAGGTGCGCATCCGATATCTGGACGAACGAGCCGTCCGCCAGGTGGGGGGCGGCAGACGCGGTCGGGAACATGCCCCATCCGATTCCGGCCCGAACGGCCGACGCGAAACCCTCCGCGGTTGGCACATAGTGCACCGCCCTGGTGATGTCGCGACGGAAGATCTTGCGAATCAGCATGTCCTGCAGCGCATCGTCGCGGTTCCACGCCAGCGACGGCGCTGAAGCCACAGCGTTGGCGGTGAAGCCGGTCGGCATGTAGCGCTCGACATAGGCCACGCCGGCCACCGGGATGTAGCGCATGACGCCGAGCGGCTGGACCCGGCAACCGGGAACAGGAGTGCGCTCTGTGGTGACAGCGCCCATCACCGCGCCCTCGCGCAACAAACGGGCCGAGTGGTCCTGGTCCTCGATCCGGATATCGAACAGAACAGCGGGCAGTTGGCCGAAGACATCGGTGAACCACGTCGCCATCGAGTCGGCGTTCACCGCGATAGCGAGGCGTGTCCGCTCGGCGGATCCGCCGCCCATGTCGGCCAATACCTCCGACTCCAACAGCGCGGTCTGCGCGGCGAGTCGCAGCAGCGGAACTCCGGCCGGCGTCGCCACACACGGTTTCTCACGGCGCACCAGGACCTGACCGACGCGCTGCTCGAGCGCCTTTATCCGTTGGCTGACCGCCGACGGAGTGATGTGCAACCGGTTGGCCGCTGCGTCGAAGCTGCCGTGCTCTATGACCGCGGCGAAGGCGGCCAATTGGTGACCATCGATCTGCACATTAGTGATGCTAATACACATGAAGAATCATTAGCTGTACTGATCACTGCGGTGTGCATACCGTCGACGCCATGAACTCGCCTTTGGTCGTCGGCTTCCTGGCCTCGTTCGCCCTGATCGCGGCGATCGGGGCGCAGAACGCGTTCGTGCTGCGCCAGGGCATCCGACGCGAGCATGTGCTGCCCGTGGTGGCGTTG
>NZ_JAVHWR010000190.1:0-31991 GCF_032159565.1 Mycobacterium sp.
CGGTGGATCTCGGCGCCGATGCCGTCGCGAACCGTGCGGACGGCCGCGTCGTTGTTGCTCAACAGTGCCGTCGTGCAGGCAGCCGCAACCTCCGGCTCGTCGGCGATCATCAGAGTCATCGCCCGCAGCGCCTTCTCGACCCGGGCCGGCGTGCTGTCGTTGACATCGGTGAAATAGGGCACCTGCTTCATCAGATCCAGGTAGACCTCGGAGATCAGGTGATTCTTCGACGAGAAGTAGGTGTACGCGGTCGCGGGCGCCACCTTGGCGCGTGCGGCGACCGCGCGCACGGTCAGATCGGCGTAGGACGACTCCCGCAGCATCTCCACACCCGCGGTGAGAACCTTGCGGAACGTCTCTTCCTGCCGCCGGTTGCGCGGGGTTTCCCCGCTTCGGTCGGTCACGACGACCACGGCATCGCTGGACACATGTCCAAGTTATCGGACCGATGCGGCGGCAAGCAAGTGCGGCGGTCAAAACTGCAGTACAAACCGCATTTGTCGACGTGTACCGGCTCAACGTCCTCGGCCGGCCTTGCTTCGCGCGCCGGTCTGCGGTTATCTTCGAGTGAAGTTAGTCGGACAGTTGTCCAGCAATCACGACGGGAGTCGAAATGGGGATGCTGGCCGATCGCCAGAGTCAACTGCTCATCGACGGGAAACTAGTCGCAGGCAGCGCAGGCACGTTCCCGACGGTCAACCCGGCCACCGAGGAAGTGCTGGGCGTCGCCGCCGACGCGAGCGCCGATGACATGGACCGCGCCATCGGGGCCGCCCGTCGCGCATTCGACGAAACCGACTGGTCCACCGACACCGAACTGCGTGTGCGCAGCATCAGGCAATTGCAGGACGTGCTGACCACGCACGTCGAAGACCTGCGCGAGATCACGATCGCGGAGGTCGGCGCGCCGGTGATGCTGACGTCCATGGCGCAGCTGGAAGGTCCGATCGCCGACCTCAGCTTCTGCGCCGATACCGCCGAGTCCTACTCGTGGACCACCGATGCGGGTATCGCTTCGCCCATGGGCATCAAGACCCACCGCACGATCGCGAAGGAAGCCGTCGGCGTCGTCGGCGCCATCACGCCGTGGAACTTCCCGCACCAGATCAACCTCGCCAAGATCGGACCGGCGCTGGCCGCGGGCAACACCGTCGTGCTGAAACCGGCGCCGGACACTCCGTGGTGCGCCGCCGCCGTCGGCCAACTCATCGCCGAGCACACCGACATTCCGCCGGGTGTCATCAACATCGTCACTTCGAGCGACCACGCCGTCGGTGCGCTCCTGTCGAAAGACCCACGGGTGGACATGGTTTCGTTCACAGGGTCGACGGCAACCGGTCGCGCCGTGATGGCCGACGGCTCGGCGACGCTCAAGAAGGTCTTCCTCGAGCTCGGCGGCAAGTCGGCGTTCCTGGTGCTCGACGACGCCGACCTTGCCGGCGCATGCTCGATGTCGGCGTTCACCGCAGCCATGCACGCCGGCCAGGGTTGTGCGATCACCACACGGCTTGTGGTGCCGCGCGCCCGCTACGACGAGGCCGTCGATGCGGCGGCGGCGACCATGGGCTCGCTCAAGCCGGGTGATCCCACCGACTCGGCCACCATTTGCGGACCGGTGATCTCGGCCCGACAGCGCGATCGCGTGCAGTCGTACCTGGATTCGGCCATCGACGAAGGTGGCAAGTTCGCCTGCGGCGGTGGACGTCCCGCCGACCGGGACACCGGCTTCTTCATCGAGCCGACCGTCATCATCGGCCTGGACAACAACGCCAAGGTCGCGCGCGAGGAGATCTTCGGACCGGTGCTGACGGTGATCGCCCACGACGGCGACGACGACGCCGTGCGCATCGCCAACGACTCGCCGTACGGTCTGTCGGGCACCGTCTTCAGCTCCGATCCCGAGCGGGCTTCTGGCGTCGCCGCGCGGATGCGCGTCGGCACCGTCAACGTCAACGGCGGCGTCTGGTACTCGGCCGACATGCCCTTCGGCGGATACAAGCAGTCCGGCATCGGCCGGGAGATGGGCCTTGCCGGTTTCGAGGAGTACCTCGAAACCAAAGCCATTGCCACAGCGGTCAACTAAGGAGTGCGCCACGTGGGACTTTATGGAGATCAGTTCAAGGAGAAGGTGGCGATCGTCACCGGTGCCGGAGGCGGTATCGGCCAGGCGTACGCGGAGGCCCTTGCCCGCGAGGGTGCGGCTGTCGTCGTCGCCGACATCAATACCGAGGGTGCGCAGAAGGTCGCCGACGGCATCAAGGGCGACGGCGGCAACGCACTCGCAGTGCGGGTCGACGTGTCCGATCCCGACTCCGCCAAGGAGATGGCCGCGCAGACGCTGAGCGAATTCAGTGGCATCGACTACCTGGTCAACAATGCGGCGATCTTCGGCGGCATGAAGCTCGACTTCCTCATCACCGTCGACTGGGACTACTACAAGAAGTTCATGAGCGTGAACCTCGACGGCGCGCTGGTGTGCACCCGGGCCGTCTACCGCAAGATGGCCAAGCGCGGCGGCGGCGCGATCGTCAACCAGTCGTCGACCGCGGCGTGGCTGTACTCGAACTTCTACGGACTGGCCAAGGTCGGCATCAACGGCCTGACCCAGCAGTTGGCCACCGAACTCGGCGGCCAGAACATCCGTGTCAACGCGATCGCCCCTGGGCCGATTGACACCGAGGCCAACCGCACGACGACGCCCAAGGAGATGGTCGACGACATCGTGAGGCGAATTCCGCTGTCGCGCATGGGCGAACCGGAAGATCTGGTTGGGATGTGTCTGTTCCTGCTGTCGGATCAGGCGAAGTGGATCACCGGCCAGATCTTCAACGTCGACGGCGGCCAGATCATCAGGTCCTGAGGAGAGTATTTCAATGGGTGACGGCGACGCGCGCTCGCGCGAAGAGCAGACAACCAACAACGTCAAGCTCGGCTACATCGGGCTCGGTGACATGGGTGCACCGATGGCCAAACGGATGGTCGACTGGCCGGGCGGTCTCACGGTTTTCGACATCCGCCTCGAGGCGATGACTCCGCTCGCCGAGGCAGGTGCCGCACTCGCCGACAGCCTTGCCGATATCGCGAAGGCCGACGTCATCAGCGTCACCGTGCTGAACGACGAGCAGGTTCGTGACGTCATCGCGGGCGAGGACGGGCTGGCCCGCTATGCAAAGCCGGGCACGATCGTCGCGATCCACTCGACGATCAGCGACACCACCGCCGTCGACTTGGTCCGCAAGCTCGGACCGGACGGCATCCACGTGATCGATGCTCCGATCAGCGGCGGCAAGGGAGCTGCGGAGAAGGGTGAACTCGCCGTGATGGTAGGTGCGCAGCGCGAGGTCTACGAGCGGGTGAAGCCGGTCTTCAAACAGTTCGCCTCCGTCGTCGTGCACGCGGGCGAGGCCGGTGCGGGCACGCGAATGAAGCTGGCGCGCAACATGTTGACGTTCATCGGTTTCGCCGCATCCTGTGAGGCGATGAAGCTCGCCGAGCAGGCCGGACTCGACCTGCAGCAACTTGGCCGCGTGGTGCGGCACACCGACATCCAGAGCGGCGGGCCGGGCGCCGTCGTCGTCCGGGAGAACATGGATACGCTGGAGCCGGACAACTTTCTCTACGCGCCGATGGCGCACGCCCGCGACCTCGGCGAGAAAGACCTCAGCCTCGCCCTGGCGCTCGGTGAGTCGGTCGGCGTCGACCTGCCCCTGGCCGAGATTGCGCTGAAGAACTTGGCGGCAGGCCTCGGCGTGCCCCACGCCGCGGCAAGCGCGAAGGAGTAGTAGTCATGGACGAGCTTCGCAAGAAGGGCCTCGAAAAGATGAACGAGGTCTACGGCTGGGAGATGCCGGACATGCCGGGGGAGTACTTCGCGCTGACGGTCGATCACCTCTTCGGCGCCATCTGGAGCCGCCCCGGGTTGTCGATGCGCGACCGGCGGATGATGCTGCTCGGCGTGCTGGCCGCACAGGGCATGGAGGAGTTGATCGAGGTCCAGGCGAACGCCATCCTGCACAACGAGGAGATGACCCGCGAGGAACTGCGTGAGGTCGCGATCTTCCTGACCCACTACGTCGGCTTCCCGCTGGGGTCGAAAGTCGACGGTGCGGTCAAACGCGTTGTGGCCAAGCGTAAGAAAGCGGAGGAGAAGGGTGCGGGCGGTGACGCGCGCGAAGCAAGGCGAGCCAACGTCAACGACGCCGTCCAGATGCATGTCGGCAGGAACCTCCATGACAAGTAGGTATGCGAGCCTCTCGCGTGCACAGCTCGCCGTTCTGCTGCCCGAGTTGCTGCTGATCGGCCAGTTGATCGACCGGTCCGGAAGGGCCTGGTGCATCAGCAACTTCGGCCGCGCGGAGATGCTGCAGATCGCGATCGAGGAGTGGATGGGCGCCAGCCCGATCTACACCAAACGGATGCAGAAAGCCCTGAGGTACGAGGGCGTCGACGTCATCACGATCTTCAAGGGGCTGCAGCTCGACATCGGTGCTCCACCGCAGTTCATGGACTTCCGCTACGACGTGCACGACCGCTGGCACGGGGAGTTCCATCTCGATCACTGCGGCGCCCTGCTGGATGTCGAGCCGATGGGCGAGGACTACGTGCGCGGCATGTGCCACGACATCGAGGACCCGACCTTCGACGCCACCGCCGTCGCCACCAACCGCAGGGCCCAGATCCGCCCGGTCCACCGTCCACCTCGCACTCCCGCGAACCGAAAGCCGCACTGCGCCTGGACGGTGATCATCGACGAGTCCTATCCGGAGGTCGAAGGCCACCCGGTGCTCGACGTCATCCGCCGAACCCGGGCCGCCAGAACCGAACTCGACCCGATCGACCCGGACGACGAGGGAGAGTCGGACTACTCCGGCGCGCTGCTGTCGGACTTCGACTTCGCCGCGTTCTCGCACTCGGCCCTGGTGCGCATGGCCGACGAGGTCTGCCTGCAGATGCACCTGCTGAACCTGTCCTTCATCATCGCGGTCGGGAAACGCGCGGGAACCAACACCGAACTCGCGGCGGAGATCTGCACCAAACAGTTGATCGGTGTCGCGGGCATCGCCGCCGAGCGGATACATCGCGCGCTCGGTCTGCCCGACGGCATCGGGGGTGCCATGCGGACGCTCGAACTGCACCCGATGTTCAATCCGATGGCCTACGTGTCGGCCGAATTCGGTCCGGACACAGTGCATGTGAACCGTTCACCCGCGCACGAAGACGGTGCATGGGTGTCATTGGTGAGTCCGTCCGAGAAGCGGCCGCTACAGGCCGCGGTCGCCGCGGTCGACCCGCACCTCGATGTGGACATCGCGGGCAGCGATACCGACTGGAGGGCGCGCATCGTCCGAACCGAAACTCCCGCGAAGGAAATGTCCGAGGTTAAAGTCGTTCGCGTCAGCGGTGGTTCGACGTTCGTGTTCGCGCCGCGCAAGTCGCTCCCGCTGACGGTGGTCTGATCGTCGGCAGGGTGTTCGATGCAGCAATCTGTGGGTAGTTAGCCAACTAAGCCATAACAGCTATTTATCTGCAATGATGTGAAATCGGCAATTAGCCGACGTCGTCGACGGTTTGGGTTACTCTCCGCGGACAACGTCCGACTGGAGGGCCATCGATGCGACGCGCCATCTGCAGCACCTGGATAACCGTAGTCGGTGTCGCCGTCGCGATAAGCGTTGCCGGCTGCGGCGGCACGGACGAATCGGGCGCGTCAAGTCCGCCGGTGGATCCCGACGTCGCATTCAAGCAGTACGACGAAGCTTCAAAGCCCGTCGATTGTTCGCAGGCCTACGGAGCTATGGGCGACGCGCACCATGACGGTGACCTCGTCGTCATGAAGGAGAAGGCCCGCGAATACCGCGACGTCGTGGCGACGTGGGACTCGCAGCTGGGCAATATCGCCTTTCCCGCTGCAGCCCGACGGATCGTCGACAAGATGCGTGATCTCATCGCCAACGAGCTTGCTGGACTCAACGAATTGGCAGACGGCAACGGCCAAGACGCTGATCGCACAGCGACAGTGAGAAGCCAAGTCGAGGCCGACGACGCGTTGGTGGTTGTGGAAGGCGACGATCTGCGCGCAGCGCTCGGCCACCCCGTACCTCAAAGTATGTATGCGGCCGATCAATTGGAGTGGGCGGAGCGCACTTTTCTCAAGGAGACTTCACCGGTGCATGCGAAGTGGGAGGCCGCACTGGGGGCCGATGACCTGAACGGGGCGAAGGCGGCCAACGGGATCGAGGAAGCTGCGCTGCAGCGCTACATCGACAAGCTCGGCACCGTGTCCTGGCCTGCCGGAACCTTCGAGGCCCAGGCGAATACCCTGCGCGAGCACCTCCGGGGGCTTATCGAATTCGACCGCCGTCAGGTCGATGTGGCCACCGCGGCGCAAATCGCTCGGACTCCGGAAGAGGGCGCGCCCGACTACCGCTTCGCCGAAGACGCGAAGGAAAAGCTGTGGACTGTGCTGGTGAGGTCCGGGCATTCGGTTGATCCGCCGAGCTGTTAACGCTCGACGATGCCGACCGCTGATCCGACCCAGCGGCGCAGATACTGGCGCAGATCCACGCCCGTGCGGGGCGGCCGGCCAGGGTCGGTGACGAACGACTGGATGATCCGCAGTAAATGCTCGGCGAGTTCGTCGAGATCGTCATCGCTGAAGCCAAGGCCTGCCCAGTCGACGTCGAACCGGCGCACCATCGAGTGACCGAAGTCGAGTGCGACGTCGCCGGTCACCGACTCGATGTGCGGGTTTGGCCGACCCGGCTCGATGACCAGGCCGAGGTGCTTGTCCTTCGGCAGCCACTCCAGCGCCGTCGCTATCCCCTCGGCCACGGCTTCGACCGGGTCGGTGATGCCTCGCAGGTGAGCATCGAGGCGGTCCATGAAGTCATCGGCCGCTTGCACGGCGGCCGCAACCAGCAGCGCGTCGGTGCTGGGGAAGTACCGGTAGACCGTCTGGCGCGTCACGCCGAGGGAGCGGGCGACGTCGGCGATGGAGAAGTCCGCGCCTCGGGCGTCGATCGCCTTGCCCGCCGCGTCGAGGATTCGCGCGATGGCCTCGTCGTCGCTGGCGGGCGCGGCGCCAGACCAGCCGTGGGTGCGCACGCCGGAATCTTACTGCTACCCGCGGTAGGAGACCTGCAGGTCCTTGACGCCGTTGATCCATCCTGATCGAAGCCGTTGCGGCTCGGCGAGTTTCGAGATGTCCGGGATCTGGTCGGCGAGCTCGTTGAAGATCAGCTTGATCTCCATGCGGGCCAGGTTGGCGCCGATGCAGTAGTGCGCGCCGTTGCCGCCGAAGCCGAGATGCGGGTTGGGGTCGCGCATGATGTTGAACTCGAAGGGGCGGTCGAAGACGGCGTCGTCGTAGTTGGCGGAGCTGTAGAACAGCCCGACGCGCTGCCCCTCGCGGATGGTCACGCCACCCAGCTCGGTGTCGGCCTGAGCGGTGCGCTGGAAGCAGTGCACCGGCGTGGCCCAGCGCACGATCTCGTCGGCGGTGGTCTCCGGGCGCTCGCGCTTGAACAGCTCCCACTGCTGTGGGTTCTGGAAGAAGGCGTTCATGCCGTGGGTCATCGCGTTTCGCGTCGTCTCGTTGCCCGCGACCGCGAGCAGGATCACGAAGAACGCGAACTCGACGTCGTCCATCGACTCACCGTCGATGTCGGCCTCGATCAGTCGGGTGACGATGTCGTCCGCCGGACAGCGCCTGCGCTCCTCGGCCATCGCGTAGGCGTAGCCCATCAGTTCCGCGTTGGCTGCCGCATAATCGGTCGCATAGTCGGGATCGTCGGTGTTCATGATCGAGTTGGTCCAATGAAACAGCTTCTCCCGGTCTGCCTCCGGCACGCCGATGAGGTCCGCGATCGCCAGTAGCGGCAGGCTCATCGCGATGTCGTCGACGAAATTACCGCTCTCTTTCTCCCTTGCCGCGGATACGATTTCGCGCGCCGCGGTGGCAAGCTTCGCCTCGAGCGTGGCCACCGCCCTCGGCGTGAACAGCCGGGACACCAGCTTGCGCAGGCGGGTGTGTTCGGGTGCGTCGTGGTTGATCAGGAGCGCCTTCGTCAGCTCGAGCTGATCGGGTGTGGTGCCCTCGGGCATCCGCATCACGACGCCCTTGCGGTTCGTCGACCACAGGTCGCCGTCGCGCGAGATGGCCTTGACGTCCTCGTGGCGGCTGATCACCCAATAGCCGCCGTCCTCGAAGATCGACTCGCTTTGCTCGTTCCACCACACCGGAGCCGTCTTGCGCAGCTCGGCGAACTCGGCGACCGGAATGCCGTGCTCGAGGAGATCGGGGTTGGTGAAGTCGAACCCTGCGCCGAACGGACAGGCGTGCATCGTTGCCATGCATCGACCATACATTGACATGTCAAGTGTATGGCCTAACTAAATGGACATGACTCACCGCCGTGCGGCGGTGCGATTAGGGTTGGCAACCGTGCGCGTCCTCGTGATCGGATCCGGTGCCCGCGAACATGCGCTTCTGCTCGCGCTGCGCAGAGACCCCGAGGTGGAAGCCCTGGCGATCGCGCCGGGCAACGCGGGCACCGCGGCCATCGCCGATCAGTACGACGTCGACATCAGCTCGGGTGATGCGGTGGCGGCGTTGGCCGGCAAGATCGGCGCCGACCTGGTCGTGATCGGCCCCGAAGTACCTCTGGTCGTGGGGGTGGCCGACGCCGTCCGGGCCACCGGGATCGCCTGCTTCGGGCCGACCAAAGACGCCGCGCGCATCGAGGGATCGAAATCGTTCGCCAAGGATGTGATGTCTGCCGCGGGCGTAGCCACCGCCAGAAGTGAGATCGTCGACAACCCCGCCCGACTCGACGCCGCGCTCGATCGGTTCGGACCCGGCGGTGGCGACGCGGCGTGGGTGGTCAAGGACGACGGCCTCGCCGCGGGCAAGGGCGTGGTGGTGACCGCCGACCGCGATGCGGCGAGGGCACATGCGGCCAGCCTGCTCGACGCGGGGCATCCCGTGCTGCTGGAGTCGTTCCTCGACGGTCCTGAGGTGTCGCTCTTCTGTGTCGTCGACGGCGAGACCGTGGTGCCGCTGCTGCCTGCCCAGGACTTCAAGAGAGTGGGCGACGGTGACACCGGACCCAACACCGGCGGCATGGGCGCCTACGCACCGCTGGCGTGGCTGCCCGACGAGGTGACGAACCGGATCGTCGACGACATCGTCAAACCCGTTGCCGCAGAGCTTGTCAAGCGCGGCAGCTCGTTCTCCGGCCTGCTGTACGCGGGCCTGGCGATCACATCGCATGGACCCGCCGTCGTCGAATTCAACTGCCGTTTCGGCGATCCCGAGACCCAGTCGGTGCTGGCGCTCCTCGATTCGCCGCTCGGCCGGCTGCTGCGCGCCGCGGCCACCGGCGGCCTCGCCGACCACCCGCCGCTGCACTGGCGCGACGGCGCCGCGGTCACCGTCGTGCTGGCCGCCGAGAACTATCCGGGACGGCCGCGGGTGGGTGACGTCATCGCCGGCTCGGAAGCCGACGGAGTGTTGCACGCAGGCACCGCACGACGCGACGACGGCGCCGTCGTCTCATCGGGAGGCCGAGTGCTCTCGGTCGTCGGCGCGGGGCCGGACCTGGCGGCAGCCCGCGACGACGCCTATGCCGTGATCAAATCGGTTCGGTTGCCAGGCAGTCACTTTCGCAGCGACATCGGACTTGCCGCGGCTGAAGGCCGGATCACCGTCTAGGTGACTATGCCGTCAGCAGCGGCGCCATCCACTCGAGTTCCGCAGGCAGCTGCGAACTCCAGAACCCGCCGTCGTGGCCACCCGGTGAGAAGCCGCCCGCAGGTGGGTTAGGCAGCTGCGCGATGAACTGCTGGGTGGCCGAATAGAACGGATCGCTGTTGCCGCAGTCGATCCGGATCGGTATCGACCCGAGGGCGGGCAGACCCCACACGCTGTTGGCCGCGTAGTCGTCTGCGCCGTCGAACGCCCCCGCAGCGGTCGCACCCGACGACGTCCACAACGCCGGGCTCACCGCACAGATCGCGGCGGTACGCGCCTGGCCGAGCCGGGCCCCGAGCAGCAACGCGCCGTATCCGCCCATCGACCAGCCCAGGAACCCCACCCGCGAGGTGTCAAGGCCCTGCGAGCCGAGCATCGGGATCAACTCGTCGAGCACCATCGCGCCGGAATCCTCACCCGACGCGCGCTTGTGCCAGTAACCGCCCCCGCCGTCGACGGCGACCACCGCAAAGGGCGGCAGGCCCGCCGCGACCGCTTGCGCCAGGCCCTGCTCGACACCGCCCGCCATCACCTGCGCCGCATCGCCACCCTTACCGTGCAGCGCGATGACGGATCGCAGCGGTTGAGTCTGGCCCGGCGGCCGCGCGATCGCCCAGTTGGTGTCGATGCCACCGCGTGCGGCCGATACGAATGATCCGGACACATACGTCTGCGCCGCCGCAGGCAACGGCTCCAGCGGGGCGGGCGGTGCCAACGGTGCCAGCGGGGTGCCTGCGCTCGTCATCTCGACGGGCGGACCCGCGACGGATGGCTGCGGTTCGCGCAGCGAGCCGAGCGCGAAGGCGCCGACGGCCCCTGCCGCAGCACTGGCACCGAGGCGGATCATCGCCCGGCGGCTGAGTTGATTGCCTCGGCTCCGCACTCGCTCGGGTCCCTGCTCGTCCCTCGCTGCGATCCTCACTCGTGCTCGCCTCGGTGGCTCTGGCATGCGGGCCATCATGCCATCGGTTTCCGGCGCATCGTCGGGCGGCGCCGGCGCAATGCATCCAAATCGCTTGGCGGGCCATCTTCCTGAGTAAAGGCTTAGCTTTGGCCGAAAGAGTCATTTCGACCTCGGCCGACTGGCAGCATGCAAGGCGTGACGGCAGCGGTGACTCCCAAGGGAGTGCGCAGGCAGTACGCGTTAGTAAGCGCGGCTGCCGAGCTGTTGTGCGAAGGCGGTTTCGACGCCGTGCGTCATCGTGCCGTGGCCCGGCGCGCCGGGCTGCCGTTGGCGGCGACGACCTATTACTTCTCGTCCCTCGACGATCTGATCCTCAAAGCCGTCGAGCACATCGGCGCACTCGAGGCGCAGCAACTGCGTGAGCGGGTGGCGGTGTTGTCGCGGCGTCGTCGCGGCGCCGAGGCGACCGTCGACGTGGTGGTGGATCTGCTCGTCGGCGACGATCCCGAGACACAGGTGAGCGAGCAGTTGATCTCGCGGTACGAACGCTACATTGCGTGCGCGCGTCAGCCGGCTCTGCGCGAGGTGCAGCGGCGGATCCTGCAGCAGCGAACCGATGCCGTGGTCAAGGTCGTCGAGCGGTCCGGACGGTCGGTGCGCGCAGAGCTCGTCCCAGCACTGGTGTGCGCGGTCGACGGCGCAGTGGTGGCGGCGCTCGTCGACGAGAACAACGGCCCCCGCAATGCCGCCCGCGCCACGTTGATCGACGTCATCGACGTGCTCGCACCGATCACGGCGCCGATCTCGGTACCCGTGCTCGCCGCGGCTTCCGGCTGACACCGGTCACGGTCGAAGTCTTTCTTGCACCGTTGCGGGTGCGGCGCGTTTGCTGCTGGTCGATGATGGGGTACTCACAGCCGACTGACAGGGAGGCCCCATGAGCCAGACGGACACCGTCGATCAGCAACCTGAACTGAAGCGGGTGATGGGACCGGGGCTGCTGCTGCTGTTCGTCGTCGGCGACATTCTGGGCACGGGTGTGTATGCGCTGACCGGAGACGTGGCCGCCGAAGTCGGTGGCGCCGCATGGGTGCCGTTCCTGGTGGCGTTTCTCATCGCGACCGTCACCGCGTTCAGCTATTTGGAGCTCGTCACCAAATACCCTCAGGCCGCAGGCGCTGCGCTCTACGCGCACAAGGCTTTTGGCATTCAGTTCGTGACGTTTTTGACCGCGTTCGTGGTGATGTGCTCGGGTATCACCTCGGCGTCGACGGGCGCCAGGACATTTGCCTCGAACTTCTTCAAGGGTTTCGACACCAGCTGGGGCACCGTCGGGGTGGTCGCACTCGCCCTGTTCTTCATGGCCGCGCTGGCGCTCATCAACCTGCGTGGGGTCGGAGAAAGCGTCAAGCTCAACGTGCTCCTGACGATCGTCGAGATCAGCGGTCTGGTTCTGGTCATTCTCGTCGGCATGTGGGCGTTCACCGGTGGTGGCGATGTGGACTTCTCCCGCGTGGTCGCGTTCGACACCGCCGAGGACAAGAACGCCTTCATGGCCATCACCGCGGCCACATCGCTGGCTTTCTTCGCGATGGTTGGTTTCGAGGACTCGGTGAATATGGCCGAGGAGACCAAGGATCCGGTCCGGATCTTCCCCAAGATGCTGCTCACCGGCCTGTCCATTGCCGGCATCGTCTACATCCTTGTGTCGATCGTCGCCGTCGCACTCGTGCCGGTCGGCGAATTGGAGGCCAGCGACACGCCGCTCGTGGAGGTCGTCAAAGCCGGTGCGCCCGGCTTGCCGATCGACAAGATTCTTCCGTTCATCACGATGTTCGCGGTGTCGAACACAGCGTTGATCAACATGCTGATGGCCAGCCGGCTCATCTACGGCATGGCGCGCCAGCACGTTCTGCCGCCGGTGCTCGGAAAGGTCCATCCGCAGACCCGCAGCCCGTGGGTCGCGATCCTTTTCACGACCGCAATCGCCTTCGGCCTCATCATCTATGTCACGGCATTCGCCAACGACGAGGCGATCTCGGTGCTCGGCGGAACCACGTCGCTGCTGCTGTTGGCGGTGTTCGCGGTGGTGAACGTCGCCGTCCTGGTGCTGCGCCGCGACGTGCGCGAGACAGGTGGGCACTTCAAGACGCCGACCGTGCTGCCCGTGATCGGGTGCATCGCGTCGCTGTATCTCGTGACACCGCTTTCGGGACGGCCGTCGCAGCAATACGTGCTGGCCGGTGTTCTGGTCGCCATCGGCATCGTGCTGTTTCTTGTGACGCGGGTGATCAGCCGTCAGCTCGGCGTGCGTGACGCGGGCATCACCGACCCGACGCAGCTGGCCGAAGCACCCGACTAGTCACATCCGGTAGAGGCGTTCGCGGATCGTCTTCGCTTCTAATTGCGCCTGCGCCAGCAGATCTTCCAGACGCGAAAGGCGTTCGTGTAGTTCGTCGCTCGGCGGCGGCACCACCCGCCTTCGCGGGGCGGGGGACAGGTCCGGGGGAAGGCTCGGGGTGACGATGTAGCCCGTGTCGAAATCGCCGTAGATCGTCACCTCGTCGGGGCGGTGGTACCAGTACAGGCCGACGTAGGCGCAGAGCACCGCGTCGACCGGATCCTCGTCGCGGTCGAGCTGCACCGGTTTCGTCGCCGCCTCGACGCGCTTGCGCAGTTCGACCCAGGCGACGCTGCGGTTCGCGCGCAATCGCGGTGTCGCGTCGTCGAGTCCCTCGATCAGCGTCATCAACTTCAGCAGGTCACGTTGGCGGTCGCCGAACGGGCCCCGCTTGTACTTCAGTGTCTTGTCGAGCTCGAACAGTACGACGGTCGCCGGGTGCGGATAGACCTCGATCGCCCGTCGGCTCGCACCAGAAGCCGGGTCCATGTCGAGATCGAGTGCGGCCGCCAACCGGGCGGCGCGTGGGTGCTTCAGCTCGGGCTTTTCGGCGAACGCCGGGCGCGCCCCGGCGTCGAACCTTGCGAAGTCGCGGTTGAACGCGGCCTCGGCGGGTCGATGCCCGGTCTGGTTGTTGACGATCAGCGGGGCATCGAAGGCGACTAGGCATTCGCCTGCGGTGAACGGGGCGATGGCATCGACGATGTTGGCGTCGTCCTGGGCGGCACCCACGTGTAGGAGTCGACCGTCGGCGTCGACGGCCGCGACACCGGTCTGGTTTTTCTCTCCCCACGCGAGATCGAGCCCAACGAAGTGCATAGGGCTACTGTGCCTCAAACGTGCGCCTACCCGCCGCCGTAAGCTGTGTATTTGTGGCGATTCCCAACGTGCTGGCCAGCAGGTACGCCAGCGACGAGATGGTGGCGATCTGGTCGCAGGAGGCCAAGATCGTCGGCGAGCGCCGGCTATGGCTGGCGGTGCTGCGCGCACAGGCCGAGTTGGGCGTCTCCGTTCCCGACGGTGTGGTGGCCGACTACGAGCGGGTGATCGAGGACGTCGACCTGGCCTCGATCGCGGAGCGCGAGCGGGTGTTGCGCCATGACGTCAAGGCCCGCATCGAGGAGTTCAACGCACTCGCGGGCCACCAACACGTGCACAAGGGCATGACGAGCCGTGACCTCACGGAAAACGTTGAGCAGCTGCAGATCCGGCGGTCTCTGGAACTGGTGTTCTCGCATGGGATCGCGGTGGTCGCGCGGCTGGCTGAGCGCGCGGTGAGCTACCGCGGTCTGGTGATGACCGGGCGCAGCCACAACGTCGCGGCGCAGGCCACGACGCTGGGCAAGCGATTCGCGTCGGCGGCCGAGGAGATGCTGATCGCACTGTCCCGACTGCGTGAGCTGATCGACCGGTATCCGTTGCGCGGCATCAAGGGGCCGATGGGCACGGCGCAGGACATGCTCGATCTGTTCGACGGCGACACGTCGCGGCTTGCTGATCTCGAGCGTCGCGTCGCCGATTTCCTGGGCTTCACCGAAGTCTTCACCAGCGTCGGCCAGGTTTACCCGCGATCGCTTGACCACGACGTGGTTTCAGCGCTGGTGCAGATCGGTGCGGGGCCGTCGTCGCTGGCGCACACCATCCGGTTGATGGCGGGACACGAGTTGGTGACCGAGGGGTTCGCGCCCGGTCAGGTCGGCTCGTCGGCGATGCCGCACAAGATGAACACCCGATCGTGCGAGCGAGTGAACGGGCTGCAGGTGGTGTTGCGCGGCTATGCGTCGATGGCGGCCGAACTCGCTGGGGCGCAATGGAATGAGGGCGACGTGTTCTGCTCGGTGGTGCGCCGCGTCGCGCTGCCCGACGCATTCTTCGCCATCGACGGGCAGACCGAGACCTTCTTGACGGTGCTCGACGAGTTCGGCGCGTACCCGGCGGTGATCCAGCGTGAACTCGACCGCTACCTGCCGTTCCTTGCGACGACCCGGATCCTGATCGCAGCGGTGCGTGCGGGCATGGGTCGTGAGGCGGCGCACGAGATCATCAAGGAGAACGCGGTCGCGGTCGCATTGGCGATGCGGGAGAAGGGCGCCGAGCCAGACCTTCTGGACCGGCTCGCCGCCGATCGGCGGTTGCCGCTGGACCGGGCGGCTCTTGACGCCGCGCTGGCGGACAAGCAGGCGTTCACCGGCGCGGCGGGCAGCCAGGTCGACACGGTCGTCGCAGCGGTGGAAAAACTGATCAGTCGCTATCCCGAGGCGGCCAAGTACACCTCGGGCGCGATCCTGTGACACTGGCGGCGCCGCTCGCCCGGATCGACTTCACCGATCTGGACAACTTCGCCGCCGGCTTTCCTCACGACCTGTTCGAAGTGCACCGCCGCGAGGCGCCGGTGTATTGGCACCAGCCGACCGACAACACGCCGGACGGCGAAGGCTTCTGGTCGGTGGCCACATACGCCGAAACTCTTGCGGTGCTGCGGGACCCGGAGACGTATTCGTCGGTGACCGGCGGCACCCGGGCTTTTGGCGGCACGCTGCTGCAGGACCTCGCCATCGCGGGCCAGGTGCTCAACATGATGGACGACCCTCGGCACTCGCAGATCCGGCGACTCGTCAGCTCCGGGCTGACACCCCGGATGATCCGCCGGGTCGAGGACGATCTGCGCGCCCGCACCCGTCGTCTCCTCGACGACGTTTCGCCGGGTTCGCCCTTCGACTTCGTGGTCGACGTCGCCGCGGAGCTGCCGATGCAGATGATCTGTATTCTGCTGGGAGTTCCTGAATCCGAACGGCATTGGCTGTTCGAGGCCATCGAGCCGCAGTTCGACTTCGGCGGCGCGCGCAAGGCATCCGTTGGCCAGATGTCGGCCGAGGAGGCCGGGACGAGGATGTACAGCTACGGGCAGGATCTGATTGCGTCCAAGCGCGCCGAGCCGACTGACGACATGCTGTCGGCCGTCGCGAACGCGACGCTGGACTCGGATGGACTATCCGACCTCGAGCTGTATCTGTTTTTCAGCCTGCTGTTCAGTGCGGGCGCGGAAACCACCCGCAATGCGGTTGCGGGCGGCCTGCTTGTGCTTGCCGAGCATCCCGAGCAGCTCGCGTTGCTGCGGGCCGACCTGTCGCTGCTGCCTACCGCCGTCGAGGAGATGGTGCGCTGGACATCCCCGTCGCCGTCTAAGCGCCGCACCGCGACCCGCGACGTCTTGTTGGGTGGCTGCGCCGTCGAGGCGGGGCAGAAGGTTCAGATCTGGGAGGGCTCGGCCAACCGCGACGCGTCGGCATTCGACCGTCCCGGCGTGTTCGACGTAGCACGTAAGCCGAACCCGCACTTGGGTTTCGGCCAGGGTGTTCATTACTGCTTGGGCGCCAACCTTGCCAGGTTGGAGCTGCGGGTGCTGTACGAGGAGCTGCTGGGCCGGTTCTCGTCGGTCCGTGTCGTCAAGCCGGTGGAGTGGACACGAAGCAACCGGCACACCGGCATACGTCACCTCGTCGTCGAACTGGAAGCGTGAAACCCGACGCCTTCGCATTCGTGATGGCGACCGGCATCGTGTCGATCGCGGCGGCGGACCATGGCTTCGACAGCATCAGTGACGTGCTCATGGTGTTGGCGGCTGCGGGGTTGGTGGTGCTTGCCGTGGTAGGTGTATTCGTCTGGCGTCGTGCGCCATTGGACTTCTCTACGCCGGAGGCGCCGATCGGACTGCTGACATTCGTTGCCGCATGCGCCGTCGTCGGAACGCGGCTCAAATGGTCTGCGCCGGTGCACTGGTCGCTTGCGGCACTGGCGCTCGTCGGCTGGCTGGTGCTCATGGCGCTGGTGTTGCGCGCGATGTGGCGGTGCCGGTGGGCCGGGCTTCGCGATCGCGCCCGCGCTGGCGGCGAGTTGGTCAGCGTCGCGACATCAGGGCTGGCGATACTCGCAGCGGACCTGGGCTTGGTGGGAGTGGCCATCGGTCTGCTGGTGTTGGCGCTCTGCCTGTACGGCGTGATGACGGGCCTGGTGCTGTGGCGCGTGGTGCACGAGGGGACGGCACCCGAGCTGTTTGCGCCCGATATGTGGATTCTGATGGGCGGGGCGGCGGTCGCGACGCTGGCGGGCGATCACATTTACCAGGCAGGCGTCGAGGGCATTCGACCGGTCACCGTCGCGACGTGGGTCGTCGCGGGTCTGTGGATTCCGGCGTTGGCCGTGGCGAGCGTGCGGCTGCGCGACGGGAACTGGTGGGCTGCGGTGTTCCCGCTCGCCATGTACTCGTCGGCGACGTTCGCGTCGGCCGTCGAAACGGGGTGGCACCCGCTGACGACGATCTCGCTGGCCTTCTTCTGGATTGCCTTCGCGGCGTGGCTGCTCACCTTATTGCGATTTGGGCGCGCTCACATACGCTGAGCGTCGATCAGCGCGCCGAAATCGCGCTACGGATCACTGCGATCACCCGGTCCGGGTATTCGGTCAGGTCCAACCAGGTGAAGCGGAGGACTTGCCAGCCGGCCAACGCAATGGCGTTTTGGCGCTTGCGGTCGTGGTGAAAGTCCTCGCTAGTGGAGTGGAAAGCAAACCCATCGACCTCGAGCGCAACTTTCTGCTTCGGAAAGCCAACGTCAACGAGATAGCTCGCGACGGGATAGTTCGTTTTCCAACCGGTGATGTTCGCCCCCTTGAGCAGTTGAACGAGCAGCCGCTCTGCGTGGGAGCGGGCACCGTCGGCCGCAGCTTGCAGAAGCAGGCGTGCGGCGGGTGATCCGTACCGCCCTTTGTTGCGCAAATGCGCGCGCCACAAGCTGTTCAAGTCCACACGACGTTGCAGCGCTGCATCCATCAGCGTGACGTTGCGTCGAGGCCGTACCGACGCTTCGACGACAGTCAGAGCCAACTCGGTGACCCGCAGACCGCGGATTTCGACGATGTCGGCCGGTTTCAGGTCGCGCCTGCGAACCCGGCTGCCGCCGCGACATCTGCCGTGGCTGTTCCTGGGCACGGTCACCTCGATGACGTCTGGTGCAAACCGTGTCAGGCCATGCCACCATGCTGCGGCCATTCCGCTCGCCGCGGCTTGCGTGCCGTAGCTCCATACCGCAACGCGCACCCGCGCGGCATCGGTGAACGGACGATCGTCGACGAAGTAAACGCCTGGCACGAAACGTCGCCAACGGCCCGAACGAACGCGTCGGGCGACGGCGGCCTGGCTGAGGCCGGCACGTTGGGCGTTGGCGAGAGTCAACACACCGTCTTGCGATCGCAGAAACTCGTCGAGCACATCGTGAACTGACTCGCGACGGCGCACGTAGGTTCCACATCTAAGCGATTTCGGCGCGCTCGCGTGCGCTGGGCGTCGATTAGCGCGCCGAAATCACAGAAATCGCTAGGTGCCGCGGCGGGCGATGCCTGCGGCCCGCAGCTCCAGCGCCGCGAGACCCTGTATCGCCTCGGCGTCTTCACGGCGCCATGCTCCGACGGGGTCGGCGTTGATCGCGGCTAGCTTGGCCAGCGGGCGGTTGGCCAGCGCCCGCATCGCGAGCAACTGTTCGCCTGCAGGCGTCCTCGCGAGCGTCAGCGCCACCCACTTGCGCCGGAAGAACCGCAGTCGCAACACCAACCAGGGCGCTGCGATGGCCATGATCGGCGGTGCGGCGACCGCGAGCGCCAGCAACCACGCCAGCCACGTCGCCGTCGAGTTGAGCTGCGCACCCGCACCCGCGATGTCGCGGGCGAATCCGCCGGCGGCGGTCAGCGGGCTGCTCAACGCATCACCGATCAGCGGCACCTTGCTCGCGTTGTCGCCTGCATGGTCGAGGTTGCCCGCGATGCCGCTGGCTCCGCTTTCCACGTCGGCGCCGAAATTCGCGATCGCCGCGACCGCCGTATGCACGGCCGTTCCGATCACCACCCAGATGGCGATCCAGAGGGCGACGACGATGTCGCTGATCAACTGCGCGAGGAGCCGGGCGGGCGTGGTGGCGTAGGGCACATACCTCGATGTCATGCCGTCGATCCCAACACAGATCGACCGCTAGGCTGGCCCGATGCGCCCAGCTCTGTCCGACTACCAGCACGTGGCCAGTGGCAAGGTTCGCGAGATCTACCGAATCGACGATGACCACCTGCTGTTCGTCGCCAGTGACCGCATCTCGGCGTTCGACTACATCCTCGACAACGAAATACCCGACAAGGGCCGCATCCTGACCGCGATGAGCGTGTTCTTCTTCGACTACACCAAGGCGCCCAACCACCTCGCGGGCCCGGCCGACGATTCGCGCATCCCCGACGAGGTGCTCGGTCGCGCCCTGGTCGTGCGCAAGCTCGACATGATTCCGGTGGAATGTGTCGCCCGCGGCTACCTGACGGGTTCGGGGCTGCTGGACTACCAGAAGACCGGCGAGGTCAGCGGCATCGCATTGCCGCCGGGACTGACCGAAGGCAGCAAGTTCGACTTCCCGCTGTTCACGCCGGCCACCAAGGCCGAGCTCGGCGAGCACGACGAGAACATCTCGTTCGCCGACGTGATCGAGCTGGTCGGCGCCGAGCGCGCCAACCAACTGCGCGATCTCACACTGCAGACCTACCTCCGCGCCGCGGAGCACGCCTTGACGAAAGGGATCATCATCGCCGACACCAAATTCGAGTTCGGCGTCGATGAGCGCGGACACCTCGTGCTTGCCGATGAGGTGTTCACGCCCGACTCGTCGCGGTACTGGGCCGTCGAGACCTACCAGGAGGGCGTCGTAGCGCCCAGCTTCGACAAGCAGTTCGTCCGAAATTGGCTGCTGAGCCCGGAATCGGGCTGGGACCGCGGCGGCGACGAACCGCCGCCCCAGCTGCCACCCACCATCGTGGACGCCACCCGTGAGCGCTATATCAATGCCTACGAGCGCATTTCGGGACTGCAGTTCGCCGACTGGATCGGACCTCAGGCATGACCACTCCGGTACCGCCTATCGCGAAGCGCATCGAACACCGCCGCGAACATCACGGCGACGTCTTCGTCGACCCCTACGAGTGGCTGCGGGACAAGTCCGATCCCGCGGTGATCGAACACCTCGAGGCGGAGAACGCCTACACCGAACAGATCACCGGCCACCTGGCGCCGCTACGGCAGAAGATCTTCGACGAGATCAAGGCCCGCACCAAGGAGACCGACCTGTCGGTGCCGGTCCGGCGCAACGACTGGTGGTATTACACGAGAAGCTTCGAGGGCAAGCAGTACAGCGTGCACTGCCGTTGTCCGATAACCCATCCCGACGACTGGACACCCCCGCAGTTCGACGAGCACACCGAGGTTCCGGGCGAGCAGATCCTGCTGGACGAGAACGTGTTGGCCGAAGGCCACGACTACTTCGCGTTGGGCGCCGCCTCGGTCAGCGTCGACGCCCACACGTTGGCGTATTCGGTCGACGTTCTCGGTGACGAGCGATACACGTTGCGGTTCAAAGACTTACGCACCGGTCAGCTCTACGACGACGAAATCGTCGGCATCGGCGCAGGCGCGACATGGGCCGCCGACAACCGGACCGTCTACTACACGACGGTGGACGACGCGTGGCGGCCGGACACAGTTTGGCGGCACCGTGTCGGAGCGGGCCTGCCCGCCGAGAAGGTCTACCACGAGCCCGACGAGAAGTTCTGGCTCGCGGTGGGACGCACTCGCAGCGACAGGTATGTCTTCATCGCCGCCGGAAGTGCCGTCACATCGGAGATCCGCTACGCCGACGCCACCGATGGACACGCGGAGTTCCTTCCGGTGTGGCCGCGGCGCGAAGGCGTCGAGTACTCCGTCGAGCATGCGGTTGTCGGCGGTGAGGACCGGTTTCTCATCCTGCACAACGACGGCGCCGAGAATTTCACCCTCGTCGAGGCGCCCGTGAGCGATCCGACCGCCACTCGCACGCTCATCGAGCACCGCGACGACGTCCGTCTCGACGCCGTCGACGCGTTCGTCGGGCACCTGGTGGTGAGTTACCGCAGCGAGGCGCTGCCGCGAATTCAGCTGTGGCCGCTCTACGCTGATGGCGAGTACGGTCGCCCCGAAGACTTCACCTTCGAATCCGAGCTGATGTCGGCGGGCCTGAGTGGCAACCCCAACTGGGACTCGCCCAAACTGCGAATCGGTGCCACGTCGTTCGTCACTCCGGTGCGCATCTACGACGTCGACCTCGCCACCGGCGAGCGGACGCTGCTGCGCGAACAACCGGTTCTCGGTGACTACCGCCCCGAGGACTACGTCGAGCGGCGTGACTGGGCGACCGCCACGGACGGCGCCCGGATCCCGGTGTCGATCATCCACCGCGTCGGCTTGCAATTCCCCGCGCCCACACTGCTTTACGGCTACGGCGCCTACGAGTCGTGCGAGGACCCGCGGTTCTCGATCGCCCGGTTGTCGCTGCTCGACCGCGGCATGGTGTTCGCCATCGCCCACGTGCGTGGTGGCGGTGAGCTCGGCCGACCGTGGTACGAGCACGGCAAGCTGCTGGAGAAGGCGAACACCTTCACCGACTTCGTCGCCGTCGCAGCGCATCTCATCAAGTCCGACGTGACCCGGCCCGAGAACCTCGTCGCGCTCGGCGGCAGCGCGGGCGGACTGCTCATTGGTGCCGTGGCCAACATGGCGCCGCAGTTGTTCGCCGGCTTCCTGGCTCAGGTGCCGTTCGTCGACGCGCTGACGACGATCCTCGACCCGTCGCTTCCGCTCACCGTCACCGAGTGGGACGAGTGGGGAAACCCCCTGGCCGATGAGAACGTCTACCACTACATGAAGTCCTACTCGCCGTATGAGAACGTCGGCGCCAAGGACTACCCGCCGATCCTGGCGATGACATCACTCAACGACACCCGGGTTTACTATGTCGAGCCCGCGAAATGGGTTGCGGCACTGCGATACATGAAGACCGACGCCCATCCGGTGCTGTTGAAGACCGAGATGAGCGCGGGCCATGGTGGCATCAGCGGTCGCTACGAGCGCTGGAAGGAGGCGGCGTTCCAGTATGCCTGGCTACTGGATACCGCCAAGGCCAACCACGAGGGCGGCGCCTACGAAGACAACCTGCTCGACCGTCCGTAGCGGCAGCGCCGTGGTCATCGACTTCGGCGGGTTCGGCATCCCCGACGCATAGACGTTCGGAAAGACATCGCGAGCATCATGAGGCCGAGTTCGAGCACGCCAGCCCCGAGCAACAATCTAGGCACTGTCAAGTTGTCGCGCTACGATGGGTTCCATGAGCAGCAGGGATACCTACCACCACGGTGATCTGAAGGCCACCATCCTCGGCGAGGCGGCACTTCTGGTGGCCGAGCGCGGCGCCGACGGCCTCTCGCTGCGTGAGCTGGCCCGTGCCGCGGGCGTCTCCCATGCCGCGCCCGCCCATCACTTCACCGACCGTCGTGGCCTGTTCACCGCGTTGGCGACCGAGGGGTTCCGCACGCTGGCCGACGCGCTGGCGGGCACGCGGCCGGACTTCCTCGACGCGGCGCTCGCGTACGTCCGGTTCGCCATCGACCATCCCGGCCACTACGCCGTGATGTTCGACAAGTCGCTCTACGACGCGTCCGACACCGAACTCGTCGCCGCGGAGACGGCCGCCGGTGCCGAGCTGGCCGCCGGTGTCGGAACACTCGACGACGCGCGCGCCCAGGATGATCCGCAGGCGGCCGCACTCGCGGCATGGTCTCTGGTGCACGGCTTTTCACTGCTTCTGCTCAACAACGCGATCGACAACGGCACCGACCCGATGGCCACCGTCCGCCGGGTGGCCGGAATGCTGTTCGGGACCTAGCCGGACGACGATCAAGCGGCGAGGCGCGAGCCGCGTTGAGGAGTTCGACGAGAGGGACGTAGCCGGTAGTGTTCCGGCCATGACAGACCCGCAGCTCGGCGACATCGCACTCACCACACTCGACGGTAGGGCCACGACGCTTGCCGAGCTCGCCGCCGGCGCAGCGCTGGTCGTCAACGTCGCCTCCAGGTGCGGGTTGACACCGCAATACAGCGCGCTGGAGAAGCTTGCACAGGATTACGGCGATCGCGGGCTGACCGTGGTCGGCGTGCCGTGCAACCAGTTCATGGGTCAGGAGCCCGGCAGCGCCGAGGAGATCCAGACGTTCTGCTCCACCACCTACGGCGTCACGTTCCCGTTACTGGCCAAGACCGATGTCAACGGACCCGACCGTCACCCGCTGTTCGCCGAGCTGACGAAGACCGCCGACGCCACCGGTGAGGCCGGCGATGTGGCGTGGAATTTCGAGAAGTTCCTGCTCGCACCGGGTGGAGAAGTGGTCAAGCGGTTCCGGCCGCGCACCGAACCGGACGCCCCTGAGGTGGTCGAGGCCATCGAGGCGGTGCTGCCGCGGTAGCGGAATAGACAACTGCTGGAAGAGTGTCGTAAACCGTTGCGACACCTGGCGTTGCGACAATGGCGGCGTGGCTGGACAACTGATCGTCTCGATCTCCGGCATCAGTGAGCAGACGCTGCCCGACGTCGCGGCGTTCTGCGCACAACTGGAAAAGCGAGCGGTACCGTCCTCGTTCCTCGTCGCGCCGCGGCTCAAGGGCGGCTACCGGCTCGACCAGGACTTTTCGACCGTCGACTGGCTGGCTTCGCGTCGAACCCGCGGCGACGCCATCGTCCTGCACGGCTTCGACGAAGCCGCAACCAAGAAGCGACGCAGCGAGTTCGCGACCCTGCCCGCACACGAAGCGAATCTCCGGCTGATGGGCGCCGACCGGGTGCTCGAGCACCTCGGTCTGCGCACCCGATTGTTCGCCGCGCCGGGTTGGACGGTGTCGCAGGGGACGGTAAATGCTCTGCCCCGCAACGGCTTTCGGTTAGTAGCCGAGCTCAGCGGGATCACCGACCTGGTGCGCAAGTCGACGATCCGGTCGCGGGTGCTCGGCATCGGCGAGGGCTTCCTGTCCGAGCCGTGGTGGTGCCGCACGTTGGTGTTGTCGGCCGAACGCACCGCACGGCGGGCCGGCGTCGTGCGGGTGGCGGTGGCGGCGCGGCACCTGCGCAAGCCGACGTCTCGCCAAGCCATGCTCGACGCCGTCGACCTGGCCCTGATGCATAAGTGCACGCCCGCGGTCTACGAGTGGCGGCCCTACCGCGCGCTGACCGACGCCGCCTGACCGACCGCTACATTGGCGGCCATGGCAGATGCTGATGTCATCGTTGTCGGAGCGGGCCTCGCCGGCCTCGTCGCCGCCTGTGAACTGGCCGAACGGGGCCGTCGAGTCCTGATCGTCGACCAGGAGAACGCCGCCAACATCGGCGGCCAGGCGTTCTGGTCGTTCGGCGGGCTCTTCTTCGTCAACAGCCCCGAGCAGCGCAGGCTGGGCATTCGCGACAGCCACGAGCTGGCGCTGCAGGACTGGCTGGGCGCCGCGGGCTTCGACCGGCCAGAAGACCACTGGCCACGGCAGTGGGCGCACGCTTACGTCGATTTCGCGGCAGGCGAGAAGCGCAGCTACCTACGGGAGCGCGGCCTCACGACCTTTCCGCTGGTCGGCTGGGCCGAGCGGGGCGGCTACGACGCACGCGGGCACGGCAACTCGGTGCCCCGCTTCCACATCACGTGGGGCACCGGGCCTGCGATCGTCGACGTGTTCGCCCGTCGACTCGCCGGCAATGACAGGGTGACCTACGCGCACCGGCACCGCGTCGACGAGCTGATCGTGTCCGACGGTTCGGTCGTCGGCGTGCGCGGCGCGGTGCTGGAGCCGTCGGACGCCGCGCGCGGAGTCGCGTCGTCACGAAACACTTTAGGCGAGTTCGAGTTTCGTGCGCAGTCCGTGATCGTCGCCAGTGGCGGCATCGGCGGCAATCACGACCTGGTCCGCAAGAACTGGCCGAAGCGGATGGGCCGGGTGCCCGAGCAACTGCTCAGCGGCGTGCCCGCACACGTCGACGGTCGGATGATCGGCATCACCGAGTCGGCGGGCGCGCACGTCATCAACAGCGACCGAATGTGGCACTACACCGAGGGCATCACGAATTACGACCCGATCTGGCCACTGCACGGCATCCGGATCCTGCCCGCGCCGTCGTCGCTGTGGCTCGATGCCTCCGGGAAACGCCTGCCTGCACCGCTGTATCCGGGTTTCGACACCCTTGGCACGCTGGAGCACATCGCCCGCACGGGATGGGACTACACCTGGTTCGTGCTGAACGCCCGCATCATCGCCAAGGAGTTCGCGCTGTCCGGGCAGGAGCAGAATCCCGACCTCACCGGGCGCAGCGTCCGCGATGTGCTCGCCAGGGTGCGTCCGGGCGCCCCTGCGCCGGTGCAGGCGTTCGTCGACAAGGGTGTCGACTTCGTCAGCGCGAAGACGTTGACTGAGTTGGTCTCTGCGATGAACACCGTTCCCGGCGTCATCCCGCTGGACTACGCCACCGTCGAAGCGGAGGTGACTGCACGCGACAGGGAGGTCGCCAACCGGTTCACCAAGGACACCCAGGTGACGGCGATCAGGGCGGCCCGCGGCTACCTCGGCGACCGCTTCACCCGTGTCGTCGCCCCGCACCGGCTGACCGACCCGAAGGCCGGGCCGATGATCGCGGTGAAGCTGCACATCCTGACGCGAAAGTCGTTGGGCGGGCTGGAAACCGATCTCGACTCGCGGGTGTTGCGCCACGACGGCGGCGTGTTCACGGGACTGTATGCCGCGGGTGAGGCCGCAGGGTTCGGTGGCGGCGGCGTGCACGGCTACCGCTCGTTGGAGGGCACGTTCCTCGGCGGCTGCATCTTCTCGGGCCGGGCCGCGGGCCGCGCCGCGGCGAGGGACACCGGTTAGTTCGGCTCGCCGTCAGAAAGTGGTGCCGCGCTCGGGCTCGAGCACCTGGAAATCGGTGTCGGTCATCTCGGAGAGCCTGCCGTAGTAGATGCCGCGCGCGTTGGGATCGATGATCGCCTGGTGGATAGGGACGGCGCGGGCCGGTGCCACGGCTCGTAGATAGTCAACGGCCTCGGAGATTTTCATCCACGGCGCCGCGGCAGGCGTCGCGAGCACGTCCACCGGCTCACCGGGCGTGAACAGCGCGTCACCGGGATGCATCAGTCGGGCCGGATGGTCGCCGTCGCCGATCAGATACGAGATGTTGTCGATCACCGGAATCTCCGGGTGGATCACGGCGTGCTTGCCGCCGACGCCGCGGACGGTCAAGCCGCCGACGGTGAACTCGTCACCGACGTTGACGGTCCGCCAAGGGCCGCCCAGCTGCTCGGCGGTCTGCGGGTCGGCGTAAAGCGCCGCCTGCGGATTGGCGTCCAGCAGCGCGGGCAGCCGCTCGGTGTCGGCGTGATCGGGGTGTTGATGCGTGATCAGGATCGCGTCCAGCCCGGTGATGCCCTCGAAGCCGTGCGAGAAATTTCCGGGGTCGAACAGCACCGTCGTCGTAGCGGAATCATCCTTGAACTCGGCGAGTAGGCACGAATGGCCGAAATGCGTCAACTGCATGCCTATATTGTGCGCTCAGGGGTGGTGGGCAATGCGACTGATGCTGGCGGCGCTACTGGCGGCCGGGGGGCTGGCGCTCGGGCCGGGCGTCCTCGGCCCTGCTTATGCGGTTCCGATGAACTGCCCGCCGAACTGTGACCGGATCCCGAATTCCGCATGGATCGCCTCGACGGCGCTGCCGCTGTTCTCGACGTACCGGTGGCCGGGTCTGCCCGGGGTCGCGGTCACCGCGACCGACCCCCGCTTCCGGTTCGAGCAGGCGTGCGCCACACCTCCCGTCCCCGACGATGCCCGCAGCTACGCGGTCGCGGGGCGGGCCGCCGTTCCGCAGCCGGAAGGGCAGTGGCAGCTCCAGGTCCAAGTGGTCCATTGGCGGGGTGAGACCTGGCGCGGCGGCCAGCTGGCGTCGGCCGTGTTCGACAAGGCGGTCGCCGCATTGCGCGGATGCCAGCTGACCTCGCCGCTGACCTCCCCGTCGCTCACCACAGACAGCACCAACCGGATGGCCGCAGTGGTCAGCGGGGTCCTGCCCGCACAGGGGGTGCTGCACGAATACTTACTGGTCAACCCGTACAACAGCACCGTCGTCGAGACGGCGATGTGGACGACAACGCCGCCGCGCGTCGACTGGCCGTCGGTGCCCGATGCGCAAATGCTCGACGCCATGAATGCCCCGCTGTGCACGGCGTACATCGATTCGTGCCGGTGAGGCGGTCGGGCCGACCCCGCCGGTAGAGTGAGCCCGTGGCAAAGGTGGTCGTACACGTAATGCCGAAAGCGGAGATCCTCGACCCTCAGGGACAGGCGATCGTCGGCGCACTTGGCCGCCTCGGCTACAACGGAATATCAGATGTCAGGCAGGGCAAGCGATTTGAGCTCGAGGTCGACGACAGCATCGCCGACGAGACCGTCGCCGAAATCGCCGAATCGCTCCTGGCGAACATCGTGATCGAAGACTGGTCGGTCAGCAGGGAGCCATCATGACAGCGCGTGTGGGGGTCATCACATTTCCCGGCACACTCGACGACATCGACGCCGCACGGGCGGTCAAACTCGCCGGCGCCGAGGCGGTCAGCCTTTGGCACGCCGACGCCGACCTCAAGGGTGTCGACGCCGTCGTCGTCCCCGGCGGCTTTTCCTACGGCGACTACCTGCGCTGTGGTGCGATCGCCAAGTTCGCCCCGGTGATGAAGTCCGTCATCGACGCGGCGACCAGCGGGATGCCGGTGTTGGGTATCTGCAACGGATTTCAGGTGCTGTGTGAAGCCGGGCTGTTGCCGGGCGCACTGACCCGCAACGCCGGTCTGCACTTCGTCTGCCGCGACCTCTGGCTCGAGGTGGCGTCCAACACATCGGCATGGACGACTCGTTTCGAGCTCGGTGCCGATCTGCTGGTGCCGCTTAAATCCGGCGAGGGCCGTTACGTCGCCTCCGATGCCGTGCTCGATCAGCTCGAGGGTGACGGGCGGGTGGTGTTCCGCTACCGCGACAACCCGAACGGCTCGATGCGTGACATCGCGGGCATCTCGTCGTCGAACGGGCGGGTGGTCGGCTTGATGCCCCACCCCGAACACGCGACCGAACCACTCACCGGGCCGTCCGACGACGGGCTCGGCCTGTTCTACTCCGCGCTCGATTCGGTACTGGCCAACGCCTAGGCAACATCACACCTAGGCATCGGGCCGGAGGGCCTCGCTGTCGCTGTCGACACACCGCGAGCGTGCGAGGAATGCCAATTTCGGTCGGCGTGTCGTGTGCAAACACGCACGCTCGCGGGGCCAAAGGTACGGGCGGAGGTCAGGGGTTAGGGGGTCAGGTGGTTAGGGCGACCGAGGCTTCGGCGGTGTAGCAGAGGAACGTCAGCGTCTCCTGCAGGTACAGCTGCACCGTCTCGGCGTCGTGCGACAGGTACCCGATGGAGACGTCGGTGCCCAGCTGCAGATCGAAATCGCCGCCGCGGGTGGACAACACGAACGCGCCGTCGATCGCGGGCGCCCAGATGATGTCGCCGTCGACAAGACGATTGAGGTGTTCGCGGATTGGATAGCCGTGCTCGGTGGTCTCGCTGACCTTCGTGTACACATCCGCGGAGAGCAGCACCGAATACGGGCCGTCGACGCCGGCCAGCCGCAGTTCGGACAGCGCCTGGGCGATCACGTCGGGGATCTCTCGCGCGTCACCGGGCAGCGCGAGCGCCGGGTTGGAGCTGCAGCCCCGGATGCCGCCGATCGAAGCGTCCTGGTACCCCTCGAAGATCGCGCGGTCTTCGACGAACGCCAGCTTCTTCGCGGCCTCCTTGACCGGATCCCAGTCCGAGTCCTGCGAACCGCGCTCGACATCGTCGATCTCGTTGCGCGACAGTGTGAACGGAACACGCAACCGGACCAGCGGCTTGCTCTCGCGGAGGTGGGCGATCACACCGTCGCCCGGTGCCCCCACATCGAGCAGGTGCCCGGTGCTGATCGCCGCGGCGGTGGGACCACCCGGCTCGCTGACATCGACGACGCGTCGTCCGGCGACGTGCCGCTTGAAGGTGCGCGTCGCCTCCATTTCGATTGCCGCCCAAGCCTCTTCGGTTATCGGAGCCAGGTCGCGGTACAGGTTGTTCATCTACTCAAGTTCCTTTCAGGCTGCCGATGCCGAGTGATGCGTCACGCGATGCGGGTACGACGACGACGTCCGCGGGATTCTCCCCGGGCGCCGAATCCGGCGGCGGCGGTGGGTCGTCGAGGAAATCGACCGTCGGGGTGAAGAACATGCTTCCGGTCAGCGCGGTGGAGAAGTCCAGTATCCGGTCGGTGTTTCCCGGCGGATCACCGATGAACATGTTGTCCAGCATCCGTTCGGTGACGGCTGGGGTGCGCGAATAGCCGATGTAGTACGTGCCGAACTCGCCCTTGCCGATTTCACCGAACGGCATGTTGTGGCGGACGATCTTGAGCTCGTTGCCGTCGGCGTCGGTGATGACGTTGAGCGCGATGTGCGAGTTGGCAGGCTTGACCGCATCGTCCATCTCGATGTCGTCGAGCTTGGTGCGACCGATCACCCGCTCCTGCTCCTCGGTCGACAGCGAGTTCCACGACTTCATGTCGTGCACGTACTTCTGGACGTGCACGTAGCAGCCGCCCGCGAAGGCGGCATCCTCGTCGCCGATCTGCGTGGCGGACACCGCAAGCGGCCCGTCCGGGTTCTCGGTGCCGTCGACGAAGCCCATCAGGTCGCGGTTGTCGAAGAACTTGAAGCCGTGCACCTCGTCGACCACCGTGACGGCGCCGTCCATCGACTCGACGAGCTTGGTGGCCAGCTCGAAGCAGACGTCCATCGACTCGGCCCGGATGTGCAGCAGCAGATCCCCCGGCGTCGAGGGCGCGTGGTGACGTCCGCCCTGGATCTCGACGAACGGGTGCAGTTCGGCCGGGCGGGGTCCGGAGAACAGTCGGTCCCACGCGTCGGATCCGATCGAGGTGATCACCGACAGCCTTTTCGACGGGTCGCGAAAGCCGATCGAGCGCACCAGTCCCGAAATGTCCGGCAGCGCGTCGTGAACGGTCGACTCCCCGCCCTCGTCGATCGTGACCACCAGGAAGACGGCCGCCGGAGTCAGCGGCGCCAGAACCGGTTGCGGTAGAACAGCGGGCACCGTTGAACCCTAATTCAAGATCGTGGGCGAAGATGGGGAACCATGTCGGCAAGTGCACAAGGGTTGTGCGATTTCATCGACGCCTCGCCGTCGCCGTTTCATGTTTGCATGACGGTCGCACAGCGACTTGTGGATGCGGGCTTCCGAGAGCTCGCCGAGGCAGACGCCTGGCCGACCTTCGGGAACTTCTTCACTGTGCGGGCCGGGTCGCTGGTCGCATGGCGGGCGGCGGACGCCGACCCCGCTGCGCCGTTCCGGATCGTCGGCGCCCACACCGACAGCCCCAATCTGCGGGTCAAGCAGCATCCGGACCGGTTCGTGTCGGGCTGGCAGGTCGTCGCGCTGCAACCGTACGGCGGGGCGTGGCTGAACTCGTGGCTCGACCGTGACCTCGGCATCAGCGGCAGGCTGTCGGTGCGAACCGCCGACGGAATCGAGCACCGGCTGGTTCGGATCGACGAGCCCGTCCTGCGAGTGCCGCAGCTGGCCATCCATCTGGCCGAGGACCGCAAGTCGGTGTCGCTGGACCCGCAGCGGCACGTCAACGCGGTCTGGGGGGTCGGCAGTGGACCGCGGTCGTTCCTCGGCTACGTCGCCGGGCGGGCCGGCGTGGACGCCGACGAGGTGCTCGGCATCGACCTGATGACCCACGACCTGACCCCGTCGACGCTGGCCGGCGCCGAGGGCGAGCTCCTCAGCGCACCACGACTGGACAACCAGTGCACCTGCTACGCGGGCCTCGAGGCGTTCCTGGCGGCCGAGCCGGCGGGTCGTCTGCCGGTGCTGGCCCTCTTCGACCACGAAGAAGTCGGCTCCCAATCGGATCACGGCGCCCAGTCCGAGCTGCTGCTGACGGTGCTCGAGCGCATCACGCTGGCCGTGGGCGGCGGCCGCGAAGACTTCCTGCGCCGGTTGCCCGGCTCGATGGTGGCGTCGGGCGACATGGCGCACGCGACCCACCCGAACTACCCGGAGCGCCACGAGCCCTACCACCTGATCGAGGTCAACGGCGGGCCGGTGCTCAAGGTGCAGCCGAATCTGCGCTACGCCACCGATGGCCGCACCGCCGCTGCGTTCGCACTGGCATGCGGGCAGGCCGGTGTCCCGCTGCAGCGCTACGAGCACCGGGCCGACCTGCCGTGCGGGTCGACGATCGGACCGATGACCGCCGCGCGCACCGGCATTCCCACCGTCGATGTCGGCGCCGCGCAGCTGGCCATGCACTCGGCCCGTGAGGTGATGGGAGCCGACGACGTCGCCTCGTACTCGGCTGCGCTGCGGGCGTTCCTCGCCCCAGGCCAGGGCTAGGGCGACGGTGATCTCGCCGACTTGTCACAGGGCCGGCATAAGGTCACCGCATGGCGCTCAAGACCGAGAACATCACTATCGACACGACCGACCCCGAGAAGCTGGCCGACTGGTGGGCCCGCGCACTCGACGGGCAGCTAAACCCTGTGGCTCCACCGTTTTTCGTCGTCGTGTCGCTGCCAGAGGGCCCGGGTCTGGCGTTCCAGAAGGTCGATGATCCCACGCCGGGTAAGAACCGCGTGCACGTCGACTTCAGCACCTCCGACATGGAGGCTGAGGTCAAGCGGCTGGTCGGCCTCGGGGCCAGCGAAACCGGCAGAGGCAACTTCGGCGATTTCGAATGGGTGGTGCTCGCCGATCCCGACGGCAACGCGTTCTGCGTGGCGGGCGGCTAGCGGACGACCGGCGCACCGGGCACAATCGCGCCCGTGCTGGCGTCGGTCATTGCGGTAGCGCTCGTCCTGGTCGCGTGGTCGCTGCTGGCCCGCCGGCTCGAGCGCTGGCGTGTCACCGCGCCGATGTTCCTGGTGCTCG
>NZ_JAVHWR010000205.1:0-15543 GCF_032159565.1 Mycobacterium sp.
GCCTATTTCGGCTTGATCGATGTCGGACAGATCAAAAGCGGCGATGTGGTCGTCGTTTCTGGCGCAGCGGGCGCCACCGGATCTGCCGCGGGCCAGATAGCGACGATCAAGGGCGCGAAGAAGGTCGTCGGCATCGCGGGCGGCGCCGAGAAATGCGCATACATCGTCGATGAACTCGGCTTCGACGAGGCGATCGACTACAAGAACGAGAACGTCGCGAAGCGACTTCGCGAAGCATGCCCGGACGGCATCGACCTGTACTTCGACAATGTCGGCGGCCCGATCCTCAACGACTGCCTCGCGAACCTCGCGATACGGGGTCGCGTCGTGCTGTGTGGCGCGATCTCCACCTACAACAGCGACGGGCCGCCGCCGGGACCGAGCAACTACCTCAGCCTGTTGGTGCGCCGTGGACGCATGGAGGGCTTCATCATCATCGACTACCTCAACCGCTTCCCCGCCGCGCAGTTGGAAGTGGCCGGCTGGATCGCCCAGGGCAAGATCAAGTCTTCTGAGCACGTGGTCGAGGGTCTGGAGAAGGCGCCTGACGCGCTGAACCTGTTGTTCAGCGGCGGCAACACCGGCAAGGTGATCGTCGCGCTCTGACCGCTACGCTGCAGTGATGGCTGCGCGCCTATGGTCCCTGTCCACCTCCATTGCCGGCTGGCACGGGGATGAACGGACCGTCGGCTCGCCGCTCAACGACGCCGAGCTGATCGCGGTCCGGCGGACCCGGCTGTTCGGGGCCACCGGCACGGTGTTGATGGCCATCGGGGCGCTCGGCGTTGGCGCGCGGCCCGTCGTGCAGGATCCGACGTTCGGTGTCCGGCTTCTCAACCTTCCGTCACGCATCCAGACCGTGTCGCTGACCATGACGACGACCGGCGCGGTGATGATGACGCTGGCCTGGCTGATGCTCGGCCGCTTCGCGCTCGGCGAGCGACGGATGAGCCGCAGCCAACTGGACCGCACGCTGCTGCTGTGGGTGCTGCCGCTGCTCATCGCGCCGCCGATGTACAGCCGCGACGTCTACTCGTATCTGGCACAGAGCGAGATCGCGATCAACGGCCTCGATCCCTACAAGGTCGGGCCTGCCACCGGGCTCGGACTCGACCATGTCTTCACGCTGTCGGTGCCGACCATGTGGCGCGAGACACCTGCGCCCTACGGTCCGCTGTTCTTGTGGATCGGCAAGGGCATCTCAGCGTTGACGGGCGACAACATCGTCTTCGCGGTGCTGTGCCACCGGTTGATGGTGCTGCTCGGTGTCGCCCTCATCGTGTGGGCGGTGCCGCGCCTCGCCCGCCGGTGCGGCGTCGCCGAGGTCAGCGCGCTGTGGCTGGGGGCGGCTAATCCGCTGCTGATCATGCATCTGGTGGCGGGCATCCACAACGAGGCGCTGATGCTCGGTCTCATGCTCGCGGGCACGGAGTTCGCCCTGCGCGGCGTGTACGCCGACAGGCCGTTGCTGCCGAACCCCTTGGCGTGGCCGCAGTCTCGTGACGACTGGATTCGCTGGCGACCGATGGCGATGCTGGTGTTTGGTGTCGTGCTGATCACCGTGTCCTCACAGGTCAAGCTGCCTGGGCTGCTGGCTGTCGGCTTCATCGCGATGGCATTGGCCTGCCGGTGGGGCGGCACCTTCAAGGCGTTTTTGATCGCAGGCGGTTCGCTGGCCGCAGTGTCGTTCGCGGTGATGGCGGTGATCGGCTGGGCCAGCGGGCTCGGCTTCGGCTGGCTGTTCACCCTGGGCACGGCGAACGTGGTGCGCAGTTGGATGTCGTTGCCGACCTTGTTGGCGCTGGGCACCGGACAGGTCGGCATCCTGCTCGGGCTGGGCGATCACACCACTGCGGTACTCGGGCTGACCCGCGGCATCGGGGTGGTCATCATTGCCATCCTGGTGACGTGGCTGCTGTTGGCGGTGCTTCGCGGTCGCCTGCACCCGGTCGGTGGCCTCGGCGTTGCGCTCGGCATGACGGTGCTGCTCTTCCCTGTTGTCCAGCCTTGGTACGTGCTGTGGGCGGTGATCCCCCTTTCGGCATGGGCGACCAGGCGTTCGTTCCGCACCACGGCGATCGTCGTCACCCTCGTGGTGGGCATTTTCGGCCCGACGGCCAACGGTGACCGATTCACGGTGTTCCAAATTCTGCTTGCGACCGCGGCCAGCACCGTGATCGTCGCGCTGCTCATCGCGATCACGTACTACCGGCTGCCCTGGCGGAAGCTGCCGGACCCCGGCCCGGAGATCGACGTCGTTCCACTGCCGGAGCCGGTCGCCGCCGCAGCCTCGCTACCGCGGCCACAGGCGGCGAAGGCGGACGCCTACGCTGAATCTCCGTGACCTCCGGCGGCCCATTAGTCGAGCGCTCGTCGGCAGTTCCGGTGCGTCTGCGCGGGGTGTGCAAACGGTTCGGGTCGACGACGGCGGTCTCCGGCCTCGACCTCGACGTGCAATCCGCAGAGGTGCTGGCGCTGCTCGGGCCCAACGGCGCGGGCAAGACGACCACGGTGGAGATGTGTGAGGGCTTCATCAAGCCGGACGCGGGGACGATCGAGATCCTCGGCCTGAACCCGATCACCGACAATGCGCGGGTGCGTGAGCGCATCGGGGTCATGCTGCAGGGCGGCGGCGCGTATCCGGCGGCCCAGGCAGGCGAGATGCTCAATCTTGTTGCGGCCTATAGTGCCAACCCGTTGGACCCGCAGTGGCTGATGGAGACGCTGGGCCTGACCGAGGCGGCGAAGACGACGTATCGCAGGCTGTCCGGCGGCCAGCAGCAGCGCCTTGCATTGGCGTGCGCGGTGGTCGGCCGCCCGGAACTGGTATTCCTCGACGAGCCGACCGCGGGCATGGACGCACATGCTCGAATAGTGGTGTGGGAGTTGATCGATGCGCTGCGCAGCGACGGTGTGACGGTCGTGCTTACCACCCATCAGCTGACCGAAGCGGAGGAGCTGGCAGACCGGCTGGTGATCATCGACCACGGGGTCGCGGTGGCCAGCGGTACACCCGCCGAACTGATGCGCAGCGGCGCGGAGAACCAATTGAGGTTCAAGGCCCCGCGAATGCTCGACCTGACGCTGCTGGTCTCGGCACTGCCCGAAAGCTATCGGGCCACCGAAGCCTCCCCCGGTGAATACCTGGTGGAAGGTCACATCGACCCACAGGTGCTCGCGACGGTGACGGCATGGTGTGCCCGGCTCAATGTGCTGGCCACGGACATGCGGGTGGAGCAGCGCAGTCTTGAAGATGTGTTCCTCGACCTGACCGGGCGGGAGTTGCGGTCATGACCAATCGCTTCGCGCCTGGAACGTTCACGCCCGATCCGCGTTCGGCGACGGTGCCGACGATGCTTGCCGCGCAATTCGCGCTCGAGCTGAAGCTGTTGTTGCGAAACGGCGAACAGCTGCTGCTCACACTCTTCATCCCGATCACGTTGTTGATCGGGTTGACGCTGTTGCCGTTCGGCTCCTTCGGGCCAAACCGGGCCGCCACATTCGTTCCCGCAATCATGTCGCTGGCGGTGATCTCGACGGCGTTCACCGGCCAGGCGATCGCCGTGGCGTTCGACCGCCGCTACGGCGCCCTCAAGCGGATCGGCGCGACGGCATTGCCGGTCTGGGGCATCATCGCGGGCAAGTCGCTGGCCGTCGTCACCGTAGTTTTCCTGCAGTCGATCGTGTTGGGCGGCATCGGCATTGCGCTGGGCTGGCGGCCGCACGTCGTTGGGCTGATGCTCGGAGCCGCCATCATTGCGCTCGGCACCGCAGGCTTCACGGCGATGGGCCTGTTGCTCGGCGGTACGCTGCGCGCCGAGATCGTGCTGGCCGTCGCCAACCTGCTGTGGTTCGTGTTCGCCGGGCTGGGCGCACTCACCCTCGAAGGCCAGGTCGTTCCCCGGGCAGTGCAGTGGGCGGCGCGGCTCACGCCCTCGGGTGCGCTGACCGAGGCGCTGACACAGGCGATGTCGTTGTCGGTCGACTGGTTCGGCATCGCCGTGCTCGCGGTCTGGGGCGCGGTGTCAGCGTTGTGTGCGCTGCGCTGGTTCCGCTTCACCTGACGCTCGCTACTACGAGCTGTAGTTGCGATCCTCTACGATCGGGCCGTGGCCGTCGGACGATTCCTGATGCGCTTGGTGGACGTGCTGCCGGCGCCGAGCCTGCGCGTGCAGCGCCTGATCGCCGCCGCCGTCGTCCTGACGCAGGGCGGAATCGCCGTCACGGGCGCCGTCGTTCGGGTCACCGCATCGGGCCTGGGCTGCCCCACATGGCCGCAGTGCTTCCCCGGCAGTTTCACTCCCGTGCCGCATGCCGAAGTGCCCGGCATCCATCAGGCCGTCGAGTTCGGCAACCGGATGCTCACCTTCCTCGTCGTGCTGACCGCGGTCCTTGCGGTGCTGGCGGTCACCCGTGCCCATCGTCGCCGCGAGGTTCTCGTCTATGCCTGGCTGATGCCCGCGTCGACGGTGATGCAGGCGGTCATCGGCGGCATCACGGTGCGGACCGGCCTGCTGTGGTGGACAGTGGCGATTCACCTGTTGGTCTCGATGGCCATGGTGTGGGTGGCCGTGCTGCTGTACGTCAAGGTCGGCGAGCCCGACGATGGAGTGCCGACTGCGCGCGTACCGAAGTCGTTGCGGCGGTTGACGATTCTGATCGCCTTAGTGCTGGCGGCACAACTGATCTCCGGCACCTTGGTGACCGCGGCGGGTCCGCACGCCGGCGACAAGAGCACCGTGCGTGTCGTGCCTCGGCTCGAGGTGCAGATCACCACGCTGGTCCACGTGCACACCTCGCTGCTGGTGGCCTATCTCTCGCTGTTGGTCGCGCTCGGGTTCGCCCTGACGGCAGTGCGAGCGCCCAGGCCCGTGCTGGTGAGGCTGGGTGTGCTGCTGGTCTTCGTGCTGGCACAGGGACTCGTCGGAGCGGTGCAGTTCTACACCGGTGTACCTGCCGCGCTGGTGGCCATCCATGTGGCGGGGGCGGCCGCTTGTACCGCGGCGACCTCGGCGCTATGGGCGTCGATGCGAGAACGGGCCGAGCCCGAGCCGGTCCAGAGCTGACTCGACGCCGATCGCGAACGAGCGTTGTCGGAGGTCGCGCACCGTTCGGTCCAGCTGACGCCAGCCCAGCGACGGCTCGACCAACTCCAGTTCCAGCAGCAGCGGATTGTCCGGACCGCCGATGACGTCGACGCGGGCGTAGAGCAGATCTGTGGCGCTCATCTTCAGACGGGCGGCAGCCGCGTCCAGCGCGGCATGGCCGAGGTCCCACAGTTCGAAGTCGGGATCGGCAGAGGTCAGCGACTCCTGCGCGTACGTGCCGGACGGGTCGAATACCGGACGCTGACCGGCAGGCGGCAGCATCGGACCCTTGGTGAAGGCATGTGACTGCTCTCCGCCGACGAAGACCATCGCCGTCTCGCCGCCTTCCACCCTGGGGTCGTAGGGCTGAACCAGCACCGTGCTTCCCGTGTCGTGCAGCGCGGCGGCGTGCTCGCGGGCCGACCGAGCATCGGTGAACCGTTGGGCCCCGGCGGATCCTGCGCCGACGGCAGGTTTGACCACCACTTCGCCTTTCGGCAGCCGCACCCGGTCACCCGGCGCGAAGAACTCGCTGGGAACCGTCGGAACACCGGCATCGGCCAGGTCGGCGAGATAGCGCTTGTCGGTGTTCCACGCCACGACGGCCGGTGGGTTCAGCAGGTTGGCGACGCGCGTGCTCCAGTCCAGGAACTCGTCGAGCCGGTCGATGTAATCCCAGGTTGCGCGGAGGATGACGAGGTCCGCGCGCAGCGTTTCGGGGTCGTCCCAGGACAGCCAGCGGGCCTGCAGGCCGCGCCGTCGCAAAGCGGCGACGAGTTCCGCGTCGTCGCCGTCGCCCTCCGGCAGAGCGGCGCAGCCGGCGAACACGATCCGGGGATGACGGATGTCGGGGCGAGCAAGTTTCATGTCGTAGGGATGATAGACACCATGCGAGCCATTGAAGTCGCCGAAACAGGCGGACCCGAAGTTCTGAACTACGTCGAGAAGCCCACCCCCTCCCCCGGGCCCGGCGAGGTGCTGATCAAGGCCGAGGCCATCGGCGTCAACTTCATCGACACCTATTTCCGGTCGGGTCTCTACAAGCGTGAACTTCCCTTCATCCTCGGACTCGAGGTGTGTGGAACGGTCGAGGCGGTCGGTGACGACGTGGCCGCACTCGGAGTGGGTGATCGCGTGGTCACCGCGCAGGCCAACGGCTCCTATGCCGAATACACCACTGCCCCAGCCGATTTCTGCGCCTATGTGCCCGACGGAGTGAGCCCGGACGTGGCGGCGGCATCGCTGCTCAAGGGTATGACGGCGCACTACCTGCTCAAATCGGTCTACCCGGTGCAGCAGGGCGACAGCGTCCTCGTGCACGCCGGCGCGGGCGGGGTCGGCCTCATCCTCACCCAGTGGGCCACCAGCCAGGCGGTCCGGGTGATCAGCACCGTGTCGACGCCGGAGAAGGCCGAGTTGAGTCGCCAGGCGGGCGCCGCCGAGGTGCTCGACTATCCAGAGGACCCCGAGGAGTTCGGCGCCAAGATCAAGGAGCTGACCGACGGCGGGGTCGCGGCGGTCTACGACGGCGTCGGCGCCGCCACCTTCGACGCCAGCCTCGCCAGCCTGGCCATCAGAGGAACGCTGGCCCTGTTCGGTGCGTCCAGTGGGCCCGTCCCTGCGTTCGACCCGCAGCGACTCAACGCAGCAGGCTCAGTGTTCCTGACCCGGCCGACACTGGCTCACTACACCCGCACCGCCGATGAATTCTCTTGGCGGGCAGGCGAATTGCTCGATGCAATCGCGTCGGGCACCATCAGTGTGACGGTCAGTGAACGCTACCGCCTCGAGGAAGCCGAGCGTGCGCACCGCGACCTGCAGGGGCGCAAGACCGTCGGCTCCATCGTGCTGGTGCCCTAGAGAGCCTGGGCCTGCGGGAAGGTCCATGACCCGTCGAGAATCTGCTGCTGCGGCCAGTACAGCCGGACCTTGTAGTTCCAGCCCGCTGTGATCGGCAGGCAGTTGGGCGCCTTGTCGTCGTCGCACCCGCCGAACTGGATCGTGGTGTTCTCGTCGGCCTCATTCTTCGCGGTGACGTTGTTGAACGAGTAGGCGTTTTGCGGGTTGGGTGAGAAGTAGCCGTCCTTGTTGTAGACGGTGACCGACCAGAATCCGTCGACAGATACCGCGCCGACGGTCAACCGGTGCACCGTGGTGCCGTCATTGCGCGGCGGCACGACGGTGAGATAGAGGGCATCCCTCTCCGGGTTGCCGCCCCAGGCGTTGGCCGCCCCGATCAGGTGCCGTACCGGGTCGGTGTCTGCCTTGGTGCCGAACGTGCCCCGGGTGTCGGGCAGGGAGTTCGACAGCGCGATGAGCGCGTCGCGAACCGCCCTCTGGCTCAACGGATCCCACTTCGGCACCTCGAAGCTGCCGGTCTTGTCCTTCTTGACGACGAACGCGTCCTGCAGGGCGTGGACGTCGGCGATGTCGGCGGGGTCACCGGGGTCGACCAGGATGCGCACCGCGAGGGCGACGTAGCGCGTCCCGACCTGGTCGCGGGTGAAGGTGTGCAGACCCTTGCTGTAGATGACGTCGTGGGTGTACTCGTCCTGATCGATCACCTGCATCGACATGAACCTCGTGCCGGCATCGGGCTGTGTCACGGTCACCGGCCCGGCGTCGAGATCGAACACGGCCGCGGAGTAAAGGGTGTCCCTGTTCGGCCGTACCACCAGCTAGTTGTCCAACGGGCTGAGTTCGCGATTGTGTTTCAGCTTTCCGAAGCCGCCGTCCTTGACGATGTTGCCGAAGTAGAGGTCGGTCTCGGCTCGGACGAAGTTGTCGGGGCTGACCATGACCAGACCGTCGGGCGTGGTGCGCGGCGGTTCCTTCATCACGTCGCCTGACTCCTCGGTTGCGGATGGCACCGACGATCCGCAGCCGGCAAGAACGACGGCTGCGGTGAGGACGGCGAGCCGGACGAAGGCGGGCACAGCCCGGACGGTACTGCGGCGTCCGGCCCCTACTGACGAAAACCGTGAACTAGCGGCCGAGCAGCGTCGGCAGGTCCAGCGCCGAGTCGACGGCGAGCGCGCAGAACACGACGGCCAGATAATTGTTGGACTGCAGGAACAGTCGAAGCGGCTTGACCGGCTCGCCGCGGCGCACCCCGGCATACAGCTGGTGGGCCATCGCCAGGAACCAGCCACCGGCGACCAGCGCCACCGACGCATACAGCCAGCCGGTCGCCAGCGCCAGCGTCAGCGTAGCCACGACGGTCAGCCACGTGTAGACGAGGATCTGCTTGGTGACCTGTCGCTCGGTCGCCACCGCGGGGAGCATCGGCACGCCTGCTGCCCGGTAGTCCTCTTTGTATCGCATGGCCAGTGCCCAGGTGTGCGGCGGCGTCCAGAAGAAGATGACCGCGAACATCACCAGGGCGGGCCAGCCGATCGTGCCCGTCACCGCCGACCAGCCGATCATCACGGGCATGCAGCCTGCCGCCCCGCCCCACACGACGTTCTGGGACGTCCGCCGCTTGAGCAGCAGCGTGTAGACGAGGACGTAGAACGCGATCGTCGCGCCCGCAAGATGTGCAGACAGCATGTTCGTCGTCCACCAGAGCCAGAAGAACGACGCGATGGACAGCGCCAGCCCGAAGATCAGCGCGTGGCTGCGCGCAACGCTGTCCCGCGCCAGCGGTCGCCGCTCGGTCCGCTTCATCTTCTTGTCGATGTCGGCGTCGGCAACGCAGTTCAACGTGTTTGCGCCCGCCGCGGCCAGCAGGCCACCCACCAGGGTGTTCAGTATCAGCAGCGGATTGACGGCTCCGCGGTCGGCCAACAACATCGCGGGAATGGTTGTGACCAGCAGAAGCTCGATCACCCGGGGCTTGGTCAGCGACAAGTACCCCAGAAGCATCACGCGGATTCTGCGCCGGAGCCGCGCGGCCGACGACGTATGCTCCGGCGCCCCGTCAAGCAGGTGGCCGTCGCGGATGCTCACGGTAGAAAACTCCTCAAAGGGCGCGCAGCGCGCCTCGTCTACTACAGCCGATGGTAGACCGGAGGGTGCCTCGGAACCCAGCTGGGTCGATTGGGTAAATGAACAGCTAATGATGCTCGACGCAGCCTGCAACGATTCCCCGCGCCGCACTAGGGTATGAGGTAGTTCAGGCCTGCCGATCTGGAGGAGTCAACTGGTGACAACTGTCGAAGAGATTTCCGCCCTTACCCGCCCCAACCATCCGGACGACTGGACCGACCTGGACTCGGAAGCCGTCGATACCGTCCGCGTACTGGCGGCGGATGCGGTGCAGAAGGTCGGCAACGGTCACCCCGGAACGGCGATGAGCCTCGCTCCCCTGGCCTACTCACTGTTTCAGCGCCAGATGCGCCACGATCCCAGCGACGTGCACTGGCTGGGACGTGACCGGTTCGTGCTATCGGCCGGGCACTCCAGCCTGACCCTGTACATCCAGCTGTACCTGGGCGGCTTCGGTCTCGAACTGTCTGACATCGAGTCGCTCCGGACGTGGAAGAGCAAGACACCCGGCCATCCCGAGTTCCGGCACACCAAGGGCGTGGAGATCACCACCGGCCCGTTGGGCCAGGGTCTGGCCTCCGCGGTCGGAATGGCGATGGCGTCGCGCTACGAGCGCGGCCTGTTCGACCCCGACGCCGCACCCGGCGAGAGCCCGTTCGACCACTACATCTATGTGATCGTCTCCGACGGCGACATGGAGGAGGGGGTCACCAGCGAGGCGTCGTCGCTGGCGGGCACCCAGCAGCTCGGCAATCTGATCGTGTTCTACGACCACAACCAGATTTCGATCGAGCACGACACCAACATCGCGCTGTCCGAGGATGTGCCTGCCCGCTACCGCGCCTACGGATGGCACGTCCAGGAGGTCGAGGGCGGTGAGAACGTCGTCGGCATCGAGGCGGCCATCGCCGAGGCGAAAAAGGTCACCGACAAGGCGTCGTTCATCTCCGTTCGGACGATCATCGGTTATCCGGCCCCCACCAAGATGAACACCGGCGCTGCGCACGGCTCGGCGCTCGGCGACGAGGAGGTGGCCGCCACCAAGCGCATCCTCGGCTTCGATCCGGACAAGACGTTCGAGGTGCGCGACGAGGTCATCGAGCACACCCGCAAGCTGGTCGCCCGCGGCAAGGAGGCCCACGAGAAGTGGCAGCCGCAGTTCGACGCGTGGGCCGAGCGGGAACCCGAGCGCAAGAAGCTGCTCGACCGGCTGTTGGCACAGGACCTGCCCGACGGGTGGGACGCCGACATCACGCACTGGGAACCCGGCTCCAAGGCCCTGGCCACCCGGGCCGCCTTCGGCCAGGTTCTCAACGACGTCGCACCGAAGCTGCCCGAACTGTGGGGTGGCTCAGCCGATTTGGCCGGCAGCAACAACACCACCATCAAGGACGTGAAGTCGTTCGGCCCGCCGTCCATTTCGACCGAGGACTTCTCCGCCGACTGGTACGGACGCGTGCTGCACTTCGGCATCCGCGAGCACGCCATGGGGTCGATCCTGTCCGGCATCGTGTTGCACGGGCCGACCCGCGCGTTCGGCGGCACCTTCCTGCAGTTCTCCGACTACATGCGGCCCGCGGTGCGGCTGGCGTCGTTGATGGACATCGACACCATCTACATCTGGACCCACGACTCGATCGGCCTCGGCGAGGACGGTCCGACCCACCAGCCCATCGAGCACCTCGCGGCGCTCCGGGCGATTCCCAACCTGTCGGTGGTACGCCCCGGCGACCCGAACGAGACCGCCTATGCGTGGCGCAGCATCCTGGCACGCGGCAACGGCAGCGGCCCGGTCGGGTTCGTCCTCACTCGCCAGGGCATTCCGGTGCTCGAGGGCACCGACAGCGAGGGTGTCGCCAAGGGCGGCTACGTGCTCGGCGGCATCCCCGATGAACTGCCCGATGTCGTGCTGATCGGCACCGGATCAGAGCTGCAACTCGCTGTCGAGGCGCAGAAGTTGTTGGCGGAGAAGGACATCACGGCCACCGTTGTGTCCATGCCGTGCGTCGAGTGGTTCGAATCGCAGCCGGCCGAATATCGCGACAAGGTGCTGCCGCCTGCGGTGTCGGCCCGAGTGGCGGTGGAGGCCGCCGTCGCGCAGAGCTGGTACAAGCTCGTCGGCGACACCGGCGAGATCGTCTCGATCGAGCACTTCGGCGAATCCGCCGACGACAAGACGCTGTTCCGCGAGTTCGGGTTCACCCCGGAAGCCGTTGTGGCGGCCGCGGAACGATCACTGGACAACTGATTAGAGAGAAGGACCAAGCATGGCTCAGAATCCGAACCTCGCCGCGCTGTCCGCCGCGGGCGTCTCCGTATGGCTAGACGACCTTTCCCGCGACCGGTTGCGCACCGGCAACCTGCAGGAGCTCATCGACACGAAGTGCGTTGTGGGCGTCACCACCAACCCGAGCATTTTCCAGGCAGCACTGTCGAAGGGCAACGCCTACGACGATCAGATCAAGGAGCTGGCCGAACGCGGGGCCGACGTCGACGCCACCATCCGCACGATCACCACAGACGACGTCCGCGACGCCTGCGATGTGCTGCGGCCGCAGTGGGAGGCCTCCGACGGGGTCGACGGCCGAGTGTCGATCGAGGTCGATCCGCGGCTGGCGCATGACACCGATAAGACGGTCCAGCAGGCCATCGAACTGTGGAAGATCGTCGACCGGCCGAACCTGTTCATCAAGATCCCGGCCATGATGGAGGGCCTTTCCGCCATCACCTCCGTTCTCGCCGAGGGTATCTCGGTGAACGTGACACTGATCTTCTCCGTGGAACGGCACCGCGAGGTGATGGACGCCTACCTGGCCGGCCTGGAAGCCGCCAAGCAGGGCGGCTACGACCTGTCCAAGATCCACTCGGTCGCTTCCTTCTTCGTCTCCCGCGTGGACACCGAGATCGACAAGCGACTGGAGAAGATCGGCAGCGACGACGCGCTTGCACTGCGGGGGCAGGCCGGCGTCGCCAATGCGCGGCTGGCATACGCCGCCTACCAAGAGGTGTTCGTCGGCGGTGACCGTTTCGAGGCGCTCAAGGGTGACGGAGCGCGGGTGCAGCGGCCGTTGTGGGCGTCCACCGGCGTGAAGAACCCTGAGTACTCCGACACGCTCTATGTCACCGAACTGGTCGCGCCCAACACTGTGAACACGATGCCGGAGAAGACGCTCGACGCGGTCGCCGACCACGGTGTCATCAGGGGTGACACGGTCACCGGTACCGCCGGTGCCGCGCAGGAAGTCTTCGACAAGCTCGAGGCCGTCGGCATCGACATGCGGGATGTCTTCCTCACCCTGGAGAACGAGGGCGTCGAGAAGTTCGAGAAGTCGTGGCAGGAGCTGCTCGACGAGACCCAGACTCAACTCGACGACAAGAAATGAGCGCGGAGGGCAAGTCCGTCGAGACCTCCGCGGCACCCTCCGATTGGCGTAATCCGTTGCGGGACAAGCGCGACAAGCGCATGCCCCGGATCCCCGGCCCGTGCAGTGTGGTCATCTTCGGGGTGACGGGCGATCTGGCCCGCAAGAAGCTGATACCCGCGATCTATGACCTGGCCAATCGCGGATTGCTACCCGCCAATTTCGGCCTGGTCGGGTTCGCCCGAAGGGATTGGGCCGACGAGGATTTCAGCAAGCTCGTCTGCGACTCCGTCCAGCAACATGCCCGGACGCCGTATCGGCAGGAGGTGTGGGACCGGCTGGCCGAAGGTATCCGCTTCGTACAGGGCACATTCGACGACGAGAAGGCTTTCCAACGGCTGGCCGAGACGCTGGAGAAGCTCGATGCCGAGCGGGGTACCGAGGGAAATCACGCGTTCTATCTGTCCATCCCGCCGAACGCGTTTCAGATGGTCTGCGAGCAACTGCAGAACTCCGGGTTGGCGCGCCCGCAGCCGGGCCGTTGGAGCCGGGTGGTGATCGAGAAACCGTTCGGCCACGACCTGGCGAGCGCGAAGGAGTTGAACAACACCGTCAACGGTGTCTTCCCCGAGGAGTCGGTGTTCCGCATCGACCACTATCTGGGCAAGGAAACCGTACAGAACATCCTGGCGTTGCGGTTCGCCAACGAACTGTACGAACCGATCTGGAACAACAACTTCGTCGACAGCATCCAGATCACCATGGCCGAGGACATCGGCCTCGGCGGCCGCGGTGGCTACTACGACGGGGTCGGCGCGGCCCGCGACGTGATCCAGAACCACCTGATCCAGCTGATGGCGCTCACCGCGATGGAGGAGCCCGTCAACTTCAGCCCGCACGAGTTGCAGGCCGAGAAGATCAAGGTGCTCTCGGCGGCGCGGCCGATGCAACCGCTGGACCAGACCACCGCCCGCGGGCAGTACACCGCAGGCTGGCAGGGCAGCGAGAAGGTGCCGGGCCTTCTCGAGGAGGAGGGCTTCTCCAAGGACTCCAAGACCGAGACGTTCGCGGCGATAACCGTGGAGATCGACACCAGGCGATGGGCCGGTGTGCCGTTCTTCTTGCGAACCGGAAAGCGGTTGGGGCGCAGGGTGACCGAGATCGCGCTGGTGTTCAAGCGCGCCCCGCATCTGCCGTTCGACAGCACGATGACGGAGGAACTGGGTCAAAACGCGTTGGTGATTCGGGTACAGCCGGACGAGGGCATCACCACCCGCTTCGGGTCGAAGGTGCCCGGCAGCCAGATGGAGGTCCGCGACGTCAACATGGATTTCTCCTACGGCGCGGCGTTCGCCGAGGACTCACCCGAGGCATACGAACGGCTGATCCTCGACATGCTGCTCGGTGAGCCGTCGCTGTTTCCGGTCAACAGAGAAGTCGAATACTCCTGGGAGATACTCGATCCCGTCCTCGACTATTGGGCCCAGCACGGCAGGCCAGAACCGTATGAGGCCGGCACCTGGGGGCCCAAGTCGGCGTTCGAAATGATCCGTCGCATGGGCCGGGAATGGAGGCGGCCGTGATCGTCAATCTGCCTGGCGCCACCACCAACGAAATCAACAAGAAGATCATCAACCTTCGGGAAGAGGGTGGCGCGGTCACCATGGGCCGCGTGCTGACCCTGGTCATCGTTCCCGACTCCGAGGAGATTCTCGAGGACTCCGTCGCGGCGGCGAACTTCGCCAGCCGCGAGCATCCCTGCCGGGTGATCGCGGTGCTGCCGGGCGACCGCAAAGCCGCAGAGCCGCGACTCGATGCCGAGATTCGGGTCGGCGCGGATGCGGGCGCAGGCGAGGTCGTGGTGTTGCGCCTCGCCGGTGAGCTCGCCGACCATGCCAACAGCGTGGTGCTGCCGTTCCTATTGCCGGACACGCCCGTCGTGGCGTGGTGGCCCGAGGGCGGTCCCGCAGTACCGGCACAGGATCCGCTCGGTCAGTTGGCGATTCGACGGATCACCGATGCGACCAACAGCAGTGACCCGTTGGCCGCGATCAAGAGCAGGCTGCAGGGCTACACCGCGGGCGACACGGATTTGGCGTGGAGTCGCATCACCTACTGGCGCGCTCTGCTCGCCTCGGCACTCGACCAGGCGCCGTTCGAGCCGATCGACTCGGCGCTGGTGTCGGGCCTCAAGACCGAACCCGCGCTCGACATCCTCGCGGGCTGGTTGGCCAGCCGGATCGAGGGCCCGGTACAGCGGGCGGTGGGCGACCTGAAGGTCGAACTGCACCGGCCAAGCGAGACCGTGACGTTGAGCCGTCCGCAGACGGGTATCACCGCAACCCTGAGCCGAACGAGCAGGCCGGAAGCGCGGATTCCGTTGGCCCGCAGGGACGCCAAGGAATGTCTGGCCGAGGACCTGCGGCGGTTGGACGCCGACGAGATCTACTTCGAGGCGCTCGGAGGCATCGACAAGGTGCAGTACGTGTGAGCACCATCATCGAGAAGTATTCGGACAAGGCGGCGCTCGTCGCCGCCGCCGGCGACCGCCTCATCGGCGCCATCACCGACGCCATCGCCCACAGGGGCCGAGCCTTGGTCGCGCTGACGGGTGGCGGCACGGGAATCGGCCTGCTCAAACACGTTCGGGACAACGGCGGCGCGATCGACTGGTCGAAGGTGCAGTTGTTCTGGGGCGATGAGCGCTTCCTGCCCGCGGACGACGACGAGCGCAATGAAAAGCAGGCCCGCGAGGCACTGTTGAACCACATCGACATCCCCGCTGCCAACGTGCACCCGATGGCCGCCAGCGACGGTGAGTTCGGCGACGATATCGACGCCGCGGCGTCAGCCTACGAACGAGTGCTGGCCGCCAGCGCCAGTGACGGCGAGCCGGCACCGGATTTCGACGTCCATCTGCTCGGGATGGGCGGGGAGGGCCATGTCAACTCGTTGTTTCCGCACACCGCCGCAACCCGCGAGACCGCTCGGCAGGTCGTCGCCGTCACCGACTCCCCCAAGCCACCGCCGGAACGCATCAGCCTGACGTTTCCCGCCTTGCGCCGCGCGCGCTCGGTGTGGTTCCTGGTCAGCGGCGAGGAGAAGTC
>NZ_JAVHWR010000206.1:0-6900 GCF_032159565.1 Mycobacterium sp.
CGCAGCGGATGTATCTGCGCTTCGCTGCCCCCATCGACACCACCAAACCCGCGCGGATCTCCGAACAGAAGTGGATCGCCACCGTCAAACAGAACACCCAGGCATCACTGGAGCAGGCCCTGGCCGAGCTCCTGGTGATCCGCAACGGCGATCCCTACCGCGAACTGAACCCACTGGCCTGGCGCACTGCGACCCAGCCGCCAGCCGAACGGAAAGGCGGCCTGAACCATGGCTCCCACATTCGCTGAGATATCCAAGGCCCGCTAGATCCTGCTGACCACGTTCACCAAGGATGGCCGGCCCAAGCCGACCGCTGTCGGGGCCGCTCCCGACGGCGACCGCCTGCTCGTCCACACCGAGGAAGACTCGTGGAAGGTCAAGCGGATCCGTAACACTCCGCGCGTTACCGTGGCGGTGTGTGACATGCGTGGGCGGCCCAAGGGTGAGCCGGTCGAAGCAGTGGCGAAGGTCCTCGACAAGGCGGACGCCGCGGATGTGCAGCGGGCTATCACGGAGCGCTACGGGCCATTCGGCCGGCTGCTCGACGTATACCCAAAGCTGCGCGGGGTGGAAAGAAAAGCATCGGGATCGAACTCAAGGCTGCGTAACTGACGCTCGGGCTGGATCCGGTGTTATCCCCAGAGCAATTTTCATTCACAGGTTGGGTTCGGATCGCGGCGTCCGGTCAGTGGAGCCGTACAGATTCGCCCGTATCTTCGATGAATCGCCGACGGGGGATCTCATGTCGGCCGCCGAGGGCACCATCAGGTTGAAACACCTCGCTGATGTCGCCCGTCGCGGTCTGAGCTGAATCGGTCCAAGACACGCAGACCCGCTGAGGGAATAGCGCACGTTCGGAATACGTGCACTCCGGCGGTAGAACGAGCGGAATTGCGCCTGCTGCAACAACATTGCGCGATTGAAGAACAGCTAGTTCCTGGCTGAGGGGGGTGCGGCCTCCTTAGGGGCAGAGGTGGGCCTTGAACCAGTCGCGAAGTGCCCGCGTTTGATCATCACCAGCCGCTTGGGTTCGAGCGCACGCTGGCAAGCCTTGAGAGGTAGGTCGGAGACCGCGCCCTGTGGCTCTACCAAGCCGTCGCGCCCCCGTCGACCGGGTAGTTGGCGCCTGTGATGTAAGACGCCCGGTCAGATGCGACGAAGGCCGCGAGCTCCGCGATCTCCTCGGGTTGACCGAAGCGCTTGAGAAGCGTCTTGCTGGTTATCGCGTCGCGGGCCGCCTGGTCGTCGCCGAGGTCGCGGTCGCTGGCCGGGGTCAGGAAAGGCCCGGGACTGATTGCCACCGCGCGGATCCCGTGGCGCGCGCCTTCAAGTGCGAACTGTCGGGTCATGGCGATGACGCCAGCTTTCGCTGCGGCATGCCCGCCAATCGGCGGGATCTCTGCGGCGATCATGCCTGCCACGGACGCGACGTTGATGATGACACCGCCACCGCGCCGGACCAGGTGCGGCCATGCGAACTTCGACACGAAGAAGGGAATGTCGAGTTCGCCACTTATGGTCGCCCGCCAGTCACCGATAGAGAAATCGGGCATCGGACCGAAGTGTTGGATGGCCGCGTTGTTGTAGACCACGTCGAGCCCACCGTAGGCGGCGACGGCATCCTCAACCATCTTTCGCGCCTGTTCGGGGTCGGTGAGATCGATCGGTGCGATGCCAGTCATCTCGCCGCCGGCGCGACGTACGAGTTCGACCGTCTCGTCGTTGGCTTCAACCTTGATGTCGGACCCGACAACCTTTGCGCCTTCTCGCGCAAAGGTCTGTGCCGCGACGCGGCCCAGACCTCCTCCGGTGCCGGTGATCAGCACGACCTTCTTGTCAAGTAATCCCATAGCTTCCTACCCGTCTGAACTATCTCGGGCCCTTCCTATCCAGTTGTGGAATGCGCCGCTACGGCAGTAGGACGATCTTGCCGTTGAGGTGGCCTGTGTTGCTTGCGTCGAGCGCGGCTGCAGTTTGTGAGAGCGGGAACGCGCGCCAGATGGGGACACGCAGCCGTTGATTCTCGAGAAGGGAGACAATCTCGCGAAGGGCGGGGCGCGGGTCATTTCCCGGCCCGCCGACATAGATTTGGATGCCGGCGGCGGCGGCGTCGAAAGCGACGAGAGTGAGAACGCGGTCGGGTCCTCCCGCCAGTTTTATCGAGACCGGGATCTCTCCCCTGCCCGACGCGTCGAGCACAGCGTCGACCCCTTGCGGGGCAATCGACAGTACGCGTTCGAGAAGCCCGTCGCCGTAGGCGACGGGCACGGCGCCGATCGAACGGAGGTACTCGTGATTGGGCTCGCTTGCTGTACCTATCACGCGCACACCGCGGGCGGCTGCGATCTGGACGGCGAAGGTGCCCACACCGCCGGCGGCGGCATGGACCAGCAACGTCTCGCCTGCGCGGATACCGAGTTGCTCAAGCACGGCCCACGCGGTGCCCCCCGCGCCAGCTAAGCTCCCAGCCACTTCCCACGGAAGGTCAGCGGGTTTGGTGATCAGATTTGCCGGGTCCGCCAGGACGACCTCGGAGAAGGAGGGCGTGAGTGAGCTGCCGAGAACTTCATCGCCCACCTGGAACGCTGTGACGCCGTCGCCGACCTGGCTGACAACCCCGGCCACATCGGAACCCAGGCCGGCAGGCAGTGCCAACGGGATCATCTCGCGCATTTGGCCCTGCATCATCTTCCAGTCGACGGGATTGATGCCCGCAGCCCGCATAGCGAGCCGTACCTGCCCGGGACCCGCCGTCAGCGGACGGGTATCGACCACTTTGAGCCCGTCGGTGCCGCCGTATTCGGAGAACTGCACGGTGCGTGTCATCTGCTTCTGTCCCATCTGACTGGTCAAACCGGCACGGAAATCGGTTGCGTCATATGTCTTCTGGGAGAAGTCCGCGCTTCACCGCATCCGACACCATGTCGGCACCATGCGGTACAAGCTGCCGGGATCAGTACCAGTCGCTGTGCCCCTTGATGGATAATTGTCCCCGCGGCCGGTAGACAATTCCACCCGTGTCAGCACCAGTCACTCCCCGGGTCTGGTCTCGACGCGTCAAGGGCGATTGGCGCGAGAGTGGGCCGGTTTGCGACAACTCCATCCGCGCACACTCGGGTGGACTCAGTGCGGCGGAAGGCCGTCGACCCCCCGGATCAGCTCACCTTCCAGTTCGCGAAGAAAGATCACGATATTGTGGACGACAATGCAGGGCCATGTGCGTAAGTTCGACCACCGCGACAATCTTGACGTTGAAGTGGCCGGTGTTGCTGGCATCGAGTGCATCTGCTCCGCCGGGCGGGTATAGCAAGGTGATCCCGGCCCTGCTCGGCCGGCACCGGGAGTGCGCCGCCCTCGACACCGGACTCGCAGCCCTTCGTACGGGCCAGAGTTGGACATTGGTGTTGCGTGGCGAAGCCGGGGTGGGCAAGACCATGCTGCTCAACTACCTCGTTGCGAGGGCCGCGGGGTGTCAGGTGGTGCGCGCCGCGGGTGGCCAGTACGAGATGGAATTGGCATTCGCTGGGCTCCACCAGGTCTGTGCCTCGATGTTGGATCGAGTGGACCGCCTGCCGACTCCGCAGCGCGACGCACTGCTCACCGCTTTCGGGGTATGCGCCGGGAAACCGCCGGACCGGTTCCTGGTCAGCTTGGCGGCGTTGGGATTGCTGGCTGAGTTCGCACAGGAGCGCCCGCTCGTCTGCGTGATCGACGACGCGCAGTGGCTTGACCGCGCCTCCGCGCAGGCGTTGGCATTCATTGCCCGCCGCCTGGAGGCCGAATCGGTGGCCTTGGTCTTCTCCGTCCGAGGCGTAGACGACGAAGCAGGGTTAGCGGGCCTGCCGTCACTGGTCGTTGAGGGTCTACCTCCCGTTGATGCACGCACGCTGTTTCATTCGGCGGTTTTCGGGCCGGTGGACGAGCGGGTGATCGACCGGATCGTCGCCGAAACACGCGGCAACCCACTGGCCCTGCTGGAGCTGCCCCAAGGATTCACACAAGCCGAGCTGTCGACGGGGTTCGCGCTGCAGGGTGCGCGCATGCTGTCCGAACAGATCGAGGAAAGCTACCGACGGCGACTGGAACTGCTTGATCCTCAGACCCGGGAGCTGTTACTGATCGCGGCCGCGGAGCCGCTGGGTGATCCGGTGCTGCTGTGGCGGGCCGCGGCACAGCTCGGGATTGGTCCGGCTGCCGCAGGGGCGGCATCTTCGGCCGGACTGCTCGAGATGGGCACCCGTGTGACGTTTCGCCATCCACTGCTGCGCTCCGCAATCTATTGGGCCGCACCGGCAGAACAACGCCGCGTGGTACACCGCGCCCTGACAGATGCCACCGACGTGGACTGCGATCCCGATCGCCACGCATGGCACCGCGCCCAAGCCGCGTCCCTGCCCGACGAGGGCATCGCGGTCGAACTGGAGCGTTCCGCCGACCGCGCCCAAGCGCGTGGGGGCCCCGCCGCCGCGGCCTCTTTCCTCGAGCGCGCCGCCCAGCTGACTCCAGAACCCGCGCGGCGCGCCGAGCGCGCTTTGGCCGCCGCGCGCGCCGCACACCTGGCCGGCGAGCCGGACACGGCGGTGAGATTGCTTTCCATCGCCGACGCGGGACGGCTGGACGAACGGCTCAGCGCGCAGGTCGACGAGCTACGAGCACAGCTGGCGTTCGCGAGTAACCGTTGCGGCGACGCTGCCGAGCTGTTTCTGCGGGCGGCTACGCGGCTGGCGCACTTCGACGCCGGACTTGCCCGAGACGCCTATCTGGACAGCCTCGCCGCGGCCCACCATGCCGGCCCGCTGGCAGGCGACAAGGGCCTCCCGCACGTAGCGCGGGCCGCACGCGCCGCCCCCTCATCGGCACAGCATCCGCGCCCACACGATCTTCTGTTGGACGGATTGGCGACGCGCTTCAGCGACGGATATTCCGCCGGAGTGCCGGCGTTGAAGCGGGCGCTGCGCGCATTCGTTGGCCCGGAGCTAACTACGGAAGAAAGCCGCCGTTGGCTCTGGTTAGCCCACGCCATGGCCATCGATCTGTGGGACGAGGAGACATGGGCGGTACTGCCTGACCTACAGGTCCGCCTGGTAAAAGATGCCGGTTCAGTCGCCACGCTGCCCTTGGCATTGTCGATGCGCATTGCGTCGCACACACTGCTCGGCGAGCTCTCGGCGGCCGCGTCGCTGATCGCCGAGCTCACCAAGGTCACCGAAGCGACCGGCATTCTCGCGCCGTCCGGTGCCGGCCTGTTAGCCGCTTGGCAGGGTCGAGAAGCCGAAGCGGTTGCGGTGATCGATACCACCAGCGACGGCGCCGTGAGTCGCGGCGAGGGCATCGGCGTGGCCGTCGCCGGCTGGAGTAAGGCGCTGCTCTACACCAGCCTCGGCAGATATGAGCTCGCAATCGACGCTGCCCATCAGGTCATCGTGGACCCACAGGAATTAGGGGCTTGCACGTGGGGAGCACTCGTCGAAACCATCGAGGCTGCCAGCCGCTGTGGGCAAGTAGATCTGGCGTCGCAGGCCTTCGAAAGGCTCAGCTCGATGACACACGCCAGCGGCACCGACTGGGCGCTAGGCATCGAGGCACGTTCGCGGGCGCTGCTCGATGGGGCAGCCGCGGAAAACGCCTACCTGGAGGCGATTGAGCGCCTCAAACGCACCCGGATTCGCGGGGAACTGGCTCGCAGCCACTTGCTCTTCGGCGAGTGGCTGCGCCGCCACCGCCGAGGAATTGACGCGCGCCACCGCCTGCGCACCGCCCACCACATGTTCACCGTGATGGGCGCGGAGGCGTTCGCCCAGCGCGCCGCCCGGGAACTGCAGGCGGCAGGCGGGACGGCCCGCAAGCGCAAGGCGGCTACCGACAGTCAGCTCACCTCCCAAGAGGCCCACATCGTCCGACTGGTTCGCGAAGAACTCTCCAACCAAGACATCGGCGCCCGGCTCTTCATCAGCCCCCGCACCGTCGAATGGCACATAAGCAAGATCTTCGCAAAGCTGGGCGTCACCTCGCGCCGGCAACTTCAACGCTATTAAGTCCCGATAAGCCACTCCCATGCGGCCCGTGTTGCGACCCGGGGCTCCACGGATGCAGCCGCATGTCCCAGGCAGTCAGAGTTGATCGCACCGTCAATTGCATAACCGGCCCGAATCGGCGCGCACCTCCACGACTGATGCGGGTGCGGAACTCTCCTCTCGGGAAGAGCCGCCGTTATGAATCAAGAAGGGTGGAACAGCGTGCCGGTGACCATGGCACCGCTCGTGCTCAAAGGCCCCACGAAAAGGAAATCCCTTGAAAGCTCTCTACACCGCCGAAGCACTGACCACCGGTGACGGACGCAACGGGCACGCTCGCTCATCCGACGGCAAGCTCGATCTCGAACTATCCATCCCCAAGGAGATGGGCGGCAGCGGCGTCGGCACCAACCCCGAGCAGCTGTTCGCCGTTGGGTACGCGGCCTGCTTTCACTCTGCCCTGCGGATGATCGGCCGCCAGGACAAGGCAGATGTTTCCGACTCGGCTGTCGGGGCGCGTGTGTCGATAGAGAATCTGGACAACGGCGGCTTCGGCCTTGCCGTCGAACTTGAAATTACGCTGCCCAACGTCGACCACGCCACTGCGCAGCAGCTCACCGAGAAGGCTCACCAGGTCTGCCCGTACTCCAACGCGACCCGCGGCAACGTCGACGTCATCCTGACTGTGACCGACGACTAACCGCTATCCCGGGCAGGCGCATCACGAATTATGTTGCGCTACTGGCCGACCGCTTGGCTCTGGGGGACTATCTCGCTAACGGTGTTTCCGGCGGTTTTCATCAGTAGGTTTCGGCCGCCGGGAAACGGTCGCCGAAGGTGATAGCGAACGCGTTGAGCGCTGGCTTCCACCGCATCATCCATCGTG
>NZ_JAVHWR010000216.1:0-59350 GCF_032159565.1 Mycobacterium sp.
CTCGATCTCGACACCCCCGCCCAACGACTAGCCGCCCTGCTCGAGGAAGCCGCCTAGCGATGTTGCATTAACCGATTGACTTTGGGATGGAAATCGCGATCTGTGCGCAGAATCGACGCTAAGTTCCGAAGCGTGGGTCGGGGAGTCGTGGGGGTTCTGCTTGCGCTGATGTTGATCGGATCCATTGGCATCGCGCCACCGGTCTTCGCCGACGACGATCCGACCAACGACGCGCACGATCCGTACTTCAACGAAGACGAGTATCAGGCGTTCTACACCCCGCCGGACCCGTTGCCGCCCGGTGCGCCGGGTGACCTGATCCGCACGGAGCCGTCTCGGCTGGTGCTCGAGCCGTCCGGCCAGCTGGGCATGATCATGGCCGACGCGACCCGAATCATGTACCGCAGCACCGATGTTCACGGCCATCCGATGGCGGTCACCGGTACCTACTTCGAGCCGTACAACGATTGGCCGGGCGGCGGTCCGCGGCCGCTGATCGTGTACGGCCCCGGCACGCAGGGGCAGGGCGACCAGTGCGCGCCGTCGCGACAGTTCAACCAGGGCATCCACTGGCGGCCGTATCTGGACCTCGCGTTCAACTACGAGGAGTTGTTCGTCTCCACGATGGTGGCCCGTGGATTCGCGATCGTGATGACGGACTACCAGGGCCTGGGCACCCCAGGGCTGCATACCTACGTCGGCCGTGTACCGCAGGGCGATGCGATGCTCGACGCGGCCCGGGCGGCCAAGAAGATGCCCGGCACTTCGCTGAATCCCCAAGGGCCCATTGCGTTCTGGGGCTACTCGCAAGGAGGCGGGGCGGCGGCGTCGGCCGCCGAGCTCGCGTCGTCGTACGCGCCGGAGCTGAAGGTCGTCGGCACCTATGCCGGTGCGCCGACCGCCGATCTCAAAGAGCTGTTTCCCTACGCCGACGGCAGCATCCTCGTCGGCGCGGTCGGCTATGCGCTCAACTCGGTGATAACCGCCTACCCCGAGCACGCCGACGAGATCCGCGCGACGTTGACCCCTCGCGGCGAGGACATGCTGTTCAAAGTGGCCGATCAGTGCGTCGCCGAGACGATCGCGAAATTCATGTTCCGCCACCTGCAGCCGTACTTCAACGAAGACATCAACCAGCTCGTGAACGAGGAGCCGTTTTCCAGCCTGTTCGACGAACAGAAGCTCGGCCGTTTCAAACCCAATGCGCCGGTGATGATTCTGAGCAATCGCTACGACCCGTTGGTGCCGTGGACGGCAGCCAATCAACTCGGCCGCGACTGGTGTGCCCAGGGCGCCGACGTGCAGTTCTGGACCAATGAGGAGCCGCCGTTCCTCAACAAGGCGATCATCAACCACGCGCTGCCGATGCTCGTCGACGGCGAGCGGGCCATGGGTTGGGTCGCCGACCGGTTCAACGGCGTGCCGACGACGCCGAACTGCGGTGAGTTCTAGCCCGGGGGTGGTGGAGGAGCCGGATTACCGCAGCGGTTCTTGATGTCGGTCAGCGGTTGACGGATGCCGGTCAAGTCTTTCTGCGTCTGCGGATGCGCCTTCATGTAAGCCGCCACCTTCGGGCTCGCCTGATCTTGCGGCAGGCCCTCCAACGTGTTGAAGAAGTTGTTCACGTCGGGGTGGCTGAACAGATAGTCGGCCGTCGCCTGGTGCACGCCTGCCCGCGCGAATTCCAGATCGGCGGCGCTGCAGTTCGGCGGGTTTGCGTTCGGATCTTCGTCGGCATGCGCCAGTGGCGCCGCGAACAACGCCGCACTGGCCAACGTCGTGCACACGAGCAGCTTCATCCCCTTAGTTTTGAGCACGCTGTGTCCCATTGCGCCGATCACAAGCGGTCTCGCAGGAAACCCCAAGAAAACGGGAGGGTTAGGCTCGCCGGCGTGCTGATCGCAATCGAAGGTCTCGACGGTGCGGGCAAGCGCACGCTGACGCAGGGCTTGCGGGCGGCGTTCGAGGCGAACGGCAAGACCGTCGCCAGCCTGTCGTTTCCCCGCTACGGCCATTCGGTACCGGCCGACCTGGCTGCCGAGGCACTACACGGCGAGCACGGCGACCTGTCGAGTTCGGTGTATGCGATGGCCGTGCTGTTCGCGCTGGACCGTGCCGGTGCGCGCGACGAGATCGAACTCCTGCGTACCGAATACGGCGTGCTGATCCTCGACCGCTACGTCGCGTCCAACGCCGCCTACAGCGCGGCGCGTCTGCACCAGGACGCCCACGGCGACGCGGTGGCCTGGGTGCGTGAGCTCGAGTACCGACGGCTGCGGCTGCCTGCCCCGGACTGGCAGGTGCTGCTCGATGTGCCCACCGAGCTGGCCGCCGAGCGTGCCGACCACCGCGCCAACACCGAAGCCGACCGGGCCAAGGACGCCTATGAACGCGACGACGGTCTGCAGCGGCGCACCGGCGCGGTCTACTCGGAGCTGGCCGCAGGCGATTGGGGCGGCCGGTGGTTGGTGGCCGGGCCCGCCACTGACGGCGCCTCGCTAGCCCTCCAACTGGGTCAATAACCGACTCGCGGCGTTGCTATCAGCGATTTATCGCTTTTTGGTGTCACCATGGACACCATGAGGCAAAGGATTCTGGTTGTCGACGACGACCCTTCGCTCGCCGAGATGCTGACGATCGTGCTCCGCGGTGAAGGGTTCGACACCGCAGTCATCGGCGATGGCACCCAGGCGCTCACCGCCGTGCGTGAGTTGCGGCCGGATCTGGTCCTTCTGGATCTGATGTTGCCCGGCATGAACGGAATCGACGTGTGTCGCGTGCTGCGCGCAGACTCCGGCGTTCCGATCGTGATGCTGACCGCCAAGACCGACACGGTCGACGTGGTCCTCGGCCTGGAGTCGGGCGCCGACGACTACGTGATGAAGCCTTTCAAGCCCAAGGAGCTCGTGGCACGCGTGCGGGCCCGGCTGCGCCGCAACGAGGACGAGCCCGCGGAGATGCTGTCCATCGCGGACGTCGACATCGATGTGCCTGCTCACAAGGTGACCCGGCAGGGCGAGCAGATTTCGCTCACACCGCTGGAGTTCGACCTGCTGGTGGCGCTGGCACGCAAACCGCGGCAGGTGTTTACTCGTGATGTGCTTCTCGAACAGGTGTGGGGTTACCGGCACCCCGCCGACACCCGTTTGGTGAACGTGCATGTCCAACGTTTGCGGGCCAAGGTCGAGAAGGATCCTGAGAACCCGCAAGTCGTGCTGACTGTTCGAGGAGTGGGATACAAGGCCGGACCTCCGTGAGTTCTCGCGGCTCAGCCGCGGTCGTGACTTTGCGCGGCTCAGCCGCGGTCGTGACCTCGACCGCCCGGCGGTCTTCGTGATCTTCGGCTCGAGGCGGCGCATTCACCGGCGTTCTGCACCACTGGTACGCGGACTGGGTGCGCTTGGTCGAGCTTTGGGACTGGCGTGGCGTCGCTCCCTGCAACTGCGGGTGGTTTCGCTGACCCTTGGCTTGTCGCTCGCCGTGATCCTGGTGCTCGGCTTCGTCCTGACCAGCCAGATCACCGACCGCATCCTCGAGGTGAAGGTCCGCGCGGCCACCGAGGAGATCGAACGGGCCCGCAACACCGTCAGCGGCATCGTCGGCGGCGAGGAGACCCGGTCGCTGGACAGCAGCCTGCAGTTGGCGCGCAACACACTGATCGACCGCAAGGCGGACGCGGGCGCGGGTCTGGCGGGCGCCTTCGACGCGGTGCTCGTCGTCCCCGGTGACGGACCGCGTGCCGCGACCGCGGCGGGACCCGTCGCGCAGATCCCCACCGCCCTGCGCGACTTCGTGAAGGCCGGCCAGGTCAGCTATCAGTACGCGACGGGGCACACCGACGGCTTCTCCGGGCCCGCGCTGATCATCGGCACCCCGACGTCGTCCCCGGTCACCAACCTCGAGCTGTACCTCGTCTTCCCGCTGAACAACGAGGAATCCACGATTGCCCTGGTGCGCGGAACGATGGCCACCGGAGGTGTGGTGCTGCTGCTCATGCTCGCCGCCATCGCGCTGATCGTCGCCCGCCAGATCGTATTGCCGGTGCGGTCGGCTTCGCGGATCGCCGAACGTTTCGCCGAAGGCCATCTCACCGAGCGGATGCCGGTGCGCGGCGAGGACGACATGGCACGCCTAGCCGTGTCGTTCAACGACATGGCCGAAAGCCTGTCGCGGCAGATCACCCAGCTCGAGGAGTTCGGCAACCTACAGCGCCGCTTCACCTCCGACGTCAGCCACGAGTTGCGTACCCCGCTGACCACGGTGCGGATGGCCGCCGACCTGATCCACGACCACAGCGAGGATCTCGACCCGGCGCTGCGGCGCTCGACCGAGCTGATGGTCAACGAGCTCGACCGCTTTGAGATGCTGCTCAGCGACCTTCTCGAGATCTCCCGGCACGACGCGGGCGTCGCGGAGCTTTCCGTCGAACCGGTCGACCTGCGCGCCACCGTGCACAGCGCGCTGGACAACGTCGGACACCTCGCCGAGGACGCCCGCGTCGACCTGATCGAAGACATGCCCGCCGAGGAGGTCATCGCCGAGGTCGACCCGCGCCGGGTGGAGCGCATCCTTCGCAACCTCATCGCCAACGCCATCGACCACGCCGAGCGCAAACCCGTCCGGATCAGGATGGGCGTCGACGAAGACACGGTCGCAGTCACGGTCCGCGACTACGGCGTCGGGCTGCGGCCGGGTGAGGAGAAGCTGGTGTTCAGCAGGTTCTGGCGGTCCGACCCGTCGCGGGTCCGCCGCTCGGGCGGCACCGGGCTCGGCCTCGCCATCAGCATCGAAGACGCGCGGCTGCACCAGGGCAGGCTGGAGGCGTGGGGCGAGCCCGGTAAGGGCGCCTGTTTCCGGCTCACCCTGCCGCTGGTTCGCGGCCACAAAGTGACGACGAGCCCGCTACCGTTGAAACCCGTTGGGCGCGACGGTAAATCGCGGCGTTCGGCGAAGGAGCGGCAACCGGCGGGAGAAAGCGTGTGAAGCGCTTGTTGGCCGTCGTTTCGGCGTGCGCGATGGTGTTGGCCGGATGCGCGGGAGTGCCCAGTTCGTCGGCGCCGCAGGCGATCGGGACCGTCGACCGTCCGGCGCCGCCGAGCCTGCCCAAGCCGACACCCGGCATGGACCCCGATGTCTTACTGCGGGAGTTCCTCAAGGCCACCGCCGATCCGTCCAACCGGCACCTGGCCGCCCGGCAGTTCCTCACCGAGTCGGCATCCAACGGCTGGGACGACGCGGGCAGCGCAATGCTGATCGACCGCGTCGTCTTCGTCGAAACGCGCGGGCCCGACCGGGTTTCGGTCACCATGCGGGCCGACATCCTCGGATCGCTTTCCGACATGGGCGTATTCGAGACGGGGGAGGGCGCGCTGCCCGACCCCGGCCCGATCGAGTTGGTGAAGACGTCCGGCGGCTGGCGCATCAATCGGCTGCCGAACGGGGTTTTCCTCGACTGGCAACAGTTTCAGGAGACCTACAAGCGCAACACGCTGTACTTCGCCGACCCGACGGGCAAGACCGTCGTGCCCGATCCCCGCTACGTCGCGGTGTCCGATCCCGGTCAACTGGCCACCGAATTGATCACCAAGCTGGTTGCGGGCCCCCGTCCGGAGATGGCGAACACCGTGCGCAATCTGCTCGGCCCGCCGCTGCGCCTCCGCGGTCCGGTGACCCGCGCCGACGGCGGCAAGATGGGCGTCGGCCGTGGTTACGGCGGTGCGCGCATCGACCTGGAGAGCCTGTCCACCACCGACCCGCACAGCCGTCAACTGCTGGCCGCGCAGGTGATTTGGACGCTCTCCCGCGCCGGTATCAACGGCCCGTATGTCATCAACGCCGACGGAGCCGCGCTTGACGACCGGTTCGCCGAGGGGTGGCAGACCTCCGATGTGGCCGCCACCGATCCCGGTGCGGCCGACGGTGCCGCCGCGGGATTGCATGCCTTGGTCAACGGGTCGCTGGTGGCGCTGGACGGTCAGCGGGCACCGCTGGTGCCGGGTCCGTTCGGTGCGACACCGAACCAGACCGGGGCTGCCGTGTCGCGAAGCGGGCAGGAGGCGGCCTCCGTTGTGACGCTGAACGCCGGTGCTCCGGAGGCGGCGTCATCGCTGTGGGTCGGCCCGATAGGGGGAAATCCGTTGCAGGCGATGGACGGTCGCAGCCTATCGAGGCCCACCTGGTCGCTCGATGACGCCGTGTGGGTGGTGGTGGACGGCAACAACGTCGTACGCACCGTCCAGGACGCATCGGGACAGTCGGGGCGCATACCCGTCGATTCCACGGCCGTGTCCACCCGGTTTCCCGGCCCGATCGCCGAGCTGCAATTGTCCCGCGACGGCACCCGCGCCGCGATGGTGATCGAGGGCCAGGTGATCCTGGCGAGCGTCGACCAGACCGCGGGCGGCGGCTACGCGCTGACCTATCCCCGCCGGCTGGGCTTCGGCCTGAAGAACACGGTGGTGTCGCTGTCCTGGCGCACGGGCGACGACATCGTGGTCAGCCGCACCGATCCACAGCACCCGGTGTCCTACGTCAACCTCGACGGGGTGAACTCCGATGGCCCGAGCCGCAATCTGCTGATGCCGGTGGGAATCGTCGCGGCGAACCCGTCGACGGCGTACGTTGCCGATGCCCGCGGCATTCTGCAGCTCTCCGGTTCGGCGGTCGAGAACGATCCCCGGTGGCTGGAGGTCCGCCCGCTGATGACGCCGGGCGCGATACCCGTTCTTCCCGGCTGACCCTCGTCTGATGAACTAAAGGCCGGGTTTCCCCGTTGTCCAGACAAACCGTCTTGGTTGGCTTTTGCTATCCCCACAGCCCAGCACTACCGAAAGGTTCCAGCATGATTCTTGACGATGTTCAGTTGCCGCGGCAGCAGGTCATTCGCGGCGCAGGCGTCGTGATGGCCGCCAGCGCACTGGCGGCCTGCTCGAAAACGGAGGAGAAGCCGCCGGCGGCCGCCGAACCGGCGACCAGCAGCGCGGACTCCGCCCCGGCAATGACAGCCGCGCCAGGCGGCGACGCGATCGCCAAGACCGCCGACGTGCCAGTCGGCTCCGGCGTGATCGTCGGCGACGTCGTCGTTACCCAGCCGGCCGCCGGCCAGTTCAAGGCCTTCTCGAGCAAATGCACGCACAAAGGATGCGCGGTGAACAAGGTGGCCGACGGCACGATCGACTGCCCCTGCCACGGGAGCAAGTTCAACCTGGACGGCACGGTCGCCAATGGTCCGGCGACCGATCCGCTGGAAAGCAAGGACATATCAGTGCAGGGCGATTCGATCGTCCTGGCGTGACCCGCGATCAGTCCCGTATCGCCGCGACGATCTGATCCGGGGTGAGGGGTAGCGATCGGACGCGAACACCGATCGCGTCGCAGAGCGCGTTGGCGATGGCCGCAGTCGTCGGCCCCTGCGCGCATTCACCGACGCCAAGCGGTTGGTGACCATCGCCGGGCATGAGTTCGACGTCGACGGCGGGCACCTCGGAGAATCGCAGGATCGGATAGGTCTCCCAGCTGTCGCTCGTGACGTTGTACCGGTCGAACCGGACGCGCTCCTTGACCGTCCAGCTGGTGGCCTGGATCGCGCCACCCTCGATCTGGTTGGTTGCACCGTCGGGGCTGATGACGAGGCCGGCGTCGACGGCGATCGCCAGCCGGCGCACGCGTACCTGCTCGACGGCTTCCACCTCTGCGATGACGGCGCAATAGGCACTCGAATTCTTGTACCGCGCGTAGCCGACGCCGTGACCGATCGAGTCTGACCGCGTGTGCTTGCCCCAATTCGAGCTCCGGGCAACGGCTTCCAGCACGGCGCGGCCGCGTGGGTCGGACAGATGCGCGAGCCGGTATTCGATGGGGTCGACGCCGGCCTCGGCAGCGAGTTCGTCCATGAACGATTCCGCAGCGAAGATGTTGAGGTGCGCGCCGAGGGATCTCAGCGCCGACGTCCGCAATGGCATCGCAGGTATCAGATGGTTGATGACTTCGTAGGACGGAAAGTCGTACCCGGGAACGGCGTTGCGGCGAGTGCCACCGCCGCGCTCGAGCGGAGGTTCGGCATTGGAGTGGATTGCCGTGCGGTCGCGCAGGCTGGTGGCAAGGAATGCCGGCGGCGGCGTCATGCCGGGGCGGCTGATGAAGGTGCCGCTCCAGATCTCGTGCCGCCAGGACGACACGGTCCCGTCGCTTGCGGTGCCTGCCGCGATCCGGACGACGCCCGCCGTCCCCAGCGGCGCCCACGACAGTTCGTCGGCGCGCGACCACACCACCTGGACGTGCCTGCCCGGCACGGCAAGTGCCAGCAGTGCCGCGTCCATCGCGGCGTCGTCGGCCCCGTTGTGCCCGTAACACCCGGCACCCTCGACGTGGCGGACCACCAGTTGCTCTGGGCGCATTCCCAACTCGCGCGCGATCTCCCGCGCAAGAATGTGCACACCCTGGCTGTGCGACCAGATCTCCATTTCGCTGTCGCGTGCCAACGCGACCGCACTGGACGGTGCGATCGACCCGTGTGCGATGAACGGACGATGGTAGGTGGCCGACAACGACCACTGCGCCGCGTCGGCTGATCGCGGACCGTCGGCGACCACCGTGGTATCCGTGGGCACCTCGGTCAGGAACCGCGGGAGGTCGTCTTCGTCCGGCAGAGAGGGCTTCTGCTCCCAGACGGCGTCGGAGCTCAGCCTGTCCGCCGCCCGCAGCGCGGCCTCCTCGCGCTCGGCGATCACGGCGAGGAAGTCGCCGTCGCGCACCACGGTGACGACCCCCGGCAGCGCAAGAGCGGGTCTTTCGTCGAGTGCGGTGAGCATCGCGCCTCGCGACTGTGGCCGCACCACCCGGCCGTACAGCATGCCGTCGAACGCCAGATCGTGCACGTAACGTGGTCGCCCGAAAAGCTTGTCCGGCAAGTCGATTCGTGCCACATCGGTGCCCACGACGTGGTAGTCCGACTCCGGTTTCGGTTTGGCGCCACCGCTGGCAGGCCGGTCCAGCACCGATTCGTCGGACAGCTCCCAGTAACTGGTCGCCGTGCCGTCGCGACCGGTGATCCGACCGTCGTCGACGGCCAGGTCCTCCTTGGGGACCGCAAGCTTGTCCGCGGCGATCGCGAGGTAGAGGTCGCGCGCCTCTGCGCAGACCTCACGCAGCGCGGCGCCTGACTGCTGGATGGACAGGCTGCCCGCCGTCATCCCCTCGTCCGGACTGAGACCTGTTGCCGTCGCGGTCATCCGGATCCGGCCTACGTCGATGTCGAGTTCCTCGGCGACCATTTGTGCCAGCGCGGTGAGAATGCCCTGACCGAGCTCGACCTTGCCGGAGTGCACCTCAACGGTGCCGTCGGATCCGATCCGCAGCCAGTCACCGAGGCGCGGGTTGGCCGCGAGCGTGGGCGGTAGCGCCATGTCTGCGGTCACGTTGCGCCACCGCGCATCTGGGCCGCGGCCGATAACACGGCGCGGACCACGCGGTTGTGGGAGCCGCAGCGGCAAAGGTTGTCATCGAGAGCGGCACGCACGTCGGCCTCGGACGGGTCCGGGTTCTCGGCGAGCAGATGCGCGGCGCGTACGACGATCCCGGACATGCAGTAGCCGCACTGCGCGGCTTGGTGCGCGACGATCGAACGGGCGACCGCATGCGGTTCGCCGTCGGCGCCGAGACCTTCGACGGTCGTCACATCCTTGCCGTCGACCGACCACATCGGGGTGTCACACGCGAAGGCGGGGTGTCCGTCGACCAGCACGAGGCAGGCGCCACAGACGCCAAGCCCGCAGCCGAACCGGGTGCCCTTCAGGCCGAGGTGGTTACGCAGCACGTAGAGCAGCGCGGTGTCGGGTTCGGTACAGATCTCCTGCTCACGGCCGTTGACCATGATCGCCGAGGCCACGGGTACCTCTTCTGCCATTACTCCAGAATCGCCGTCGCAGGGGCGCAGCGCCAGCAAGATGTGTCACACGCGATGTTCGGTATCGAATTATCGGCGTTCAGGTCGAGCTGACGCCCCGAATGCGGCCCTCGCGGAACCCCTCGACGAAGTGCCGGTGGTCCTCGCGCACGGTCTTGGCGTAGTCGAGGCCGAATTCGACGATGTCGCCGATGAACTCGTCGTCGCGGCCGTCGATCAGGTCGTCGATTGCGTCTTCGGTCTGGAAGCTCACCAGTTCCTGGTCGCTGTCGGCGTCACCGACGCAGTGCACCTTGGCGACTGCACGGCCGAGTTGCTCGATCACCTCGGCCAGCTCGTCGGGCTCGGTCAGCTCGCTCCAGTCCAGATCGGACTCGTAGGGCGACAGCTCGGCTACGACGAAACCGGCTCCGTCGATCTCGGTGTAGCCGAGCAGCGGGTCGGCGTGTGCCTGCAGTGCCCGCTGCGATACAGCGGTTCGGTGCCCGTGATGCTTGAAGTAATCGTGCACTTCCCTGTCGTCGACGACGCGGCTCGGCGCGGCGACGTTGCCCTGTTTCATCGAGAGCACGATGTCGTTGTCGAGGGCTTGGTTGAAACCCTCGATGAGCACGTTGTAGCTCGGCAGGCCCGCGCTGCCGATCCCGAAACCGGTCCTGCCGACGATGTCCTTGACGTCGTAGGCGACTTCGCGGAACCTCTTCGACTTCGGGATCGTCTCCTGATAGGCCTCGAATGCGGTGTTGACCTTCCGGTACTCGGCCTTGTCGAGCCGCCGCACGCCCGAGGTCTCCCGGAACCGGCGGTCCGACCCGTCGAGATGGGTGATCCGGTCGAGCATCGCGGAGCGGGTGGACAGCCGTGCGTCCTGCAGCGCGACGAGCACCGCACCGCGGGCGGTGTCGAGGTTCAATGAGAAGGTCGAGTCGTCGTCGGTCTGACGGAACCACCGCACCTGATCGAGGTAGGACCGGACGAACGTCGTGATCAAATCACGAATCACGTTGTCCGACAGCGCCTTCTGCCAGCACATCAGGGCGACACTCGCGGCGAATCGCTGCAGGTCCCAGGTGAAGTGCCCCACGAAGGCCTCGTCGAAGTCGTTGACGTCGAAGATCAGCCTTCCCTCGCCGTCCATGTAGGTGCCGAAGTTCTCCGTATGTAGATCACCCTGGATCCAGACGCGCCCGGTCCGTTCGTCCGCCCACCGGTCTTCGCGGTTGGCGATATCGGCGTAGAACACGCAGGCGCTGCCGCGGTAGAACGCGAACGGGTCGGCGGCCATCTTGCGGAACTTGGTGCGGAACGCATCGGGATCGGCCTTCATCAGGTCGGCGAAGGACTGCTGCAGGCAGTCGACGATCTCGGCCTCTCTATCGGTCATTCACAGGGAGTACCCAGACGAGGAGCCGGCGAAATCTGCGTGGTGGCTGCGATGCCTCGGGTTCGGGCAGCCATGACGCAGAAGTCGGCGAACACCGGCCGACCGAGCATCCTGTTGACAAGGCGTACCGAGGCCAACGGCGACGTTCACCGAGCGATCCGCTCAGGCCGCTATTCAATCGAGGAGGTCGCCGGCGAACTCGGCGAAGTGATCTCGGGCCGGACCGCTGGACGCACATCGGATGACGACATCACCATCGCCACATTCGTCGGGATAGGCGCCCAGGACCTCGTCGCCGCAGAGGTGACGCTGGCGAAACTGTAGGGATGTCACCGCGCGCCGCGACACTGGCGGCGTGCTCGACCTGGTTCTGCCGCTGGAATGCGGCGGCTGCGGTGCGCCATCGACCCGGTGGTGCGACGCCTGCGCGCGCCAACTGCGGGTCCGCCCCGACGAGCCGCACCTCATCACGCCCCGGGTGCACCCCGGCGCGCCCGTGTTCTCGCTGGGCCGGTACGCGGGCACTCGCCGCAACGCCATCGTGGCCGTCAAGGAACACGGTCGCGCCGATCTGATCCGCCCGCTGGCCTCCGTGCTGAACGACGGGCTGCGTCAACTGATGACCTGGGGTGTGCTCGACGCGCCGCTGACCGTGGTGCCCGCACCCACCCGCCGCCGCGCCGCCCGCAGGCGCGGCGGCGACCCCGTCACCCGGATCGCTCTCGCTGCCACCTGCGAGCGTCGCGATGTCACGGTCGTCCGCGCGCTTCGGATGACGGCGCTGGTTCGCGACTCGGTGGGGCTGTCCAGCGCCGCACGGCAGAAGAACGTCGCGGGCCGGGTCCGGTTGATGGGGTCGTTGGACGGGATGGCGGGCGAGGTGTTGGTCGTCGACGACATCGTCACCACGGGCGCGACCGCCTCCGAGTCGGTACGTGTCCTGCAAACATCCGGGACCCGCGTGGTCGCCGTGCTCGCGTTGGCGAACGCCTGATCACAGCCCCTGACGACGAGGCCCATTTCTGGCAGATCAAACCGGCGTGACGAACTGAAAACAGGTGGGCGAAATTACTGGCACTAGTAGGTGAACACGGACTACGTTGGGGCCAACATCCGTGAACGCCTCACGGCGGCGCAGGACCCGAAGCGCCAACCATCGCCCGGCGGTAGGAGGTGAGTATTCGACACCTTGTACCGGTGAGCGGCGACATAACGCGTGCCCCGTCGGTGCAACTCCTGCCAGGTAGGCACGCAGTGCGCGTGTGACGCGAAAGAGAAACGAGTCGCCAAGCATGTCAACCCGTTCCATGGAATCAGACCGCTCGATGATCGTTGAAGACGGGAGCCCCGCGCCCGCGCCGAGCGCCGAGGTCGTCGTCAAGGGCCGCAACGTAGAGATCCCCGAGCACTTCCGCATCTACGTCTCAGAGAAACTCGCCCGCCTCGAGCGGTTGGACCGCAGCATCTACCTCTTCGATGTCGAACTCGACCACGAACGCAATCGGCGCCAACGCAAGAACTGCCAGCACGTAGAGATCACCGCGCGGGGTCGCGGACCGGTCGTGCGGGGCGAGGCCTGCGCGGACAGTTTCTACGCCGCCCTCGAGTCGGCAGTCTGCAAACTCGAGAGCCGGCTGCGCCGGAGCAAGGACCGCCGCAAGGTTCACTACGGCGACAAGACCCCGGTGTCACTGGCCGAGGCCACCAAGGTCGCGGCGTCCGAAGCGTTCGACCCGTCCGCCGCCGACGACGCTGCGCCGCACGACGGCGTCGAGATCCACGAGCCCGGTCAGATCGTGCGCACCAAGGAACACCCGGCCAAGCCGATGACCGTCGACGATGCGCTCTACGAGATGGAACTGGTCGGCCACGACTTCTTCCTGTTCCACGACAAGCAGAGCGACAGGCCGTGTGTGGTGTATCGCAGGCACGCCTACGACTACGGTCTGATTCGGCTCGCCTGAGCCGGACGTCTGATTCGGCTCGCCTGAGCCGGAAACCTGATTCGGCTGGCCTGAGGTGCAAATAACCGGCCACTTCGGCGTGTCGCCTAGGATGGACCCCGACTAATACGCGACGGGATACATCAACCCACTAGGGGAAACTAGCGTGCTCGATAAGTTGCTGCGTTTCGGCGAAGGCCGCATGGTCAAGCGCCTCAAGCGGGTGTCTGACTATGTCAACACCTTGTCCGACGACGTCGAAAAGCTCTCCGACGCCGAACTGCGCGCCAAGACCGACGAGTTCAAGAAGCGGTACGCCGACGGCGAAGATCTCGACGACCTGATGCCGGAGGCATTCGCCGTGGCCCGCGAGGCGGCATGGCGCGTGCTCGACCAGCGGCCCTACGACGTGCAGGTGATGGGCGGAGCCGCCCTGCACTTCGGCAACGTCGCCGAGATGAAGACCGGCGAGGGCAAGACGCTGACCTGTGTGCTGCCCGCCTACCTCAACGCACTGTCCGGCAAGGGCGTGCACGTCATCACCGTCAACGACTACCTGGCCAAACGCGACAGCGAGTGGATGGGCCGGGTGCACCGCCTCCTCGGCCTCGAGGTCGGCGTCATCCTCGCCCAGATGACGCCCGACCAGCGTCGCGTCGCCTACAACGCCGACATCACCTACGGCACCAACAACGAGTTCGGATTCGACTACCTGCGCGACAACATGGCGCACTCGTCCGAGGAGATGGTGCAGCGCGGGCACGCGTTCGGCATCGTCGACGAGGTCGACTCCATCCTGATCGACGAAGCCCGCACGCCGCTGATCATCTCCGGTCCCGCCGACGGATCGTCGAACTGGTACTCCGAGTTCGCCCGGCTGGCCCCGCTGATGGAGAAGGACAAGCACTACGAGGTCGACATCCGCAAGCGCACCATCGGTGTCAGCGAGCTCGGCGTCGAGTTCGTCGAGGACCAGATCGGCATCGACAACCTCTACGAGGCCGCCAACTCGCCGCTGGTCAGCTACCTCAACAACGCCATCAAGGCCAAAGAGCTGTTCATGCGCGACAAGGACTACATCGTGCGCGATGGCGAGGTGCTGATCGTCGACGAGTTCACCGGCCGTGTGCTCCTCGGCCGCCGCTACAACGAGGGCATGCACCAGGCCATCGAGGCCAAGGAAAAGGTCGAGATCAAGGCCGAGAACCAGACGCTGGCCACCATCACGCTGCAGAACTACTTCCGGCTCTACGACAAGCTCGCAGGCATGACCGGCACCGCCCAGACCGAGGCGGCCGAGCTGCACGAGATCTACAAGCTGGGCGTGGTATCCATCCCGACCAACAAGCCGATGATCCGCGCCGACCAATCCGACCTGATCTACAAGACCGAAGAGGCCAAGTACATCGCGGTCGTCGACGACGTCGCCGAGCGCTACGAGAAGGGCCAGCCGGTGCTGATCGGCACCACCAGCGTGGAGCGTTCGGAATACCTGTCGCGGCAGTTCCAGAAGCGGCGGATTCCGCACAACGTGCTCAACGCGAAGTACCACGAGCAGGAGGCCGGCATCATCGCCGAGGCCGGCAGGCGGGGCGTGATCACCGTTGCCACCAACATGGCCGGCCGCGGCACCGACATCGTGCTCGGCGGCAACGTCGACTTCCTCACCGACAAGCGGCTGCGGGAGCAGGGACTCGACCCGGTCGAGACCGCCGACGAGTACGACGCCGCGTGGCACGAGCTGCGCCTGCAGGTGAAGGACGAAGCCGCGGCGGAGGCCGAAGAGGTCATCGACGCGGGCGGCCTCTACGTGCTGGGCACCGAGCGCCACGAGTCGCGCCGCATCGACAACCAGTTGCGCGGCCGGTCGGGCCGTCAGGGTGACCCCGGCGAGTCGCGGTTCTACCTGTCGCTGGCCGACGAGCTGATGAGGCGGTTCAACGGCGCTGCGCTCGAGTCGCTGCTGACCCGGCTGAGCCTGCCCGACGACGTGCCGATCGAGGCCAAGATGGTCAGCCGGGCCATCAAGAGCGCTCAGACGCAGGTCGAGCAGCAGAACTTCGAGATCCGCAAATACGTGCTGAAGTACGACGAGGTGATGAACCAGCAGCGCAAGGTCATCTACGCCGAGCGCCTGCGCATCCTGGAGGGCGAGAACCTCAAGGAGCAGGCGCACGGGATGATCGTCGACGTCGTCAGCGCCTATGTGAACGGCGCCACCGCCGACGGTTACTCCGAGGACTGGGACCTCGAGACGCTGTGGACGGCGCTGAAGCAGCTGTACCCCGTCAGCATCGATCACCACGACCTCGTCGACTCCGATGCGATCGGCGAACCGGGCGAGCTGACGCGTGAGGAGCTGCTCGACGCGCTGATCTCCGACGCCGAGCGGGCATACGACGAGCGGGAGAAGCAGCTGGAGGAGATCGCAGGCGAGGGCGCGATGCGACAGCTCGAGCGCAATGTGCTGCTCAACGTCATCGACCGCAAGTGGCGCGAGCACCTCTACGAGATGGACTACCTCAAGGAGGGCATCAACCTGCGTGCCGTCGCGCAGAAGGATCCGGTGGTCGAGTACCAGCGCGAGGGCTTCGACATGTTCAACGGCATGCTCGACGCGATGAAGGAGGAGGCCGTCGGCTTCCTGTTCAACGTCACCGTCGAAGCGGTGCCCGCCGCACCCGCGGCACAGGTGGCACCGGTCGCCGCGCCGACGGGACTGGCCGAATTCGCCGCCGAGGCTGCGGCGAAGGCGCAGCAGGGTGGCGTCGCGACCAAGGAGCGCCAGCCGGCTCCGGCGTTGCACGCCAAGGGAATCGACGACCAGGCGCCGCAGCTGACCTATACCGGCCCCTCCGAAGACGGCTCTGCTGAGGTGCAGCGCCAAGGCGCTAACGGCGGCAACGGCAACGCGCGGCACGCCGCGCCGAGCAGGCGCGAGCGCCGTGAGGCCGCACGCCGTCAAGCGAAGTCGGCCAAGAAGGGTTGAGGTAGCTCTCGACCAGGGCGGCGATGCGCCATCATCAGCCGATCTGCAGGGCCACTAGGCACCAGCGACCGTCCTTGATTTCGACGCGGCCGGCGATGGCCCGAACGCGTTCTCCCCGGGTGTAGGTCGCGAACACCTCGGCGGCCGTCGGTTGCCGCGGGTCCTGCCCGTCGACGGCGGCGGTGCGCAGCCGAACCCGTCGCAACACCGCCGCCTTGTCGCGCCCCGCGGTTCTGGTCAGTGTGAAAACCGTGTCCAGCAGCGGCGGCGTCAGCATCTGTCGCAGCTGCGCGATCGGCCTGCGCCGGTCGATCACCTCGAGTACCCGGCGCAGCGCCGCATCGGCGAAGGCAGCCGCGGCCGGCGGCGGTGCGACGTCGGAAGCCGCACGCTCGACGGGCCGCAACGCGCGCCGGGGTGAGCGGTGCAGCGCGGCAGACGTCGGGGCGGGGCACGGAGCCGCGCGGCCGGCGACATTGAGCTCCGAAGCGGCCCGGCCCGCAATGTCGAACGGCGGTGGTTCGTAATCGATGACCGGTGCTGTGAGGGCACCCGGTTCGAAGGGAATCGGCGATGCGGTCAACGGACTCTCCAGCGTTCGGCAAGGGTTGCGTGCGGCGTCTGCCGGAGAGGAACAGACACGTCCATGATCCCATGGTTTGCGAGGCGGACACGCACCCGTGATGCGCACATACAGACTCGACAGTTACCGTATCGGGGGGTGGACGAGCGTCGACGTCAATGCCTAGGGGAGGGGTGGCGCCGCACATGGTGACCAGGCTGTCGGCGTCTGACGCGTCCTTCTTCGGCTTGGAAAACTCGTTCACACCGATGTACGTCTCGTCGCTGTCGATCCTGCGCAGGCCCCGCAGCGGGCTGAGCTACGAAACCCTGCTGGAAACCGTCGAACATCGGCTGCCCCAGATTCCGCGCTACCGGCAGAAGGTGCGCGAAGTGAAGTTCGGCGTTGCCCGGCCGGTGTGGGTCGACGACCGCGAATTCGACATCACCTACCACATCCGCAGGTCCGCGCTGCCGTCTCCGGGCAGCGACGCCCAGCTGCACGAGCTGGTGGCGAGGCTGGGGTCCCGTGCCCTGGACAAGACGCGGCCCCTGTGGGAGATGTACCTCGTCGAGGGGCTGGCCGGGAACCGGCTGGCGATCTACACCAAATCTCATCAGGCTCTCGTCAACGGGATGACGGCGCTCGAGATCGGGCATGTGATCGCCGACCGCACCCAGAAGCCGCCGCCGTTCGCCGAAGACATCTGGATTCCCGCACGCGAGCCGAGCGACGCCGCGCTGCTGATGGGTGCCGTCGGCGAATGGGTCGCTCGACCCGGCGGCCAACTGGCCGCCGTACGAACCGCGGTCACCGTGGCGACCAACGCGGGGCAGCTGCTCGAGGCGGGCCGCCGGTTCGCCGACGTCGCCAAGACCTTCGCCAGGGGTAGCGCGCCGTCGAGCCCGCTGAACTCCAAGGTGTCGCGCAATCGCCGGTTCACCGTCACCAGCGGAAAACTGGAGGACTACCGCAACCTGCGGGCCCGCTACGACTGTGACGTCAACGACGTCGTGCTCGCGGTGATCGCCGGCGCCCTGCGCAACTGGCTGCTGTCGCGCGGCGAGCCGGTGGCGCCGACGACCACCGTGCGGGCGATGGCGCCGATGTCGGTGTATCCGGACGCCGAGATCGATTCCTCGGGCCCGGGTCAGGCCATCAGCGAGGTGTCGCCGTTCCTCGTCGACCTGCCCGTCGGAGAGGGCAACGCCGTGGTGCGGCTGTCGCAGATCGCGCACATGACCGAGTCGCACTCGACGGCCGCGAGCCTGGTGGACGCCAGGACCATCGTCACCCTGTCGGGCTTTGCGCCACCCACCTTGCACGCCATGGGAATTCGGGTCGCGACCACCTTCCCGGCCCGACAGTTCAACCTGCTGATCACCAACGTGCCCGGTGCCCAGAAGCAGATGTACATCGCAGGCACCAAGCTGCTCGAGACCTATGCGGTGCCACCGCTGCTGGACAGCCAGGTATTGGCCATCGGCGTCACGTCCTACAACGGGATGCTCTACTTCGGCATCAACGCCGACCGCGACGCAATGAGCGACGTCGACGTAATGCCGTCCTTGCTGCGGGAATCGCTCGACGAGTTGCTGGAAGCCGCTCAGTAACACATTGTTTGCGTCGGTCGGCTTGACGGCCGACGTCAACAGGTTTCGAATGAATTCACCATGACATTCAGCTCTGAATCTCCTGAGACTTCCGGAGAGTCGGCGGCCGGGATGCCGGCCTCCCCGAACGGCCAGGCGGAACCGCATCCGATCTTCGCTGTGCCGATCGACGACGAGGTGCACACCCGCAACCTCGGACTCGACAAGGTGGTCTTCGGTGTCACCGCCGTCATCGCCGTCGCGTTTCTGGTCTGGGGGTTCGTCAGTACGAGTTCGCTGGCCAGCGCGTCCAATTCGGCCCTCGGCTGGATCATGGACAACACCGGCTGGCTGTTCGCGCTGACCGCCTCCGGTTTCGTGGTCTTCGTGCTCTGGCTGGCGCTCGGCAGGTTCGGCAGCATTCCGCTCGGCCGCGACGACGAAGAACCCGAGTTCCGCACCATCTCGTGGGTGGCGATGATGTTCAGCGCGGGCATGGGCATCGGCCTGATGTTCTTCGGCGTCGCCGAGCCGCTCACCCACTTCGCCACGCCGCCGCCGGGCACAGGCGGGCCGGGTAATCCGAATGCGGTGCAGACCGCGATGGCGACCACGTTGTTCCACTGGACGCTGCACCCTTGGGCGATCTACGCGGTGGTGGGGCTGGCCATCGCCTACGGCGTGTACCGCAGGGGCCGGATGCAGCTCATCAGCTCCGCGTTCGAGCCGCTGCTGGGTAAGCGTGCCAACGGCATGGGCGGCAAGGTGATCGATATGTTGGCGATCTTCGCCACCCTCTTCGGTTCGGCGGCCTCGCTCGGGCTGGGTGCGCTGCAGATCCGCAGCGGCCTGCATATCGTCGCGGGAGTCAGCGAAACCGGCAACACGGTCCTGATCGTCATCATCACGGTCCTCACCGTGGCATTCGTGTTGTCGGCCGTGTCCGGTGTGGCACGGGGCATTCAGTGGCTGTCGAACATCAACATGGTGCTCGCCGTTTTGCTTGCCGGGTTCGTATTCATCGTCGGCCCAACTGTTTTCATCCTCAACCTGCTGCCGACCTCACTCGGCAGTTACTTCGCCGACCTCGCGATGATGTCGGCGCGCACCGGCGCTGAAGGCGCCGACGTCAACACCTGGCTGCAGTCCTGGACCATCTTCTACTGGGCCTGGTGGATCTCCTGGACACCGTTCGTCGGCATGTTCATCGCGCGGATCTCGCGCGGGCGGACGATCCGGCAATTCGTCACCGGGGTGCTGCTGGTGCCCAGTTTGGTGTCGCTGGTGTGGTTCTGCGTGTTCGGTGGCGCGGCGATCAACGTCCAGCAGGGCGGCGTCGACCTCGCGGGCGAGGGCACCATCGAGCGGCAGCTGTTCAGCCTGCTCGACCAGTACCCGATCGCCATCATCGCCAGTGTGCTGGTCATGGTGCTGGTCGCCATCTTCTTCGTCTCCGGAGCCGACGCCGCCTCGATCGTGATGGGTTCGCTGTCCGAACGCGGCACCATCAAACCGAGTCGGGGCACGGTCATCTTCTGGGGCGTCGCCATGGGTGCCGTCGCCGCGGTCATGCTTCTGGTCGGCGGGCAGGACGCGCTCACCGGCCTGCAGACCATCACGATCATCGCCGCGCTGCCGTTCGTTCTGGTGATGGTGGGTCTTGCCGTCGCGCTGGTCAAGGATCTGCGCAGCGACCCGCTCATGGTGCGGCGCAGGTACGCCGCGAAGGCTGTCGACTCCGCGGTGGTGCACGGAGTGACCGAACACGGCGACGACTTCATGATCTCGGTCGAGAAGGATCCCAACCGGGACCGCTAATCTCGCCTGGTGCGTGTCTATGTGCCTACAACCCTGGCGATGCTGCAGCAACTCGTTGCCAACGGGTCGATCAGCGCCGTGAACGGCACCGCGTTCGCGGTGACACCTGCGCTACGGGAGTCGTACGCCGAGGGCGACGACGACGAACTCACCGAGGTCGCGCTGCGCGAGGCGGCGCTGGGCTCGGTGCGGCTGCTGGCCGGCGCTGCCGACGACGCTCCCGCCGAGCAGCGGCCGCGGCGGGCTGTGCTGGTGATCGAGGCCGAGGGCGCGACCCTGCGACCCGACCTCGATGACGCCGTGGTGCGGTTGTCCGGGCCGATCGCCATCGGCGATGTGGTCGCCGCCTATGTCGACAACGAAGCCGCCGAGAGCGCCGTGCTGGCCGCGATCGACGCCGTGGATGCCGCCGATCTTGGCGACGAGGACGCCGAACTGACCGTCGGCGACGCTCAAGATCATGATCTGGCCTGGTATGCCCCGCAGGAGCTGCAATTCCTTCTCGACCTGCTCTAGGGGTGGCTACGAGAGCGTAAGTTACGGTACCGTAGGTTCGTGGCCAAGAACACGATCAAGGTCTCGGCCAACGTCGCCGATACCGTGCGACCGAGGATCGCGGGCGCCAAGGACCATCCGGGCTGGCACGCGTTGCGCACCATCGCCGGACGCATCACGACGCCATTGCTTCCCGACGACTACCTCAAACTTGCCAACCCGCTGTGGTCCGCCCGTGAGCTGCGCGGACGAGTGCTGGAAGTGCGCAGGGAGACCGTCGACTCCGCGACGCTGGTGATCAAGCCGGGCTGGGGCTTCGGCTTCAACTATCAGCCCGGCCAGTACGTCGGAATCGGGTTGTTGGTGGACGGCCGCTGGCGGTGGAGGTCGTACTCCCTGACATCGAGCCCGATCAAGGCCGGAGCCGGTCGGCAGGCGACATCCAAGACGAGTCGCACCATCACGATCACCGTCAAGGCCATGCCCGAGGGATTCCTGTCGACACATCTCGTCGGCGGGGTGGAGCCTGGCACGATCGTGCGGCTGGCGGCGCCGCAGGGCAACTTCGTGATGCCCGACCCCGCCCCGGCGTCCGTGCTGTTCCTCACCGGCGGATCCGGTATCACCCCGGTGATGTCGATGCTGCGCACGTTGGTTCGGCGCGAACAGATCACCGACGTCGTGCATTTGCACTCCGCCCCAACGGAATCCGATGTGATGTTCGCCGAGGAGCTGGCCGAATTGCAGCAGAGCCACCCGGGTTTCCAGATGCGGCTGCGCACAACTCGCTCGAATGGCCGCCTCGACCTGTCTCGGATCGGTGACGAGGTGCCCGATTGGCGCGAACGCCAGGTCTGGGCGTGTGGGCCGGAGGGAATGCTGAATGCCGCCGAGCAGCTCTGGGCATCGGCAGGCCTCAAGGAGCGGCTGCATCTGGAGCGCTTCGCCGCCTCCCGCGCGGCCGCGCACGGCGAGGGCGGGACGGTCGAGTTCGCCCGCAGCGGGAAAACGGTCACCGTGGACGCCGCGACGCCATTGATGGAAGCCGGCGAGGGCGCGGGCGTGCAGATGCCGTTCGGCTGCCGAATGGGCATCTGCCAATCCTGTGTCGTCGGACTGCTCGACGGGCATGTGCGTGACCTGCGCACCGGTGTGGAACACGAACCGGGAAGTCGGGTACAGACGTGCATTTCCGCAGCGTCCGGCGATTGCGTGCTCGACGCTTAAACTTTACTGGCTGGTAACCTACGGAATCGTAGGTTACGGTAGCGTAGGTACAAAGGAAGGAGACAGAACGATGGCTATCACCGACGTTCCGGCATTCGCACACTTGACTGAATCCGACATTGAGAATCTGGCTTTCGAGCTGGACACCATCCGTCAGGACATTGAGGACTCCCGGGGTGAGCGCGACTCGCGCTACATCCGCCGCACCATCGCCGCGCAGCGCGCGCTCGAAGTCGCAGGGCGCCTCATGCTGGCCGCCAGCTCGAAGCGCTCGGCCTGGTGGGCCGGGACCGCCACGTTGGGCGTCTCCAAGATCATCGAGAACATGGAGATCGGCCACAACGTCATGCACGGCCAGTGGGATTGGATGAACGACCCCGAGATTCACTCCTCGACATGGGAGTGGGACATGGGCGGGGCGTCCAAGCACTGGCGGTTCACCCACAATTTCATGCATCACAAGTACACCAACATCCTTGGTATGGACGACGACGTGGGCTACGGCACGCTGCGCGTCACCCGGGATCAGAGGTGGCAGCCGTTCAACCTCGGCAACCTGCTGTACAACACCATCCTCGCGCTGGCGTTCGAGTGGGGCGTCGGGCTGCAGCACCTTGAGCTCGGCAAGATCTCCAAGGGTCGCGACGATCGCGCCGCCACCACGAAGCGCGTGCGCGAGTTCGGCGTGAAGGCCGGCCACCAGGTGGCCAAGGACTATGTCGCCTACCCGGCGCTGACCGCACTGTCCCCATGGGCTAGCTACAAGTCGACCCTGACGGCCAATGCAATCGCCAACGTCATCCGCAACGTGTGGTCCAACGCGGTGATCTTCTGCGGCCATTTCCCCGACGGCGCAGAGAAATTCACCAAGACCGACATGGTCGGTGAGACCAAGGGGCAGTGGTATCTCCGTCAGATGCTGGGCAGTGCCAACTTCGAGAACGGGCGCGCGCTGCGATTCATGAGCGGCAACCTGTGTTACCAGATCGAGCACCACCTGTACCCCGACCTGCCGAGCAACCGGCTCCATGAGATCTCGTTCCGGGTCAAGGAAGTGTGCGACAAGTACGACCTGCCGTACACCACGGGCTCGTTCCTGATGCAGTACGGAAAGACATGGCGAACGATCGCCAAGCTCTCCCTGCCCGACAAGTACCTGCGCGACACGGCGGACGACGCCCCGGAGACGCGCAGCGAGCGGATGTTCGATGAGCTCGAGCCGGCTCCTCGGCGCGGCCTCAAGTCGGCCATCGCCGCGGTGCGTCAGCGCCGCCGCGAGAAGCGGGCGGAGAGGCAAACGCCGCGCGCGGCCTAGCCGATTGGACTAGCGCGTTACAGTTAGACCGTGTCGCCGCAAGAGAGCCGCGGGGCCGGCTCGTCTGGCAAGTCGAGGCTGACCTCACGCGGAGCCGCGACCCGCAACCGGATCGTGCTGGCGGCTGCGGAACTCATGCATGCCCGTGGGGTCGCGACCACGACCATCGACGAGGTGCTGGCCGCGAGCGCTACCAGCAAGTCGCAGTTCTACCAGCACTTCGACGACAAGTCCGAGCTGGTGTACGAGGTCATCACGGTGCGGGCCGACGAGATCCTGTCCTGGCAGCGGCTGCGGCTGGAAAAGGTGGATTCCCTACGCGGACTCCATCAATGGCGTGACGCGATGGTGCAGCGCTGTGTGTTGCGTCGCGGCCTGTGGGGCTGCGAGCTCGGGTCGCTGGCCGCCGAGCTGTCGGACACCGACGACAAGGCCAGGGCGTCGCTGGCCGAGCATTTCGCCGAGTGGCGGGCGATTCTGGCCGCCGCGCTTGGGCGGATGCGCGACAACGGCGTACTGCGTGACGACATCGATGCCCCCGCGTTGGCGACCGGGCTGCTGGCGGCCGTGGAGGGGGGTTACCTGCTGTCGCAGACCGCCCACGACCCCCGCCTGATGCAGACATCGCTGAACGCCGCGATCGCGCACATCATGTCGTTCGCCAGGGACAGCAACGAGCGGGCCAGCCGATAACTGGCCCGCTCGGTCCGTTTCGTTAGTTGTCGCCGGGAGGGGCGGTCGGCGCAGGCGGTGCGAGCACCGAAGGCGAGAAGGGGTTCGGCCCGTTGGGGTCCAGCCGCGGAGCCTTCTCCGTCGGTGACGCGGGTGCCGACGAAGGTGTCGTCGTTGTCGTTGTGGTGGTTGAGGTTTCGGAAGGTGCCTTGTTCTCCTCGCCACCGCACGCGGTCAACGCACCCATCGAGATGATGGCGGCGACTCCGAGCGAGGCGGCGACGCGACGGGTCGCCCGGCCTGTCTTCATGATGTAGTCCTGTTCGTTGCGTGGGACAGTAAAGATACGAACTGAACTATATCGTCCAATATCAATGCCGGTCAATGGGACTATGGACCAATAGTGAGACCAGATAGTCCAAAGTGCCGCAAGCGTCAATCGGGGATGTAGTCGAACTGGTCGGGGTTCGGCCCTGTGCGGCCCTTTTCGCCCTTGTTCAGTTCGGTGATGGCCTCGGCGTCGTCCGGACTCAGCTCGAAGTCGAAGATCTCGAAGTTCTCCTTGATCCGCTCCGGTGTCACCGACTTCGGAAACACGATGTCACCACGCTGGATGTGCCAGCGCAACACGACCTGGGCCGGCGACTTGCCCGTCGCCTTGGCGATGCCGTCCACGACCTGGTCGTCGAGCACCGCGCCCTGTGCGATGGGGGACCAGGCCTCGGTGGCGATCCCGTGCTGCCGGCCGTAGGCGCGTACCTCGTCGTTGGTGAAGTAGGGATGTACCTCTATCTGATTCACCGCGGGCACGGTGTCGGTTTCCTCGGCGAGCCGCTCGAGGTGGCCGACCTGGAAGTTCGACACCCCGATGCTGCGGGCGCGGCCGTCCTTCTTGAACTCCTCGAGCGCCTGCCACGTCGAGACGAAGTCACCGTCGTAGAGCGTCGGCAGCGGCCAGTGGATCAGAAACAGGTCGACATAGTCGAAGCCGAGCTCGGAAAGCGTGCCGTCGAAGGCGCGACGGGCGTCGTCGGGCTTGTGGAAGCCGTTGTTGAGCTTGCTGGTGACGTACACCTCGCCGCGGTCGATCCCCGCGTCGCGGATGCCCTGCCCGACGCCCGCCTCGTTTTGATACATCTCGGCGGTGTCGATGTGGCGGTAGCCGATGTCCAGCGCCGTCCTGACGGCCTCGGCGGTCTCGCCGGGATCGATCTGGAAAACGCCGAAGCCCAGCTGCGGGATCTTCGTGCCGTCGTTCAACTCGATATTCGGTACTTGGCTCACGGTTGTTCCTCCTCTTCGGTCAGCCTGCCCGGTGCTGGAAAGCGTCAAACGCCGCGCATCTGTGATTTTTGTCCTCCGATCGGGGGACGTGAAGTTCCACCGGGCGATCGCCCGATCGCCCGACATACAGCGCCGTTGTCCTCCGGCAGTCTTAAGTCATCACCGGAACACACCGGCAGACAAATCAAAATCCAACTCACACAGGAGAATTCGAAATGACGAAGAACACGATTGCCCGCTACGTCGCCCTCCCCATCGTCTCGGCAGGCATTTTCGGCGGAGCCGCCCTCGGCCTGGCCGGTATGGCCAACGCCGCGACCCCGACCGTCGCCAGCGGCCCCGGCTACTCCTACGCCCCGAGCGTCAAGGCGAAGCCGGCCCCCGAGGCCAAGCCGGGCTGGCGCAACCACAAGGGCATTCGGCACATCAACGCCCTGAACGGCAACTGATAAGCCCCCACCGCAGGACCCTCCCCGAATACGGGGAGGGTCTTCTGCTGTCGGGTTGGGCCCGTCATATCCGGGTATGTGGCGACGGCAACGGCGCGCAAGACGTCGAGGAGCACAGGTAGGAGGTAGTGGCCATGGGATTTCCCCCGCAGCACCAGGAGCCGCCAGGACTTCAGTCGGCGATGGATCCGGTCCCGGATTGCGGCGAGAACAGCTATCGGGGTTCGGGCCGGCTGCGCGGTAAGCGCGCCATCATCACCGGGGGCGACAGCGGTATCGGACGTGCGGCCGCGATCGCCTACGCGCGTGAGGGCGCCGATGTGCTGATCGCCTACCTCAACGAGGACGCCGACGCCAAGGAGGTCGCTCAACTCGTTGAGGATGCGGGTCAGCGTTGTGTGCTGGTGGCCGGTGACCTTTCCGATCCTGCGCACTGCCGGGCGGTGGTGGAGCGCGCTGCGGCGGAGTTCGGCGGCATCGATATCCTGGTCAGCAACGCCGCCTATCAGATGACCCACGAGAGTCTCGACGAGATCAGCGACGAGGAATGGGATTACACGTTCCGGCTGAACGTCGGCGCCTATTTCCACCTCGTGAAGGCCGCGCTGCCGCACATGAGCGCCGGGGCGTCGGTGATCGGCAGCTCCTCGGTCAACTCCGATATGCCCTCACCCACATTGGCGCCGTACGCCGCCACCAAGGCGGCCATTGCGAATCTGTCGGCCAGCCTGGCGCAGCTGTTGGGCGAGAAGGGCATTCGGGTCAACAGCGTCGCGCCCGGGCCCATCTGGACGCCGCTGATTCCGGCGACGATGCCGGAGGAGAAGGTCGCATCGTTCGGGGACGACACGCCGCTGGGTCGCGCAGGCCAGCCCGCCGAACTCGCGCCGGTCTATGTACTTCTGGCCTCCGACGAAGGCAGCTACGTCTCGGGTGCGCGCGTGGCTGTCACCGGCGGGCGGCCGGTCCTCTAGGCCTCTCTCAGCGCCGACAGCAGGCGCCTCGCCGCCGCGACGCGGCCCGCCGCGGGGCCGGTCAACGTGTCCAGCGCGCATTCCGGATCGGCGGGCGGGCCGAGGTGGCCACATCCACGGGGGCAGTCCTTGATCGCCTCGGCCAGATCCGAGAAGGCCAGCATCACGTCGTCGGGCTGGATGTGGGCCAGCCCGAACGAGCGGATGCCGGGCGTGTCGATGACCCAGCCGCAGCCGTCGAGCGGCAGCGCCACCGACTGCGTCGACGTGTGCCGCCCCTTGCCGACCGCGGTCACATCACCGATGGCCCGATCCGCCTCGGGCACAAGCCGATTCACCAGCGTGGACTTTCCGACGCCGGAGTGGCCGAGCAGCACGGTCACCTTGTCGGTGAGCAGTGGGGCGACGGCGTCGAGCGGATCGTCGAGGCCGGCGATCGCGATGGTCAGATCGAGGTCGGCGAACTGCGCGGCGAACGGCCCTGCGGGCGCGAGGTCGGATTTGGTCAGGCACAGGATCGGGGTCAGGCCGCCCGCGTAAGCGGCGATCAGCGCGCGTTCGACGAAGCCGGTGCGCGGCGGCGGGTCGGCCAGCGCGACCACGATCAACAGCTGATCCGCGTTGGCGACGACGACCCGCTCCGTTGGATCGGTGTCATCTGCGGTGCGCCGCAACACTGTTCGCCGTTCTCCGCGCCGCACGATGCGGGCCAACGCGTCCGTGCGCCCCGACAGGTCACCCACCAGGCCGACGTCGTCGCCGACCACGATCGGAGTGCGGCCCAGTTCCCGGGCCCGCATGGCGGTCACCCGACGGCCGGGGTCGCGGCCGAGCACGCAACCCCACCGCCCGCGATCGACCGTCACGACCATGCCCTCCTGGGCGTCGGCGTGATCGGGGCGGGTCTTCGTCCTGGGCCGGGAGCCCCGCCCGGGCCGGATCCGGACGTCGGATTCGTCGTAGTCCCGCGTGCTCACCGCCTTCGAATCCCCCTCGCGCCCCGGACCGCAGACATCGTCTATTGGCCGGCCAGCATGCCGGCCCACATCTGTGGAAACTCCGGCAGGGTCTTGGCCGTGGTGCCGATGTCTTCCACCTCGACGCCGGGTACCCGCAGCCCGACGATCGCGCCGGCCGTCGCCATCCGATGGTCGGCGTAGGACCGCCACAGGCCGCCGTGCAGCTGCCGGGCGGTGACGACCAGGCCGTCGGGAATCTCCTCGCACTGCCCACCGAGGCCGTTGATTTCGGCGCTCAGCGCCGCAAGCCGGTCGGTCTCGTGGCCGCGCAGATGGGCGATGCCGGTCAGCTGCGACACCGAACCCGGTGTAGCCAGCGCGGCCAGCGCCGCGACCGCGGGCGCCAGCTCGCCGACGTCGTGCAGGTCGACGTCGAACCCGCCGTACGCCTGGCAGCCCTGCACTTCGAGGTACGAACTGCTGCGCCGCACAATCGATCCCAGCTTCTCGAGAATGGCGAGGATGGTGTCGGCGGGCTGAGTGCTGGCCGCAGGCCAGCCGGCGATCCGCACGATCCCGCCGCTGACGACCGCGGCGGCGAGGAACGGCACCGAATTGGACAGGTCGGGCTCGATCACCCAGTGCCGTGCGGAGACCGGACCGGGGGAGACCCGCCAGCGGTTGGTCTGGGTGTCGTCGACGTCGACGCCCGCGTCGCGCAGCATCGCCACCGTCATCGCCACGTGCGGCGCCGACGGCACCGACTCGCCGGTGTGCACGATGGTCAGCCCGTCGGTGAACAACGCGCCCGACAGCAGCAACCCGGAGACGAACTGCGACGACGCCGAGGCGTCGATCTCGACGGTGCCGCCCGCCACCGTCGCGCCTCCGCGCACCGAGAACGGCAGGCCGGCGCCGTCGATGTCCACACCGAGGCCGCGCAGTGCGTCCAGCAGCGGCGCGATCGGGCGGGCTCGGGCCTGTTCGTCGCCGTCGAACACCACCGTCTGAGTAGAAAGCGCCGCGACCGGCGGAAGGAACCTCAGCACCGTGCCCGCCAGGCCGCAGTCGACGGTCGCGTCGGCGGCCGGGGCGATCCGGCCGTTGACCGTCACCTCGGTGTCGTCGCCGTCGACGGTGACCCCCAGCGTGCGCAGCGCCCCGATCATCAAGTCGGTGTCGCGGCTGCGCAGCGCACCGCTGATCGTCGACGTGCCCTGCTGAGTTGCCAGGGCCGCCAGCACGAGCGCGCGGTTGGTCTGCGATTTGGAGCCCGGCACCGTCACCGTGGCATGCACGGGAGTCGGGGTCGTCGGTGCCTGCCACATGTTCCTGTGCTCTCCCCCTACCCTTCGGGTGGAAGGTACTCCCACCCGCGTGCGGTTGCTTACGGCCCTATCCTGCCCTGTCACAGCTCTCTGCCACCATGGGATGTATGTGTGGGCGATTCGCGGTTACCACCGATCCGGCGCTGCTGGCCGAGAAGATCCAGGCCATTGACGAAAGCACCGCGGCGGTCGAGGGCAACGACGGTGGCGGGCCCAACTACAACGTCGCGCCGACCACCACGATCAGCACGGTGGTCAAGCGTCACAGCGAGCCCGACGACGAGCCGACCCGGCGCGTCCGCTCGATGCGCTGGGGCCTGGTGCCGCCGTGGGCCAAGGAGGCCCAGAGCGGTGTCCCCGACACCAAGGGGCCGCTGATGATCAACGCACGCGCCGAGAAGGTCACCACCTCACCCGCGTTTCGCAATTCGGCTAAGAACAAGCGCTGCCTGGTCCCGATGGACGGCTGGTACGAGTGGCGCGGCGAGAAGGGCTCGAAGACGCCCTTCTACATGTACGGCGGCGACGGAGAGCCGCTGTTCATGGCGGCCCTGTGGTCGACGTGGCGGCCGAAGGGCGCGCCGAAGGACAGCCCGCCGCTGCTGAGCACCACGATCATCACCACCGACTCGGCAGGTCCGCTCGCCGAGATTCACGATCGGATGCCTTTGACCATCAGCGCCGGCGACTGGGACCGGTGGCTCGACCCCGATGCAGCCATCGACGAGGGGCTGCTGCGCGGGCACGGCGACCTCGACCGCATCGAGATCCGCGAGGTGTCGCGGTTGGTGAACAGCATCCGCAACAACGGGCCCGAGCTGATCGAACCGGCCGAGCCGGAACCGGAGCTGGGGGCACTCCCCTAGCAAGCTGGGGGCCCACCCGCTTGCGGGGGAGCCGAGCTGCTGTAGGCGTCACCGCCGCCGGGCCGTCACCACCAGGTAGGGCGCGTCGAACGCGACGAGGCCGTCCGCGCCGATGTTCGCGCGCATCGCGTCCTCGAAGGCGGCCAGCAGCTCGTCGCGCTTGGCGGCTTCGAGGTTGTCGAGCAGGGAGACATGTATCGGCGACTCATCCGCCAACAGGTGCATGGCGTCCTCGATGGTTCCCAATCGCCATGTGCAGGCGCCTGTTTCGATCGCGATGTCGTCGAAGTCCGCGGCGAGCCGGTCGGTGATCGTTTCCGTCGTTCCCCACTGATCGGGGGAGTGCCCCGAGGCGGGTGGTGATCCAAGCACGGTCACGATCGGCTTGTAGAACGGGGTCTGCGGGTCGGGCACCCACGAGGAGAAGCCCACCACACCGCCCGCCTTGAGCAGCCGCGCGATCTCGGCGACCTGTGCGACGGGCTCGACGAAGATGATGCCCATGTTCGACACCACGGCGTCGAACGCTCCGGCCGGTAGGCCGGTGTCGGAGGCGTCGGCCGTCACCCAGGTCACGGTGTGCCCCAACCTCTCGGCCTTCTGTCGGCCGATCGCAATCAACGCGCCAGTGACGTCGACCGCCGTCACCCGGGCACCCGCCGCCGCTGCGACGAGTGCGGCGCTGCCGGTGCCGCACGCAAGGTCGGCCACGTCACGGAACGGTCCGCGTCGTTTCGCGGCGGCGACGACGTCCGCCGCGATTCCGGCGATGTGATCGCCGATCGCGTCGTAGCGACCGGAGGACCACGTCGTCGGGGCCGACTCCGAGGTGGACACGGGCCTCAGCGTGTCACGATGTCGAGATGGACTCACTGGCCGGGTTCCCCGTCACCGCACCGGCCCTTGCGCGCCCGGTGACGTTCGACCAGTTCTGGGCCGACCTGACATTCGTGCACTGGCCGGTGCGGCCCGAGGCCGTCGCGCACCTGTACCCGCCGGGAACCCGACCCGACATGTTCGACGGCCTCACCTACGCCGGGCTGGTGCCGTTCACCATGCGCCGCACGGCGATCGGCACGTCGCTGCCGCTGCCGTACTTCGGCAGCTTCCACGAGACCAACGTGAGGCTGTACTCGATCGATGATGCCGGCCGCCACGGCGTGGTCTTCCGGTCCTTGGAAACCGCGCGGCTTGCCGTGGTGCCCGTTGTCCGCGCCGCACTCGGTGTCCCGTACACCTGGGCGCGGATGCGGATCACCCGATCCGGCGACCGCATCGCCTACGAGAGCGAGCGCCGATGGCCGCGCCGCGGCCTGTGCAGCCGGCTCACCGCGCGGATCGGCGACGAGGCCCAGCCGACGCCGCTGGAGATCTGGCTGACCGCCCGCTGGGGTGCACACACCAGCAGGGCCGACCGGACATGGTGGATGCCCAACGAACACGGGCCGTGGCCGCTGCGATCGGCGGACATCCTCGAGCTGGACGACGATCTGATGGAGGCCGCGGGAATTCGGGTCGCGGGTGGTCGGCTGCGCGCGCTGTTCTCACCCGGCGTGCACGCCAGGTTCGGGCGTCCGGTGCGGGTGAAGTAGTCGAATACGCGCAAATCGGGCCTTCGGTTGGCGCACGCTTTGCCCATGACCGATCTGCAGACCAAGCCGCAGCTCACCACCATCGAAGTTCGCAACCCCGCCGACGGCACCGTCGTCGGCGCAGTACCGAACGACTCCGCCGAAACCGTGGCCGCCACGGCCGCCGATCTACGGCGGTGCCAACCCGAGTGGGAAGCGATGGGGCCCAAAGGTCGCCGACCATGGCTGATGAAGTTCCAGGAGTGGATGTGGTACCCATACTCGCGGCGCAAGGGCCGCCTCGCCATGGGCTTCATGCGGGCGGCCGCCGCCCACGGACGGCGGCGATTCGGCTTCACGCGCAAAGGTGGTGCCCGATGAAGTGCCGGGGCGCCGTTCTGCGCGGCATCGGCCGGGATTGGGAGGTTCAGGAGATCACGCTGGACCCGCCGCGGGAAGGCGAGGTGCTGGTGAAGATGGCGGTGGCCGGGATCTGCCACTCCGACAACCACTACTCGACTGGCGACGGCGTCTTCTCCGCCGGCCTCGCCGCGATGGTCGAGGCGACCGGCGGCACGGTTCCGGAGCTCTTCCCGATGCTCGGCGGACATGAAGGCGCGGGCATCGTCGAAGATGTCGGACCCGGCGTCCGGTCGGTGAAACCTGGTGACCATGTCACGTTTTCGTTCATCCCGGCCTGCGGAAGTTGCCGCTGGTGTGTCACGGGGATGACCTATCTTTGCGACAACGGCGCCATGATGTTCGACAAGGGCATGGTCACCGACGGCACCGCGCGCCGTCACGTCGGCGGTGAAGACCTGACCGCGATGACGCAGCTCGGCACATTCGCCGAATACGCCGTTCTTGCAGAGGAATCGGTGATCAAGATTGATGAGTCGATCCCACTCGAAGCCGCGTCGCTGGTGTCCTGCGGTGTGACGACGGGCTGGGGTTCGGCGACGGTGGGTGTCGGGACCGAGCCTGGCGACACAGTGGTCATCATCGGCACCGGCGGCGTGGGCATCAACGCCGTGCAGGGTGCCCGGGCGGCCGGTGCCAGGGCCATCGTCGCGGTCGATCCCGTTGAGTTCAAGCGGGATTCAGCGAAGTTCTTCGGGGCAACCGAGACCGTCGCGTCGGCCGAAGAGGCCATCCCGATGGTGCAGGAGATGACGGCAGGCGTGATGGCCGACCGGGTGGTGCTCACCCCGAGTGTGCTACCGGCCGAACTGCTCGCGCCGGCCATGATGCTGACCCGCAAAGGCGGTACGTGTCTGATGACGGCGATACCGAAGCTCGACGTGAACATCGTGCCGCTGTTGCTGATCGACTTCATCCAGTCGTGCAAGACCCTCAAGGGACTTCTGTACGGCGGAATGAACCCGCGGGCCAGCATGCCGATGCTGTTGTCCCTGTACCGCAACGGCAACCTCAAGCTCGACGAGTTGATCACGAAGCGCTACCGGCTCGATCAGATCAACGACGCCTTCACCGACATGCGCGAAGGGCGCAACATCCGCGGCATCATCGAATTCGATTAAGGCGCTTGGTAGCCCGGCGGATTCGGGGTGTCGACCCAGAGGTCGACGCCCAGGTCCGAGCCGGGTACGCAGTCATACACCGACAGATCGGTGACGCCCGATTCGAGTAGCACGTCCTCACACAACAGTGCGTTGCCGGTGTACTCGCGCGACGGCTTGTTCAGCACCGCGTACGCGGCGTCGGCGTACACGTCGGGCTTGCGGGCGCGACCCATCGCCTCGTCGCCGCCGAGCAGGTTCTGCACCGCCGCGGTGGCCACCAGCGTGCGCGGCCAGAGTGTATTGGATGCGATGCCCTCGCCGCGCAGTTCCTCGGCCAATGCCAAGGCGCACAACGACATTCCGTACTTGGCCATCATGTAAGCGGTGGGCTTGAGCCACTCGGGCTCGAGCCGCACCGGCGGTGACAGGGTGAGGATGTGCGGGTTGTCGCGGCCGATCATGTGCGGGACACAGGCTTGGCTGACGGCATAGGTGCCGCGCACCTGGATGCCGTTCATCAGGTCGAACCGCTTCAGCGGCACCTCGGTGATCGAACCGAGGTTGATCGCCGAGGCATTGTTCACGCACATGTCGATGCCGCCGAACTGCTCGACGGCCTTGGCCACCGCTTCGGCGACCGAGTCGCCGTCGCGGATGTCGCCGACGATGGGCAGCGCCTGCCCGCCCGCCGCCTCCAGCTCCTTGGCTGCGGTGTACACCGTGCCTTCCAGCTTGGGATGCGGTTCGGCGGTCTTTGCGATCAGCGCGATGTTGGCGCCGTCGGCGGCGGCGCGCTTGGCGATCGCCAGCCCGATACCGCGGCTGGCGCCGGAGATGAACATGGTCTTGCCGGCAAGCGTCATGGCGCTCACCCTAGTTCGCGCGGATGTCGGCGGTCACCGCGCGGGTCAGCCGGATGAGGTCCTGTGGAGCCACGGCGACGTCCCAGCCGCGCTTGCCTGCGCTGCACAGCACGCGGTCCCATCTCAGCGCCGAGCCGTCGACGACCGTCGGCAGCGCCTTGCGCTGGCCGAGCGGTGAAATCCCGCCGATCACGTAGCCGGTCGAGCGTTCGGCCGCCGCCCGGTCGGCCATCGAGGCCTTGGGCACGCCGAGAGCCGCCGCGGTGGCCTTGAGCGAGAGCTGAGAGGCCACCGGCAGCACGGCAACGGCCAGACCGCTGGGCAGCGCGACGATCAGCGTCTTGAAGACTTGGCCGGGATCGATGCCGTCGACGCCGGCGAGTTCGTTGACGGCCTCGTCGCCGAATGACCCGTTCTGCGGGTCGTGGTGGTATCGCAGCAGCTCGTGAGCGATTTCGGCGGCCTGTAGGGCCTTGATCGCCGGGGTAGCCGCACGCGCCACCGTCTCAGCCTAGAACCGGCGCGAATCCGCCGTACGGCGGTGACTAAGGGAACAACCGCCGCCATACCGGCTGTTGATGGGTTTAGTGACGGCCGAAGCCCGGCCTGCGAAGGAAAAGATGTCGACCTCAACCTTTAGGATCGAAGAAGGGGGTACCCAGGTGCCAGCGTTGGCCATAGAAGGCCCAGTGCGTGGAGTGCAGTTGCTCGACGTGATCGGCGGCGCCTCTACGGAAGGGACGGTGTTCCCGAGGATGACCGACTTAGGCGGCCCGGCGCCCGACAGCGCGCCGGCAACGTCGGCGCCCGTGAGAGCCGAAGAGTCCGATGCGGAGCTGACCGCGCGATTCGAGCGCGATGCGATCCCGTTGCTCGATCAGCTCTACGGCGGCGCGCTGCGCATGACGCGCAACCCGGCCGACGCGGAGGATCTGCTGCAGGAGACCATGGTGAAGGCCTACGCGGGCTTTCGCTCGTTCCGCGAGGGCACAAACCTCAAGGCCTGGCTGTACCGCATTCTGACCAACACCTACATCAACAGCTACCGCAAGAAGCAACGCCAGCCCGCGGAGTATCCGACCGAGGAGATCACCGACTGGCAGCTGGCAGCCAACGCCGAGCATTCCTCGACGGGACTGCGCTCAGCGGAGGTGGAGGCGCTGGAGGCATTGCCGGACAGCGAGATCAAGGCAGCCCTGCAGGCGCTGCCCGAGGAGTTCCGGATGGCGGTGTACTACGCCGACGTCGAAGGCTTCCCGTACAAGGAAATCGCCGAGATCATGCAGACCCCCATCGGCACGGTGATGTCGCGGTTGCACCGCGGCAGGCGCCAACTCCGCGAGTTACTGGCCGATGTGGCCAAGGATCGTGGTTTCATTCGGGGACAGCTCGACACCCCCGAGGAGGTGTCGTCATGACCCACCGTGACGATGAAGAGCGCTGGACCGCGCCGGCAGGCCCGGTTGACCCCGAGCACCCGGAGTGCGCGGCGGTGATCGCCGAGGTATGGACGCTGCTGGACGGCGAATGCACCGCCGAGAGCCGCGACAAGCTCAAGCATCACCTCGAGGAGTGTCCGGCCTGCCTTCGCCACTACGGCGTCGAGGAGCGGGTCAAGAAGCTGATCGCCAAGAAATGCGGCGGGGAGAGGGCACCAGAGGCGCTCCGTCAGCGGCTGCGCATCCAAATCAGCCGGACCACGATCACTCGGGGCTAACGGACCTAGCGCACCGACTTCGAACCGGCGTTCGGGCGCTTGCCGTGATTGGCCTTCGAATGCTTGCGGTCACGCTTCTTGCGGCCACGCTTGGCCATGGTGCTACCTCCGTTTAATCCAGGGGTTTGTGCTGCCCGCATCCTGCGGGCGCGGATGAACCAGTGTCTCATGGGCTCCTGACAGGGCTGCGCCCCATGCGGTTGTGGTTCGATAGGACGGCATGCAGCAGCCGAAAGGGGTGAAGATGGCCGAGGATGTTCGCGCCGAAATCGTGGCCAGTGTGCTCGAGGTCGTGGTGAACGAGGGCGATCAGATCGGTGAGGGCGACACCCTGGTGCTGCTGGAGTCGATGAAGATGGAGATCCCGGTGCTCGCCGAGGTCGCCGGAACGGTCAGCAAGGTGAGTGTGTCCGTCGGCGACGTCATCCAGGCCGGCGACCTCATCGCGGTGATCAGCTAGCGCTGGCTTCTTTCGTAGGGCCCGATGTCCACCCTCGGTGACCTGCTCGCCGAGCACACCATGCTGCCCGGCAACGCCGTCGACCACCTGCACGCCGTGGTCGGCGAGTGGCAGCTGCTGGCCGACCTCTCGTTCGCGGACTACCTGATGTGGGTGCGGCGCGACGACGGCGCGCTGGTGTGTGTGGCGCAGTGCAGACCCAACACCGCGCCGACGGTTCTGCTGGCCGACGCCGTCGGGACCCAGGCCGATGCCGGCCACCTGCCCCTTGTCACCGCGGCCTTCAAGTCGGGCGCGATCGGGCGCGAAAGCGAACAACGTCAACCGGGTTCGGCCGCCGACGGCGACATTTCGATCGAGGCGGTGCCGGTCCGTTACAACAACCACGTCGTCGCCGTCCTCACCCATCAGGCCGCGTTTCCGGCCCGCACGGCCAGCCCACTGGAACGCGCCTATCTCGACTGCGCGGTCGACCTGCTGCACATGCTCTCCGAGGGCACCTTCCCCAACGTCGGCGAGCTGTCGGTCTCGCGGTCCAGCCCCCGCGTCGGTGACGGCTTCATCCGGCTGGACGTCGCAGGTGTCGTGGTGTTCGCCAGCCCCAACGCGCTGTCTGCCTACCACCGCATGGGCCTGAACGCAGAACTGGAGGGCCAGAACCTGGTTGCGGTGACCAGGCCGCTGATCTCCGATCCGTTCGAGGCGCATGAACTGTCCGAACACGTGCGCGAGTCACTGGTCGGCGGCTCCAGCATGCGGATGGAGGTCGACGCGGGCGGCGCGGCGGTCCTGCTCCGCACCTTGCCGCTGGTCGTGCACGGCGAGGCGGCGGGCGCGGCCATGCTCATCCGCGACGTCACCGAAATCAAGCGTCGCGACCGCGCGCTGCTGTCCAAGGACGCCACCATCCGCGAGATCCACCATCGGGTGAAGAACAACCTGCAGACCGTCGCGTCGCTGCTGCGGCTGCAGGCCCGACGCACCAACAACCCCGAGGGCCGCGAAGCGCTGATCGAGTCCGTGCGCCGGGTGTCGTCGATCGCGCTCGTGCACGACGCGCTGTCGATGTCGGTGGACGAGGAGGTCAACCTCGACAACGTGGTGGACCGGATCCTGCCGATGATGAACGACGTTGCCGCCGTTGACACCCCGATCCGCATCAGCCGGGTCGGTGACCTCGGCGTGCTCGACGCCGACCGCGCCACCGCGCTGGTCATGGTGATCACCGAGTTGGTGCAGAACGCCATGGAGCACGCGTTCGCCGGCGCGACTCAGCCCGGCTGCGTGACCATTTCCGCGGAGCGGTCGGCACGCTGGCTGGACGTCGTCGTCCACGACGACGGCCGCGGCCTGCCCGAAGGGTTCAGCCTGGAGAAGGCCGACCGGCTGGGTCTGCAGATCGTGCGCACGCTGGTGTCAGCGGAGCTGGACGGCTCGCTCGGCATGCATGCCGCGCCCGCGGGTGGCACCGATGTGGTGCTGCGGGTGCCGATCGGCAGGCGGCCTCGGCTCGCGCAGTAAGCGGCCGTTTGCGTATTTTGACTCTGATTGCGTAATTCGGACAGTTTCCATTTGCAAACAGTTACGGCCCCGACATTGTGTCGGGGCCGTAACTGTTGAACGCTGTGCGGCTAGACGCCGGTGCGGGCCTTGGTGCGGGCGTTGCGCCGCTTGAGTGCGCGCCGCTCGTCCTCGCTCATTCCGCCCCACACGCCTGCATCCTGGCCCGAGTCCAATGCCCAGGTCAGGCACTCGGTCGTGACCGGGCACCGGTTGCACACGAGCTTCGCGTCAGCGATCTGCGCGAGGGCTGGGCCGCTGTTTCCCACGGGGAAGAACAGTTCCGGATCCTCGTCGCGACAAACCGCGTTGTGGCGCCAATCCATGGTGTCTAACTCTCCTCACTATGTGCGCAGGGGGGCACACGAGCTTTTTTTCGGCTGTTAACACGCGCGAACAAATTGTTTCTGCACTGTTGCTTACTTCGATGCTCCCACACGCTGAACAGGTGTCAATACCGTGCGGTAACTCGTGGGCTATCTCACTACGGACGACTGTTCGCAAGAGCCTCATCCGTTTGTACTACACTCAGACCACCTGCGCTCTCGATGAGTCGCAGTACGGGTGTTGATCCAGCTCAGAGGCCATTCACGGGTGGCGCGACCACACCGAGAGCCTCCGGGACCGCCCGGAACGTCATATTTTGACGCAATCCGAGGTAATCCCCGTCGATCTGGCACGCCATAGGTGTGTCAGCGGTCACCTTCACCCAGGACAGGTCGTCGTCGCGAATGAGGTGCCTGGCGCGGATCTTGGCCTTCTGCGACAGCATCTGCCGAACCAACCGCAGGTTGGCCCACACGTTCGTGCTGGTCGTCGCGAAGACGCCGAGTCCGGTTTCGAAGGTCGTGTTGGGGTTGGTCCACACCGGCCTGGTGTTCGCGTACGTCCACGGGCTGGAGTTGGAGACGAACGCGAAGTGCACGCGTTCCACCGGCTCTCGGTCGGGCAGGTGCAGGGTCAGCATCGGTTCCTTGCGGGCACTGGCCAGCACTTCGCGCACGGCGACCCGGATGTATCGCGACGCGGTGACGTTGCGGCCCCTGTCCCGTTGGGCCTCGACGGCCGCCACGACGTCCCCGTCGACGCCGAGGCCGGCGGTGAAGACCCCCCAACGTTCACCGCAGTCCATCAGGCCGATGCGGCGCCAGGACTTGGTGCGGCGGTGCTCGGTGAGCAGGTCGATCAGCTGGTTGGTGGCCTCGGTCGGGTCTGGGCTGATGCCGAGCGCGCGGGCGAACACGTTGGCCGACCCGCCGGGCACCACGCCGACCGCGGGCGCGTCGGGGCGCGGGGTCGGGCCGCATTCGCCGAGGATGCCGTTGACGACCTCGTTCACGGTTCCGTCGCCGCCGTGCACGATCAGCACGTCGATGCCGTCACGGGCGGCGTCACGGGCGATATCGACGGCGTGGCCGCGGCTGTCGGTGTGAGCGATGGTCAGCTTGACGCGGCTTTCCAGCGCGTGCGCGAGCAGATCGCGACCGGCGGCCGTCGTCGACGTCGCGTTGGGGTTGACGATCAGCACGGCGCGCACGACTCAAGAGCCTATCCGCGAACCTCTACGCTCAACGTCGTGACGGTTCCATCGCCGACGACGGTTCGACAGGCCGCCGTGCTGGTGGCGCTGGAGGGCGCAGCGGGCGTGCTGGCGGCGGTCATCTACGTCGTGAGCGGACTCGACAGCGACGACGAGCCCGGTATGAACAAGTTCGGCACCGCGGCGTGGTTCGCGATTCTCGGCGGGGCAGTGCTCGCGGCGGGCTGGGCGTTGTGGAGGGGCCGCCGGTGGGGGCGAGGGGTCGCGGTGTTCGCGCAGCTTCTGCTGCTGCCGGTGTCGTGGTACATCGCCGTCGGCTCCCGTCAATGGGTCTACGGCATACCGGTCGGCGTCGTTGCGCTCATCACGCTGGTGTTGCTGTTCAGCCCGTCGGCCGTGCGGTGGCTGGGCAATCAGGATTCAACCACCGCCGACGATCACTGAGGGGGCCGCTCGGACGAATCCGCGGCCAGCGCCGACAACTGCGGGCCAGACACCCGATAGGTGATCCATTCGTCCTGCTGGTGGCCGCCGACGGCGTCGTAGAGCGCGATCGCGTTGACGTTCCAGTCCAGCACCGCCCAGGACAGCCGCGTGTAGCCGTTCTCGACGCATTCGCGCGCCAGCGTGGCCAGCATCGCCTTGGCCAGCCCACGACGGCGAAACTGCGGCCGCACGAACAGGTCCTCCAGATAGATACCCCCGACGCCGTCCCACGTCGAGAAGTTGCGGAACCACAGCGCGCCCCCCGCCGCCTTGCCGTCCTCCTCGGCGATATGGCCGTGAACCGTCGGGTCGTCTCCGAAAAGGGCGGTGCGCAACTGTGTTTCGGTCACCGTGCAGTCGGGGGCCGCCCGCTCGAATTCGGCGAGCTCGTGAATCATCGCCGTCAGCTCGACCTCGTCGCCGGGCTCGGCGCGCCGGATGATCATGGTTGCGCCTCCAGAGCCGACAGAATCGTGGTGAATTTCGTTGTGGTTTCCTCGACTTCGTCGTCGGGGTCGGATTCGGCGACGATTCCGCCGCCGGCGTGCGCGACGGCGGAACGGCGGTCAGCCGACAGTTGCGCTCCGCGGATGGACACCACCCAGCGCCCGTCGCCGCGCTGATCGCACCAGCCGACCGCGCCCGCATAGAAACCGCGGTCACCTTCGAGCTCGCCGATCAGGCCTGCGGCCGCATTCGCCGGAGCCCCGCCGACCGCAGGTGTCGGATGCAGCGAAATCGCGAGATCCAATGCAGTCGTTGATCTTTCGCGTAATCGGCCGGTGATCGGCGTGGACAGGTGCCAGACCGCTGCGGTTCGGCTCAGCTGCGGAGTCGGCGGAATTTGCAGATCGACGCACAGCGGGTCGAGTGCTTTGCGCATCGCGTCGACGACCAGTTCGTGCTCGTGACGGTTCTTGGCCGACGCGGCCAGCGCCTCTCCGCTGGCCCGGTCGGCGTCTGGATCGCGTAACCGCGGCGCCGAACCCGCGAACGGCGCGCAGAACACGCGCTCGCCCTGGCGGGCCACCAGCAGCTCAGGGCTGGCACCCACCAGGACGGTCCCGGAATAGTCGGCCCCCGCCGCCGACAGGTCGACGAGGTAGGCGTTGGTGCCGGGGTCGGCGGCGACGAGACGGTCGACGACGGTGCGTGCGTCGAGCGGGCCGTCGGCCACTAACCGCAGCGCCCGCGCCAGCACCACTTTGTGCAGCCCGCTCGCGGGGTCTCGCAGCCGCTGCAGCGCCGCCGCGATCCGGGCGCGGTGCTCGCCGAGCTCCGGCAGGGTCTGCGCGACCCGGACACCGGGGAGCGGGCGCAACGGCCACTTCGGCAGCTCGTCGAGGAAAGCCACGTCCTGCGGCCGGATCAGCGCAGCCGGCCTCGAGATGTCAAAGGGCAAGGCGCCCACGATGATCGGGGTGCTGTGCGATGTCAACGAGGTGCGCGCCTCGGCGATGCTCCGGTACGCGGTGTGCACACCGTCGGCGACGACGGCGCTGCCGCCGGTGGCCAGGACGAACGTCGGTTCGCGCGTCACGGGAACACGGCTGGGTGTGGATATCCGGTCAGCCCGAGGGCGTTGATTTGACGCACGCCGTGCTCGAAGCCGCACACGGCGATCGACCCCGCGGTCATCGCGAAGCGGATTCCCTCGTACACCGGTAGTTCGACCCAGCGGGTGATGACCGCGCGCGAGAAATGTCCGTGTCCGACGAAGACCACGTCCCGGGACTCCATGTGCTCCAACGCCAGCGCGATCGCCCGGTCGGCGCGCTCGCAGACCTCGGCGGTGGTCTCGCCGCCGGGGCAGCCGTGGGTCCACACCAGCCAGTTCGGCACGGCCTTGCGGATCTCCTCGGTGGTCGTGCCCTCGTAGTCGCCGTAGTCCCATTCGCTGATCAGCGGGTTCACCTCGTCGACCGACAGACCGGCCAATTCGGCGGTGACGATCGCGCGTTTGCGCGGGCTGCTGACGATGTAGGGGTTCTCCAGGTTCAGCTGGGCGATGGTTTCCCCGGCCGCTTTCGCCTGTCGCCGGCCGGCCTCGGTGAGGTCGAGATCGGTGCGGCTGGTGTGCTTGCCGCTCCGGGACCACTCGGTCTCGCCATGTCGCAGCAGAAGCAGCCGATGCTGCTGGGGACTCACCCCGCCGATTCTGCCCCACGGGGGGTGCTGATGTCCCCGGTCGTGCTTGGATGGACTCGTGACGCGAGTACTTGCGGTCGCCAATCAAAAGGGTGGGGTAGCCAAAACGACGACGGTGGCGTCGTTGGGTGCGGCGATGGCGGAGAAGGGGCGGCGGGTGCTGCTCGTCGACCTGGACCCCCAGGGGTGTCTGACGTTCTCGCTCGGCCAGGACCCCGACAAGCTCGCGGTCTCGATCCACGAGGTGTTGCTCGGCGACGTGGAGCCGTCGGCCGCCCTGGTGTCGACGTCGGAGGGAATGACGCTGCTGCCGGCCAACATTGACCTGGCCGGGGCCGAGGCGATGCTGTTGATGCGGGCCGGCCGCGAGTATGCGCTCAAGCGCGCCCTGGCCAAGGTCGCAGGTGATTTCGACGTGGTGATCATCGATTGCCCGCCGTCGCTGGGCGTGCTGACCCTCAACGGCCTGACAGCCGCGGACGACGTGATCGTGCCGCTGCAGTGCGAGACACTCGCACACCGCGGGGTCGGCCAGTTTCTGCGCACCATCAACGACGTTCAGCAGATCACCAACGGTGACCTCACGCTTCTCGGTGCGCTTCCCACGCTGTACGACTCACGCACCACCCACAGCCGCGATGTGCTGCTCGACGTCGCCGACCGCTACGACATGCCGGTGCTGGCGCCGCCGATCCCCCGCACGGTGCGCTTCGCCGAGGCGACCGCGTCGGGCGCGTCGGTGCTGGCCAGCCGAAAGAACAAGGGCGCTCAGGCATACCGCGAACTGGCGGGCGCGCTGCTCAAGCACTGGAAGTCGGGCAATACGCTGACGACGTTCGCGCCGGAGGTCTAGCGCCCGGCGGGGTAGGAGCGAAGCTACTGGGGGGACTAGCCCAGAGCGACCAGCGACGGGCCGCGCTGCTCGAGCAGGACAGAGCCGGCGACCGCGGGCACCACCGCCGACCGTGCGGACTGGCGCCGCAGCGGAGTGAAGCGCTCGTTGACCCCTGTCGCCGGGTCGTAGACGCCGACGCCGTCGCTGACCGGGATGATCAGCCGCCCGGCCATCATCGTTCCGGGACCGACGGGAACATGGGAGTCGACCGGGCCGACGGTGTAGCGGTACTGCACGCCGCTGGCGGAGAACACCATCACCGCATCACCCGTCCACCACGTGATCAGGTCACCGGCGCCGGTTGCGGCGGCCTCGGGCGACGCGGGTTTGGGCAGCGGAAGGTTGGCCGTCGTCGACCCGGTCTCGTCGATGATCATCAGCGACGGCCTCGGTGTCGGGACGTAGACGGCGGTGGTGGTCTCGGAGACCGCGACCACCCGGGCGCCGGTGTCCGCCTTCACGCCCGGCAGCGGCACGTACTTGAGGTCGGGGGTGTCCTCCTCCTTCGCCGGCCGCAGCACCGTCAGCCGCAGGTCGGGCTGGTCCGGGCAGGACTCGAGCACCGACACCGCGGCCGTGCTGGCCGCCGCGGACTCCAGCCGGCACAGCACCGGGCCCGGGACGCCGGGCTTGATCCGGGCGTCCAGCGCGCCGTAGCTGATCATCCGGACCATGTCGGAGCGCCACAGCTCGAGCCTGCTGTCGCCCGCTGCGAGCACCGTGGTGCCGTCCGACGACAGCGCGACCTCGGGATCGGCGTATGCGGTGCGGCTCGGGCCGCGCACACCGGTCTGCCCGTCGATGGTGCTCACCTGACCGCATCCCCGGCTGTCGGGGTAGACGGCGACCGCGTAGTTGTACACCGCCGTGACGCCGCACAGGTCGAGGCCGCGTGCGTAGGTCCACAGCACCGAGCCGCTCGCAGGATCGCGGCCGTCGACCTCGTGGCCGTCCCCGGTCACCAAGCTGCCGCCTGCCAGCACCGGCTTCGTCGTCTTCGGGCTCGGCGCCGTCCACAGCTCGCGCAGCGTGGCCGGCACGGCCTTCGCCGGTGCGAGGGTCTTCACCGGCGACGCGGCGGGTCTGCTGATCGTGGCCCTGGCGTCGCTGGTCCACCAGATCAGGGCGGCGCCTACGACGACGACGAGCGCGATCGCCGCGGCTGCCACCAGGTCGGCCCGGGTGCGCCGCTCGGGTTTGACCATCGGGTGGTTCGGCCCCAGCTAGTTGGCGGTCGCCGCGGCGGCCTTGCGCGGGCGACGGCGACGACGCCTGCGGGTCGGCTGCTCGCCGTCGGCGGCTGCCGGGGTATCTGCGCTGTCGGCCGTCGGCGCCGCATTCTCAGTCTCCGGGTGGCCGCTCACCGCCTTGCCGCCGCGGGTGCGGCGACGCGACTTGGTGCGCGTGCGGGTCGGCGCCTCGGCCGCGTCGCGGGGCGCACGCTTGGCGGCCTTGGCCGGCCTGGACGGGCCGATCGAACCCGTCACGTCGGCCGGGATGTCCAGCTCTTCGTACAAATGCGCTGAGCTGGAATAGGTTTCGGCCGGGTCGGGGTGGCCGAGACCCAGTGCCTTGTCGATCATCTGCCAGCGCGCGACCTCGTCCCAGTCGATGAGGGTGATCGCGACGCCGGTCTTGCCCGCCCGGCCGGTGCGGCCGATGCGGTGCACGTAGGCCTGCTCGTCTTCGGGGCACTGGTAGTTGATGACGTGGGTGACGTCGTCGATGTCGATGCCGCGGGCCGCCACGTCGGTGGCGACCAGCACGTCGATCTCCCCGGTGCGGAACGCCTTGAGCGCCTTCTCGCGGGCGCCCTGGTTGAGGTCGCCGTGAACCGCGCCGACGTTGAAGCCGCGCTCGCCCAGCTCGTCGGAGACCTTCTGCGCGGTGCGCTTGGTGCGGGTGAAGATCATGGTGGCGCCGCGACCGCGGACCTGCAGTATCCGGCTGACCAGTTCCACCTTGTCGAGCGCATGCGCACGGTAGGCGAACTGGTCGGTGGTGGTGTGCACGGCCGACGACTGCGGTGACTCGGCGCGGATGTGCGTCGGCTGGTTCATGAAGCTGCGGGCCAGCGTGATGATCGGGTCTGGCATCGTCGCCGAGAACAGCATCGACTGCCGCGTGTCGGGGGTCAGGCGCAGGATGCGCTCGATGTCGGGCAGGAAGCCGAGGTCGAGCATCTCGTCGGCCTCGTCGAGCACCAGGACCGAGATCCCGCCGAGCCGTAGATGGCCCTGTTGAGCGAGGTCGAGGAGGCGGCCCGGAGTTCCGACGACGACGTCGGCGCCGGCGCGCAGTGCGTCGGTCTGCGGCTCGTAGGCCCGCCCGCCGTAGATCGACACCACCGACAGCTTGCGGTCACCCACGGTGAGGTATTTCGCGGCGCCGGCGAGGTCGCCGTACACCTGCAGGCACAGCTCGCGCGTGGGCACCACGATCAGCGCACGGGGCGCGCCGGTCAGCGGGCGGTCGGGATCGCTGGTGATCTCGTGTAGTAGCGGCACGCCGAACGCGAGGGTCTTGCCCATGCCGGTGCGGGCCTGCCCGATGAGGTCGTCACCCGCCATGGCCAGCGGCAGAGTCAGTTCTTGAATGGCAAATGTGTGCTCTTTGCCGTCTTCGAGCAGTGCGCGCACAATTTCGTCGCGTACGCCGAGTTTGGCAAATGAGGGGTTGAGTGCAGTCATGCTTGTTAGGCGAAGCCTTTCCGGTCCGTTTTCTCGTCGGTCATCATTCGCGTCCACGCGCGCACGAGTATGACGAGAAAACTTCGCGGGCCCTGCGCTGAGTTAGGCGGGCCGACTGCGTGCACGCACATTTCTTAGGTAGCGGCTCAGGTGTTTGCAGCCACCGCCTGCTTACATGATACCGGTAGGTTTGCCCTCCGGTCGCCCAGCCGGTCGCCGTCTACAGTTGGGCCCATGAGTTCGACGCAGCCTGCGGCATCAACGGAGCACATCGCCACCTCGGCGGCCTCAGGCGTGTCGGCCGATCATCCGGGCGTCAACGAACTTTTCGCGCTGCTGGCCTACGGGGAGGTGGCCGCCTTCTACCGGCTCACCGAGGAGGCGCGGATGGCGCCCAACCTGGCCGGCCGCATCAACATGGCAAGCATGGCGGCGGCGGAGATGGCGCACTACGAGTTGCTGCGCGACGAGCTGCAACGCCGTGGCATCGACACAGTCGCGGCGATGACGCGGTACGCGCCTGCGCTGGAGAACTATCACCGGCTGACCACGCCGAGCACCTGGCTCGAAGCGCTGGTGAAGACCTACGTCGGCGATGCGCTGGCGGCCGACTTCTACCTGGAGATCGCCGACGTGCTGCCCGACGACGTCTCAGCGGTGGTGCGCGCCGTGCTGGCCGAGACGGGTCACTCGCAGTTCGTCGTCGCGGAGGTCCGTGCGGCGGTGATCGGCAGCCAGCGGCAGCGTCACCGGTTGGCGCTTTGGTCGCGCCGGCTGCTCGGCGAAGCCATCACCCAGGCGCAGTTCGTTCTCGCCGACCGCGACGAACTCGTCGACCTGGTCGTCTCGGGCACCGACGGGCTGGGTCAGCTGACGCAGTTCTTCGACCGCCTCCAGCACACGCACAGCACCCGCATGCAGGAGCTCGGCCTGGCCTGACCCGCTCAGCGGGTGCAGTTCGCGATCATCGTGCTGTTGGCCTGTGAAGCCAGTGTCGCGCCAGACCCGTCGGTGATCGAGCAGCTGAGCTGCCCGCCCACGCTGGTCGCGGTGACGGAGCTGAGCTGGACCCCCGGATCCAGCGTCACCTGCTTGGTCCACGGCAGTGCGACGTTCACGTCGGTCTGCAGTGCGCCCTGCTGGTCGGTGTAGATGATCGTGACCAGATCGAACAGCTGACGGTTACCGGTCACGGTGTAGGTCACCGTGCGCGGGTCGCCCGCGGGCGGCGGCGCGGCTTCGGTCGGCTCGGCGACGGCACTCGGCGGCGCGGCCGTCGGCGTCGGCGTCACGCTGGTGATGGTCTCGGGCGGCAGCGCGGTGGCCGACGGCGCCCTGCGGACGCTGGGGGACGGCGCGGCGCTGGGATAGGGCACGGTAGCGCTGGTCTCGGGCGAGACCGTCGCGGTCGTGGTGCCGCTGTCGTTTCCGCTGAGAATCATCATCGTGCCCGCTACGGCGATGAGCAGCACGATGCCCGCGACGCTGGCCACCCACAGCCAGCGCCGGTCGTCCTGATCGGTGTAGTACCGGACGTCATCGTCGACGTTGTCGTAGTCGTCGTGCCCGTAATCGGCGTAGGCGTCGTAGTCCTCGGCGTCGGCGAGCTCGTCGTCCGAGTCGGGACGGTCGTGACTGCGGTCGGTGACCGATCCGGTCATCCAGGGCGAAGAAGGCCTGTTCATGCGCGTAATCCTCGTCAGTTCGAGTGGTGCAGGCCTGATGCTATCGAGGCAGAAGTGACAGATGAGGTTTAGCGTTCCGCGTGTCGGTAACGGTCCGGACTCAGTTCACCGTGACGGGTCCACTAGCCTTTCTCCTAAGAACGTTTCGCAGACGCAATCGTCTTCAGAAGGGGTGCAGCGTGGAGGTCAAGATCGGTGTCACGGACAGCCCGCGCGAGCTCAGCTTCAACAGCGCGCAGACTCCCACCGAGGTAGAGAAGCTGATCACCGATGCGCTGGCCACGGATTCGGGTGTGCTCGCGCTGACCGACGAAAAGGGTCGTCGGTTCCTGGTGCAGTCGGCGAAGATCACCTATGTCGAGATCGGCGCCGCCGACGTGCGGCGAGTCGGCTTCGGTGTGGTCGGCGCGGAGGCCGTCAAGAACGCGTGAGGGGCACGTGTGACAGTCCGCCCCAGGCAAACTGCACAGTGCCCTCGATCGCGTCGTCCTTGGAGATCGGCCGTTCGTTGTTCAGCCAGTACCGCGCGGAGTCGACGCTGACCGCCACCAGACCGACCGCGATCATCCTGGCGCGGTGCGCCTCGAGGCCGGAATCACGGCTGATCAGGTCGAAAACCGCATCCGTGCAGGACTCCGTCGCGACCTTGACCTGACCCGCGACCTGCGGCTCGGTGACATAGTCGTTTTCGAAGATCAACCGGTAGCCCTGGCCGTCCTGCTCGATGAAATCGAAGAACGCGGACACCGCGGCGCGCAGCCGCTGCCGGTTGTCGGTGGTGGTGCGCAGCGCCTGGCGCACACCGGACACCAGGTTGTCGACATGGCGGGCCAGCACCGCCAAGTACAGCTCTAGCTTCGACGAGAAGTGTTGATAGAGAACAGGTTTACTGACACCCGCGCGATCCGCGATCTCGTCCATCCCTGCGGCGTGGTAGCCGCGATCGACGAAAATCTCGCTGGCAGCGATGAGTAACTGCCCGCGGCGCTCATCGCGTGGCAGCCGGCTGCCACGCCGATTGGCGGCTGAATTGCCACCTCTCGGATCGGTGGCGTTGGCGAGTTCGCTCATCACTTCCTCTGTCTGGATTCGTTCGCATCGACACTACTACCCATTCATGGAGGTCCGCGTCAGGACGGCCGGTCGTCTTGGGGAGGCGCGCCGGAATTGCGTGCGCCACGCTCTATGCAATCCTGTTCCGGTGACCTACGAGCCGGGGCGTCGCACGCGGAGCGCCGGAGGCCAACCGCGTCGCGACCCGGAATCGAGCAGGGGTCGGGTTCCTGTGCTGCGCGACGAGTGGCGCGAGCCGCTGCGCGCTCAGCGCGACCCTCTCGCCGAGGATTCCGGGCGACCCAGGTCCAACCGCGCCGAGCGGCGCCGCTGGCGGAAGCAGACCTGGCTCGGCCGGTTCGTCTCGACCTATGGCTGGCGCGCATACGCGCTGCCCGCACTCGTCGCGCTCACGGTCTGGGTGGTGTATTCGACCGTCTCGGGTACCAGCGTGTCCAGCACCGACGAGGACCAGGGCCCCGCGCAGGGGCCGCCCACCATCGGCGCGGCCAGCACCGCGATCGTCGGCGCACCGCCAAAGGGGCTGACCCAGTTCGACGCCAACCTGCCGACCGGCATCCTGCCCGACGGCGGCCCCTACACCGAGGCGGGCGCCAAGACGTGGCACATCGTGGCGGGCAGCGATCCGAAGGTCGGGCAGGGCACCACCAAGACGTTCACCTACACCGTCGAGGTGGAGGACGGCATCGACACCACCTCATTCGGCGGCGACGACAACCTCGCGCGGATGGTCAGCCAAACCTTGGGCAACCCGAAGAGCTGGACGCACAACCCGCAGTTCGCCTTCACCCGGATCGACAGCGGCCAACCCGACTTCCGGGTATCGCTGACCACCCCGATGACGTTGCGCGAGGGCTGCGGCTACGAGATCCCCATCGAGACGTCCTGCTACAACCCGGCCTTCGCTCCCGACGGCCAGCCGCGCGTATTCATCAACGAGGCCCGCTGGGTGCGGGGTGCGGTGCCGTTCCAGGGCGATGTGGGCGCCTATCGCCAGTACCTGGTCAATCACGAGGTGGGCCACGCCATCGGTTACCAGCGCCACGAACCGTGCGCCGAGGACGGGCAGCTGGCGCCGGTGATGATGCAGCAGACCTTCTCCACGAGCGACAACGACAACTCCCGGTTCGATCCCGAATGGGTCAAGGCGGACGGCAAGACCTGCAAACCGAACCCGTGGCCGTATCCCATTCCGTGAGTTCGGGAAGCTCCCGGCGCTGATTGCCGTTGCTTTGACTAACTGCTGTGATGGAAAGCAAACCGCACTTCGAATCGAGGAGGGTGTCGGTGTCTACACCGTTGCCGCCGCTGGTAGAGCCTGCGGCCGAGCTGACGCGCGATGAGGTCGCGCGCTACAGCCGCCACCTGATCATTCCCGACCTGGGCCTCGACGGTCAGAAGCGGCTGAAGAACGCGCGCGTGCTGGTGATCGGCGCAGGCGGGCTTGGCTCGCCGGCCCTGCTGTATCTCGCGGCCGCGGGCGTCGGCACCATCGGGATCGTCGAGTTCGACGTGGTCGACGAGTCGAACCTGCAACGCCAGATCATCCACGGCCAGTCCGACATCGGCCGGTCGAAGGCCGAGAGCGCGCGGGACTCGATCCGGGAGATCAACCCGCTGGTCGACGTGCGGCTGCACGAGGTCCGGTTGGAGCCCGACAACGCGGTTGGGCTGTTCGAGCAGTACGACCTGATCCTCGACGGCACCGACAACTTCGCCACCCGCTACCTGGTCAACGACGCCGCCGTGCTGGCGGGCAAGCCGTACGTGTGGGGCTCGATCTACCGCTTCGAGGGCCAGGTGTCGGTGTTCTGGGAAGACGCCCCCGACGCGCCATCGGGCGAAAAGCAGGGCCTCAACTACCGCGACCTCTACCCCGAGCCGCCGCCGCCCGGCATGGTGCCGTCCTGCGCGGAGGGCGGCGTCCTCGGCATCCTGTGCGCGTCGATCGCGTCGGTCATGGGAACCGAGGCGATCAAGCTGATCACCGGCATCGGCGAGCCGCTGCTCGGCCGGCTGATGGTGTACGACGCGCTCGACATGACGTATCGCACGATCAAGATCCGCAAGGATCCGGCGACGCCGAAGATCACCGAGCTGATCGACTACGAGCAGTTCTGCGGTGTGGTGTCCGACGCCGCCGCCGAGGCCGCGGCCGAATCCACCGTCACGCCGCGCGAACTGCGGGACATGATGGACTCCGGCAAGCCGCTGACCCTGATCGACGTCCGCGAACAAGTGGAATGGGACATCAACCGCATCGAGGGCGCCGAGCTGATCCCGAAGTCGGCGTTCGAATCGGGCGAGGCGCTGGCCAAACTCCAGGTCGACCGGACCCCGGTGTTCTACTGCAAGACCGGTGTGCGCTCGGCCGAGGTGCTGGCCATCGCGAAGAAGGCCGGTTTCTCGGATGCGCTTCATGTGCAGGGCGGAATCGTGGCGTGGGGCCGCCAGCTCGAGCCCGACATGGTCATGTACTGAGTTAGCCTGCGCCGCGACACAGCTGGGTCAGCGAAGCCTTTCCGGCCTGCGGCGACGGTAGCCTGACGCTGTGACCGCCGCGACCGACGAATCGCCGCCAGACCATGTGCTGGCGGCGTTCGGCGTCAGTGGCCTGCGTCCCGTCGAGCTCGGCCTCGGCTGGGAGGGCGGCTGGCGGTGCGGTGAAGTCGTGCTGTCCATGGTTGCCGACCACGCCCGCGCCGCCTGGTCGGCGAAGGTCCGCGAGACCCTCTTCGTCGACGGTGTCCGGCTCGCCAGACCGGTGCGCTCGACCGACGGGCGCTATGTCGTCGCGGGCTGGCGGGCCGATACCTTCGTCGCGGGCACGCCCGAACCCCGCCACGACGAGGTCGTCTCGTCCGCCGTACGGCTGCATGAGGCGACGGCCAAACTGGAGCGTCCCCGGTTTCTGACCCAGCCGCCGGTCGCGCCGTGGGCCGACGTCGACGTCTTCATCGCCGCTGACCGGGCTGCGTGGGAGGAGCGGCCGCTGCAGTCGCTGCAGGCGGGCGCGCGGGTGTCGCCCGGATCGGCCGACGGTCAGCGCTCGATCGATCTGATCAACCAGCTCGCCGGACTGCGGAAGCCGACCAAGAGCCCCAACCAGCTGGTGCACGGCGACCTGTACGGCACAGTGCTTTTCGCGGGCACCGCGGCGCCCGGCATCACCGATATCACGCCCTACTGGCGCCCGAGTTCATGGGCGGCCGGCGTGGTCGTCGTCGACGCGCTGTCGTGGGGTGAGGCCGACGACGGTCTGGTCGAGCGGTGGACTCCGCTGCCGGAGTGGCCGCAGATGCTGTTGCGTGCGTTGATGTTCCGGCTGGCCGTGCACGCCCTGCACCCGCGCTCGACGGCTGCGGCGTTCCCGGGACTGGCCCGCACGGCAGCGCTGGTGCGGTCGGTGCTCTGAGGTCAGAACTCGTGGCGCGCTTCGGCCAGGTTGATCCGGCCGTCGCTGGCGAGCACACCCTCTGCCCGCAGTCGCTCGAGTTGGCGCGTGCTGAGATGCGGTGCGGGCCGTCCGGAGGCCCGGATCACCCGATGCCAAGGCAGATCCGACGAATCCGTCCGCATGATCCAGCCGACGATTCGCGGGCTGGAAAGCCCTGCAGCTGAGGCGATATCACCGTAGGTCGAGACCCGGCCCGATGGGATCGACGCGACGAGCGCGCGCACCGCTTCGACCTGTCCGTCGGTGATGGCGGCCACGGTCAGGCGTGTTCGAGCCGGTCGCGGATCACCGCGGCCGTCTCCGCGGGCTTGGCCTGGGCCACCATGTGATCGCAGTCGAAATCGACGAGCGAGAACCGGGGGCCGAGCTTCTCGTCCAGCGCGGTGATCAGTGCGTCGGTGACATACGGTGGCCGGGTACGGGCGGCGCGGACCAGTGTGGTGCGAATCCCCTTGTGCGGCACGACGAAATCGCGTGCCAGCTCACTCCAGTAGGACATCATAGCCGGAATGCTGATCCGCCAGCCGCAGCGGCCGTCGGGCCGCTCGATCATGTGCTCGTCGAGTTCGGCGTCCAATTCGATCGGATCCACGTCGGCCCACGAACCCGTCGCCTTCTCGTTGCGCGCCTCGTCGCGGTCGAGGTAGTACGGCGAGGCCATCATGTCGTCGGCGATGTTGGCCATCCACGCGCCGTCGAGGCCGACCGCCGGGTCGAGCAGCACCAGCGAGGCGACGAGGTCCGGGCGCGCGACGGCGAGTTGCAGCGCGACCGCACCGCCGAAGGAGTGCCCGACCACCACGACGGGGCGAGCGGTCTCGGAGGCGAGGAGGTCGGCCAGCGCGGTGACATTGGAGTCCAACGTCCACGGCGCTTCCCACGACGACCTGCCGTGGCCCAGCAGGTCGGGCGCGAGCACCGAGAAGCCTGGCAGGTGCTGCGTCGCCAGCGTCCGCCACCGCAGCCCGTGTCCAGTCAGCCCGTGGATCGCCAGGATCTGCGCCGGCTGCTCGGGACCGAAACGATGGACATTGAGGAAATGGGGGTTGCTGACCACGGCTCCGATGCTAAGGGCATCCGGTCGGCACGACTTGTCGGACCCTCGTGGTGTCATGCCCTCATGTCCGCACCGCACATCGCGCTTCACCCGACGGCGTTGACCGAAACCGGCATTCGCGGTCTGGTGCGCGTTCTCGGTGGCCCGGGCACGGGCAAGACCCGCGCGCTGATCGACGCCGCGGCGGCCCACATCGCCGACGGTGCCGAGCCGGAATCTGTTCTGCTGCTGACGGGTTCGGCGCGGTTGGGCGCGCATGCGCGCGCCGCCATCACAGCGGCGCTGCTGCAAGCGGGCAGTCGTGCCGTCGTCAGGGAGCCTCTGGTCCGCACGGTGCACTCGTACGCCTTCGCCGTGCTGAGGCTGGCCGCCCAGCGCAACGGTGATCCGCCCCCGCGGCTGATCACCACCGCCGAGCAGGACGGCATCATCCGCGAACTGCTCGCAGGCGATCTGGAGGACGGCGACAACGCGGCCGTCGCGTGGCCGCGTCAACTGCGGCCCGCGCTGAGCACCGTCGGGTTCGCCACCGAGTTGCGCGACCTGTTGGCCCGCTGCACCGAGCGCGGTGTGGATCCTTCTGCGCTGCAACGCATCGGCAGGTTGTCCGGGCGTCCGGAGTGGCTCGCCGCGGGTCAGTTCGCGCAGCAGTACGAGCAGACGATGCTGCTGCGGTCGGCCGTCGGCATGGCCGCTCCGCAGGCCACCGTGCCCGCACTCGGCGCAGCCGAACTCGTCGGCGCCGCGCTGGAGGCCTTCGCCGTCGATGCCGAACTGCTCGCCGCCGAACGCGCGCGGGTCACGCTGCTTCTGGTCGACGACGCCCAGCACCTCGACCCTCAGGCCGCCCGCCTGGTGCGGGTGCTTGCGGCAGGCGCCGAGCTGACCATCGTCGCCGGTGACCCCAACCAATCCGTGTTCTCCTACCGTGGCGCTGATCCGGCCCTGTTGCGCGGTACCGACGACGATCCGGTGATCACCTTGACGGAGTCGCACCGCTGCATGCCCGCGGTGGCCCGCGCCATCACCGGCGTCGCGCGGCGGCTGCCCGGCGCCGTCGAGGCCCGCGAACTTGTCGGCGCCGGCGACGATCCGGGCTCGGTCTCCGTGCGGGTGGCGGCGTCACCGCACGCCGAGGCCGCGATGATCGCCGACGCGCTGCGCAGGGCCCATCTCTTCGACGGGGTGCCGTGGTCGGAGATGGCCGTGATCGTGCGCTCGCTGCGGCAGAGCGGCGCGCCGCTGTCCCGCGCACTCACCGCCGCGGGGGTTCCGGTCATCAGCCCGCCGTCGGGCGTGCCGGTCGCCGAACAGGCCGCATCGCGGGCAATGCTGACGGTGTTGCAGGCCGTCGCCGACGGGCTGGACGGCGACCGCGCCATGCAATTGCTCACCGGGCCGATCGGCCGGGTCGATCCGGTGTCGTTGCGGCAACTTCGCAGGGCGCTGCGCCGAGCCGATCGAAGCCGGCCCCCGCGCGACTTCGGCGAATTGCTCGTCGAGGCGATGGAATCGCAAAAACTCTCCGTCACAGGTGATCTTGCGCGTCCGGTGCAGCGGGTGCGCGCCGTGCTGGCCGCCGCGCGGCGCAGCGAGGCCGACGGCGCAGACCCGCGCCACACCCTGTGGCAGGCGTGGCACCGCTCCGGTCTCCAGAAACGATGGCTTGCGGCCAGCGAGCGGGGCGGCGCGGCGGGCGCGAACGCCGACGCCGACCTGGACGCGGTCACTGCGCTGTTCGACGTGACCGAGCAGTACGTGTCGAGAACCGCCGGGTCGTCCCTTCGCGGCCTCGTCGAGCATGTGCGCGCGCTGGGTCCGTTGCCGACGGCGGGCGATCCGCCGCCCGACACCGACGGCGTCACGCTGGTCAGCGCGCATGCCGCGCTGGGCAGGGAGTGGGACGTCGTCGTCATCGCAGGCCTGCAGGAAGGGCTGTGGCCCAACACCACTCCCCGCGGCGGTGTTCTCGCGACCCAGTTTCTCGTCGATGTCCTCGACGGTGTCGTCGCCGACACCGCGGGCGTGTCCAGCCGGGCGCCGCTGCTGGCCGAGGAGCGCAGGCTGCTGATCGCCGCGATGGGCCGCGCCCGCAACAGGCTGCTGGTGACAGCGGTGGACAGCGAATGTGGTGACGACTCGATGCTGCCGTCGCCGTTCCACATCGAGCTCGTGCAGTTCGCGACCGACACCGATACGGCCACCACCGAGCCGGTGGCCGCCCCGCGGGTACTGGCGCCCGCGCCGCTGGTCGGCGGGCTGCGCGCGGTGGTATGCGCCCCTGAGGGCGCCGTCACCGATCCGGTACGGGTCTGTGCGGCAGCACAATTGGCGCGCCTGGCCGCCGCAGGCATATCCGGCGCCGATCCCGGACAGTGGTACGGCATGACCGCGCCGAGCACCGATGAGCCGCTGTGGGCGGGCGACGACCACGTGGTGCGGCTGTCGCCATCGACACTGCAGACGCTGGCCGACTGCCCGTTGCGCTGGCTGCTCGAACGGCATGGCGGCAGCGACGGACGCGACGTGCGCTCGGCCATCGGGTCGTTGGTGCACGCCCTGGTCGCGGATCCGGAAATGCGAGAGGGTCAGATGGTCGCCGAGCTCGAGAGGCTCTGGGAGAAGCTGCCGTTCGAGTCGGCGTGGTACGCCGACAACGAGCTGGCCCGGCACCGCTTGATGCTGTCCACCTTCGCGCAGTGGCGGGAGCAGACACGCGGGCAGCTCACCGAGGTGGGCACAGAAGTCGACGTCGACGGCGTGCTCGACTGCGACGGGGCGGCCGTACGCGTGCGCGGCAGGCTCGACCGGCTCGAGCGTGACGAAGCGGGCCGCCTGGTGGTCGTCGACGTCAAGACCGGTAAGTCGCCCGTCACCAAGGACGATGCGCAACGCCACGCGCAGCTGGCGATGTACCAGCTCGCCATCGCAGAAGGCCTTCTGCCGGAAGGCGATACACCCGGCGGCGGCAGGCTGGTCTACCTGGGCAAGACCGGCTCCGCAGGGCCGGCCGAGCGGCAGCAGGACCCGCTGACGCCGGATTCGCGCGGCCAGTGGCGTGAGCTGGTGGGCACGGCCGCGGCGGCGACGCAGGGGCCACAGTTCCTGGCAAGGATCAACGACGGCTGCGCACACTGTCCGGTGCGGCAGAACTGCCCCGCCCAAGCCTCGACCGACGAAGCGGCCACCCCGTGACACCGAAGTACAGTCCCGATGAGTTGGCCTCTGCTCTGGGGCTTTTCGCGCCGACCGAAGAGCAGGCCGCGGTCATCGCCGCACCGCCCGGTCCGCTGGTGGTGATCGCAGGAGCGGGTGCGGGCAAGACGGAGACGATGGCTGCCCGGGTGGTGTGGCTGGTGGCCAACGGCTACGCATCCCCCGGTGAGGTGCTCGGCATGACGTTCACCCGCAAGGCGGCCGGCCAATTGTTGCGCCGCGTCCGTTCCCGGCTGGCCCGGCTGGCGGGCACCGGCATCGTTGCCGGCGGCATGGACGCGGCCGACGACCCCGCGACGGTCAGTACCTATCACGCGTTCGCGGGCACGCTGCTGCGCGAGCACGGCCTGCTGCTTCCGGTCGAGCCCGACACCCGGCTGCTCAGCGAAACAGAGTTGTGGCAGTTGGCGTTTCGCGTCGTCACCGAGTTCCCGGGCGCACTCGACACGGACAAGACGCCGGCCGCCGTCACCATGATGGTGCTGCGGTTGGCCGGAGCGTTGGCCGAACATCTCGTCGACACCGAGCAATTGACCGATACCCACGTCGAGCTGGAGCGGTTGGTGCACACGTTGCCCGCCGGGCCGTATCAGCGTGACCGCGGACCCAGCCAGTGGCTGCTGCGGATGTTGGCCACCCAGACCGAGCGCACCGAGCTGGTGCCCCTGATCGACGCGTTGCACCGGCGGATGCGGGCCGAGAAGGTGATGGACTTCGGCATGCAGATGGCGTCGGCCGCCCGGCTCGCGTCGACGTTCCCGCAAGTCGGCGAGCAGCTGCGGCGCCGGTTCCGTGTCGTGCTGCTCGACGAGTACCAGGACACCGGCCACGCGCAGCGGATCGCGTTGTCGTCGCTGTTCGGTGGGGGAGTCGACGACGAGTTGGCGCTGACCGCCGTCGGCGATCCGATCCAGTCGATCTACGGCTGGCGCGGGGCCTCTGCGACGAACCTGCCGCGGTTCACCACCGACTTCCCCCGATCGGACGGCAGCCCGGCGCCGGCGCTTGAGCTGAGGACCAGCTGGCGCAATCCGCCGCGGGCGCTCTATCTGGCCAACGCGGTGTCCGCCGAAGCCAGGCGCCGGTCGGTGGCGGTGCAGGCGCTGCGGCCCCGGCCCGGCGCGGAACCGGGGACCATCCGGTGTGCGCTGCTGACCGACGTCGAGGCCGAACGTGACTGGGTCGCCGATCACCTCGCGCTGCGCTACCACGAGGCGCGCGACGCGGGCACTCCCATCCCGACGGCCGCGGTGTTGGTGCGGCGCAACGCGGATGCGGCGCCGATGGCCGACGCGTTGACCGCGCGGGGTGTGCCGGTGGAGGTCGTCGGTCTGGCCGGGCTCCTCTCCGTCACGGAGGTCGCCGACGTGGTGGCGATGCTGCGCCTGGTCGCCGACCCGGCGGCGGGAGCGGCCGCCATGCGGGTGCTGACCGGACCGCGGTGGCAGCTGGGTGGCCGTGACATCTCGGCGCTGTGGCGTCGCGCCGTCGAGCTGGACGACGTCGGCGGCCCGAGGGACCGCTCTTCGGCCGACCAGATCGTCGCCGAGGCGGCACCGGATGCCGATACCGCCTGCGTGGCCGACGCGATCAGTGACCCGGGGGCTGCGGACGGCTACTCGGTGGAAGGGCACCGGCGGATCACCGCGATGGGCCGCGAGCTGACGGCACTGCGCGGGCACCTTGCCCATCCGCTGCCGGATCTGGTTGCCGAGGTGCGCCGGGTGCTCGGCGTCGACGCCGAAGCCCGTGCGGCCCGGCCGCCGTCGGCGGGGTGGACCGGCACCGAACACCTCGACGCTTTCGCCGACGTGGTGGCCGACTACTCGGCGGGGCGCACGGGCGCGAGGGTGTCCGATCTGCTCGCCTACCTCGACGCCGCAATGGTGGTGGAGAACGGGCTGGCTCCCGCGGTGGCCGCCGTGGCGCACGACCGCGTGCAGATCCTGACGGTGCACGCGGCCAAGGGTCTCGAATGGCAGATCGTGGCCGTGCCTCACCTGAGCGGTCGCGTGTTCCCATCGACGGCGTCGATGCGGACCTGGCTCACCGACGCGTCCGACCTGCCGCCCCTGCTGCGCGGCGACCGCGCCACCATGGGCGACCATGGGGTCCCGGTGCTCGACACGTCGGATGTGAACGACCGAAAAGTCTTGTCCGACAAGATCTCCGAGCACAAACGGCGACTCGACCAGCGTCGCGTCGACGAAGAGCGCAGGCTGCTGTACGTGGCGCTGACCCGCGCCGAGGACACGCTGCTGCTGTCCGGCCATCATTGGGGCGCATCCGAGGGGAAGCCGCGCGGGCCCTCGGAGTTCCTCCTCGAACTCAAGGAGATCATCGACGCTTCGGCGACCGCCGGTGAACCGTGCGGGGTGGTCGAGCACTGGGCGCCCGCGCCGACCGAAGGTGATCCGAACCCTTTGCGCGACAAAGCAATCGAGGCGGTGTGGCCGGCTGATCCGGCGGGGCTGCGCCGCGGCGATGTGGATCGGGGAGCCGTCCTTGTCCGGCATGCGATGGCGGGAAGGCTTGACGGGCCGGACGACGACCTCGACGGCTGGGTCGCCGATGTCGATGCTCTGCTCGCCGAGCGGGTCCGGGTGCCACCGCAACGGCCCGTCACGCTGCCCGCCGCGCTGTCGGTGAGCAGCCTGGTGGACCTCGGCCGCGATCCCGACGCGGCGGTGCGCCGCTTGCGCCGCAGGCTGCCGGTGCGCCCAGATCCACATGCCCTGCTGGGCACTGCGTTCCACGACTGGGTGCAGCGGTTCTATGGGGCCGAGCGGCTCTTCGACCTCGACGACCTGCCGGGAGCGGTCGATGGGCAGTTGGTCCGTGAGAACGCCGAAAGCCTGGCCGAACTGCAGGCCGCGTTCATGGCTTCGCCGTGGGCCGCCCGCACCCCCGTCGACGTCGAGGTGCCGTTCGACATGGTCATAGGCGGCACGGTGGTGCGGGGCCGCATCGACGCGGTGTTCGCCGACGCCGACGGCGCGACCGTCGTCGACTGGAAGACCGGCGATCCGCCCGACACGCCAGAGACCAAGCGCCACGCGGCAATTCAGCTCGCCGTGTACCGGTTGGCGTGGGCGGCGCTGCGCGACGTGCCCGTCGACTCCGTCCGCGCGGCGTTCCACTACGTGCGGTCCGGCCAGATCGTCGTGCCCGACTCGCTGCCCGGCTACGAGGAGCTGGCCGCGCTGCTGGAGATACCGGCGGCCTAAGACTCCCGGTAGATCTTGAGCGCCTGGGTGATCATCGGAATCTGCAGCGGCACCCGGGCGATCGCGCCGATGCGCATCGGCAGCGGCTTGTCCTTCCACAACCGGACCATGTTCACGTTGGCCGGCAACACCGACACGAACAGCGCCACCGCGGCCAGTGCGCCCAGCTTGCGGGTGCGCGGTGCCAGCAGCAGCCCGCCGGTGACGATCTCTGCGACCCCTGAGGCGTGGGTGTAGACGCGCGCGGAGCCCGGCAGTTCGGCGGGGACGATCGAGTCGAAGGGTTTGGGGACCGCGAAGTGCAGCGCCCCCATGCCGACCAGCATCGCGCCCATCCGGGACGCGCGCGAGGGGTTGGCGATCTGCTGCAGTTCGGCCGGCGGGGAGGTCATGATTACATTGTGCTGGTGCGGCAGTCCC
>NZ_JAVHWR010000227.1:0-24709 GCF_032159565.1 Mycobacterium sp.
GGAGGCCCGTCAATGATCGCGACCAGGAGCCTTCGCGACTGGGTGCCGGGGGTCGAACAATTCCGTGGTTATGAACGCGGGTGGCTTCGAGGAGATGTCATCGCGGGCCTCACGGTGACGGCCTACCTCGTGCCCCAGGTGATGGCCTACTCGACGTTGGCGGGGCTGCCCGCTGTCACCGGTTTGTGGGCGGCCATCGTCGCTCTGACCGTGTATGTCCTGATCGGCTCGTCCCGGCAGCTGTCGATGGGGCCGGAATCGACGACCGCGTTGATGACGGCTGCCGTGCTCGCGCCCCTCGCGGTTGGCGACAGTGTGCGCTACGGCATGCTGGCGGCCACTCTGGCGGTGTTGGTCGGTGCAGTGTGCTTCGTCGGCGCGGTGGCGCGGTTGGGGTTCTTGGCCAACATGCTGTCTCGTCCGGTGTTGGTGGGCTATATGACAGGCATCGCGATCCTCATGATCGCAAGCCAGCTGGGCAAGATCACCGGCGCACCGGTTTCGGGCGATGAATTCGTCGGTCTGATGCGATCCTTCGCCCAAAATATCCAACAATGCCACTGGCCGACAATGGCCTTGGCGGGATCGGTCCTGATTCTGCTGCTCGCGCTTGGACGCTGGGCACCGAGAATGCCGGGCCCGTTGATTGCCGTGCTCGCGGCGACCGTGGGTGTGTTCGTGCTGTCGTTGCAGGCCAACGGAATTGAAGTTGTTGGTGCCATCCCTACCGAGTGGCCCGCGACCGACTTGTCGCGCGTGGCGCCCAGCGATGTGGTGGCGCTGATCCTGCCGGCGGTCGGAATCGCTATCGTCGCGTTCTCGGACAACGTGCTGACTGCGCGCGCCTTCGCGAGAGGTGACGGCGATGAAATCGACGCGAGCGCGGAGCTGCGCGCACTCGGTGTCGCCAACGTAGGTGTTGGCCTGGCTCACGGGTTTCCGGTCAGCTCCAGCGGATCTCGGACTGCGATAGGGGACGCCGTCGGCAGCCGCACCCAGTTGTACTCGATGGTGGCGGCCGTGTGCGTATCAGCCGTCGTGCTATGGGGGAGTAGTGTGCTGGCGCGCTTTCCGGTCGCAGCGCTAGGCGCCTTGGTCGTTTATGCCGCAACGAGATTGATCAACCTCGCCGAGTACCGGCGCCTTGCCCGATTTCGCCGCAGTGAGCTGATCTTGGCGTTGGCCACCGCCGCTGCCGTGCTGGGCGTCGGTGTGCTCTATGGGGTGCTGGCAGCGGTCGCACTGTCGATACTTGATCTGCTACGACGCGTCGCGCACGCGCATGACAGCGTTCTGGGTTTCGTTCCGGGGCTCGCCGGCATGCATGACATCGAGGACTATCCTGCCGCGCAGTCGGTGCCGGGACTTGTCGTATACCGATATGACGCGCCGCTGTGTTTCGCGAATGCACAGGACTTCCGCCGTCGTGCAATGGCCGCCGTGGAACAGGACCATGCTCGAGTGGAGTGGTTCGTGCTCAACGCCGAGGCGAACGTGGAAGTCGATCTGACTGCGTTGGACGCCCTGGACCAGCTTCGAGACGAGTTGTCGCGTAAGGGAATTACGTTCACAATGGCCAGAGTCAAACAGGACTTGCGAGACGCCCTCGCCGCGGCCGGACTGCTGACCAAGATAGGGGAGGACCGGATCTTCATGACCTTGCCCACTGCGGTCGAGGCGTTTGAGAAGCGTCAAGGTCCTCGGAGCTAGGAGTGCTCTCCCTCAGTCAGATGACCGGCCAGGAAGTCGTTGGGCCCAACGGCGAGGTGGTCGGCCGGGTCAGAGACCTCACCGCTCGCCTGGACGATGAGGCCGGCCCGGAGTTTGTCGAGCGAATCCTCGTTCGGCGCGTTCGTGGAACAGACCTGCTGCTGCCCTGGGCGGCAGCACAGAGCTTCGAGCCCACCGGTGTCCGCATACACGGAAATGACGACTCGACGATGTTCGCAATCACGTCCACAAATGATGCGCTTGCCGACGAGGAGATCCTGCTCGTCCGTGACGTCCTCGACACGCAGATCATCGATATCGCCGGGCAGCGGATGGCACGGGTTGCGGATGCGGTCCTTAATCGCTGTGCGGACGGTCGGCTCGAACTCGTCGGCGTGGAGGTCGGTTTCAGTGCGGTGCTGCAGCGATTTGGCTTGCGGCGACTGGCCTCCCGCTACCGCGAAGACGTCGTCGCCTGGACCGATCTACACCTGACCTCCGAGCGAGGCCACGCAGTGCAGTTGGCCACTCCGCGATCTGCGGTCCACCACCTCGACGCTGCGGGACTCGCTGCGCTGATCAGCAGGCTCGACGTCGAGTCGGCGACGGACGTGCTTGCCGTTCGCGAACCGCGCATTGCTGCCGACGCCGTCCGAACCGCACATCCCGCCGTCGGTGAGCGCCTTCTCCGAGCTGTTCCCCACGAAATTGCCGAGCAGATCATGGCCGCCATGCCCGTCGAGCACGCAACCCATTGGCGGGGCCGCATTGAACGCACGTCCATGCTGCGGGGACGGCGCTTCCTTCGATCCCGAGTATGGCCCCGTCGCCGTCACGCCCCAGTCGGCGGCAGGCGTACCGGAGGGGGAGGGAAGGCGTGAAGCGCCAAGGGCGCAAAAGGCTTACGCTCGGTGCTCTGCTGGCGGTCGCCGGTCCTGGACTGCTTGCCGGCCTATCCGACGACGATCCGGCGGGCATCACGACCTATTCAGTGCTCGGCGCCGACCACGGGTACCAGCTGTTGTGGGTTCTCGTGCTGTCCACGGTGGCCTTGGTGCTTTTCCACGGTTTGGCGGCACGCATGGGTGTGGTCACCGGACAGGGTCTCATCGGTCTGGTGCGACAGCGGTACGGCGTGCGCCTGGGCGGTGCTGTGCTGACCGCGCTCGTAGTCGCCAACATCGGCACGACCTGTGCAGAGTTCGCCGGAATCGCCGCCGGCTTCGAACTATTCGGAATCAGTCGCTACCTCAGCGTGCCCACGGCCGCGGTGATCGTGTCCGCGCTGGTACTGCGCGGCAGCTTCCACCGCGTCGAACACTTCCTGTTGATCCTGTCGACGGTGTTCCTCGCCTACATCGCTTCCGGTGTGCTGGCCCGTCCGGACTGGGGCGCGGCTGTTCACGGCATGGTGGTGCCGACCATGCCCACCGATGGCGCTGCCATTGCGATCGTCACGGCCACCGTCGGTACGACGCTAGCGCCGTGGGGGCTCTCCTTTATACAGTCGTACGCGGTCGACAAGAAGCTTCGAACCGAGGATCTCTCCCTGGAGAGGGTGGACGTGATCACCGGCGCCGTGTTGACAGGCGTCATCGGGTTCTTTGTGGTTGTGGCGTGTGCCGCGACGTTGCACCGTGACGGTCTTTCCATTCGGGATGCCGCCGACGCCGCGGTCGCCCTCGAACCTCTTGCCGGCGGCGCTGCGTCGACGCTGTTTGCCGTCGGCCTCATCGGCGCAGCGTTCCTGGCGGCCTCGTTGCTGCCCCTGTCGACTGCGTACTCGGTGTGCGAATATGCCGGCGTCGAAGCAGCGGTCGATGACCGCTTCAGCGAAGCGCGGCTCTTCTATGTGACATTCGGGCTCGTGACAGTCGGCGGCGCAATCGCCGTGCTCATCCCGAATGCGCCGCTGGTGACGATCCTCGTGGCTACTCAGGTGCTCAATGCGGTGCTATTGGTGCCACTGTTGATCGTGATGGTCAATATCGGACGAGACCGTGATCTGATGGGCCGCTTCACCATCGGCTTGCGCGGAACGATCGCCTACTGGACGACAACCGCCGTAGTGGTCGGGTGCGTCGCCGCACTGGCGATCACAGCGGTCACGGGCTGAGCAAGGGCCGAGCATTCGTGAGTCCGGGCGAGGCGATGGGCATCCCGCCCGCCCATGACCAACAAGCCGGTAGCGCCGGTGTCGGCGGGTAGCCTGAGCACATTCCCATTCACGGCGAGACTGGCGGTCCGATCCGAGTCGCTGTGCTGTCGCCGATCGCGTGGAGGACACCACCTCGTCACTACGGGCCGTGGGAGCAATTCGCCTCGTTGCTCACCGAGGGATTGGTGGCAGCAGGCCATCGTGTCACCCTGTTCGCGACCGCAGACTCGATCACCGAGGCCAGCCTGCACGCAACCGCGCCGTGTGGTTGGTCTGAAGATGCGACGATCGATGCCAAGGTCGCAGAGTGCCTGCACGTCGCCTCGGTGTTCGAGCATGCCGGCGACTTCGACATCATTCACAACGGGTTCGACTTCTTGCCGCTCACCTACAGCGGCCTCGTCACGACGCCGGTGGTCACCACAATCCACGGGTTCTCGTCCGATCGAATCGTTCCTGTTTACAGGCGCTACGACAGCGCATGCGCGTACGTGTCGATAAGCGATTCTGATCGACACCCGGATCTGCACTACGCCGCCACAATCCACCACGGCATCGATATCGACGGCTTCACCGTCGATCCCAGTCACGGCGAGCATCTGCTGTTCTTCGGACGGATCCATCCCGACAAAGGGACCGCCCACGCGATCGAGGTCGCCAGGCGATGTGGCCGTCGGCTCGACATCGCCGGGATCATCCAAGATGAGGATTACTTCCGCAACGAGATCGCGCCGCACGTTGACGGCAAGAAGGTGCGTTACCTCGGGGCTGTCGATGCCTCTGCTCGTGCCGAGGTACTCGCAGGCGCGCATGCGCTGCTCCACCTGATCGACTTCGACGAACCGTTCGGTTACAGCGTCGTCGAGGCAATGGCCTGTGGCACACCGGTTATCGCCAACGCGAGAGGCTCGATGGGCGAGCTGATCGAGCACGAGGTGACGGGCTTCCTCGTCGACGACATCGAGTCGGCGGTGGCAGCGGTGGCCGCCGCCGGCGACCTCGACCGGCGCAAGATCGCCAGGCTCGCCGCCCAGCGCTTCACGGTCACGGACATGATCGACAAGTACGTGCACGTGTACCGAGAAGTCATCGGCAACCGGAATTGACACCGCCCCAGGAGGTGTGGTGGAAGTCGGCCGTCGTCTACCAGATCTATCCGCGGAGCTTTGCCGACTCGAACGGCGACGGCGTCGGCGATCTAGGTGGCATCGTCGGGCGGCTGGACTATCTGCGTGCGCTCGGGGTTGACGTGATCTGGTTGTCACCGATCTACCGGTCGCCGCAGGCCGACAACGGCTACGACATCAGCGACTACCGCGACATCGATCCGCTGTTCGGAACCCTCGTTGACTTCGACAAGCTGCTCGCCGAGGTGCACGAACGCGGCATGAAGCTGGTGATGGACCTGGTCGTCAACCACACCTCGGATGAGCACCCGTGGTTCGTCGAGTCGCGTTCATCGCGCGGCGGTCCGAAGCGGGATTGGTACGTCTGGCGCGACGCCCGTGACGGTGGCGAGCCGAACAACTGGGGCTCCTTCTTCGGCGGATCGGCGTGGGCGTGGGACCGGTCCACCGAGCAGTACTACCTGCACCTGTTCGACCGTAAGCAACCGGACCTGAACTGGGAGAACCCACAGGTTCGAGAGGCGGTCCACGAAGTCATGCGCTGGTGGCTCGATCGCGGTGTCGACGGCTTTCGCATGGATGTCATCAATTTCATCTCCAAGACTGCGGGACTGCCCGACGCAGCGGCGATCCCGGGGCAGCGTTTCGTCAGTGCCATGGACGAGTTCGTCGATGGGCCGCACGTGCATGACTACCTCGCCGAGATGACACGCGAGGTCTTCACCGGCCGCGACGGCGAGTTCATCACGATCGGCGAAATGCCGGGCGTCACAATCGCACACGCGCGGCTGTACACCGATCCGGCTCGAAGTGAGTTGGACATGGTTTTCCAGTTCGAGCACGTGTCCGTCGACCAGGGCCCACGGGGGAAGTTCGACTACATCGGTCTCGACCTGGTCATGCTGAAGAGGTCGTTACACCGGTGGCAGACTGCCTTGGCCGAAACCGGATGGAACAGCCTGTATTGGAATAACCACGACCAGCCTCGCGTCGTGTCCCGATTCGGCGACGACCATCCGGATTACCGGGCCACCTCGGCGAAGGCGCTCGCGACCGTTCTGCACGGCATGCGCGGCACGCCGTTCGTGTACCAAGGTGAAGAACTCGGAATGACCAACTACCCGTTCCGTGTTCCGCAGGACCACAAGGACCTTGAGGCGATCAACTACTACAAGAGCGTGCTCGAACTCGGACTTGACGAAGGGGAGGCGCTGGCCGGTCTGGCCAAGATCAGCCGCGACAATGCGCGGACACCAATGCAATGGGACGCGGGACCCAACGCCGGATTCACGACCGGTGATCCATGGCAGTACGTCAACCCCAATTACACGTGGTTGAACGCCGCGGCCCAGATCGACCGGACTGATTCGGTGTTCGCGCACTACCAAGCACTCATTCGCCTCCGCCACGAATTACCCATCTTGGTCGACGGTGACTTCGCGCCTCTGATGGCCGAAGACCCGCAGGTCTGGGCTTTCACCAGAACCACCCCGAGCAGGCGACTCCTTGTCATCGCCAATTGCGGACGTAACCCCATGACCGTCGAAATTGGCCGAGAATGGATCGCGGCCGATCTGCTACTCGGCAACCTGCCCGAGACTCCGGCGAAGTCGATGTCATCGACCCTCGACCTGGCCGGCTGGGACGCGCGCATCTATTCTCTGTGATTCCCATACTGAATCGGCAGGTCTCCCGGTTGGGAAGCAAATCTGCACCGATGCCATGACGAGCACGTGGCTGAGCGTGCGCGCGATGAATCCGGCCGGCCCCAAAGCGATCGTCCCCGCGATGCCCTCGGTCGACCGCTTCCGCGGGGCAGCGAAGGCATTCCACGCACTCCGGATTACCTCGATCTGCCGCCGGCCGAGACCCTGGCCCTTGCCCAGGATCTGCTGGACCGGGGCCTGGCGTTCAATGCGCACGAAGTGCTCGAGGCCGCATGGAAGAACGGCCCGGACGACGAGAGGACATTGTGGCAAGCACTTGCCCAGCTCGCGGTCGGCATCACCCATGTCCAGCGCGGCAACGGGAAGGGAGCGGTCACCGTCCTTCGCCGCGCGTCGGCCGGTCTTGCCCTCGACGGCACGGCGCCGTACGACATCGACGTCTCAGGTTTGGCCGACTACGTCGACGTGCTGATCGACTATCTCGCTGCAAACGCCGCTATCACGCCGGAACGCCTGACTCCCCGTCTGGTCGTCCGACCCCTCCGACGGCGATGAGATTTTCGATGGTCACGTACAGCTTGACGCGTATTGTCAGGGCTTCGACCTGGTAGCGGCAAAGCCGCTCCGGCGAGATCGCTTGTCCGGCAGGCGAGTTCCAGCCGACACCTAGTCGGGATGAACTCTTGCCTTCATCTCGCGAATAAGTTTCTCTACGCTCTTCCGATGATTTGTGTACGAGCCCAGTTCCCGTGACGGGCCTAGCGGATGCTCTATTGCGTACAAAATGCTGTCTAGACGACTATTCATTTTTTCCTGCTTCAGTAGGTGCTTACCATAGCACGATAAGCCGCTGAGCTGCGCTTATCTGGTTCTGGCCCGGCCGATGGCGACCCGGCCGCGAGATCGCCCCAGGCCGATATTCGCCAACCGCAGCCGTTATGGCGGCAGAGGTTCGAGTCACACCGCGCAGTATGTGTCGATGCCACGGGCGGCCCCAAGCGGGGAAAGATCTTCGTAGTGACGCATCCCATCGCGGCGATGCGATGTCAAACGTCGCATTGCGCGTAGCCCCTGCACCGACCGAACGAGCGCAAAGCCTCTTCGCACGGCACCCGCAGCGCCGAGAGCGAAGGTCGCGCCACATTCGGGAGCGGTTCGATTCCGGCAACTCCACCAGAAGCCCCGAACGCTGGCACGCGCAAAGACCCAGTGCGGACGTCGGGTGTCAGATCGCCGCGCCGGCTTCGGCAGCCGTTCGATCCTGGTGGATCTGCCGGAGGAACCGTCCGATGGCGGCCACCACCGGCCCAGTGCGTGCTGCGTCGGTCAAGTCGAAACCGTGACCGACACCTGGTAGCTCGACATAACCCACCTTCGCCGCTGACACGGATCGCAGCATGTGAACGAACGCGCGCGCCTCGCCAACGGGAATGAGGCCGTCACGGCTCCCGTGCACCACGAGAAACGGCGGCGCCGCCTTATGGATCCGCTCCACGGGCGACGCCGCGCGGAACACCTCGGGATGGCGAGCGTGGGAGCGCTTGACGACGACACGCTCGAGGAATTCGATGAATCCGGCGCGCTGCGTAGTGGAGCGGTCCTGCCAGTCGTAGATGCCGTACGTACTGACGACGGCATCGACGGATGTGTCCGCGTCGGCGGGAAGATCGGCCTGCCAGTCCGGATCGTTGGCGGTCAATCCCGCCAAAGCTGCTAAGTGCCCACCAGCCGAACACCCAGCGGCGACAACGAAATTGGGGTCCCCCCCGAAGAGGCCGACGTTAGCGCGCGCCCATGCGATCGCTGTTTTGACGTCAGTGATCTGCCGCGGCCAGCGATGTTGCGGGCTAGTCCGGTATTGGAGTGACAAACAGACCCAGCCTCTCCTGACCAAGTGTGCCATCAGCGCGTGCCCCTGCAATTCCCGACGTCCAAACACCCACGCCCCGCCCGGAATGAAGACGAGCACTGGCGCGGGTGCTCCGGCGAGATCTTCGCGTCGCCAGACGTCGAGCAATTGGCTGGGGTGATCGCCGTATTGCACCGACGACCGATATACATATCTGCGCTGCCCGGCCGCTTTCCACAGGGGAGCCGGCTGGTGGTGCGACGGCCACGGACGCGCGAGATCGTCGGGGCTCACGATGCCCTGTAACGCTTCCGTCAGTAGCGCTGGCGTCTGCGCGAGCAGTTGGCGTTGGCCGCCGCCGGGCCCAAATCGAGCCTTGGCCATCGCGGAAACGATGCCGGGCACGTACGTCTTGCCGCCGACGCCGAGCGCCGCCATACCGCTGATCGGCTCGAGACGTCGCCCGATGACCGGAGTCGCCGCCGACGCAGCGCAAAGCGCGATCACGTAATCGCCTGGCTTTGCTCGTCTCACCCATCGGATGTAGGACCGGACGGTACGCACTGCCTGGCCTGCATCCACTCGGGGCATCACTGCAGCGTACGGCGCGACGAACACTCGTATCTGCTGAATGGCATTGCCGTAACATGTGCCGCTCAGGGGTGGTCACGATCGGGCTGAGGATGTACGGAATCGTCGATAGGCCGCGAACAGCGCGCTGCGTGTCGACGATCTGCGGTTGAAAGGGGTGGGACATGGAGCAGTTGAGCTGGACGGACGACATGATGCTGCGCGCCGAAAAGCCCGAGACCCCGATGCAGATCCAGATGCTGCTGATCTATGACCAGTCGACTGCGCCCGACGGTAAGGTCACGTTCAAACGCATTCTTGAAGTGATCGATGCCCGGCTGCATCTTGCTCCAACGTTCCGGCGGCGGCTGACCGACTTGCCCGGCGGCCTGCACATGCCCTACTGGGTTGATGATCCGAACTTCGATCTCGAGTACCACGTGCGCCACATCGCGTTGCCTCACCCCGGGGACTGGCGTCAGCTGTGCATACAGATCGCACGCATCCACGGACGCCAGCTCGACCTCCGCCGGCCACCGTGGGAGATGACGGTGATCGAGGGTCTGAACTCTATTCCTGGCGTGCCGAAGGGATCGTTTGCGATCTCTATCAAGCTGCACCACTGCGTCGTCGACGGGATGGAAAGCGTCGAGCTGATGTCGGCCATGCATGACCTCGCGCACGACAGCGCGCGTCCCGCCCCACCGGAAAAGCCGTGGAATCCGGGCGCGCTGCCGTCGACGGTCGATCTCGTCTCGCGGACAGCGATCAACGGCATGCTCCACCCTCTGCGCGCGGGCAAGGTCCTGATTCCCAGCGTTCTTGGCGCGCTGAGTCACATCGCGGAGTTGCCCGGCAAGATTGCCGGCGGAGTAGCGGCCACACTGACCCCTGGGTCGGGCTCGCCGTTTGCGCCGAGCACGCGCTTCAACGGCGCGGCCACACCGCACCGGGCGTTTGACGCCCGCTTTCACGACCTAGTCGATTTCAAGCGGATCAAGGCTTGTGTGCCGGACGCGACCATCAACGACGTGGCCCTTGCCTATGTCGGGGGCGCGCTTCGGCATTATCTGGACGGCCACGGCGAGCTGCCTGAGGAGACTCTCGTTGCCGCGTGCCCGATGTCAATACGGTCCGGCAGCGAAAGCGGCAGTGGCGGCAACCGCCTGTTCGGCAGATTGCAGGCGCTGGGAACCACGATCGGTGACCCGCTCGAACGGTTGACGGCCATCGTCGACGAGGCCTCCGCATTTCGCGACACCTCGGATACCTCGAGCAGCTCCCGGCTGATGGACCTGGTGGGTACCGTGCCCACCACGCTGATCGGACTGACGGTGAAAGCGGCTAGCGCGGTGCCGTTTTCGGCGCCTGCGATCGCCAACACCACAGTGAGTAATGTGCCTGGCCCCACCGATTCCATCTTCTTCGCGGGCGCTCGCCTTCTGCGGGTCACCGGCCTTGGCCCACTGATCGGGGGGATGAATCTTTTTCACATCGTGGCGAGCTACAACGGAACCGTCTCGATCGGGGTGACAGCGGATCGCAGTGCGCTACCAGACCCGGGCCACTACGCCGACTGTATGCAGAGCGCGTTCGAGGAGATGCTCGGCGCCGCCGGATGATCGGCGTAGCTGAACTGGAGGGCCGGTTTCCGCAGCGAACTGGCCCAACTCCCGCAAGCCTGCCGCAGCTGTGATGTCGGGCAACCTGGTTCTCTAGTTCTTCGGCAACCAGCACTCTGCCGGCCGTGATTTCGCTGCCCGACTGCCTGCCGCATCATGGGTTGGTGCAACCCCGACGACCCGGCGAGTCCGGCCGGCCGACACCGTCCGCCGCTGATCTTCGGCGTTGGCGTCAGCACTTGGCCGACGAGCGGGCCGAAGCGGCCGTGTACCGGGACCTGGCCGGTCGACGCACCGGCGAGGAGCGCGACATCCTGCTGGCGCTGGCCGACGCGGAGGCTCGTCACGAGCAGCACTGGCTGACCATGCTCGGTGACGATGTGGGAAAGCCCCGGCGCGGAGATGTACGCTCGCGCATTTTGGGTTTCCTGGCGCGGCATTTCGGATCGGTCTTTGTGCTCGCCCTCGCCCAGCGCGCTGAGGCGAGGTCCACCTACGACGCCGATGTCGATGCCACTGCCACCATGGCCGCTGACGAGCGGATCCATGGCGAGGTGGTTCGGGCGCTGGCCGCGCGGGGCCGCAGTCGCCTTTCCGGGAGTTTTCGCGCCGCCGTGTTTGGCGCCAACGACGGGCTGGTCAGCAACCTTGCGCTGGTGTTGGGGATCAGCGCCAGCGGAGTGTCGAACCACACTGTGCTCGTCACCGGTGCCGCCGGCCTGCTCGCCGGCGCGTTGTCGATGGGCGCGGGCGAGTATGTCTCGGTGCGCTCGCAACGGGAGCTGCTGCAGGCGTCGACTCCGGATCCCCATGCGGGCGCCGCCCTGCCCGCGCTGGACGTCGACGCCAACGAGCTGGCGTTGGTCTACCGGGCACGCGGTATGAGTGAGGCGGAAGCCGAGAAGCATGCCAACGAGATTCTCGGCAACCAAGTGTCGGCGACGACAGGGCAATTCGGATTCACCCCAACCGATCCCGCCGAGCACGAGGCGATCGGCACCGGCTTGCGCGCCGCCGTTTCGAGCTTCTCCTTCTTCGCGTCTGGGGCTCTCATACCGGTGCTCCCCTACCTATTCGGGCTGCAAGGGGCCGTCGCGCTCGTCGTTGCGGCGGTACTCGTCGGCATCGCGCTGATCGGCACCGGTGTGATCGTGGGCCTGCTGTCTGGCGGACCGCCCCTGCGACGCGCGCTGCGCCAGCTTCTCATCGGATACGGCGCCGCCGCAGTCACATATCTGCTGGGTCTACTGCTGGGCACGGGACTCGGTTAGGCGGATCGGGATCAGGGCAAGAACCCCGGCTACACATGGCACTTCGTCGGCAAGATCAACGACGACGGGTTGGCAAAAGAGTGGCCCCGCAACTTTGCCTGCCGGCCTGAGCGGAACCTATGTCATCACAGTGGCCAATACCTTCACGGACGCGAAGCCGATTCGGGTTGTCATTGTCTTCGCAGGCAAACTCGAGCAGACGGACCAGATCATCGCCCAGGGCGGCTTGGACTTCGTGGTCGGCCACGATGCCGGGATCAATGCGGCGGTCACGTGTCAGGGACCAATTCCGCCGGGGAGCTACGACATCGTCGTACTAGGCCGGGGCTCGGCACCCGGCGCAGGCCAGTTGGTGGCGAAATTGGACAACGACACCAAACAACAGACTGTGACGATCACTTAACGGCGCACGCCATGCGTTGCCGCGGGCGCCTCACCGACGTCGCCCCGGACGTTGCGTGCGGGATGGGTCGGGTTCGGGTGCGCCCATGGGTGCGAGTCGTTGTGTTTCCTCGTCTTGCTGAGGTGTGGACGTGGGGTGCCGGACGGTGTCGGCCTCCGGTGCGCCTATGGGGGAAAGACGCTGTGTCTGTTCGTCCTGCTGGGGTGTCGGCGTGGCGTGCCGGACGGTGTCGGCCTCGGGAGCGCGCATCGGTGTGAGGCGTTGTGTGTCCTCGTCTCGGTGAGGTGCCGGCCTGGGCTGCCGGATGGTGTCGGGTTCGGGTGCGGGCACCGGTGAGAGTCGCACTGTCTCCTCGTCGGGCAGAGACACCGGCGGTGGGATTTCGGTGTCGGCCGGGGCGTCGCTGAGACCGACACGGGCGTGTAGCCATCTCATCGGCCGGGGCGCCCACCAATTGAGGTCGCCTGCCACACGCAGGAACGCGGGTACCACGACACCCCGGATCACGGTGGCATCGATGATGATGGCCAGCGCGGTGCCGATACCGAACATCTTCATGAAGGACAGTCCGTTGGCGAAAGACAACAACGTGATGGTGAGCAGGAGCGCGGCGCTGCTGATGATCCGGCCCACTCGGCCCAGCCCGACGACGATGGCGTCGTTATTCGACAGCCCGGTGCAGCGGGCTTCCTTTATCCGGCTGAGCAGAAAGATTTCGTAGTCGACGGACAGACTGAAGGCGATGCAGCAGAGCAGAACAACCATGGACAGGTTCAGTGGCGCCGGAGTTATGCCAAGCAACTGAGCTAGGTGCCCGTCCTGGAATATCCAGACCATGGTGCCGAGTACCGCGCTCAGCATCAGCAGGTTCAGGACGAGCGCCTTCATCGGCACGACGATGCTGCCTGTGAACAGGAATAACAGCACGAACGTGGCCAACGCGATCAGAAGGATCGCCACGGGTAGCCGGTCGCCGACGGCGGCACTGGTGTCGATGAGCGTGGCGGTCGGGCCACCGACCTCGACTTGATGGTCGGCGATCGTCCCGCGGATGGTATGGACGACCTGTTGCGCAGTTTCCGTCTGAGCACCTACAGACAGGTACACCAATCCGTAAGCGCCGCCGGCTCTTTCGGTGCCGGGCATTGGGCCCGCGACGAGCTTTCCGTTCTCGTAGGTGCCGCTCGGGGCAACGACCCGGACTACATCGGATATCTGTGACACCGGGGCGGCAAGCTCATTGAGCGCGCGTAAATCGTTGCGCGCCAGTAGCGTTACCGCTTGGGAGTTGTCCGTTGCGTAGTCATTGCCCAGTGATTCGGCCACCAACCGGGCGTTGGAGTCCGGGGGTAGCGCTCGTTCGTCGGGCATGGCGAGTCGCACGCCGAGGAAGGGAATGCCGAGGACCAACAAGGCCGCAATCACCGGCAGGGCGCAGAGCAGCGGCCTTTTCGTCACCGCCTGGGCGCAACGGCGCCAGAACAGCGAGTCCGCGGAAAGCGGAACCTTTCGGCGGATCACCGCAAGCGAATCGATTCGCTTCCCGAGCAGAGCCAGCAGAGCAGGCAACACCACGATCGCGCTGAGCGCCGACAGGATCACGACGGCGCTCGCAGTGAGTGCGGTCGACCGCAGGAAGTAGGTCGGAAACACCAGAAGTCCCGACATTGCCAATGTCACGGTTGCCGCGCTGAAGATGATTGTCCGGCCCGCGACGGTGACCGTCGCGACGATGGCCGCCTGATGGTCCCTCCCCATGTCGCGCTCCTCCCGAAAGCGCGACACCATTAATAAGCCGAAGTCGATGGACAAGCCGAGACCGAATGCCGTTGCGACAGTGAGCGCGTGCACCGACACATCGGTGACGCTGACCATGATCGTCAACACCAACAGTGTGGTCACGATCGACGTGATGCCGATGGCGAGGGGCAGGAGTGCGGCAATGAGACCGCCGAAGATGATCACGAGCACTGCCAGCAAGATGGGAAGCGCGATGCTCTCGCTGATGACGAGATCGTGATTGACCCGATCCTCGATCTCGACCGACACGCCAAGCGGGCCGCCTGCACGCACGTCGACCGCCGGGTCGTCTGTCGGTAACTTGTCGATGATCCGGATCGCGGTCTTTGTCGCGGCGTCAAGCGTCCCGCCGACGTGCACGAGGATGAGACCGGAACGCCCGTCCCGACTGCGAAGATGGGCGGCCGATTCCTCGCGCAACGATCCCACCACCTTCGCCGAAAGCTCGGCCTCCACGAGCTGCTGCACCCGACCTGCGGCGGCCGCGACATCGGGACTTTGCACGGTGCCGTTTCGCGCGATGACTTCCAAGACCAGATTTGGCGTCGTGGGGAAGTTCTGGTCGAGGAAGTCAGCGACCTGTGCCGATTCAGCTGCGGGGTCCGTGAAACCACCGACACCGAGCTTCTCGGTTACCGTGCCACCGAAGGCGATGCTGATGCCGAGTAGCGCCAGGACGGCGATGAGAATTACCTTCGGCCGCCGCACCGTGAAAACGGCTAACCGGCTCAACATCGTTCGCTCACGGGCGGGAGCCTGGATAGCAGGGGCAGCAGAACGGCGAACAGTTGCGGCCCGTCGCTGAGATAAAAGTGGCCGCCGCGCAGGACGTGCACAGCGAAGTCGCCCGACGTCCGCGTACGCCATTCGTGCAGATCGTATTCGGTCACCAGTGGGTCGTCGCTGCCACCGAAGGCGTGGATCGGGCAGGACAATGCCGCCGGTTCCGCTTCCTCATCGGTCAAGCACAAGCGCAGGTCTATTCGAGCCGCCGCGACGGCCGCGTCCCGCAGGGCGGGCCATTCGGCGAGCTCCGCTGGGATGCCGCCGAGCTCGAATAGCAGCGCCGTCAACTGGCTTTGGTCCAAGTGGTCCACCGTGGGTATTGGTGCCGGAAGATGCGGTGGGGCAAAGGAAGAAACCATCAGTGCGCGCGGCACAACAGAACCCGATGCCGCGCGCAGGCACGCTAACCTGTACGCCAGTAGCGCGCCGAAACTGTGGCCGAAGAATACATGCGGGCCGTCAAGCGACGATCGCAGTTGCTCATCGGCCTCGTCCACCAGTTGTCCCAGTGTGGTGAATCGCTCGCGATTGAGAATCTCGACGGGGACTACGTCGATGCCCGGGCCGAGTGCCTTGTTCCAGGCGTTGAACATCGCCCCGCCACCGCCGGCGTGATGGAAGCAGAACAACCGCACCGTTTCACGCGCCTTCAAGAGGCTTCCGTGAGGAGCGCCAGCTCCTCGGCAAGCGCTTTCACTGTGTACCGGATCTGCTCGTCGGAATGGCAGCTGGTGACGAAGAACCGCAGTCGCGCTTTGTCTTCCGGCACGGCCGGGTAGATGATCGGGTTGGCGTTGATGCCGCGCCCAAGCAAAGCGTTGGACAATTTCAGTGCCGTGGCCGAGCTTCCCACGATGCATGGGATGACTGGTGTGCCTTCGCTGTCACCGGTATCGAGGCCGGCCTCGCGGGCCAGCGCCAGAAACAGCGAGGATAGTTCGTGCAGGCGCCGCAGGTGCTCGGGCTCACTGCGGATGGCGCGGATCGCCGCAAGTGACGCCGCCGCTGTGGGTGGTGGCATGCCGACGCTGTAGACGAAGCCCGGCGTCGTGTATTTGAGGTATTCGACGAGCTCCCGACTGCCGCCGACGTAGCCGCCGCAGCCGGCCAGCGCCTTCGACATCGTGCCCGACCACAGCTCTACGTCGGTGCGGTCGACGCCGAAGTGTTCGCCTATGCCACCACCGGTTTCGCCGAGCACGCCGATGCTGTGTGCCTCGTCGATCATGAGTAACGCCTGGTGCTTGCGCTTGACTTCGATGAACCCGGGGAGATCGGGGATGTCACCGTCCTGGCTGTAGACGCCCTCGATGACAATCAGCACCCGGCGGTACTGGTGACGGATGTTGGTGAGCAGCTCGTCGAGCGCGGCATGGTCGTTGTGCGGGAATGGGCGACGTGTTGCGCCCGAGAGCATGCAGCCCTGCATGATGCTGTCGTGCGCGAGGCTGTCGTGGATCACCAGGTCGCCTTCGCCGAGCAGGTGCCCGATCACCGTGACATTGGTGGCGTGTCCGCTGACCAGCGCGATCGCGTCCTCGGTGCCGAGCAGTCTCGCCAACTCCAGCTCGAGTTCCCGGTGGACCGGCTTCTCACCCGAGATCGGCCGCGACGCCGAGCAGGAGCTGCCCCATCGACGCACCGCATCCGCGACCGCGTCGGCCACGGCGGGGTGGCCCGACATGCCCAGGTAGTTGTAGCTGGAGAAGTTGATCACCTCGGCGCCGTTGATGAACGACGTGTCGCGGGTGACGCCGTCGTTGACCAGGAAATAGGGGTTTTCGATGCCGATCGCCTCGCCGAAGGCAAACCGGTCGGCCAGAGCCCTGACCTCTTCGAACTCGCCGATTTGGAACTGAGGGGTCACCGCACGCGCTCCCAAGGCATCCGCTGGCTGGGCCTCGTGTGCCTGCCCGCCCGCCATGCCGATCACGTCGGCGATGGTGGTGGCCGGGCCGTACCCCGCCGGGTCGATCGTCACCCCTGGGATCTTGCGGGCCAGCCCGCTGAAGACGTCGGCCACCATGATGGAGTCGAACCCGAGGTCACCTGCGATGGTCTGGGTGGTGCGCAGGTTCTTTTCGGGAAATCCACTGACGCGCGCGATCTCAGCGCGCACGATCGCCGTGGTATCAACGGCCGGAGCCGGAAGGCCGGCGACATTGGACACCGAATTCGCTTGCGACGCAGCCATGGCCGGTGTAACAGTCGGCGGATTGCCCTGCCCGTATGCGGCTAGCACGGCGGTCTGTTCGCGAAACAGTGCGATGAGATTGTCCATCGTTGAATCCTTTGTCGAGTCGGTCGCGGTAACCGCCTTCTGGGCAGCCCTCGATGTCGCCGTCGGGACGGCGCCCTCCTTGATCCAGAACCGGTTAGCGGTGCTGAACGCGTAGCCGCTGAGCCTATGAGCTGCCCGAGCTTCGGTGGGGTAGAGCAGGTTCCAATCAGGATTAAGGCCGTCGCGATAGAGCGCGACGACGGTTCCGATCAGATCCGTCGCGACGCTGAGTGCATGCGGCGCGCCCTCGTGTGATCGCATGATCATCGGGGCGAGCGTGCGTTTGGCGCCGAATTCGACGAGATGCGTTGGCTCGGCAGTCATCGCTTCGGTTGCCGCGTCGGCGAACCGCACGGTTGCGCGAATGTGGGCAGTCCAGTAGTCCGCGTCCATCGGTTCGTCATCGCCGAGCAGCCGCCCATGCAGTGTGGAGAAGACGGGGAACACGGGCAGTTCGTAGGTGCACTCGGCGGCCACCGCGGCGAACTCGGCCGTCATCGGCTCCATCAGCTGTGAGTGGAATGCGTGCGACACGTTGAGCCGGTGCACGGTTATCCCCGTATGTTCCAGGGTGCGCGCGGCATCTTCGATCGCGTCCGTCGCACCAGACAGCACGATCTCGTTCGGGCCGTTCACCGCGGCGAGGTCGAGGGGCAACCCGGACACGTCGCCGACCATCGCACGGACGGCGAGCATGCCGCCGCCCGCGGGCAGCCGCTGCATCAGGCGCCCGCGGGCGATGACAAGCCGACAGGCGTCGTCGAGGCTCAACACCTCGGCGATGGCGGCTGCGGCGAACTCGCCGATGCTGTGCCCGAGCAGCCACGCCGGTTCCGCGCCTAATCGAAGTAGCGCCTGTGCCTGCGCATACTGCAGCGCGAAGATCGCGGGCTGAGCGTACTCGGTGCGATTGACGCCGTCGTCGTTCATGACCTCGCGGATGGACGCGCCAAGGTGCGTCGTCATCGCAGCGTCGACCTCGTCGAACGCGTCGCGGAACACCGCGCTGCTGTCGTACAGTTCCGTCGCCATGCCGGAGTACTGCGTACCTTGGCCGCTGAACAGCCAGCCCGTCGACATTCCACCAGCGGTGCCCTTTTCGATATCGCTGCGCAGCGCTGCGACGGCCTCTGCGCGGTCTTTGACGACGATCGCCAGCCGTGCGCTGCCGGAGGCCTTGATCCGGTTCGTCGACCAACACAGCTGCGCTACCGGAGCATCGCTGTTCTCGAAATCCCAGGCAAGCTGTAAAGCATTGCGGCGCAGACTTTCAGGCGAGTCCGCCGATAGAGTGAGGACACCGTGGCCGTTCGCCGCCTGCGCGGATTCGGCCACCGGAGCGCTCGCGAGCACCATGTGGCAGTTCGTGCCGCCGATGCCGAAGCTGGACACACCGGCGTGAACCGTTTCCGGCGGCAGTTCCATCGGTTCGGCGAGCATCCGCAGTCCGCCGTCGGTAAGTCGAAGCTGTTCGTTCTCGGTGTCGGCGAAGCGGGACGGTGGAACCACCCGATGGTGCAGGCTGAGCACCACTTTGATCAGGCCGGCGATACCTGCTGCACCCTCGGTGTGGCCGAGGTTGCCTTTGATCGACCCGATCGCGCAGGGCGTGTCACGGCGCGAACGGTGCGCGTGGGCAAGCGCTTTCGCCTCTATCATGTCGCCCAAAAGGGTTCCGGTGCCGTGTGCCTCGAGGAAGCTGATCTGCTCGGGCACGACCCCGGCGGCCTGGCATGCGCTGGCGGAGACCTGCTGCTGCGCCCAGCGGTTCGGGGCGGTGATCCCATTGCTGCGCCCGTCGCTGTTGACCGCGCTGCCCTTGATCACGGCGTAGATCGGCAAGCCTGCGGCGACCGCGTCCTCGAGCCGGCGCAGCACGACGACGGCAACGCCCTCGCCCCGGCCGATTCCATCCGCCTTGCCGCTGAACGGTTTACAGCGGCCGTCCGGAGCCGCCAGCCCCGCTTTTGTATAGAAGACGTTCAGGGCGGGGGTCAGGGTGAGGTTGACGCCGGCGGCGACTGCCTGCTCGCATTCCGCATTGCGCAGCGCCTGTACGGCCAGATGAACCGCGACGAGCGACGACGAGCACGCGGTGTCCACCGCGAGGCTCGGTCCGTTGAAGTCCAGTTGGTAGGAGAGTCGGTTCGCGGTCATGAAGTAGCCGTTGCCCGGACCATCCTGAGCGGTGATCGCGCGGTAGTCGCTCATGTGCAGATGAGCCCATTCGTTGGCCATCACCCCGACGAACACCCCGGTGTTGGAACCGGCCTGCCCGCGCGGGTCGAGGGTGGCGTTTTCAAGCGCTCGCCACGCCGTCTGCAGGAGCAGGCGTTGCTGCGGGTCCATCGCCTCCGCCTCGCGCGGGGTGATGCCGAAGAAGTCGTTGTCGAAGGCGTCGGCGTCGCATATCAGCCCGCCCGCCCGGTGGTTGACGGCGCCGTCGTCAAGCAGTTCGGCCGCGTCCCACCGCTCGACCGGGATGTCGTCGATGCCGTCGGCGCCGTCGAGCAGCAGCTTCCATAGGGCGGCAGGATCGCCTGCCTTGGGGAAGCGACAGTCGAGGCCGACAACTGCGATGTCGCTCATCGGGGGTGCTCCTCATGGACCACGTCGGTGAGTTCGCCTTTCAGGAACGCTTCCCGCATCGATGCGCGCTGTACCTTTCCACTGGTGGTGAGGTGAATTCCGGCACGGTTGACGAACACGACGGTCGGGGCGGGAATCTCGAAGCCGCGCGCGATGGCGGTCTTGACGGCGGCAGCGAGTTCGCCGCAGTTCATGTCACCGAGCATCTCGGTCTTGATGGCCTGGATCAGGACTAGGCGTTCTGCGTCGTCGACGTCGACCGATACAGCGCAGCCGCGTGAACCGGCCACCGCCGGGTGCACGTCCTGGACTGATTCTTCGATGTCCTGCGGGTACAGGTTGCGGCCGTTGGCGATCAGCAGGTCTTTCAGGCGGCCGGTGACATAGAGCTCATTGTCGTGGAGTAGCCCGAGGTCGCCGGTGCGCAGATAGGGGCCCTCGCCATCGGAAGTTTCCGCGCGAAACTGTTCGACTGTCTCTGCGGGACGGTTGTGGTAGCCGCTGGCGACGCTCGCGCTTCGCAGCCATATCTCACCGACGTGGCCGTCGGATAACTCGCGCAGGGTTTCGGGGTCGACGATGCGCACCTCGACACCGGGCGCCGGTGCACCCGAGCTCACCAGGGTGGTCGCGCGGCCCGTGGTGGCGGGTTCATAGCGGTTCTGTTCAAGAGCGTCGGCGTCGGCGTCGAGGTAACGCTGCACGCCGCTGCTGAAGGTGGCCATCAATGTCACCTCCGCCATGCCGTAGGCGGGTCGCATCGCCGATGGCGCGAATCCGGCCGGCGCAAGCACGCCGGTAATCCGCTCGATGGTGCGACGGCGAACCGGTTCGGCACCGTTGAGCGCGACGTCCCAGCACGAAAGGTCGAGGCCCGTCAATTGCTCTTTCGTCACCCGGCGTGCAATCAGATCGTAGGCGAAATTCGGCGCGGCGGTGATGGTTCCGCGGTAATCGCTCATCGCTTTGAGGAGCCGTATCGGCTGCTTGAGAAACGCCAGTGGCGACATTGTGATGAGGCTTGCTCCGTTGAAGAACGCCAGCAGCTGGCCGATGAGGCCCATGTCGTGGAAGTGCGGGATCCAGCCGACGAGCACCGACGTCGCGCTGACGGGCAGGGCTTGCGACATTGTGGCCTCGTTGTCCAACAAGTTGCCGTGGGTGACGGCGACGCCCTTAGGATCGCCAGTCGAGCCGGACGTGTATTGAAGGAAGGCGACGGTCTCAGGGGTGAGCTGCGGCATCGCCCACGAGTCCGGATCAGCAAGCGCCGCGTCGTTGCTGGCAACACACCGCAGCGGGCGACCGAGATCCAGTCCTTCGATGCCCGCGGTGAGCAGGCCGCGCAGCCTCTCGGTGGTCAACGCCAAGCTGCTGTCCGCGTCGCGAAGGATCCCGGCGACGCGCTTCATGCTCCGCTCATCGATGGGCAGCGGGGTGGGCACCGCGACTACTCCAGCGTAAAGGCAGCCGACGAACGCGCGCCAGAAATCGATACCCGGCTCGAATAAGAGCAGCACCGGTCGCTTGGCCTCGGGCCGTGAACTCAACCAAGCGGCCATCTCGCGCGCATCGCGATCGAGATCGCCGAAACTCGTCACTTCGGGTACGAGATGTCGCCCGGACTCGTTCAGGAACGTCAAATGGCGGTTGTCGGCGTGAACTTCGAACTGCGAACGCAATTGCGCAACAAGGTTTTTCTGCCCGATACGCGGCGCCCACCCAACGGTGGTGTCACCTGTGGTCATCGCTGCTCCTCCGTATCGTCGCCAAGCTGGTGGCTGGAGCGTTGTTCAGAGCTTGCGCCTGATGCGGCCGAGGCGGCGAGCCGAAGACGAGACTTCTCTTAGCTGGCGTGACCTCACCCCGATGCACGCCCCCTGCATATAGCTTGAGGCCGGCGATGAGGTGAGTGATGCCCCCATAGTGAATCCTGTCCGGCGGCTACGGCCCGCCGGGAGTGGGTCGCAAAAGGATCATGGCTGACTCCTTGTGAAATTGGACGGCCCACCAACAGCTGGCGATCTCAGCAAACCGGTGCACTGATGATACTGGCCCGTGCCGCATCGTTTGACAACCCCGAATTACTGGCGATACGCGAGCACTGGCGAGGCATAGGAATCGACGGCTTGGCAAATTTTGTGCCGTGGTAAGCGACCGGAGCGCCGAAAACCGCCGCGGCGGTGGTAGGGCGGCGGGTGCTGCGGTGTCGCCTATGCCACCTGTTGCTGCTCGGCGACGGCGGTGCCGATGAAATCTGCAATGCGGGAGAGAGTGGGGTAGTCAAAGATCATCGTCGGGTCGACATCGATGTCGAAATGCATTTCGACGTCACCGACGAGGCTGATCGCGTGCACCGAGTCGACCCCCATTTCGGCGAGGGGAACCATGGGGTTGATGGTGGTTGCCGACACCTCTAGGTAGGAGGCCAGCTGAGTGGTAAGCCAGCGGAGGATTTGGCGGTTTGCGTTCATGTGAGCTCCTGGTCTGCTTGGACGAAAGTGTCTGACTTCAATAGGTTTCGCCGCTGCGTGCGGCTTGGGCTTAATGGTCGTGAATCAAGTGGTGGCTGCGTAATCGCCGGGAAGCCAGATTCCACTCCTGAAAGGGAAGGGTTTCCTATCCGCCGGGCAAGGCGCCGCAGGAGGGCCAGCTCGGGCGACGGCCGCCGAATCTCGGAGTTGGGCGACGCGGTGCACGACCTGCCCCAGCCCGATTTCTGGGCGGATTCGATTCCGGGAGCTCCGGCAGAGAAAGGCCGCGGAGATGCGGCCCTTCTTCTTGGCCAGCTGGCCCGAGCATGGCGAACAGTCGCCCCTGCATTGATGCCATGATGAGCCCGTGGATGAGCGTGCGCGCGATGAATCCGGCCGACCCCGAAGCGATCGTCCCCGCGATACCCTCGGTCGACCACTTCCGCGGGGAAGCGAAGGCATTCCACGCATTCCGGATGACCTCGAGTTGCCGCCAACCGAGACCCTGGCCCTTGCCCAGGATCTGCTGGACCGGGGCCTGGCGTTCAACGCGCACGAGGTGCTCGAGGCAGCGTGGAAGAACGGCCCGGACGACGAGAAAACATTGTGGCAAGCGCTTGCCCAGCTCGCGGTCGGCATCACCCATGTTCAGCGCAAGAATCTCAAGGGCGCGATCACCGTACTCCGGCGGGCGTCGGGCCGTCTTGCCCTCGAGGAGGCGGCGCCGTACGACATCGACGCCGCAGGTTTGGCCGACTACGCCGACGCGCTGATCGATGACCTCGCTGCGAACGCCCCGATCGCACCGGAATGCCTAAGACCCCGTCTGCTCGTCCGAACTCTCCGGCGGCGCTGAGGTTGTCGATGTTTCACGTGCAGCTTGACGCGTGCCGTCCGAGCCTCGCACCAATAGTGGTAAAGCTCGAGACGGCAGTCGGGCAGACGATCCCTGACGGCGGGCGGGATCGCTTGTCCTGCAAATGGTTTCCAGCCGACACTTAGTCTGGATGAGCTCTTGCCTGGATCTCGCGAATAAGTTTCTCCACGTTTTTCTGATGATTTGCATACGAGCCTAGTTACGGCGTGCCTTGGTGACATAGCGAAGACCTCCGAGTGAAGTGCGAGCTGCTGAAGAAGGCACAAACTCAACTTCGGAGGTCTTGTGTCTCACCGTAATGCCCCTTTGTCCGAGACCGGGCGTCTGCGCTTGGCCCGTTGCGTTGTGGAGGATGGTTGGCCGCTACGGCGAGCTGCCGAACGGTTTCAGGTCGCGGTGAGCACCGCGCGCGCTGCGCCGGCCGCTATCGCGAATTGGGTGAAGCCGGCATGGCCGGCCGCAGCTCACGGCCTCGTCGCAGCCCTAACCGCACGGATAATTGTCCCGAGATCATATGAGCCCATGAAGTCGGCCGCGGTGAGGTGTCCGGCCTTGCGCTACGCAGCCGCCTGCAGCGTGATCTCGGAGATGTCCGTCCGGCTCTGGCCGTTGGTCGTCCCCAATTTGGTGATCCACACCAGCACATTCGACGTCTTGGTCGTGTCATGGACCGCTATACGGTTGTGGCCCGGCTGCAGCGGCGTGGTTGGCGTCAACTCTGTGGTGTCGGACAACTTCGCCGGGGTTTCAGTCGGCGACGAGCGGATCTGGACCTCGGTCCCCGAGCTGGACAAGTCGATGGTGACGGCGCTCAGCGCGGTCGGATCGGACAAATGCAACAACAGCCCCTCGCCCTCGACATAGTTCGGGAACGGGATCGGATCCTTATAGGTGACGGTGGACCACGACGTGTCCGGGTTGCCGTCGATCGCCAAGCCGGCTCTCTGCGGATTGTCCGGAGCGCCATTGGGCGAGAACACGGTTGCGCTCACCGGCTTGACGATCGGCCCGGGGCGGGTCCAGACGCCGAATCCGTCGGTGAACCAGACGACGGCAGCCGCGGTCAACACGACCACACCGACCAGTGCGACGAGTGCTGCGGTACGACCCCATCGACGCTTCGGTGCTTTGTCCCGCGGCAATTCAGTGCGCGATGGGGGCGGTCGTCGTTTCGGATGAGCGTCGGCCGAAAAGGTGACGATTTGGTCGGCGTCCACGGTGTTGCCGTCCCAAACGCCGCTGACCTCGACCTCGTCGCCGTCTGCGAGCTGATCCGCGACGAGTTGAGTTTGTATCTGGACCGGAATAGGACCACGCCGATCGCCGATCGGCTCATCGGGCACCAAGTCGAACGACAGGGTCCCTAGTTGTCCTTGAGCGCCGATCGTGCTTTGCATAACGCCGCGTGCTGTCCCATGAACGACCAGGCGCTCGAGTCGCTGCGTGGGTGGATGGCCGTCCGAGCGCTGGCCGTCGGCGTTGCTCGCGTGCCGATGCGGTGCAGTTATATCCGGGCGTGGACCCT
>NZ_JAVHWR010000228.1:0-13532 GCF_032159565.1 Mycobacterium sp.
ACCCTCGACTGCCTCACCTGCGTCCGCGGCGAAATCTACCTGGTCACCGACACCGATGAGACGCTCATGCGGCCCGGCGACACCGTCATCATCCGCGGCACCAACCACGCCTGGAGCAATCGATCCAACGCGCCCTGCCTGCTCGTCGGCACCATGACCGACGCCACCCCTCCGAACGGCGGCTGATCAGGCAATGTCGGAATTGGCGGTCGACACATGCGATTGTGACGTTCTGGTCGTCGGCGGCGGCCTCGTCGGGTTGGCTGCGTCAATGTTTCTGGCGCAGCAGGGATTACGTGTTTGGCTGGTGGAGCGGCATGCCGCGACATCTAGCCATCCCAAGTTGCGCGGTGTCAGCGCCCGAACGATGGAGTTGTATCGCTCCGCCGGCATCGAAGAAGCGATACGTGCCGCGGGCGAAAACCATTTCGGTGTGGCGATCGGCGATAGCCTCTCCGGTGACTACGAGCGGATACATCTACCACTCGCATTGGCCCGCCAGAACCGACTGAGCCCCACCACGCATTACGCATGTGACCAGGACCGAATGGAACCAATTCTGTTGCAGCGCAGCGCCGAGTTGGGTGCCCAGCTGTTCTATGGCTGCACAGCCGTCAACATCGAGCAGCACGAATCCGCCGTCACCGCAGACGTGGTGTGGTCTCCATCCATTGTCGGCACGCGCACGCCGGCCGTGCCACCGAATCGGATCACCGCCCGGTACTTGGTTGCCGCCGACGGTGCCAGGGGCACGATCCGCACCAGCCTGGGAATAGGCCGCCACGGCCAACCGATTCCGGGACGAGGTCTTAGCGTCTTGTTCGACGCCGACCTCGAGCCGGCACTGCGCGGACGTCGGATCAGCGCAATGGTCGCCCCGGCTGAGGGCGCCCTGTTGTTCGTCCGCAGCGACGCTCGCGACCACAACTGGTTCGCCCTGACCCCCAGAACCGACCTGGACTCCATTGATCCGAATTCTGCTGCTACCGCGGCGGTTCCGATGATCCGGTCTGTGGTCGGCGTAGCCGACCTCGACGTAACTGTTCGCAGCGCGATGACCTGGAGTACCGGAGCCTTCATCGCCGACCGCTACCGCAAGGGCCGCATCTTCCTGGTCGGCGACGCAGCGCATCTCATGCCGCCCTACGGTGGATTCGGCGGCAACACCGGAATCGCCGATGCGCACAACCTCGCCTGGAAAATGGCCGCCGTCTGTGCGAGAGACGCTAGAGACGCACTACTGGACTCCTACGAGTCCGAACGACAACCGATCACCGAGTTCACCCTCAAACACGTCATGCTGCGCGCCGGGGACGGGATCGGCCAATTCTTCCGGCAGTTCGACCAGTTCGACCCCAATCCGATCACGCTGGGATTCCGCTACCCGATGGCCACAGCCGTAGGTTTCGATCCCGAACTGCCCATAGAAGATCCGGCGCAACCGAGCGGACAGCCCGGCACCCGCGCTCCACACATCCCACTCAAAGGGGCCATTTCGAGCACGCTCGATCTGCTGGATCCGCGCGGGTTTACCTTCCTCGCCCCCGACGCCAGCTCCTACGCCTCCGACCTGCGAACTCATCCGGTCGCCGGGGTGCGGCTGCGTACGCTCCGCCAACAAGACATAGCCGACCAGCTGACATGGGACAGGATCTTTCCCACGCCGGCAACGGCGGGCTTGCTCGTCCGACCAGACGGCGTGATCTGCTGGCGAGCCCAATCCGCTCACACGGTGCCGGCCCTGGCGGTCAACGCCGCCCGAGCACGCACACTCCACCCGAAAACCTAGATCGCAGGAAGTGATTCGCCATGGCCACCGTTCACCAGGCCACCTGGGGATTGCTGCGGGCGCTGGGCCTGCGCAAGGTATTCGGCAACCCGGGGTCAACCGAGATGCCATTCCTGGCCGACTTCCCCGTCGACGTCGACTACGTTCTCGGCTTGCACGAGGGCGCGGTGGTCGGCATGGCCGACGTCTATGCACAGCTGACCGGGGAGCCCACCCTGGTGAACCTGCACACCGCGGTGGGCCTCGGCAATGCGATGGGGGCGATCATCAACGCCGCGAGCGGGCACAGCCCGTTGGTCATCACCGCCGGCCAACAGGTGCGGGCGACGTTGACGATGCAACCTCTGCTGGCCAACCCCAATCCGACAACACTGCCCAGGCCGGCGGTCAAGTGGGCGTTCGAGCCCCCCCGCGCTCAGGACGTGCCCGCTGCCCTCGCTCGGGCATTCCGTTACGCGGCACTGCCGCCTGCGGGCCCGGTGTTCGTGTCGCTGCCGATGGACGACTTTGAGCAGCCAGCGGAAGCCGGCGCCACAGAACTGCTGGCGGCTCGCCGGCTCAGTGGCCGCTCTGTCCCCGCCCTCGTCGAGCTGCACGCGCTCGCGCGGCGTCTCGCTGCCGCCCGCAATCCGGTGTTGGTGGTGGGCGCGGGGCTGGACGCGGCACCGGGCGGGTTTGAGGCAGGCGTCGCGCTGGCGCAACGCCAGAATCTGCCGGTGTGGCTCGCGCCGAACACGTCCCGCGTCGGGTTTCCCACCGACCACGCATACTTCCGGGGCAGCCTTCCCGCGGGCATTGCGTGGCTGTCCGAGTCACTCGCGGGGCACGACCTCGTGCTTGTCGTCGGGGCACCGGTGTTTCAGTACTACCCGTACGCGCCGGGCAACTACCTGCCGCCCGGCGCCGAACTCGTTGCGATCGTCGACGATCCGGACGTGGCCGCCCGCGCGCCGCTCGGCGACGCGCTCGTCGCAGACCCGGCCCTCGCTCTGCGGGGTCTGCTGAAACTCCTGCCGCAGACCAACCGGCGCGCACCCGCACCGCTCACACCGCTGAAAATCCCGCCCGCAGTCGACACACTCACCGCATCCCAGGTCTACGACATCCTGGGGCCGCTGTTCGGTCACAACGGCATCGTTGTGACCGAATCGATGAACGGGGCAGCCGCGATGTGGGACCGCCTCAAGGTGCGCCGGTCGGGATCGTTCTTCTTCTGCGCCGCAGGTGGCCTCGGGTTCGCCATCCCGGCCGCGGTGGGTGCCCAGCTCGCCCAACCCGAGCGGCCGGTGCTCGCAGTGAGCGGCGACGGCAGCGCCCAGTACGGCATCCAGGGGTTGTACACCGCGGCCAACCGCCGACTTCCAATCACGTTCCTGGTCCTGGTCAACCGCGAGTACGGAATCCTCAAAGGCTTCGGCGATTACCTCACCACCACCGATGTGCCTGGTCTGGACCTCGACTACCTCGACTACGAGGCGCTGGCCAAGGGCTACGGCATTCCCGCGGTGCGAACCGGGCGGCCCGACGAACTGGCCATTGCCCTGAAGCAAGCGTTCACGGCGGGCAACGGACCGCACATGATCATCGTCGACGTCGAACCAGGCGTCGCCTTGGATGGTTCATCGGCGAACACCACGGGATAATGAAAGGAACACCACCGCAATGGAATTAGGCATTCACTACATCAACTTCAAGCGCCCGGACGGCCCACAGGCTATTGGCCCGACCCTGGCCGCCACCGCCCAGGCGGCCGAGCAGGCTGGCGCCACCATGTTCACCCTGGCCGATCACTTCTTTCAGATGGAAGGGGTGGCACCTGCAGAGGATCCGTTTCTCGAGGGTTACACGTCGATGGGATTTCTCGCCGGGCAGACCGAGAGCATCGCGCTGACCATGTTGGTCACCGGCGTCACATACCGCTATCCCGGAGTGTTGGTCAAGACGGTCACCACCCTCGATGTGCTGTCGCAGGGCCGTGCCATGCTCGGCATCGGCGCCGCATGGTACGACCGTGAACACGCCGGGCTGGGTATCGCGTACCCGCCGCTCGGCGAGCGGTTCGAGATGCTGGAGGAAACGCTGCAGATCTGCGAGCAAATGTGGAGCGACAACAACGGGCCCTTCGAGGGCAAGCACTACCGACTCGCCGAAACACTCTGTGCCCCACAACCGATTCAACGGCCACGGCCTCCGATCCTGATCGGCGGTGCCGGGGATAAGAAGACGCTGCGCCTGGTCGCCCAGTACGCCGATGTGTGGAACATCAGCCTCGCCGCCGGACCGCCGGACGAAACGCGGCACAAGCTCGACGTGCTGAACCGCCACTGTGACGATGTCGGCCGTGATCCTGCAGACATTCGCAAGACGCTGGGCATCCTCATCGATCCGCTCGCCGACGTCGACGGCTTTGTGTCGACGGCCGCCGAATACGCCGTACTCGGGTTCGATCTCGTCAATGTCATACCGCTGCCACACATCACCGACCCCGTCGGCTTCGTCAGCCGCCTCGGCGATGAAGTCATTCCCAAACTCGCACAGGTCAGCTAAAGACGAAATGAACGAAGGGAAGATTGACAGTCAAGTCCTCGTCGTCGGAGCGGGGCCCGTCGGGCTGGCGCTGGCAGCCGAGCTGGAGATCGCCGGAATCCACTCCGTCGTAGTCGAACAACTGGCCGAGCCCGACACCCTGCAAAAGGCCCGCGGGGTCGGGGTCCTGGCCGCTGAGGCGTTGCGGCGCAGGGGATTGGGCACCCAACTCCAGACCCGCCACCAGAGCGGACGGGGCGACTACCGCCGCGACATGGGCAGTAACCACGCCCACTTTGCATGGATCCACAAGGTCGACGCCACGATAGACGGTGAACAGAACCGGGTGCCCGCCCTGATCTGGCAGCCCGAGTTGGAGCGGCTTCTGACCGACCACGCCACGGGCCTCGGGGTCGAGTTGCTCCGCGACCACACGGTCACCGCCTTGAGCCACGACGACAAGCATGTGCAAGTCGAACTCGACACGCGCTCAGGACAGCGTGAGTTCACGGCCTCCTATCTTGTCGGTTGCGACGGCGGACGCTCCTCGGTGCGCAAGCTGGCCGGATTCGATTTTCCGGGAATCGACTCAATAGTGCTCGGCCGCGTCGTCCGCCTCAAATTGGCTGACGGGGAGTCCTTCCCGGCGCCCACCAACAACGAGCACGGCAGCCTGCAACACACGGGCCCACACGACGGTTGGGTACGTGTCCGGCTGAACGAGCGCGACGTCAATACGCCCGGCGCCGATGACGGGGACCGTGACCGGTCGCCGATGACCGTGCAGGAAATGCGCGACGCCATCCGGCGCGTTACCGGAGTCGACGTGGCTATCACCGAGATCGAAGAGGGCCGGCGATTTCGCGACAACTCCCGGCAGGCCGCGACTTACCGCAAGGGCCGGGTGCTGCTGGCAGGTGACGCCGCCCACGTGCACTCGCCGTTGGGCGGCCAGGGCCTCAACCTCGGAATCATGGACGCGGTAAACCTCGGCTGGAAACTGGCCGCGGTGTTACGCGGGTCGGGCTCCGACGAGCTGCTCGACACCTACACGCGCGAGCGGCACCCGGTGGGCGCAGCCGTCCTGAACAACACCCGAGCCCAGGCCGCCCTCCTGACGCCGACCCCCCAGGTCGTGGCACTCCGCGAGATCATGAGCGACCTGATGGACATCCCCGACGTCAAGGAATACCTCGGTCGGATGTTATCCGGTGTGGGCGTGCGCTACCCCCTGCGTTACGACGCCGGACCCGATCACGAACTCCTCGGCGGCCACGTGCCGGATTTCGTCGTTGACGACACCACCCTGTACGCGATCATGTCCGACGGGCGGCCGGTTCTCCTGCATACACCGCAGGCCGGCGCGATCCGCGAAGCCACCGAGCCCTGGCACGACCGGGTACACATCGTCTCCGCGCTGGTGCTGGGACGGCCCGACCTGTCCGCCGCCCTCATCCGTCCCGACGGCGTACTCGCCTGGGCAGCGACATCTTTCACGTCGCCAAACACCACATGCCTGAAAACCGCGCTGCACACCTGGTTCGGACCGCCCCGAACCGGCGTAGATGATAACCGCTGACTAGCGGAGGCCCCGCGTGAGGCATCGTTGGTTGGCCGACCGTCAACGCTGGTAGGTACCGGTCAGCATGCCGGTGGCGATGACGTGTCCGTCGGTTGTCGCCAGCACGCCGCGGGCCGTTGTGGCGGTGTCGGGCACGGGCTCGTCGAGTGCCAATACGTGAAACTTGTAATGATGTGGTCCGTGGCCCGGCATCGGACGCGGACCGGCGTATGCCGATCCCAGCGGGGTGCGAGCGAAGCGCAGTCCGGCGGTGCCGGCCCGCAGTGCACCCTCGGCGAGCCGGTGGATGTTCGGCTCGATCAGCGCGATCGTGTGCAGCAGCGGGCGCGGCAGCGGCACGTCGACGTCTTCGATGGCCACGACCAGCTGCTCGGTGTTGGCCGGCGCGCCGGTCCAGTCCAGCGCGGGGGAGATGTTGTCGCCGACGCCTTTTCCGGCGTGTTTCGTCGGGATGGTGCCGCCGTCGGTGAACGCGGGGCTGCTGACTCGCATCTTTCCGCCCGCGGCAAAGCCGATGCCCGACAGCCGGCTGCGTCGCTGATCTGCGCGCACACCACGCAATAGCTTGCCGAGAAGGTTAGGCACCGCTGCCCGCGCCTCTCATCTGTACTGCGCTGGAGCGCAGCACATCCCCGAGCTCGGCGGGCAGATAACCCTGGGCGGCTAGCCTCGGTAACACGCCCCCGCTGGCGATGATGTCGAGGATGAGATTGGGCAATGGCGGCACCGTGCCTGCGGCGCCAGTCGTTTCGTTGCGCCAGCTGCCATCGGCAAGGTCGAACATGCCGGTATCACCGTCGCGAAACAGCGTGGTGGCGTCGGGAACGGTCATCGCTGCGAGCCCCGCGTTGACCGCGTTACGAAAGAACAACGAGTTGAACTCTTCGGCCACCAGCCCGGCGACACCGAGCTCCACGAACAGCGCGGCGACCGGTCGCGACGATCCGACCCCGAAGTTGGTCCCCGCCACCACAATGTCGCCAGCCGCCACCTGCTCGGTCCACCCCGGCCGGACTTCGTAGAAGACGTGCTTGGCGGCCTCGGGCGGATCCATCTTCATCGCAAACGCCGGGTACATCGCGTCCGTGTTCAGGTTGTCCCCGAAGACCCACAGACGGCCGGTGACGCGCAGGTTCATGCCGTGACACTCCTTGGGTCGGTGATGTAGCCGGTGATCGCTGAGGCCGCCACGGTGGCCGGTGACGCCATGAAGATCTCGGCGTCGGTGCTGCCCATCCGGCCGGTGAAGTTTCGGGTGCTCGACGTGATGCACACCTCGCCGGGACCCACCACTCCCATGTGATAGCCAAAACACGCACCGCAGGTGGAGTTGGTGACCACCGCCCCGGCATCGGCGATGTCCTGCAGGTAGCCGCGCCGCATCGCCTCTCGGTACACGGCCTGAGAGGCGGGCGTGACAAGCAGCCGTACGCCGGTGGCAACGGTCTTGCCGCGCAACACGTTCGCCGCGATCTCGAGGTCTTCGAGCTGACCATTGGCGCACGAACCGATGAACGCCTGGTCGACCTTCTGTTGCCCCAACCGCGAGACCGGCAGCCCGTTGCGGCTCACCGTACCCGGACGTGCCACATATGGTTCCAGCGTGCTTAGCTCGACATGGCGGACGTCGGCGTAGGTCGCATCGGGATCGGGTTCGGCGGCACGGTATGCGGTGACGCCGCACGTATCGAGATATGCGCGGAGTACGTCGTCGGGTTCGAAGGTGCTGAAGTCGGCTGACACTTCGGCACCCTGGGTGGCGATGGTGCGCCGGTCGTGCATCGGAATTCCGCCGAGTCCGGCGCCGCCGTATTCCAGGTTCACGTTGGCGGCGTCACCGTATTCGTTGGCGATGTGCAGGAAGATGTCCTTTCCGCTGACCTCCGCGGGTTTGACCCCGCCGAGTTCGTAGCGGATCGTGGGCGCCACCTGAAACCATGTGGTACCGGTGCACATAATGGAGTACACCTCCGCTGGCCCCAGCCCACGCGCGGCGGTGTTGTACGCGCCCGCTGCGCAGGTGTGAGAATCCGTGCACGCCAGTACTTCCCCAGGTCGTGCCAACCCGTTCTCGGCGATCACCTGGTGGCAGATGCCGTGGCGGCCGACGTCGTAGAAATTCCTGATGCCGAAGTCGGCGGCGAATTTGCGTGCCCGGGGTCCGCCGGCAGCGTCTTTGAGTGTCGGCGCGGGCACCGCGTGATCCATCACGATCGCCAGCTTGTCGGGGTCGTGGATGCGGTTGGGCTCCAGCCACATCGTCGCGAACTGCAGGTCGATCAGCACGGTCATGTCGACATCGACGACGACGGTGTCACCGACCGCCACCGTACTACGACCCGCCTTTCGGGCCAGGATCTTTTCGATGATCGTCAGGCCCATGACGGTGCCTCCTTGTCGGCGTATCGCTGATCGATTTCGGCCCACTCGGCCAGTCCGACCAGATTGAAGAAATCGGCGGGTCCACGTGGCAGGAGGTCGGCGGGATCGCGGCCATTGAGTTCGCACATCGCGCTCAGCATGCCGAAAGTGGCCTGCGCCAACGCATTACCGGGATGGATCGCGACGGCGTAGCCCAACTCCTGCAAGCGGGTTGCGGACTCCAGCGGGGTGAGTCCTCCCAGAACCAGGTTGATCAGCAGCGGAGCGTCCACTTCGCGCGCGATCCGTTCGACCTCGTCGACGCCTTGCGGGGCTTCGACGAAAATGATGTCGGCGCCTGCCTGCGCGTACCGATTCGCCCGGGCAATCGCCTCGTCCAGCCCGAGCGGGCCGCGGGCGTCGGTGCGGGCAATCACCAACAGGTTGGCATCGGAGCGCGAGTCCACCGCGGCGGAGATCGTCTGCTCAAATGCGCCGGCGTCGATGACCTCTTTGCCGGCCAGGTGCCCGCAGCGTTTCGGGAATGCCTGGTCCTCAAGCTGAATGGCAGCGACACCCGCGGCGTCGTACAGCTTCACGGTGCGCACCACATTGAGGGGTGCGCCGTAACCCGTGTCGGCGTCGGCGATCAGCGGGATGTCACCCAGAACACCGGCGATCATCCGAACGCGATCGGCCATCTCGGTTTGGGTGACGAGCCCGATGTCGGGCAGCCCGAATCCGGAGGCCGCCACCCCCGCGCCGGTCAGGTACGCGGCGGCTTGACCGGTGCGCCGGGCGAGGTGCGCCGAAATCCCGTCGAACACGCCGGCCGCGACCACGAGTTCACGCCGGTCAAGGAAATCGCGCAGCGCTTGACGGGCGGCCGTAGTCGTCATGATCGGCTCGCTGTATCGAGTGCGCTGGACACAGGTGCTGCGAGCAGATCGACGAATTCGGCTACGTCGCTGAGGTCATCGAGTGCCAGCACCACGCGCTCGATCGCACGCGCACGACCGGAGCCGGTCACCCGGTCGGCAAGTGCGTGAAACTTCGCGACAATCTCGTCGTTGGTGACCGGATCCGATGGGGCGCCGTGCGGCTGCTCGATTCTCGTGCGGTGCACCGTCCCGTCATCGGTCGTGACGGTCAGGTCGGTGCGGAATCGCTGCGCGACGGGCGCGTCCGCGAGCGACTCGTCGAGATCGACCTCGGTCTTGTCGAGCAGTTCCCAAATGTCATCGCCATCAAGGCGGGCCGGCGTGAATTGTTCCGGTAGCACGTTGCCGTCGACAAGTGCTGCGGCGGTGACGTAGCCGATGTTCATCTGCGCCCCGATCGCCGTGAGCGGTCGGTCGGGTTTCCACCAGCCGTGCTTGTACACGGTCTCGCCGACACCGATGCGGATGTCCCGGATGCGTGTCGGGTCAAGCGATTTGCGAAGTTCCCGCGCGGCCTCGATGCTCCCGTGCAGGCCGCCCATCGCCGCGTAGGACTTCACCATGATCATCGAGGTTTCCCACCGGTGGCCCAGCCCGTCGGTCAGAGCCGACGCCACCGGATGGTGGCCTTCGCCGAACACACTGAGGAAACCTCCGTAGTCGCGCTCGAAGACGCGTTTGATCCCGGTATAGCCATGCGCGGCCAGCGCCGCGGCGTACAAGCCGTTGCGCGAAGCGAAGCCGTGATGCATGCGTTTGCTCATCGCTTCGTACTGCGCGGCCATCAGGCCGGCCGACTGGGTGGCCGCGAGGCCCAGTGCGTCCTCGAGTTGCGCTGACTGCAGGCCGCGTAGCTTGCCCGACGCCATCGCCGCGGAGTGCGTGCCGAACACCGCGCCCGAATGCCAGCCGCGGTCGAGCATTTGGGCACCATGCAGCGTGTACCCGACGCGCGGGCCGACCTCGAAGCCGACGATCGCGGCCAGCAGAAACTCGGCACCGGAGGTGGCCGGCGTGGCCGTCGACACCAGCGCTGGAATGACTAAAGAGCAACTGTGCACTGGCGCCAGGGGATGGAAGTCGTCTAGCTCGAATCCCTGGATATAGGTGCTATTCAGGACGGCCGCTGCGGGAGCGCTGGCGGTGCGTCCCGTCCCGATCACCATCGTTTCCCCGGTTCCGTCGACGTCGAGGACGGCCTCAGTGGCCACCCGCGACCACGGCAGCTGCGCACCGATCAGCGCGCAGCCCACGCCGTCGAGGATGAGGTGTTTGGCTCGCTCGACGATCGCGGGTGGAATCTCATCCCACGCAACGTCGTGGACCCACGTGGCCAGGGCGCCAGTGGGCCCCTCGGGGTCGGTCGGCGGTGCGGGCCGACCAGCGATGACTGTACTCATGTTGTTATAATAACAATACATCTTTCATCCGTCCGCAAGGGCTTTCAAATCGGAGGAAATGGCGTGCTCAGCGGTGTGGTGCCGACCCGCGGCCATAGGCTGGGTCTGCCATGACTCAGAACGCCGCACCTGTAATGCCGGGTACCGGGGTGCCGCTGCACCGGCAACTCTTCCTCGTGCTGCGCGACGAGATCGCCCGCGGAGCCATCCCGGTCGGGGAGCCGCTGCCCACCGAGCAGACGCTCTGCGAGCAGTTCGGTGTATCCCGCATCACCGTGCGGCGTGCCCTGGGCGATCTGGCCGACCAGGGCTATATCGAGCGCCGGCACGGCGTGGGGTCATTCGTGCGTGGAGCTGTGCCGGCACCACGGGAGCGCGGCGGGTCGGTCATGGACGAGCTACGCCAAACGCAGTTCGAGACCGAGGTGGAGGTCCTGGAGTTCGGCATGCGCCCGGCACCGCAGGCGATGGCGGGCAAGGTGGAATTCGACGGCGACGCGCTGCACATCAGCCGGGTGCGGCGCGAGCGCCATACCGGCGAACCGCTGATGGTCACGGAGGCGTGGCTGCCGGCGGACCTAGCGGACGACATCGATCAGGACGAACTGCGGCGCACCCCGCTCTACAGCCTGTTGTCGGCCGCCGGTGTCACCGTCGACCGCATGCAACACGAATTCACCGCCGAAATCGCCGGCCCCCGTTACGCACAACTGCTGGCTACCTCTATCGGCGCCGCGCTGCTCCGCGTCAACCGTGTCGCGTTTTCGGCCGGGACCGCCCATCACTTACTTTCGATCCTGTTGTCGCCCAACCGTAGCCGCATTATCGTCAGTCAGTCCGCGGAGGAACTTGAAAGCGGTGACGGATTCGCGATCGCGCACGACGTGCGTCGACCGGGCGCTTAGAGGCGCGCAGTAGCGGACGTTGTGCGCGTAGAGCGGACTTAGCCGACGGCACCCACCGCTGGCCGGGGGCACCGGCGCTGAGCACGTGCTGGCCGACGTGATGGATCCCGGCACCGGCGTCCGTCTGCGTGATTCCCTGCACGACGTGACACATTTGGTGTTCGCCGCCTATCAGGAACAGCCCAGCCTCGCGGGGCAGGTGGCGCCCAACGTCGACCTTCTCGAAGGCAGCCTGGATGCGCTGGCAGCGGCCGGTGCCGCGTTGCAACACGCGGCGCACACCTGGGACCGTTCAAAACTCCTGCGCGAGAGGATGATCCACGGACTACGCCGCTGCGTCGGTGAGGCCCATTCGCTGCGCCAGCCACGGCAGCTCGCGGGCTAGGCCGTCGGAAAAGGCGCGCCAATCGTGCGAACCCGGCACTTCGGTGTAGTGGCTGTCCATTCCGGCCGCGGTCGTCGCCCGGTACATCAGGCGAGCATCGGGTTTGGTATCGACATCGGCGGTACCGACCACGATCGCCGCGGCGCTGCCTGGGTACCGGCGAGCGCGAAGAAGATCGAGTGGGTTCACCCGGACAAATGCGGCGCGATCCGTCCCGAAAGCCGCGGCGACCGTACGGCCCCGGTCGCCGAGCGTGGGCTCGGCGGAACCGGAGATGTCGAGAAACGTCGGGTACACATCGGGATGGTTGGTGGCCAGTTGCAGCGCGCACGTGCCGCCGTACGAGACGCCGCCGACCGCCCAGCTTTCCGAGTCCGGGTCCACGGTGAGATGCGTTCTTATCCAGGCAGGCACATCCCTGGCGAGGTAGGTGTCGGCCTTGCCACGCCGCGAGTCCAGGCACAGGGGATTGCCGAACCGGCTTCCGGTGTCGTCGGCTACCACCACCACCGGGGTCAGACCGTGGTGATCGGCGGCGAATCGGTCCATGATGCGCGCCAATTTCCCGGCGCTCAACCAGTCTTGTGGCGTCCCCGGCTGACCCGCCAGCAACACCAGTACGGGCAGCCGCGGCCGGGGATCGGCGAAATAGGCAGGCGGCAGATAGATCTTGCCGATGCGTGCGGTGAAGCCGGATGCCGGCGCGGGAATCGGCGCCGAGGTCACCTTGCCGCGCCCCGGTAATCCCGGGGGCGGCGACCACCGCGACGACACCGGGTCAACGTCGGGTAGCAGCCGGCCGTCGCCCTTGGCATCGCGTAGTGCGATGTCGTCGTAGTGGGCCAGGCCCAACGCGTCGCGCGGCGTCAGGTACACACCGTAGGCGGCGTTGAACTGGTTGGCGCACGCGGCAACGATCGCTACCGCCGCGGTCACCAGCACAACCCCGCGCCGCAGCCGCGGCCGCGACGCTATACGTCGCACCGCTAGGCAGACTGCGAACAAAGCGACGCCAACCCATAGATAGACCGCCAGGTCCAGACGGTCGGGGAACAGCATCCACACTTTGCGTGCAAGATGATCGAGCACCACCGTCGCGAGGGCAGCCACCGGCAAGCAGGCGATCAATTCCGCAATCGCCAGCCACCCTCGACGACGCCACGGCAATGTCGACCACACCAGCCACACTCCGGTAGCGAGCGCGACCAGCCGCAGCACGACGGGCACCGGCCCCGACAGCAGCGACCAATCCAGCACCACCGACCTCCTTCTCTACGCTGAGACGAGACCCCGTACCTCCCGGGGCACGGCGCACAGGTGGCGTACCCCCTATTCTCCGCCGAAATCTGCTGCCGGAACCCTGCGCGTCGGAACTGAACGCGTAGGGAATTGCCTGTCGCGACACCGGACGTAATGGCTCGGTCGGTATGGTCGAACGAGATGGTGTCGCGAATGTGCTCCAGCCTGGTCGCGGTGCGAGTCACGGTGGCCTACGCGATGACGCTGCTCCTCGTCGCGACCACACTTTTGGTGCTGGGTCCTCGGGTGCAGGACCGCGTGGTCAGTCACCTGAGCACCAATCTGCACAACCTGGCGCACGGGCATCTGGGCACGCTTCTGGGCAGTGCCTTCGTCACTGCCGA
>NZ_JAVHWR010000041.1:0-40957 GCF_032159565.1 Mycobacterium sp.
GTCGGTCTGGAAGTCGATAACTGCTGCGACCAGGTCGCCTTTGTCGGCGAAGTAGTGATACATCTGCGAAGTGCTCACCGCAGCGGCTTCCTGGATGTCCTCGATGGTGGTGCGGGCCACCCCACGCCGGGACATCAGTTCGGCGGCAGCGGCCACGATCCGTTCTCGGGTCGCGCGGCCCTTGGGAGTCAGCTTTTCTGGTGCAGTGGTAGGCATCGGAGCGGCTTTCTACTGGAGCGATCGCATGCGGTGTGTTGGGGTGCGAACTGACCCGTCACATCAGCCTCTCGTCGATCTCGTCATGGTCTTCTCACCATTGGAGCCCGATGAAAATGGAGTGTCAACTCCAAAATCTGATGCACCGAGTGCTCAGCAGACTTTTTGGAGTTGACACTCCATTTTTCTGGATGCAAGCTAGCGTCGTGTCGCAAATTCGGACCCTGCCGGAAACCGTTGTGTGGCACCGGCACACATCTGAAAGGCTCTTTGATGACGACCGCTGCAAACACCAATACCACCACGATCGCCGATCGCGTCGCCAAGATGGACGCAGGGAGGGCCGGCCAGATCCCCGACGAGGTACTCCGTGTGTTCGGCGCCGAGCAGGCCGGCCTGGATGCTCACGGCATCCCCACCGGCATCGCCGAACCCGGCGACACGCTCGGCGATTTCGACCTGCTCGACGTCCACGGCGCGCCGACCACCCTGTCGGCCGCGCTGGGCGGGCGCACCGCGGTGGTCGTGCTATACCGCGGCGCGTGGTGCCCCTACTGCAATTTGGCGCTGCGCGCCTACCAGGACGACCTCGTCCCTACGCTGGCCAACAAGGGCGCTGCGCTGGTGGCCATCAGCCCGCAGAAATCCGACGGCTCACTGTCGGCCCAGGAGAAGAACGCGCTGACCTTCACCGTGCTGTCCGATCCGGGCAACAAGATCGCCAAACGGCTCGGCGTGATGACCGCACCCCCCGACGATGCCCGAGCCGCGCAGCGCGCGATGGGTTTAGACCTGCCCGAGGTCAATGCCGACGGCACCTACGGCATACCCATGCCCACTGTCGTCATCGTCGACCCGACCGGGGTGATCCGCTGGATCGACGTGCACCCCAACTACACCACCCGCACCGAGGTCAGCGACATCCTCGCCGGCCTGGACACCGTGTCCTGACCCCTGCGGGGCGGCCCCCGCTCACCCCCGGCGGGACCGCCCCACCCAAACACCATCGCCTTCAGTGGCCCAAACAGTAAGGAGCCAAGCGTGTCTCAGGACTTCGTCGGCCAAACAGCGCTGATCACCGGCAGCACCAGCGGCATCGGCCGGGGAGTCGCCGAACAACTCGTCGCCCGTGGCGCCCACGTCATCGTCAGCGGCGGCGACAAGGCCCGCGGCGACAACGCCGCTGTCGGTACTCGGCGTCGGTGGCTTCGAGACGGAGTTTCGTAGACCCTCATATGTCGTCTATTTCGGGACTGTTGCGTCTATGCCGGTTCGCAGGTGCCATGCGGGTTTATCGCAGCGCCGAGATCGACGAAATGGTGTGTGCTACTCGCACTTCTGCGCCCAAACGTACGTTTCGGCGTTACGCATATCCATCGCTAGCGGGCTGCCCCAGTCTTCCGGCACGCCGGCGCTATTCGTAACCATCATGGCATTTCCTCGGCCCACTTCAGATGCCCCTCGAAGTCCAGAGATGTCGCTATCGCGCGGTAGCGGTCGCGGTAGTCACGGTATGCGGCCTCATCGCCGTGTGCCTGCGCCAGTAGCGCGTGCAGTCTCAGCAGCCAGACTTCCCGGATAACCAGCCGGTCGCCGGCCGGCGCGTCCGCCAACCTGGTGATCGCGGCCTCGGCTTCGGCGACGTCACCGTCGGCCCGGCGTTCGACCAGTGTCTCCACCAGAACACCCGTCGCAGGAACGCCCCACCCCAGCAGTTGTCCGTTGCGGACCAGATGGTCGATGCCGGCACGCATGAGCGGGATGGCGTCATCGCGATCTCCACGCCGAGCCCTCTCGCGCGCCAAGTACACGTTGACGATCGGTAAATCGCCCAGGAGGTATCCCCGGCGCAGGAACACCTCGCTGACCACGGCCAAGAGCTCCTGTCCGCGGTCACGCTCCGCAGCCGTTGGGCGGTGAAGCAGCCCAACGCCGAGCGTCACCCGGGCGAGCGCCACCGCGAGATCATCACCAGACCGTTCGGCAATCCGCAGGGCATTCTCGATCTCGCGCACCGCGCGATCGTCGGGCCTCAGGCCGCCAAGCGGTATCACCGGGAAGTAGACCCAGCTGACGACGGTGGCATAGGACATGGGGCCGGCGCTGCGGGCCATGGCCAGGCCGTGCCGTAGGTCGTCGCGCCATCCAGGACGACCCAGCCAGTAACGGGCAAGAGCCCGCGTCGCAAAGGCGGCCGCCAACGGAGACAACCCGAAAATGAAGTTGCCTTTAGACGGGTCACCGTCGGCCAGGTCGATGACCCTCTGCGACCACCGCAGCACGTCACACCACTCGGCGCTCTCACCCTTGGCGTAGATTGCCGCGAAGGACAGCCCCACCGTCAAGGTCGCATCGCCGACCGACTCGATGAGGGCCATGGCTTCCGATGCCAGCCGCGAAGCTTCGAGCACCCGGCCCTGATAAGCGTGATCCATCACCAGGCCCGCGATTGCGATTGCCAGCGACGCCTTGTCCCCGGCGGCGGCGCATAGTTCCCGCAATTCACCAAAGCGGTCCCCGGCCACGTTCACATGGACTCGCCAGGCGGTCCCGCACAGCATGGTGCGCGGGGCGATGCGCATGGCTGCCCGGTTGGGGTCATCGGCGGGTAATGAGTCGGCGATCTTTTCCGCACGCTCCCAACTCAGCCATGCTGCGGCGATGTCACGGGTAGTCGCCCACGCCCCGGCGCGCATGTGCCAGCCATAGGCGGCGTGCAGATCACCGGCAGCCTCCAGGTGCTCGGCGATCAGCGCCGCGTTCTCGTCGGCCGCAGCGGGGTCACGTGATTCGATTGCGGCCGAGACGCGCCGGTGCAACTCGGCGCGATCAGATTTGAGCTGCGATTCGTAGGCCACGGCGCGGATCAGTGGATGGCGGAACACGTACTCGGGTTGTGGGGTAAATGTGATCTGATCGATGAACTCGCCGCCCACCAAGTCCCCGAGGACGGGATCAATGCCCAGGGTTTCGAGGAGACCCCGGCTGAACCGCGAACCGATGACAGCCGCCGCGCTCAATGTGCGCTTGGCCGCCGGGTCAAGCCGGTCAATGCGGGCGGCGATGGTCGCCTGCAAGGTGGCTGGCACGCTGACCTCGTCAACATCGGCGGTCGACTCGTAGGCGCCGCGGTTGCCGCGTAAGACACCGCGCTCGGCCAGGTCGCGCACTATCTCCTCGGCGAAAAATGGATTTCCGGCGGCCTTCTCGGCGATCATGGTGGCCACCGTGCCGACTGAGGGGTCTGGCCCGAGCAGTTGCGCGACCAGTGCTGTGGTCTCCGGATCACTCAGCGGCGCAAGGGCGATGGTTTGCGCACCGCTCACCAGCGTCAATGCACGTCGATATTCGGGGCGGTAGGTGATCAGTACCAGCGAGGGTGTCTGCGGAATCACCGTGAAGAATTCCGTCAGCATCGACTCACTGACCTCATCGATCCAGTGCGCGTCTTCAATGACATAGACCGCTGGTGCTTGGCGGGCCAGCGAGGCGGCATTGACCAGCGCGGTCAACCGCCGCCGCCGGGCATCGGGATCGATAGTCGGGGCAGCAACCTCGGGATCGGCGATTCCCAACAGGTCATCGAAGAGCAACAAGTCCTCGGGGTCTGCATCCGGCACCCGGGAGCGCACTCGGTCACGGGCGTCCGGGCCGTCCAGGCCACGCACACCGGTGGCTGCACGCAGCAGCCGCGCCACGACGTGGAAGGCAATGTCGGTGGTGTGTGATTCGCAGTAGGCGGTGAACACGTCGACACCCCGAGCGGCCGCTAGCGCGGCGATCTCTCGCGTCACACGGCTCTTTCCAATGCCCGGTGGCCCCACCAGGGCGACCACCGCGCCGTGGCCGTCGACGGCGCGTTGCAGCAGGCCCTCAGCGGCGGCCATTTCCCACTGCCGACCAACGAGATTCGACTCAGCAGGCCCCACGCCGCGATGCTCTTCGCCCATGCCCAACAGCCGATAGGCGGTGACTGGTGCGTCGGCCCCCTTGACCAGAACATGCTCAGGCTCGTCGAGAGTGGCAGTGTCTTCAACCAGCCGGGCAGTGGACGCGCCGAGCATCACCGCACCAGGCGGAGCGACCGACTCCATCCGCTGAGCCATCCCGACCTGTTCACCCACAGCGGTATAACCGAACGGCCCCGAACCGATCTCACCGGCGATCACCTGACCGGAGTTAAGCCCCACCCGCAGCCGGAAGTCGATCCCGTCGCGGTCTTGGACTTCGACGGCGAGCCGATTGGCCTCCTCCTGAACGCCCAAGGCTGCCAGACAGGCACGCACAGCGTGGTCCTCCAACGCCACCGGCGCGCCAAACACAGCCATGATCCCGTCGCCAGTGAACTTGTCCACCGTCCCGCCATAACGCTTCACTACCCGCGACGAGCGGTTGACCAGCTCGGTCATGATCTCGCGCAGCCGCTCCGCCCCGACGACCGCGGCAATATCCATAGAGCGCACGACGTCGGCGAACAGCACCGTCACCTGCTTGTACTCCGCCACCGTCGCGGCTGGCCTGACTGGCGCGCCGCACTTGTTGCAGAACCGTGAGTCCGGCGGCAACTCGGTGCCGCACGATCCACATGGCAGTTCCGCCGCTGTCAGCGCACCGCGGCCGTCCCCGCTGGGGTCCACGTGAGTATCGTTTCACCGCTGGTCCTCCATGTCCGTCATATCGGCGTGCCACCTCCGAGACGAAATTTCGCGTCCCTCGTAAGGCACACGGCTTCGACGTGCCCGACTCCTTGCCGGAGAAGACCAGCGGTGGCGCGTCCGGCTCGCCTGCGGATGCGTGCGCTGCCATCAGCCGCCACCAACACCGGCGGCAGTCCCGCCGTCTAGGGAGGAGTGCCCGTCATCGGGTCGAGCATGAACGTCGGTTGGGCGGGCCCGGTGAAGGCGAACATGTTGTCCAGCACACCGGCTCGGGCGTCGAACGAATCGTCACCGATGCGGCCGGTACCCCAGTTGTCCTCAATGAACCGCAGGATCGAGGTCTGGTCCGTCCGTGTGTGGTCGACAAAGTTTGGTTTGGCATACGGCGAGATCGCCAACAGCGGCAGTCGTGGCCCGTATCCACAACGGCCCTGGTAAGTGGACGGATGGGCGACGGAGTCGCCGCAGGTGCCCGGGGCGGTCAACGCGTCCGCTGGCGAAGCGGATGTCGACAGGTTCGGCGACGCTTTGTGGTCATACCAGCCGTCGGAGTCGTCGTATGAGACGACGATGGCCATGTCCTTCCAGTCGGGCAGCTTCTGCAGGTGGTTGATCGTCTCGACAAGGAACTGTTGCTCGTCGAGTGGATCGGAATATTCGGGGTGCCCGTCTTGGTATCCCGGTGCCTTCAGAAAGCTCACTGACGGCTGGTGGCCCGAGTCGGCTGCGGCCCAAAAGTCTGACAGGTCGTATTGGTGGTTGGCCGCGTCTGTGTGGCCGATCTGATCTACGGAGTTAGGCCGTAGGTGGTGAGGGTTGGCCGTTGAACGGTAGTACTGGAACGGCTCGTGGTGGGGGATGTAGTCGTCCTTCGTGCCGAGCGGCAGCAGGCCCGACTTGCCTGTACCGCCGAGGACGGCCCCCACGTTGTGGGTCGCGCCGCACACAGCGGTGCCATCGGGTTTGGTGGCGGTCGGCTTGAACCCGCCCTGGAAGTAACCCCACGTGACATCCTTCGCGTTCAGGAGGTCGCCGATGTTCTTGTTGTCATCGGTGAGCTGCACTTGGTCGCGGCTCGAGCAGTCATCGCCGAACGGCTGAGGGTCACCGATCACCGTGCCCTGCCCGCCGCCGGCGTTTTCGACCACGTCACCTGCCGGGAATGGTTTCCCGCCCGGCATGAACTCCTTTACTACCCCGTGGGTTTGACCAGAGACGAGGCTGAGATGACCCGGGGTGGACGGCCCGAAAGTGGTGTCGTACGAGTTGTCGCTCAGCGCGTAATGCTGCGCGTAGTTCCACAGAGCCGTCACAGAATTGCCGTCGTAGTAACCCATCACGAGGCCAGGGACCTTGTACACCGGTGGCGTGCAGTCCGAGACGTCGGTGTGTTCGACGAACTGGTCCATGGCTCCACCGTGGAATGCCAGTTGCTCGGCGGTGTATTCATGATCTTGAGAACAAGTCACCTGTTGGGCCAGCCCCCCGAGGCGCATCGGTTGCGCCCTATTCGGGTTGTGGGTCAACAACCCTGGCGTCAGGCCATCCACGCTGGGTGTACCGGGCATGGCAGTGAAGGGCTGACCGTCAACATTGGCGGCGTTCGGGTACGTGCCGAAGTAATGGTCGAACGACACGTTCTCCTGGAAAATCACTACCAGGTGATGAATCGGGGTCGCGGTACTGGCACGGGGCGCAGGCTTTCCGGCGCAGGACGCGCTCAACAACAGTGCAAGGATCCCCGCGAAAACGAGTACCGCCCTACTCGGCCGTCTGGACATCATCAGGGAAGCATTCAACCCACAGTTGGACAACAGGTAAACCCCAGCTGTGAACGCCAACGGTGGTGCAGTCGCTCCGAGACACCGCGGTAATGGAGATCGCATACGGCGTCGTGGACCGTATCAGCGGTTGATGCGGGTAACCGCAGCGCCGAGATCGACGAAATGGTGCGCGCTACTCGCTCTTTTGCGCCCAAATGTACGTTTGGGCGTTACGCGCCGCTGCGCCCGCCGATACCTTCGTGATCGACGTCGCGCCAGAAGTCGATGTCGTACTGCGTGTCCGGGATCTGGACCATCTCGACGGACGGGGTGAGCCCACGGGCCACTTCGAGCTCTTCGGCATCGATTTCGAGCCGGTCGACGCCATTGAGGATGCGTTCGGCGTCATTGACGAGTCGACGCATAGCCGGTGTGTCGCCACACTTTGATGCCAACGAGGTCACGCACTTCAATAGGGCGCCGCTCAGCTCGTTGAGCTCTTCTCGTTCGGCCATGCTGGACATCGGATCTCCTTCGGGGGTCAGCGATTACCGCGGCAGGTGCAACGCCGGGTATCCGGGTCGGTGAAGCATCCGCGTCATGACGGCGGCGCACAGGCTGAGGAGGCCGGCGGCGACGAACAGATGCGTGAGTCCATCCGATGCGACCACCATCGCAGGGAGACCGACGCCGATGATGCCGCCGAACAGCTTGGCGCTATAGACCACGCCGAAATTGCGCACGGCGTTCCGCTCGCCGAAGTAGTCGGCAACCAGGCTCGCGAACAGCGGATAGAACGCGCCGCCCGCCATCCCGCTCAGCGCAGCGAAGGCCACGAACGCGACGACCTGTCCGGCCGATGCGGAACAGACGAGCCCCAACTGTGCGCAGCCCTCGAGCAGAAGCGCGGCGCTCAGCGTCTCACGGCGCCCGAAGCGGTCGGAGATCCGACCGGCGACGCTGCGGCCCGCGCCGTTGACGACAGCGAGCAGACCAACCGCCGACGCTCCGACGGCGAGCGAAAACCCATGGGCCATCGCCACGAACGGGACGTAGACGATGGCCAGCAGCGAGGCCGCGGCGGCGAAGACCAGGATGAGATACATCACCACGAATGCAGGCGTCCGGACGGCTTCGCGAGGTGAGTACTGCCGCACCGCTGCGACGTTGTTGCGCAGGCTGCGGTTTACCCGCTTGTCGATCGCCCAGAGTTTGGGGTCGATCTCGGGTGGCCACCAGCCCGCCGGCGGATCGCGCAAGAGCGCGCCGCACACGGCGACGACGAGGAGGACGCAGATGCCAACGCCTGCGAAGATTGCCGCTCGGTTTCCTGCTGTGAGGACGGCGGCGAAGAGCGCGATGAACGGCACGGCACCATAGCCGAAGGCTCCGGTGACGAACCCGACCCGGACGGCGCGCTGCTCTGGATACCACTTCGCAACGGTGGACGTGCATGTGGCATAGACGATTCCGGCGCCCGTACCGGACAGCACCGAGTAACCGAGCACCGCGAGCGCGAAACTGTCGGTGTAGGCGAGGGTCAATGGGCCGGCGGCGCACAACAGGGCTCCGACGAGCACGGCGCGCGACGGGGCCAGTGCAAACCGGTGGCTCAACGCGGCAGTTGGCGCGGCCGCGCCGGCCTGGAACACCACCCACAGTGCGAGCACCCAGAGGGCGCCCGTCACAGTCGAACCGTCAGTCACGTGCAGCGCGGTGATGGCGACGCCGTAGCCATACTGCAGCACGCCGATCCCCGCCATGGCCGCCCATGAGAGCCAAAGCATCCACTTCCGGGAGTGACCGATGATGTCGTGCGGTCGCTCACCGACCCGGTACGAGCGTCCGTTGAGGTCCCGGACTTCGACGACGGCGACTGGGGCGCTGGTGGGGGACATGTAGACTCCTATTGCATACAGTATGCGATGAGTTTAGCGTGACCTGGATCACTTGTCTATTGGACGAAGCACCTCGGGAGCCGGAATGGGACGCGTAACCAGTAGATACCGAGTAGTGCGCATGGCCGACGGGGTGGCAGATTCCCGTCCGGACACCCTGGCCGCGGAAGAACCTCTGGAGATCAGGGTGGCCGGCCGTGCGCTCACCGTGACGATGCGGACCCCAGGCGACGACTTCGATTTGGCCCGCGGCTTTCTCGTGAGCGAAGGCGTGGTGTCTGCCGACTCGGACATCGTCGCGATCCGCTACTGCGCGGGAGCGACCGCCAATGGCGTCAATACGTACAACGTGCTTGACGTGCTCCTCGAAGACGGTGTGGCTGCCCCCGACCCGTCGCTCGAACGCAACTTCTATACAACGTCATCGTGCGGCCTGTGCGGCAAGGCCAGCCTCGAGGCGGTGCGCACCACCAGCAAGTGGCACGTCGCTCGTGATCCGCTGCGGCTCAACGCCGCAACGATCACCACGTTGCCGGAGAAGCTCAGGGCGGCTCAGCGGGTCTTCGACCGCACGGGCGGACTGCACGCGGCCGCGTTGTTCGACGCAGACGGGGAGCTGTTATGCGTGCGGGAGGACGTCGGCAGGCACAACGCCGTGGACAAAGTCATAGGATGGGCGCTCGACGCAGGCCGGCTGCCGCTGAGCGGCACGACCCTGATGGTGAGTGGCCGGGCTTCCTTTGAACTGGTGCAGAAAGCGGTGATGGCCGGCGTGCCCGCCCTGGCCGCGGTGTCCGCGCCGTCGTCGCTTGCCGTCGACCTCGCCAGGGAGATGGGACTGACGTTGATCGGCTTCCTGCGCGGATCGTCGATGAACATCTATTCCGGACTCGAGCGCATCTCTGCCGATCGCGACGAAAGTGCCGATACCGGTCGGCGACAGGCGATCTGACGACCGCTACTCGGTGTCGGTCTTGGCAATCCGCTGTTCGTGGTAGGACTCGCGAGTCAATTCGGTGTGCCGAGTCATGATGTCGGTCGCCTGATCGGCGTCGCCGGCCGCGATGGCCTTGATCAGTGCGGCGTGTTCGGTCCACGCGCCCTGGCCTCGTGGTTGCGCGATCGGGAGGTAATACCAGCGCCACTTTCGTTCGACGAGTGAGATGTGCTCGGCGAGCACGGCGTTCCCCGCGAGGGCAGTGATCGCGGCGTGCAGTGCCGCGTTGGCCGCCACCAGTCCCTCCGGGTCGTTGGCCGTCAACGCATTCAGGCCATCCTGCTGCAACTCCCACAACAGGTTGACGTCCTCGGGGGTGGCGCGCTCGGCGGCGAGCCGGGCTGAGTATGCCTCTAGGACCGTTCGCACGCTGAGGAGCTGGTCCACCTCTTCCTCGGAAGGGACGTGCACGAAAGCGCCTTGTGCCGGCCGTAGTTCGATCCAGCCATCGGTCTGTAGGCGCTGCAAGGCTTCTCGCACCGGCTGCCTGCTGACGCCGAGGTACTCCGCCAGCTCGTTCTCGACCAGGTGCTGGCCCCTTTTCAGAGTTCCGTGCACGATCAGTTCAACGATCGCTTCGTAGACGGCCTGACGCAGGGGGGCGGGACGCTGCACGCGGCGCGCTGCGGGGTCTGCCAGCACGCTGTTCCTCGAAGCCGGGGTTCGACTACGCGAATCCTGGGCGGGAAGTGACATTGCTGCGCTCCTTAACCAAGTGCTAGCGGGCGGATACAAACATACAGCGTTTCGTATGCAATAACCTGCGTACCAAGGCAGGTGTCGACGAAGGTGTCGTCCTTTGAGTACCCGGATTTCCGGTTCGATAGCTGCTCGCGCTTAGACCGCACGCGCCGCGCAACGAAACACCCCGGGCGAGGAGGCCCTGAACAGGACCACCACACCCGGGGTGCGGACTCGAGGCAGCCGTCGCTAGTCGACTACCAGTGCCCTTTCCTTTATCGGCGTCACCTCGATCGGTGCCGGCTCCGTCGGCTTCTGCGTAGGCAGCTTGGGCTGACGGAGCAAGACCGAGATGAAGGCGCAGGCGATGCCGACCGAACCGGCGATCACGAACGCGGTGCCGTAACCCCACGTGTCGACCACGACCGCACCCAGGCCCGCACCGACGAGTCCGGAAACCAACTTCGAGCTGTAGACCAGGCCGTAGTTGGTGGCGTTGTTGTTCTCACCGAAATAGTCGGCGGTCATCGCCGCGAACAGCGGGAAGATCGCGCCGCCGCCGAATCCGGAGACCATCGATGCCAGTAGGAACAGCGGCATGCTGCCGATGGAGCCGGAGAAGTAGACCGCGTATTGGGCAAGGCCGAGCACCGCGCACACGATGATGAGCGTGTTCCGGCGCCCGTACAGATCGGAAATCCAGCCGATCACCCCTCGCCCGGTGCCGTTGATGATGGCCTTGAGGCTCATCGCGAGTGCCACGATCCCACCGGCGAAGCCCATCTCCTTGCCGAAGGGCACCTGCATGGCGATGCCGAAGATGTTGATGCCCGCGGTGCACAGCAGCAGGAACCACATCAGCGGCAGGATGCCGGTCTTGATCGCTTCCATCGGGGTGAACTGCTTGACCGCCGGCGGGTTCTTGCGCAGGGCGCGGCGAACTCGCGGATCTTCGGACACCTTGAGCGGGTCGACGTGCGGGGGCCACCAGTTCTTCGGCGGATCCTTGAAGAAGAGGCCAGTTATCGCGACCAGTGCGGCCAAGAAGACGCCGACCGCGAACAGGATGCCCCGGTAGTTCTCCAGATCCATGTAGCTGGTGAACAGGAAGATGAAGGGCACCGACCCGTAGGCGAAGCCACCGTTGACGAATCCGGTCTTGCCGCCCTTGCGTTCGGGATACCACTTACCCACCATGTTGATGCAGGTCGCGTACACGAAACCGGCCGCGCCTCCGCCGAAGAAGCCGAAGCCCAGGTACGCGAGGAGGACGTGCGGGGCGTACGCCAGCGAGAGGTAACCGAGGAGCGCCCCGGCGGCACCGATCATCATCGCCGACCGTGCCGACAGCCTGCCGCTCTCCCGCAGCCGACCGGCGGGGAACGCGACCGCGGCCTGGAAGAGCACCCATACGCCCAGCAGCCAGAAGATGTGGGCGCCGTGCCAGCCGTGTGCTTCTGACAGCGTGTCCTCGGCGGAGGTGAACGCGTATTCGGACGAGCTGATGGCCATCATCGCGATCCATGGAAGCCACACCATCCATGCCCGTGACCGCCCCATGATGTCGCGGTCGGTCTCGCCTACCCGATACACCCTGCCGTTGTCGTCGATTACCTCTCGGAATTTTGGCTGCGCTGGCGAACTCATGCTTTCGAACCTCCTGGTGCCATGTGATCCTGCGACTGTTTTCTTTGGTCGGTGGGGGAATTCACGAGATGACCCCTTTGCGTTGAGGCTGAGCTTGTTGCCGAGGCTGACGTCTGAGCCCTCGCCGTCCGCACGCCGGATGGGATATTGCATACAACTGGTCTGTGAAGCCAGTCACTCAACTTCCGCAAAGTAACCGGGATCACATATCGCGGTATACTACATACAATCCTGAGGTGCGCAAGATCAGTTCCCTGTAAGTCTCCTGGGATGAACGCGAATGGCCACCAGTGCCGTTGCCGCGCCAGCGGGCATAAAAGATCAACGGCGCTGACGAAAATCCTTGTGAATAAACGGGATTGGCTTCCCGGTTACCCGGCATCTGCAGCAAGTTCTAGCTGGGAGTTCGCTGTGGACAAGCCAGGCCTGGGTACCCCAACCGGGCCGCGGAATCCCCTGCTGCAGTCCGTCCGATAGCCGTCCGTCGAAAAGTCTGCGGATCGCTGGACAACCGATGTAACGTGCGCCACACTGTTGTCTACCTCATACGGTATGCAATCTGTGATGGACATCGCAGGAGCATCCACCGCAGCGAGTGAAGGAGTTGTTGTCATGGTTGATGCAGCCGGGAAGGCATTGGACGGCGTCCGGATCCTCGACATGACGCATGTGCAGTCGGGTCCTTCTGCGACGCAACTGCTCGCGTGGCTCGGCGCCGACGTCATCAAGCTCGAGGCGCCCGCGGGCGGCGACGTCACCCGCAGGCAGCTTCGCGACGTCCCTGGCGCCGACAGCCTGTACTTCACGATGCTCAACTGCAACAAGCGCAGCATCACCCTCAACATGAAAAGCGATGAGGGACAGCAGATCTTCATCGACCTGGTGTCGCGCGTCGACGTTCTCGTCGAGAACTTCGGGCCGGGGGTCGTCGATCGGTTCGGGTTCACCTGGGAGCGGCTACGGCAGATCAACCCGCGGCTGATCTACGCCTCCATCAAGGGTTTCGGACCCGGCAAGTACTTCAACTTCAAGGCCTACGAAGTCATCGCCCAGGCGATGGGCGGTTCCATGGCCACCACGGGTTTCGAGCACGGGCCGCCGACGGCGACCGGTGCGCAGATCGGCGATTCGGGAACCGGCATCCACTTGGTCACGGGAATCCTGGCCGCGCTCTACCAGCGCACGAACACCGGTCGTGGGCAGCGTGTCGAGGTCGCAATGCAGGACGCGGTCCTCAACCTCTGCCGGGTGAAGCTGCGTGACCAGCAACGGCTCGCGGCCGGCCCGCTGGTGGAATACCCGAACGAACGCTTCAGCGACGAGGTCCCGCGATCGGGCAACGCATCCGGCGGCGGCCAACCGGGTTGGGCCGTCCGCACCAAAGGCGGCGGGCCCAACGACTACATCTATGTGATCGTCCAGCCCCAGATCTGGGCGCCGCTGGCGGAGCTGATCGGCAGGCCAGAGCTCGCCGATGATCCTGACTGGGCCCGGCCCGAGGACCGACTGCCCAAGTTGGACAAAGTCTTTGCCCTGATCGAGGACTGGTCGGAGAAGCACACAAAGTGGGAGGCGTTGGAGGCATTGAATGCCCTCAACGTCCCGTGTGGTCCGGTGCTGAGCACCAAGGAACTGATCGAGGACGAAACACTAGCCGATCTCGGCGCGATCGTCACCGTCGACCATCCCGAGCGGGGTCCGTTCAAGACCGTCGGCTCTCCGCTGCGGCTGTCGGACTCACCGGTCGATATCGTCCGGTCGCCGTTGCTCGGCGAGCACACCGACGAGATCTGCACCGAGCTTGGCTACTCGCCTGACCAACTGGAGCTTTTCAGGACTGCCGGAGCAATCTGAGCATGTCAGTGGTCCTACGTCGAAAGGGCGAAATCACTATGCGGTAAACCGCGCGGCAGCACAGGTGGTGCTGGAAAGGTCGCTCGCCAAGGGGGCGCTAGTAGTTGCCCTCGGCCTGAGGCCAAGAACAAACGGGACGCACGCCGAGCCTCGGACGTGTGTCGTCCGATCGTTGCCCGGGGGCCGTATCCCCGTGCAGCGCAGGCGCTTCCTGTGTCTGTCGCGAAAACCTGACGCGACGGGCGGTAGAAGCGCGAGTCTGTAACCCTCGCCAGAAAGAGAATCTACGATGTCGGAAACGAAAGCAAGTTATCGGGAGATCACGGACGCGAACAACCGCGTCTACCGCGTCGGGGAGACCGACCGTGAACTCCTCGGTAGGTCCCGCGCCTGGATGGTATGGCTGCCGTGGGCAGCCATGATGGCGATCAGTGTCTATGAGTACGGCTATGGCGCCGCCGAGGAAGCTCTACGGGATGCGCACGGCTGGTCCATGGAGGAGACGTTCTGGCTGCTCTCCATCTGGGCGTTCTTCCAGGCAGGCGTCGCATTTCCCGCTGGAAAGCTTCGCGAGAAGGACATCGTCTCGGCCAGGACTGCAATGTTGGCAGGCGCTGTCCTGTCGGCGATCGGCTTCGTCAGCCTCGCCAACAGCGACAACATGGTCATCGTCTACCTGGGGTTCTCTGTGTGCGGCGGCATCGGCGCAGGTCTGGTGTACGCGACGTGCATCAACCTCGTCGGGAAGTGGTACCCGGAGCGGCGAGGCGGCAAGACCGGGTTCGTCAACGGCGGATTCGCCTACGGCGCTGTGCCGTTCATCTTCATCTTCAGCTACGCCCTGCATCCGAACACCTACGTCTGGGTTCTCGACCTTGTCGGCGTGTACATGCTGGTGGTCGTCGCTGTGTGCGGACTGATGTTCCGGGACCCGCCGAAGAACTGGTGGCCGTCCGAGGTTGACCCGGTGCAGTGGGCGACCAGCACGAAGGGCGCGGAGAGCCTTCGGAAGAACCCGCCCGCGGTCCGGCAGTACACGCCAATGCAGGCGATCAGGACCGGCATGCTGCCACTCATGTGGTTGTCGCTGGGGATCAGCGCGGGCGTCTCGCTGTTCGGCATCAGCTACATGGTGCCGTTCGCCAAGGACCTCGGCTTCGGCCCGTTGATCGCGGCGTCGTCCGCCGGTGTGTTGTCAATCATCAACGGCACCGGTCGCACGCTGACCGGTTACGTATCGGACCGGTTCGGGCGCAAGCAGACCCTGCTCGCCGTGCTGCTGGTATCGGCGGTGGCACTGGTCGGCCTGCTGTACGCAGGCAAGGCGCAGAACGAGTTCGCGTTCCTGTCCTTCGCCTTCCTGGTCGGGTTCGGCGGCGGCGCCTTCTACCCGATGTTCGCCTCGCTGACCCCGGACTACTTCGGCGAGAACAACAACGCCAGCAACTACGGCCTGATCTACAGCTCCAAGTTGATCGGGTCGGTCGTGGGGATCGGCGTCGGCGCGAACGTCATCGACGCCTGGGATTACACCGGTGCCTACTGGATCGCCGCGGTGAGTGCCCTGGTCTCAGCGGGGATCGCGTTCTTCCTGCGGCAGCCGGGTCGGGCCGTGGCTGCGGCCGCGCCAAGCACAGTCCCCGTCGGGATACCGATGGCGGTGACGCTGGCCGACTGAAAAGGCCGGTCGCAAGCGGGAATTCGGCGGCCGAGGGGAAGTGCCGGTCAGGCAGTCCCCTCGGCCGTCTCCTGTCTTTGCTCGTGGTAGATCTCGCGGGTGCGCTCGGTGTGCTGCCGCATCAGCTCGCCTGCCCGCTTGGAGCTCCGCCTGCCGATCGCTTGGATGAGTTCGGCGTGTTCGTCCCAGGCGTCCTTGCCTCGCGCCAGCGCGATGGGCAGGTAGTACCACCGCACCCGGCGGTCGACCGACCCGATGAGATCGGCCAGAATGTTGTTGCCGGACATCGTGACGACCGCGGCATGCAGAGCCGCGTTCGCGGCGACAAGACCTTCCTGATCGTCGTCGGCAAGCGCCTTCTCCCCGGTGCGTTGGAGCTCCCAGAGGTGCTCGACACGCTCCGGTGTCGCGGCGCCGGCGGCCAGCCTGGCGGACTCCGCCTCGAGCAGGGTCCGCACGGCGAGAAGCTGATCGGCCTCGACGTCCGTCGGAATGTGGACGAAAGCGCCAAGGGTGGGGCGAAGGTCCACCCAGCCCTCGCTCTGCATGCGCTGCAGCGCCTCCCGAACAGGCTGTCTGCTGACCCCGAGTTGGGCCGCCAATTCGTGCTCGACCAGGTGCGCACCCGGTTGCAACTCACGCCTGACGATCATTTCGACGAGAACGTCGTATACCGCCTGCCGCAGCGGTGCCGGACGCTCCAGGCGCGTCCCGGCTGACGGATTGGTCATGCAGTACTCCCGCTCTCGGCGACGACGACCCAGCATACGGTCGTCAGCAGGCAATCCAGGTGGCAACGTGGGTACCCGCGCCGTGCATAATCATTTCGTAATGCGAAACGATTCTGCCACCAAGCGGAGCCGGCTCAATGGATCGGAGGGCATCGATGGCGGATGACTCGCCGATCAAGGGCAGCGTCCAATCGGTTGAGCGTGCGTTCGAGCTGCTCGAGATCATGGCGAGCGCGGGCCCGTCAATCGCGTTCGGGGAGTTGGCGGCTCGTGCCGAACTGCCGCAACCAACCATTCATCGTCTGGTGCGGACGCTGCTGAACATGGGGTACGTCAGGCAGCTGCCCAATCGGCACTATGCGCTGGGGCCCAAGTTGATTCGGCTGGGGGAGAGCGCAGCCCAACTCATCGGCGCGTGGTCGCGGCCACATCTTGCTGAACTGGTGGAGCGGACGGGCGAGAGCGCCAACATGGCGGTGCTGGATAACGACATGGCGGTCTATGTTGCCCAAGTCCCGTCGCCGCACTCGATGCGAATGTTCACGGAAGTGGGCCGTCGCGTGCACTTGCATTGCACCGGGGTGGGAAAGGCGCTGCTGATGCAGCTTCCCGACGAGGCGGTGCTCGCGGTGCTGAAGCGCGCCGGGATGCCCGCCTCCAGCGAGAACACACACACCACTCCGGATGCGCTGATGCGGGATATCGAACTCAGCCGGTCCCGCGGCTATGCGGTGGACGAAGGCGAACAGGAGATCGGTGTGCGGTGCTTCGCGGTGCCGGTGCCGGACGCACCCACATCGACCGCGATCTCGATCTCCGGCCCGGCGTCGCGTCTCACCTTGAAGTCGGCGACGAAGGTCGCGCCGCTGCTGAAACGGGTGGCTCGCGATCTCGCCTCGGAATTCGACAAAGAGGCGGCGGTTTAGGAACGCCGACTGTGGGCGCTGCATCGGTCGGGGTTAATCGACGAGCAGTGCGGCAGCCGTTGGTGCGTCTGCCGGCGATTCGGCGAGATCGTTGAACTCGACGACGTTGTCGATCTCGGTGCCCATCGCGATGTTGGTGATCTTCTCCAGGAAGACCTCGACCACCACGGGCACCTTGTGCTCGCGCGCAAGTTGTTGCGCCCGTGCCAGCGACGGACCGATGTCCTGCGGTTCGACCACCTGAATTGCCTTGCAGCCCAGGCCCTCAACGACTCGCAGGTGATCAACGCCGTACCCCTTGGGGACATCGCCGTCCGTCTCCTGGGAGTTGATGTTGTCGAACGCCAATGACACGCAGTAGTCCATGTCGAAGTTGCGCTGCGCTTGGCGGATCAATCCCAGGTAGGAGTTGTTCACCAGGACATGCACGTAGGGCAGGTTGAACTGGGCCCCGACCGCGAGTTCCTCGATCAGGAACTGGAAGTCGTAATCGCCCGACAGCCCCACCACGGTGGCGTTGGGGTCGGCGGCGGCGACACCAAGGGCGGCAGGCACGGTCCATCCGAGCGGTCCGGCTTGGCCGCAGTTGATCCAGTTGCGTGGCTTGAACACCTGCAGGAACTGTCCGCCGGCGATCTGTGACAGCCCGATCGCGCTGACGTAGCGGACATCGCGGCCGAAGACGCGGTTCATCTCCTCGTAGACGCGCTGGGGTTTGATCGGAACGTCGTCGAAGTGCGTCTTGCGATGCATCGTCTCCTTGCGTAGCTGGCAGTCGTCGACCCAACCGCGCCAATCGGGCAGCGCGTCGGCTGCGCGTCTCTCCTTGGCGATGGCCACAAACTGCTCGAGTGCGGCCTTCGCGTCCGAGACGATTCCGAAGTCGGGGGAGAAGACGCGGCCGATCTGGGTGGGTTCGATGTCGACGTGAACGAAACGCCGTCCGCTGCGATAGGTATCGAGCCCGCCGGTGTGTCGGTTGGCCCACCTGTTGCCGATTCCCAGAACGAAGTCGGATTCGAGCATGGTCGCGTTGCCGTAGCGGTGGGCGGTCTGCAGTCCGACCATGCCGGCCGCAAGGCGATGATCGTCGGGGATCGTGCCCCAGCCCATCAGCGTCGGCACCACCGGGACACCGAGGACCTCGGCCAGCTCCACCAGCAGATCGGAGGCATCGGCGTTGATGATGCCGCCGCCCGCGACGATGAGTGGTCGTTCGGCGCTCACCAGCATGTCAATCGCCTTGGCGGCCTGGCCACGCGTTGCCGCCGGCTTGTACACGGGCAGCGGCTGGTAGGAATCCGGGTCGAAATCGATCTCGGCCAGTTGGACGTCGATGGGCAGGTCGATGAGCACCGGCCCTGGCCGCCCCGAACGCATCAGGTGAAACGCCTGAGCGAATGCACCGGGAACCTGGCCCGGTTCGAGAACCGTCATCGCCATCTTGGTAACCGGTGCGGCGATGGCGGTGATGTCGACCGCTTGGAAGTCCTCTTTGTGGAGTTTGGCCACGGGCGCCTGGCCGGTGATCGCCAGGATCGGGATGGAATCGGCTGAGGCGGAGTACAACCCGGTGATCATGTCGGTTCCCGCGGGGCCGGAGGTGCCGATGCAGACGCCGATGTTTCCGGCCGCGGCGCGGGTGAACCCCTCGGCCATGTGACTGGCGCCTTCAACGTGCCGGGCCAGGATGTGCTTGATTCCGCCGTGTGCGCGCATCGCCGAGTAGAAGGGATTGATCGCCGCGCCGGGCAAACCGAAAGCCTGAGTGGCGCCTTCGATTTCGAGAATCCTGACGGCCGCGTCGACCGTCCGCATCCGGGTCATTTCGCTTGCCCCTTGTCGATGCCGGACAGCCGCTCGACACCCAGTAGCAGGCCGGAATGGTCGAGCCCACTTTCGCCGTTGGCCATGGCGGAGGCCATGAGTTGGGCGACCACCGCGCCGAGTGGGATCACCACGCCGGCCTCACGGGCGGCCGCGGTGACGATGCCGAGGTCCTTGTGGTGAAGGGCGATGCGGAAGCCGGGGTCGAAGTTGCGGTCGAGCATCTTCTGGGCCTTCTGGTCGAGCACTGCCGAACCGGCAAGTCCGCCGCCGAGGACCTTCACGGCGGCGTCGATGTCCACGCCGTAGGCCTGCAGGAAAGTGATCGCCTCGGCCAGCAGTTCGATGTTGCCTGCGACGATCAGCTGGTTGGCGGCCTTCACGGTTTGGCCGGCTCCGTTGGGGCCGACGTGCACGATGGTTTTGCCGACGGTCTCGAGAATCGGTTTGGCCGAGGCGAAGTCGTCTTCGGATCCACCGACCATGATCGACAACGTGGCGTTCTTGGCGCCCGGCTCACCGCCGGACACCGGCGCGTCGATGATCCGGATCCCGCGCTCGGTGGCAATGCGGGCGAACTCCGCGGTGACGTCCGGCCGGATGGACGAGAAGTCGATCACCAGCGTGCCGGGCTGGGCATGGGCGAAAACACCGTCATCGCCCAGCAGCACACTCTGCACGTCGGGAGAGTCGGGCACCATGATCGCCACGACGTCGGCACCCTTGACCGCCTGTTCGATCGAGTCGGCGGCGTTGCCTCCCGCTTCGACCAAACGAGCCGTGCGTTCTGGTGAGTGGTCCAGGCCGACGACGCAATGGCCGGCTCGGACCAGATGGTCGGCCATCGGGCCGCCCATGATGCCCAGCCCGATGAAAGCGATTGTGCTCATTGGATCCTCGTTTCGGCGTGTCGACGTGTTGATTGCGCGGTGATACCGCGCTGGTCTGGGGGAAGCCAGTCGAAGGTGTCGGATCTCGTCGCCTTGTATTCGAGGCCGACGTATCCCGTGTAGCCCAGCGCGGCGAGCAGCTGAAGGTAGCTGTTCAGGGGGAGTTCACCGCTTCCTGGCTCGCCACGCCCCGGTGCATCGGCAATCTGCACGTGGCCGATCCGGTTGCAGTAGTGGCTAATTGCGGCGTCCACATCGTCGCCGTTGACATGGAGGTGATAGAGGTCGGCGAGCAGGCGCACGTTGGTCGCGCCGTATTCCCCCTGCATCCGATCAATGACGTGGATGGCGTCGGCGGCCGTCTTGAGCGGATAGTGTGGTGCGCCGCTCACCGGCTCGACGAGCACCGTCGCCCCGATGCGGTTCGCCGCCTGTGCGGCGTAGGCGAGGTTCTCGGCTCCGACATAGTCCTGAGCCGCCGGGGTGGATTGCGGGATGCGATTGCCGTAGAGCGCGTTGAAGGCGCGGGTTCCCAGCGTCTCGGCGATATCGACGGCGATATCGACGCTTTCGCGGAATGTCTGTGTCATCGCGGGATTGGACAGAATCCCGCGGTCGCCGGCCGGCATGTCTCCGGCGGCGAAGTTGAGACCGGTCAGCTGCACACCCGCATCCTGGATGGCGCGGGTAAAGGCGGTGACTTCGGCGTCGATCGGCGTCGGAGATTGGAAGGGCCACCAGAACTCGACCGCCGCGAAGCCGGCGTCGCGAGCCGCGTGCGGCCGGTCCAGCAGTGGTAGCTCGGTCAGCAGAATCGAGCAGTTGACGGTGTAGGCGATGTTCAGCACGGCATACCTTTCTGTCCTGTCGGCGACAGGGGACTGCTCGCGGTGGCGCGCCCCCGCGGATGAGAACGGGTCCTCGATTGCGCCGCTTCTGTGTGCCACGGCGCCGACACGAGGGCATAACCGGTGACGGCCCACCCCAGAGGGATGGCCAGCGCGAGGTATAGCGCGTTCATGCTGCCTCATTCCGTAATGCGGAACTAATCTATCACTATGTAGTAAAGTGAACGCCTGAACCGCTCGCTTGTCAAGGTTGATGGGGTAAGCCTTGAAGCGCGCTTCCGCGAAAGCGGTGTTCCGCATGACGGAAGATGGCTGGGTCGTCGCGCGGTCCAGCTGAAAGGAACCGGATATGACCTTGCAAAGAACCGCGCCTGCGACAGGTCGCCATGTGGTGATTGCGCCCGACAAGTTCAAGGGGTCACTGACGGCCCGGCAAGCCGCACGGGCCATGTCACTGGGTGTGAAGCGCGCAGACCCCACATTGACGACAGTGGAGTGCCCGGTAGCCGACGGTGGAGACGGAACGCTCGAGACCGTCGTGGGCGCGGGATTCACGCGGATTCCGGTTTATGCCCCAGGGCCGACCGGCCAGATAGGCCTCACGGCGTATGCCCGCAGCGGGGAAACCACGGTCGTCGAGATGGCTGAGATCTGCGGCTTGCAGCGGCTTCCCGGTGGCACACCGGCTCCCGCGAGCGCATCCAGCTATGGCCTCGGAGCGGTGGTTGCGCAGGCACTCGACCACGGATGCCGCGACGTCATCATCGGCGTCGGCGGCAGTGCGAGCACCGATGGCGGGGCCGGCTTTCTGGCCGCACTCGGCGCGGTGGCGCGCGATCAGCATGGCTCGCGCCTCGGTCTCGGGGGCCTGCGCATCGGCGACGCCGCGCAGCTCGATCTCGCTGGACTGCACGCCGAAATCCCTTCCGCCACTTTCACGATCGCGGTGGACGTCGACAATCCGCTATATGGCCCATCGGGCGCGGCGAACGTCTATGCGCCGCAGAAAGGCGCTGACCCGCACGAAGTGAACGGCCTTGACCGCGCGCTTCGCGTCTGGGCGGACGTCGTCGAGCGCGAAACGAAAACCGACTGCCGAACCGCCGCCGGAGCGGGCGCTGCAGGCGGTGTCGGTTTTGCCGCGCTGGCGGTGTTGGGGGCGCGCATGCGCCCGGGCATCGAGGTGATCCTCGACCTCGTCGAACTCGACAAGCACCTGGTGGGCGCGTGCGCCGCGGTGACCGGCGAGGGCTCGCTGGATCACCAATCGTTGCGTGGCAAAGCTGCGGTGGGCATCTGTCGTCGTGCCGGTGCTCATGGCGTACCGACGTACGCCGTTGCGGGCGTGTCGACCCTGGCCGCGGCCGAAGCCGCCACTGCCGGGCTCGCCGGCATCTACGCGCTGAGCGACCTGGAACCGGACCGCCTGCAGTCCATCAGCCGCGCCGGTGAGCTGCTCGCCTTGGCGACCGAGCGAATGACTCGCGACGTGCTGAGCGCCGCCGCCGTCCAAGATGATCGCGGCGTCGTCAACCAGCTTGCGCAGTGAAGTCGGGCTGCGCATCGGTGAGGCGGCAAGAGCTGATCGGGGTTCAGCCCTTCAGCAGTTCGCCGACATGGGCACTGACCGAATCCCCAAGGCCCTGAAGGTCGTAACCGCCTTCGAGGACCGAGACAAGACGGCCTTGACAGTTCTTCTCAGCTGATTTCATCAGTTGGCGCGTCGCCCAGGCGAAATCATCCGCCGTCATGCGCAACGAACCGAGCGGATCGCGTTCATGAGCATCGAACCCGGCGGAGACGATGATGAGCTCCGGCTTGAACGTGTTGAGCGCCGGCAGAATCTTCTGTGCGAAAGCTTCGCGCAGTTCGGCGCCGCCGTCGCCGGGTGCCAGAGGAGCGTTGAAGATATTTCCGACGCCGGTCTCCGATGCTGCCCCCGTGCCGGGAAAAAGCGGCATCTGATGGGTCGAGGCGTAGAGCACACTGGGGTCGGAGTAGAAGATTTCCTGCGTGCCGTTGCCGTGGTGAACGTCGAAATCGACGATCGCGATTCGCTCCAGCCCGTGCTTCTGTTGCGCATAACGCGCGCCGATGCTGATGTTGTTGAACAGGCAGAACCCCATGGCCTGTTCGGTTCCGGCATGGTGACCGGGCGGACGACAAGCGACAAACGCGTTCTGCACGTCGCCGTCGAGAACCTTGCCCGTCGCCTGGAGGGTGGCGCCGACGCCACGCAGCACGACCTCCCATGTCGAGGGCTCCATCATGGTGTCGCCGCCGTCGAGGTAGAAGTAACCCTTGCTTGGGCGTGCGGCTTCGAGGGCATCGACATATCGGTTGGTGTGGACGTAGCGCGTCGTATCTAGATCGGCGATCTCGGCCTCGTCGCGCACGAGCGCGTCGAATTGCGCCTGGCCGAGTGCCGCCGTCACTGCTCGATAGCGGTCAGGCCGCTCCGGATGCCCGGCAGTGGTCTTGTGGTTGGCGAAGGCGGGATGGTGGAGAAGCAAAGTGGCCAAGGGCGGAAGCTTTCGGAGTATGACTTAGATCGAGGTCGCTCGAATACTGTATGCAAAATATCACGTCGCGAATGCGCTTATCGAAGGGGTTGCTGATGGGTCGTGGAATGAGCCCCAGCGTCCCTCCAACATGGGTGGGCCGGCACGCTTGTGCGGTCAGGCCATCTCGGGCACGCGCAGGTGGGCGAGGGCCAACTCGAAGTCGCGCTGGTCGAGTACCTCTGCGTTTGCTTCCTGGCTGCCCGTGGCCCTGAGCTTGTCCAACTGGTCCTTGTTCCGCTCAAGGGCTTCGGCGCTGTCGAAGGTCGCCGCGGCCACGCCACGACCGGAGGCTCGGTCGACCAGCAGGCTGGCACTGCAGAACCCCTCCAAGTCCTCGAACGCGGGCAGGATGGTCCTCTTGTAGAAATCGATGCCTGCGTCGATTTGACCCGGGTCGGTCTTGACCCAGGTGGCTCGGACCCAGGCGCCCTCACCCGCGGGGTGCTCGCGGTGCATGGCAGCGATCTCCCATTCCTCGACCTGCGCGCTACCACCGAAAAGCTCGGCGGCCCGGTCCCGCATCGCCCGAATGGACTCCTCGCTCGCGCGCATCGCCTCCTGGGATTCCCAGGAGCTGGTAACAATGCAGAGGCCCGACGTTCGGTCGACCATCAAGGACAGGCCGACGAACCCGTCGACACTCTCGAGCGCGGGCAACACGCTATCGCGCATGTGCGCAATACCGGCGTCAATGGACGAGGGCTGCGCCTGGATGGTGGTGCTTCGTGCATACATGATCTGCCTCCGTTATATGTGGGGCAGCGTCTCGACGGCGCCGCCGGACCACTTCATCGTCCTCCGGTGGGCAAGCCATGGCAATGGGTGGTGGGGGCCAGCCTGACGTGGATTCATTTTGCTGAAACCTGGTGCGCGCCCGAGTAATACGTGCTTCACAAGATAGCGCAACTAAGCAGTTGCGGTGGCGCCATCGGGGCAGGTTGTCAGGAGACGCCGCAGTTGTCGGTGCTACTCACTGATTGCTAGCGGCCAAGGACCAAGTGAAGTAGTGCGCTACTCGTGACGGGCCGACGGCCCCCGCATAGCTTTGGCGTAACAGGAAGTACCGAGGCGACGCCAGACATGTTGAACGAGATAGTTTTCCAGGCCGTTGAACCAGCGGCGACGCATAACTTAATCGCCCAACCGGATGATTCAATGTGCATGTTACGGGTTCAGAGAATCCAAGGCAGCGGATGAAAGGCACGAAAATGAAGAACATCCTCTTCACCTCGCTGGCAGGGGGCGGCGCATTGGCTTGCGCCGCGCTAGCGCTGGCTGGAACCACGACCGCGGCTCCGTCCGGACCATCGCCCACCGGTGCGGTGATCAGTCAGCTGGAGGCGCAGGGCTTCAACGTCATCGTGAGCACCGTCGATACTGCTGCCGTGGACTGCACGGTCAGTGGGGTGCGCCCTGGCCAGACGTTCTCGCGCACTGATTCCGGTGCACCTGGGGCCCAGGACCACATTGTCAACACGGTGACCAGCAAAACCGTCTACGTCAACCTGGCCTGCTGAGAGGCACCGCCCGAACCACCTGGATTGGGTTGCGCACGCCAAGAAGCATCCTGACGATTCTTGTGGATCCGCTACGGCCGCGGCTTCGTCCTCTTTTTCGCTGGATTGGCTTGGGAGCGGGCTGTTTTCGTCGGCGTCGCTTCCGCAGCAGCTGGCCGGTCGGTAACGGTCTTCTGCTGAGGCTGCTCCACGGCGGCAAGCACGACGGAATCGTCGTCGGTGAACACGCCGTGGCCCGTACGCTCGCCCACTACAGCGGCGCCGATACCGCAGCCAGCTGCGTACTGTTCGGGGGTGAGCCCGTCGGCGGAATCCATGCAGCACTTGCCGAATGGCGGACACCCCTCCGGCAGGCCGCCGCCGTAACCCTCCCCGTTGGTGTACTGGTGGGCAATTTTGCGGGGGTAGCCGGGATTTGATCCGTAGGCGGCGAGAACGATACGAAGTCCAGCGGGTTTGTCGGGCCAGAGACTGTTCAGATCGCCCCTGTTGCCGTAGGCGATGACTCGTCGCCGATCGCCGAGCCAGTCCGCGATCGTCTGGAAGGCCTTGTTCAACCCGTCGGATTGGTCGCCGATGATTTGTCCCTGCCAGCTCTCCACATCGATCATCACGGCCATGCGTGGATGGGGCGCTCCGACAAGGGCCTTGAGCGTGTCAACGGTCTGTCGCCAGTTCTGCCGCCAGACGAAGTAGACGATGAAAAAGACCAGCGCATTCTCGTCGCAGCGTCTCTTGCACCAGGCATAGTTCGACGCCCATTTCTTGTCCCGATACGTGCCATCGTTGGACCGGATGGCGATCACTCGGTAGGGGTAGGAATCATCCACCGGGCGTTGCCATTCCGATACGTCGGCATAGAGTGTGTCGGTGACCGGGACCGCCGCCACCGCGAGCCGCGTCTCTGGATCCAGCGCGCCGGCCAGCCACGGCATCGGATCGATTTGAGAGCCCGCACGCCAGACTGTGGGGTGCACTTCGAAGTGCAGATGTGGGCCGGAGGATTGGCCGTTGCTTCCCACATAGGCAATGTGCTGACCGGCGGTCACGCTGTCGCCCCGGTTCAGGCCGGTGGCAAGGGGTCCCACATGTGGCCGTAGACGGTGGCGCCGCCTCCTGCCGGAGCGGGGTGGTCGATCACGATCCAATGGCCGAAACCCTGTGGTGCCCCGATGTATGGACGGATCCGGCTTGCGCTGCATAGATGGGCGTGCCGTCGTTGGCGGCGAAATCCTGGCCCCAATGCATCTGGCGGTCGCGCGGACCAAGCGTTGAGGACAGGCGATACGTTCCCGCCTTCAGCGGCATGTACCTACTCACAGGCATGACTCTCTACTGGATGCCCTGAATGTGGTATTCGGACACCCAGCATAGCTACTTGACTTCACGTGCGGACGTGCCTGACCCGATTTGCGGACAGCATTTGAGTAGTGCCCGGCTCCGGCCATCGCTCGGATTCGTACGACGCGTTCGACGGCTCAGCCGTGGTGTCGAGCACCTGATGACCGGCGTTGTAATCGGGGATGAAGGTGATGCCGGGGCCGCCGTGGCAGCCGGGCGCCGCCAAGGTAGAGCCCGTCGATGCCGATCGGCGGATCGCGGAAAACCTTGGGCCCGGGTCGGTTCGGGCCCATCAGATCGGGGTGCAGGAGGCCGTGACGAACTCGCCGGCGGGGCGCCGAACAGCAATCTTCGCGTCGCGATCAGACCGCACCATGGCGTGGCTGAACTCAGGGCCGTGGCCAAGTCTCCGGTAGGCCGTGGCCGCCGTCGGCTACCACTACGGTCCCTGTGACGAACGAGGCCGACTCGTGGGCGAGAAAGAGCACGCACGCGGCGATCTCCGCCGGCGTGCCACTGCGCCCGATCGGTCCCGCCGCCGCGGCTGTGGCTTCGAACGGTAACTGCGAATCGGTGCAGATGTAGCCTGGCGCAACGACGTTCACGGTGACGCCGTCTGCGACGACCTCCAGGGCCAGCGCCCTCGACAAGCCCACCAGGCCCGCTTTCGCGGCGGTGTAGGTCGACTGACCCGGCATCGCGTTCACCGTGCCCGTGGTCGAACCGATCGAGACGATTCGCCCATATCCGGCCGCTGTCATCACGGGCACCACCGACCGGCACATGAGAAACGCCGTCGTGAGGTTGCGGGCCAGCGCCGCATCCCACGCTGCCAGCGACATCTCCGCGACATCGTCGTCGGCGTCCCAACCGGATGTCACCGACGTCATGCCGGCGTTGTTCACCAACACGTCGACACGGCCCCACCGGTCCAACGCGGTGCGCACCAGACTGTCGGCCGCCCCGTCGACGGTCAGGTCGGCGATCACCCCGACGGCCGCGTCGCCGAGTTCTGCGGCCCGCTGATGCACGCGCTCGGAGGTGGCGCCCAGCACCACCCGGGCGCCCTCCGCCACGAGCTCGCGTGCTATCGCTGTACCGATGCCCCCCGGCGCTCCCGCGCCGGTCACGATCGCCACCCGGTCCCCAAAGCGCGCCACGCGTCTAAACCTATCCCGCGCCGGTTGGGCGGGGTGCCGTCTTGACCGGCCCGACAGGGTGCGGCTTTCAGTGCGTTGACATCCAGCTCACAGCAATAGACAGCAAAAATGCTCAGGCGCAATCAGTTTCACGTGCCGCCGCACCTGACCGCGCCGACTGCGCCCGCCAGGCTCGAAGGCGCCATTCGCACACTGCAGAGCCATGGCGGGTCGTCGATCGCTCCCAGATTGCCTACCGGTTAGCAGGAGGAACCGAATGGGTGTCTGCCGTGACGTAAACGCTCCGATGCAGCGCGAACCTGGAAGGGCAAGACAGATAGTCCAGCGAAAGGAAGTTCCATTATGCGACTCGCATTGAAGTACATCGCACCGACGTTGGCGGCGGGCGCTGCCGCGGTCGGTATCGGCCTCGCACCGATAGCCGCGGCCGCTTCCACTCCGGCCCAGCCGGCAACGACCGCCGCGGGCCCCACCGTGGAGGCGGTGGATTCGCACGGCGGCGGTGGGCACGGCGGCGGTGGGCACGGCGACGGTGGGCACGGCGGCGGTTGGAACGGCGGCGGTTGGAACGGCGGCGGTTGGCGCGGTGGCGGTTGGGGTCCTTGGTACCAGCCCTGGGGCAGGGGCTGGTAAGCGGCCGATAAGGCGCCAGGTCGAGGTCGTGTTGTCGCGGCCTCGACCGCGGCGACCGCGCTCTGCCGGCAGTCGGCGCGATGGCGAACATGCATCAGGCAATTGGTGCGCTGGCGTGGGATTTGACGCGGCGGTCCCGTCGCCTAATGCTCAAGGTTAACGGCACCAAGCGGTAGCTCCGGTCTGTCCACAGGATGCAGCCAGCGGCGGTGCCGGTGAAATTAGTTCTGCGGTTGGAGACTGGCCGAACTCGAATTCCACGTTGACGCATGGCTCCGCAGTTGTGGGCTGAGCTGGCACGTGCTTCACAATCAAGCGCAACCAATGAGTTCTGCGGCCACGTGGTGGTGACATCCCGGCTGATCGAAACAATCGAAACAATGGATCTCCGCCGTCATCCGAAGTGATCGTGAGGTTCAGACCCAATGGGCTGGGTACCCGCCGCACGTGGGGGCCGACCATCGGGATCCGCAGGCAATCGTGGTCCGCGGCGTCACGCTGCGCGGACCGTGGGGACCGATTTACGGGCCGGTCGACTTCGAGGCCGATGCCGGCGGTGTAAGCGTCCTGGTGTGCCCGGCCGGACTGGGCCGAACGGCCTTGCTGATGACCCTGGCCGGCCGGATGAAGCCGCGGACGGGATCGCTTACCGTGCTAGGCCAGGACGCGGCCCCCGCCATCTTCGCCAGGTCGGCGCTGGCGGGCATCGACGAACTCGACGGGATCGCCGAATGGATCACGGTCCGTGACGCCGTCGACGAGGAGCTTCGGTGGGCCGCACCGTGGTACCGGGCGGTGCCCCGCGCCGGGTCGCGCGAACTCGAGTTGCTCTGCGCAGCTGTGTTCGGGCCGCTCCCGATGCCGCCGCTGGATGCCTACGTCGACGGGCTGCCCGAGCTCGACCAGCTGCTGCTGCGGATCGCGCTGGCCAACACCGAACGGCCGCCGCTGCTGGTGGTCGCGAGCCTCGACCGAGTCACCGACGACCGGCACCGCGAACTGCTCGTGGCGCGTCTCGTCGAACTCGGTCGGGCGCAGACCGTCATCACCGCCAGCGCCAACGGTGTGTCGCCGGAGTCGGGTGTGCGCGCGCAGATTCGTGTCGAGAATGTCGGGCCGGCCGAGTTCGCCGCCGGCGGCCAGAAGGGTGCGAGCTGATCATGTTGGCCGGAATATCGCTGGGCAGCGATTTCAAGCGTTTCACGCGCGGAACCATGCCCCGCATCGCGCTGGTGACCATCGTTGTGCTGCCGCTGCTGTACGGGGCGATGTATCTGTGGGCGTTCTGGAATCCGTTCGGCCACGTGGACAAGCTGCCGGTCGCGGTGGTCAACGACGACCGCGGTGCGGTGGCGCAGGGCCGGGAGCTGGACGCGGGTGAACAGGTCGTGCGGGGTCTGGTGGCCTCGAAACAACTTGACTTGCACCAGGTTTCAGACAACGAAGCCGCCGAAGGAGTCGCCCACGGCGCATACTACTTCTCCATCACGGTGCCCGAGGACTTCAGCGACGCGATCGCGTCAGCGGCCGGCGAGCATCCCCGGAAGGCGCAGATCCGCTTCACGTTCAACGACGTCAACAATTACCTGGCATCGGTTATCGGGCAGAACACGGCGCGCGAAGTGCTCAACCAGGTCAACCAGCGGGTCGGGGCGCAGACGGTGGACGCGGTGCTGGTCGGGCTGACCGACGCGGGCCAAGGATTGAGGCAGGCAGCCGACGGCGCCGGGCGGCTCTCGGCGGGCCTCACGACAGCCCACGACGGGGCGCAGCAGCTGGCGGCCGGGTCGCGCGCGCTGGCCGACAATCTGGCGGTGGCGCGCGACGGGGCGGCGACGCTGGCGGCGGGGACGCGGCAGTTGTCGTCGTCGATCACCACGGCGACCGACCCGGTTGTCAGTGTGCTGGGCCGGATCGACGGCCTGGGCCTGGATCCGGCGGCGGTGGGGGAGACGGCGTCGCACCTCAGCGCGGCGGCCCGCTCGGCGGGCGACCGGATCGCCGCGCTGAACATCGACTACGCGCAGGCCGCGGGAATCGTCGACCAGGTCGTGGGTGGGCTGCGCACCAACCCGGATCCCACCGTGCGTGAGCTGGGAGAGACCCTCGCGGGCGCGCAGTCGCTCATGCGAGCCAGAGGAATCGATCCGACCACCGATGACGGAGTGGCCCGATTACGAAGCGACGCACAGCAATTGGAGACCGAACTGGGCGACCCGAATAGTCAGCTGCGGAGGCTGATGACCCGGGTGCTCGACGGCGGGCTGAAGGCAGACGTGGTCAGGCTGCGTGACGGTGCGACACAGCTGAACACCGGCGCGCAGAGGCTCAGCGGCGGGCTGGTGCAGTTGACCGACGGCGGGCAGCGACTGGCCGACGGCTCGCAGGCGTTGGTGTCTGGCACCGGCCAGCTGAAGGCCGGGGCGCAGGTGTTGGCGACCAAGTTGAGCGAGGGAGCGCGGCAGTTGCCGTCGTGGACGGTGCAGCAACGCACGCAGGTGGCGCAGACGTTGTCGTCGCCGGTGGAGCTGGACGTGGTGTCGCGAAACCGGGCAGCAACGTTCGGCACCGGGTTCGCGCCGTTCTTCCTGCCGCTGGCGTTGTTCATCGGCGCGCTGATCATCTGGATGTTGTTGACACCATTGCAGTCTCGGCCGGTCATGCGCGGACTGGCCGCAGTGCGGGTGATGCTGGTGTCGTACTGGCCCGGGTTGTTGGTGGCACTGTGCCAGGCGATGGTCATGTATGCGGTGGTGCACTTCGGTGTCGGGCTGGAGCCCAGGTATCCGGTGGCGAGCCTGGCGTTCCTGGCCCTGATCGCCGCGGTGTTCCTGGCGATGATCCAGGCGTTCAACGCGGTGTTCGGGGAGGCGACGGGCCGGGTGGTCGCGCTGGCCTTTTTGATGTTCCAGTTGGTGTCGGCGGGTGGCATCTATCCCGTCGAGACGACGGCCAGACCGTTCCAGATCCTGCATCCATACGTTCCGATGACGTACGCGGTCAACGGGTTACGGGAGCTGACGGTCGGCGGGGTCGACTCGCGGTTGTGGGTGGCGATCGGAGTGCTGGTGGGTGTGCTGGTCGTATCGCTCGCGGCGACCGCATGGGCCGCGCGGCGAGACCGGCAGTACACCGTGGCGCGACTGAAACCACCGGTGGAGGTGTGAAATCGCCGTGATTGTGATGTCCCTCAAGGACCCGTGCGCGTTCCAGTCCAATCGAGCAACCGCTCCAACGCGGTGTGGCGGCGCCGAAGGACCCGACGGCCAACTTCAGGCAGGTTTAATGCGACAGGGACCGCTCGCCGGACGGTATCCGGCGGTGGAGCCATGGTCACGCTTGCGCTGATCCCGTATCTGGCGCTGTCGGCGGCGCTCGACCCCCTGGTGCCGATCATGTCCGAGCAACTTCACAGGACCACGCAGGCGATGAGCCTGAGCTCGGGCCTGGGTAATGACGATGCGTCGATTCCTGCTGTGGCAGGTGCGCCGTCGCGTCGGCGCGCCGTTCGACATGAGTCACTTCACCCCGAACTACAGGCCGTGGGACGAGCGACTGTGCGCGGTGCCCGACGGCGACCTGTTCGACGTGCTGGCCTCCGGCGAGGCGTCGTCACCAATCAGATCGAAACCTTCACCGAGACAGGTATTCTGCTCAAGTCGGGCCGCGAGCTGTATGCCGACATCATCGTCACCGCCAAAGCCCTCGACATGCTGTCGCGGCTCGGGGGGTCGGAGTATCAGCGGGTCATGGCCACCGCGGTTCGACGGTTCTTCCCGTGGGCCAACAAGCGCTGACCGTCAGCCGAGCATTTCCCGCTCCGTCCAGCTTCATCGCTGGACCGTGACCCACTGGCCGACTCGGGCACTCTCCGCGATGGCTTCGCCGACGAGGACCTGCTCGAGTCCGTCGTCGAATGTCGGATAGTCGGGTGTCTCAGGCGCCTTCCCGTCAGCGATTGCCGCGTAGACCGCGCGGAACATCGCCTTGAACGCATCTGCATAGCCTTGCGCATGCCCGGCGGGATAATCACCCGCATCACGCAGCTGCAGTTGGTTCGGCCCGTCGCGGTAACCGATCCACAACTGCTCCGGGTTCTCCAGCCCCCATGCCAGTGACGCGTCGGCTCCGCTCACCTCAAAGCTCAAACTGTTCTTGCGACCTGGCGACACCTGCGACAGAGTCAGCACACCTCGCGCACCACCGGAGAATCGCAGAAGCACACCTGCGATGTCCTCTGTCGTCACCGCCACCGCCTCACCTGTCCCATCCGACTGCGCGAACGTCTCGACAGACCCGGTCGGGCGGATTCGCTGCGGGATCACCGTCGTCAGATCGGCCATCACGGCATCGATGCGCTGACCACTGACGTAACCCACGAGATCCAGCCAGTGCGAACCGATGTCACCGACTACACGCAACGACCCGCCGACGGCCGTGTCGAGCCGCCAATTCCAGTCGGTGTCCTTGGCCAGCCAGTCCTGCAGGTAGTGTCCGGTGACCAGCCGTACGGGTCCGACGGACCCGGAACTCACGCGCGACGCCGCGTCCTGGCAGAGCGGGTAGAAGCGGTTGATGAAGCAGACGGCGTTGACCAGGCCGAATTCGGCTGCGGTATCGCAGAGTTCGCGGGCCTGCGCCGGTGTCAGTGCGAGCGGTTTCTCGCAGACGACGTGCTTGCCGGCTTGCAGCACCGCCATCACCTGCTCGTGATGGAGGTCGTTCGGGCTGCAAATGTGCACGGCGTCTACGCGGTCGTCGTCGATCATCTCGTCGAAGCTCCCGTAGGCCGGCGCCAACCCCGAAGCGGTCGCGCGCTCCGACGACGAGCCCACGACCCCGGCCACCGAAACCCCGATGCGAGCCAGAGCTTCCGCGTGCACTCCGCCCATGAAACCCGTGCCGACGATGGCTGCTCGTACATCGGTCATGTGCGGAACAGGAATCGTTCGACTTTGCCGAGGCGAAGGACAACGGCGAACGCCAGCGCGACCACGGCGATGAAGAACGCCGACACCGCGCCGAGCGCTGGCGATATGGCACCCCGCAGACCCGAATACACGAACACCGGAAGCGTTTGGTTGTCGATCGTCGTAAGTACCTGGCTGACGACGAAATCGGTGATGCTGAGCACGAATACGACGAGCGCGCCGGTGACGATTCCCGGCGCGAGCAGAGGCAGCCGCACAAAGAGAAACTGCTCGACGGGATCGGCGCCAAGTGTTGCGGCGGCGGGCACGACGTTGGGATCGGTGTCCTCGATCGCGGCCAGCACCGTCCACAGCATGAAGGGAAAACAGGTCACGGCGACGGCGACGGCCACCGCGGTGAGGCTGCCACGCACACCGATACGGCCGTAGAGATCGAAGTAGGCGAACGCGGTCACGATCGTCGGCGAACTGAGCCCGAGCGACAGCAGCACGGTGAAAAGCGTTCTGCTGTAGCGGCCGACATTGGGCAGTGCAATGGCGGCTGGTACACCACAGAGGATGTTGATCCCCACGCTGACCCCGGCGACGAAGAGGCTGTTGCCCAGCGCCGTCCACACTGCCGGGTTGGTGAACATCTCGCTGTACCAGTGAAACGTGAAACCCTTCGGCGGGAACGCGAGTAGCTCGCCCTGCGACAGGGATGCGAGCACGACAAGGACGGTGGGCGCCAGCAGCGGGATCAGGGCGCAGACGGTGACAATGCCCGCGACACGAATACGCTTCATCGTGACCGCCGCCTGCGTGCGCGCCCCACGGCGAGGATCACGACGGTGCCCAGGCTGACGATCACCAGCAGCAGGATGCCGATCGCCGCCCCTTGCGGCGGGTTGCCCAGTCCCAGGTAGCGGTCCTGCAGGAAATTCGAGACGAAGTTCTTCAGCCCGCGGCCGAGGATGGCGGGGTCGGCGAACGCGGCCATCGTCAGCGCGAAGCACGCGGCGAAGGCGGCGACGATCCCGACCCTCAGCTGGGGAAGGGTGATCCGCAGAAAAACAGTGCAGGGTCGCGCACCGAGTGTGGCTGCCGCAGAGCCGAGTTCAGGATCGATGCGAAGCACGGCGGGCAGCAGCACGACGACCGCGGCGGGCAGCAGGATTTGGACGATGCCGATGCCGATACCCCACAGATTCCCGACCAGACGCAGACCGGTCAGCCACTCGATCGGGCCGCCGGGGCCGATGGTGACGAGCAGGCCGAAGGTGCGAGTGATGTCGCCGGTGAGCATCGGCACGAACACTCCGATCAGCAGCGCGAGCCGCAGACCCCGCCGTCGCACCCGGGTCAGCGTCAGCGCGTACGGGATCGCGATGGTGACGGCGACAAGAGGGGCGAGCACGGCCATCACGAGCGATCTCGCCAGCACGGTGTGGAACTGCGGGTCGCCGATGAGTCCGGTGTACTGGTCAAGGGACACTGGCCCTTCAACGGCGAGGAAGCTGTCATAGGAGTGCAGGCTGCTCCACAGCAGGACGGCGAGCCCGGCGACAAGCGAGCCGGCCAGCACCAGTCCTGGGGCCAGCGGAACGACGCGCCGCAATGGCGAGGGAACGACTTTCGCGAATACGGTGCGCACGGTGATGAGCGCGTCGACGAGCCGCCAGGTGGGCGAGGCGGCGCGGGACTCGAGCTCCTGCCACTGCTCGGCCACCGATCGTGAGTGCATGGTCAGGCCTGTGTGACGATGGGGACGTCGTCGGCGTTCCAGGCGACCACAACGGCATCGCCGACGTGGTGCGTCGCGGCGCTCCGGCCGGCGGGGATGTGGACGGCCGCGGTGGGGCCGCAGTCGAGCTGCACCTGGTAGAAGGTGCCGTGTCCGTCGAAGGCGGAGAACAGGATCCGGCCGGCAAGCTCGTTGTCGTAGCAGTGCGGGTCCTCGTCGACGGCGAGCAGGCGCAGGCGTTCGGGCCGCATGACAGCGGTGCCCTTGCCGAGCGGTACGGAGCCACCCACGGCGACGACGACACCCGAACTATGAAGCGCCCGTGCGCCATTGGCGGTGACGATTTCGCCGTCGAGGAGCAGCGGGTCACCGAGGAAGCCGGCGACGAACGTGGTGGCGGGGTTGGCGTACAGCTCGGTGCCCGGTCCGCACTGCACGATGCGACCGCTGTCCATGACGGCGATGCGGTCGCTGACCATCAGGGCTTCACGCTGGTCGTGGGTGACGTTGACGATCGTGACGCCGAGCTCGCGGTGGATGCGGGTGAGCTCGAGTTGCATGGATTCGCGTAGTCGGCGGTCCAGTGCGGACAGGGGTTCGTCGAGCAGCAGGATGCGGGGCTGGTAGACAAGGGCTCGCGCCAGGGCGACGCGCTGGCTCTGGCCGCCGCTGAGTTCGCTGATGGCGCGATGCTGCAGTTCGGGCAGCTGCACGAGGTCAAGCGCGGCGGCGACCCGGGTGGCGGTCTCCCTGCGTCCGACGCGGCGCATGCGGAGTGGGAAGGCGACGTTCTCGCCGGCGCTGAGGTGGGGGAACAGCGCCAGCGACTGGAAAACGACGCCGAGCTCACGGGTGTGTGCTGGGCGGCCGGTCATGCTGCGGCCGCCGATGACGACGTCGCCGCCGTCGGCGTCGAGTAGGCCCGCGATGATGCGCAGCAGCGTGGACTTGCCCGAGCCGGACGGTCCCAGGAGCGTGAAGAATTCGCCTTCGCCGATCTCGACGGACACGTCGTCGAGTACGACGGACTCGCCGTACCTCTTGCTGACGTGCTCCAGTCGGATGGCGGCGGTCATCGGTCGAGTCCCTATCGCCCGATCGCGCCGTCGAAGGCCTTCTGCCACGTCTCGTCATTCTTCGCCATGAGAGGAATGGGCGCCACGATCGCCTTGACGGCCTTCAGGTCGTCCGCCGAGCGCGGGAACACGCCCTTGTTGTCCGACATGTATGTGGGCACGGTCGCGTCGGGGTTCACCGGGATGAGGCCGAGCTTGTCGGCGACGACGGACTGAACTTGGGGATCCAGAAGGTAATTGGCGAACACCTGCGCGTAGTAGGCGTTGTTGTCGGGGATGCCCTTGTGGATGTAGTAGGAGTCGCCGACGACGTAGAGGCCGTCGGTAGGGGCGACGAGGGCGACCGGCGCGCCGGCGTTCTGGGCCTGGATGCCCGACCCGCTGTTGGAGATCGCGACCCTGACCGAGCCGTCGGTCAGCGCGGTGACGACGTCGGCGTTGGAGCCGAGCTGCGCGAGGTTCGGCTTCAGCCCGCCGATGCGCGCCCAGACGGGGTCCATGCCCTGCGGCGGGTTCTGCGCGGGGTCGACACCCATCGATTGGGCGAACCCGAACGCGGTGCTCGAGTAGATGGTGTCGACGGCGAGGCTCTGGGCCAGCTCGGGCTTGAACAGGTCGTTCCAGGTGCGGACCGAGTTGGGGTCGACCTTGTCGGTGCGGACGATGAACGGCACCGTGAGCGTGTAGGGGTTGACGTACTTCCAGGCCTCACCCTGCTTGTGATCCGGCGGCGCGGCGGTCTCGGCGGTCACCTTTGCGAGATTCGGGACGAGCTGCGGATTGATCGGAATCGTCCATCCGCGTGCGGCATTGGTGTAGGCGCGCTGCTGGGCGTTGAAGCTGGCGTCGGCCGACGGCCGCTGCCCCGAGGAGATCTCCTGGTTGAGTTTGGCGTAGCTCACGGCCTCGTCGGTGGTGTCCCACACGATCGGGATGCCGGTGTCGGCGGTGAACTTCTTGGCGGCGGTGTCGGCGTAGACCTTCTCCTCGTCGCCGCTCCAGATGCGGATGACGAGGCGGTCAGGCTTGGCGGGCGGTTCGGACGGGACACCGGTGCTCGTGGTGCCCGACGCAGAGTCACTGCCGCCGCTACAGGCGGAAACGCCCGTTGCCGCACAGAGTCCAACTGCGGCAACGGCGATGATGCGTCTGATTCTCACAACGACTCCTCGTGGTCAGTGGGGAAGAAGTTCGGACGAGTCCAGCGGCATCATCGGAGCCAGATAGCGGTAGCCCAAAACCAGTGCGTTGGGCTCTTTTCCGAGCATCTCGACGATGTCGGCTTCGCCTTCGATCTTCGACAGGGCCGCGGCGGCGAACACCTCGTCCTCGTGCTCGATGTCGATGTTGCCTTCGTAGCCGACTTCGGTGAGAGCGCTGATCACTCTGTGCCAGTCGATGACGCCCCAGCCCGGCGCACGGAAGCGCCACCATCCGTTGCCGAATCCCTGTAGGTCGCCGAACGCCTGGCCGTAGAACCCGAGTACGCCGCGCTTGCGTTCGTCGATGTCGATGTCTTTGGCGTGGAAATGCACAATGCGGTCGCCGAAATCTTTGATCGCCTGGATGTAGTCGATGCCGAGGAAGACCAGGTGTGACGGGTCGATTTCCAGGCCGAGCGCGCCCGAGGGGACGGCGTCGAACATCGCCTTCCAGATTTCGGGGCTGAAGGCCAGGTTCTCGCCGGTGCGGTTCTTGTGGTTGAGCATCGGGCAGTTCTCGATGCCGATGCGGATGCCGAGATCTTCAGCCTCAGAGGTGAATTCGGTGAAGAGCTCGGTGAACGGCTCCATGCAGTCCTCGACGGTCCACCCCGGCGTCATGCCGACGAAGGTGCACACGGCAGGCACGTTCATCCGGTCGGCGAGCTGCATGACCTTGCGGAAGTAGCGCTTGTATTCGGCGGCCTCGGTCTTGTCGGCGGCGAGATAGTTGGGGTAGTAGCCCAGGGCGGATATCTCGATGCCGCGGCTGTCGAGATCGGCGCGGATCTCCTTGATCCGTTCGTCGGTGACGTCGTCGGCGTTGAGCGACGACTGCGGCCACGCCGAGAGCTCCATCGACGTGAAGCCGGTGTCCTGCGCGAACTGGGCGATGTCGCGGCTGTAGTCGGTGTAGAAGCCGAGCCTCATGAAATCCTCGCAACGTTGGGTCTTGCTGACGTCACCGACGCTATGAGACGCTTCCGTCGATGTCTAGAACAACTTGCGTCGATCTATGACAGAAGTGGTGCGGCTGTCGTCGCTGCAGCGCCGGGTGGTCTCGGCGCTGCACACGCATGGACCCCTGGCGCGGTCGGAGCTGACGGATCTGCTGGACGTCAGCCGCTCACGCCTTTCGCCCGAGGTGGCCCACTTGGTGGCGAAAAAGGTTGCTCGGGAGGAAGTGTCGACAGCATCGACTGGCGGGCGGCGGGCGACGCAGCTGACGCTTGGCAACGACGAGTTCGGGGTGATTGCCGGGGTGGACATCGACGCGGGCGGTGTATCGCTGGTGCTGTTGCATCTCGACGGGACGGTGGTGGCACGCCGCGGCGTGGACTGCGAGCAGCCGTTTGAACCTCAACAGACGCTGCGGGCGATCGATGCGGCGATGAAGGCGGAGGTGGCCAAGGCGCGCAGTGTGCTTCGGCTGATCGGGGTGTCGATTGCCGCGGACATCGACAACGTGGGCCAGGTGTCCGAACCACCGCCGACGATGCCGCGGTGGGCAGGCGTCTCGATAGGCGCGCACTTTGCGCGGCGGTTCGAGGTGCCGGCCTTTGCGGAGAACGACGTCAACGTCCTGGCGGTCGCGGAACGGGCCAGGTGTGGGCCTGCGTCGGGTCTTCGAACGTACGCGGTCGTCAAGGTGAGCAGTGGCGTGGGATGCGGGCTGGTGGTCAACGGCGAATTAGCCAGGGGCAGTGACGGATACGCCGGCGACATCGGGCACGTGTGCATCGACCCGGCCAGCGAAGCGGTGTGCGCCTGCGGTAACCGGGGATGCCTGGAAGCACTGGTGTCGGCGCCGGTGTTGGTGCGCGAGGCCGAGGCGATGGCGAAGATGCGGCAGAGTCCCGCGCTGGTCCAGTTGCGTAAGGCGGGACCGCTGTCGCTCGACACGATCGGGCAGGCCACGCAGTTGGAGGATCCGGCGACGACGGCAATGCTGCGGGCGGCGGGCAGGCATGTCGGTTATGCGATCGCGGGATTGGTGACGATCTTGAATCCGGCCGCGGTGTTCATCTCGACCGGCATCCGCGGTGCGGAAGACGTCGTGCTTTCCGCGGTGCGGCAGAGGGTGTACGAGCACGCGCGGCCGGCTGCGACGCGGGGGCTGGTGATCGGTACGTGTCAGTTGGGTCGCGACGACGGCGCCGTCGGGGCGGCCGAGTACGCCTGCCACGCGATGGTGGCAGCTCGATCAGTGAGTCAGCCTTGGACTTGAGCTCGTCGCCGGTGCTGTAACCCGGGCGCCTACTGAGTAGGCGACCCAGTTACGCGACCGCCTGGAGCCGTTGACGCGGCGCTACTACAGCGATTTCGTTCGATGCGCGGATTGCAGCCGGATCTACTGGCCCGGGTTACATCACGCAAAGCTGTTGCGCCTCGTTGACTTGCTCCGCGAGCAGCTCTGAGTGATCAGGTCGCCGAACGGCTCGCCCGGTACTGCCGCGGCGTCTGGCCGAACCAGCGACGGCACGACCGGTTCAGCGCGCTCTGTTCGGAATAGCCGACCAGACCGGCGATCTGCTGCAGATGTAGTCCCGGCACCGCGAGGTAACGCGCGGCATGCGCTCGGCGCTCACCGTCGATGATGTCGTGACAGCGCACGCCCTCGGCGGCAAGTTGTCGCTGCAGAGTCCGCGGATGCAGCGCGAGCTGGTCGGCGATGGCGTCGGCGCTACATTGACCGGTGGGCAGCAGCCGTCTTGTCAGTTCGGCTACGCGTTCGGACAGCGCGGCAGTGCTGGGCAGGTAGGTGGACTCCAGGTACTTCGTCGCGATGCGTCGGGTCTCGGGATCTGCGGTGTCGATGGCCTTGTCGGCCTCATGCGCGGACAGCTCGAATCCGCTCCAGGTCTGATTGAAGCGCGCCGGGCAGCCCAGCTCCGCGCGGTAGGCGTCCTGCGATCCGTGCCGGCGGTGCATGAAGAAGACCGCTCGAGGCCGGGCCTGCGGTCCGCCGAGGAGCCGAAGAATCTGCGCAGCGATACCCATGCTGAGCTCGTAGCTCTGCGTCGGGTACGGAACGCCGGGTTCGGTCACTTCATACGTGCACCGCACGTCGGAGTCCGCAGATGCCCGGCTGACAGTCAGCGTCAACGCGGGGGAATGGACGTACAGGTAGCGCGCGATCGCCTCGAAACCGCCGAGCACCGTTTGGGCATTGCGGGCGATCACCGCGATGGGTCCGAGGATGTCGAGGCCCTGAAAACGGGAAAGGCGAAGTCCGAAATCAGGACACTTCAGGTCCTCGGCACTCGCCTCGAGCAAGCGGATGAACGCGTCGACGGCGACGAATCCGTCCGCTTGCTGTTCGGCGTCGACGGGGATACCGAAGCGCGCCAGGAACGACTCGGGGTCGCCGCCGAGTTCGCGCACCAGATCGCCGTAACCCCGCAGGGCCCCGGTGCGGAGCAGACTGCCCATAAACATCACCTGTCGGAAAATGATAAAAGTCTGTCGGAAACTGTCAAGACCCGCAACGTCGCCGACGGCCATTCTGATAGTCATGAACGCACAGCATTTCGACATCCTGATCATCGGCGCAGGTCTGTCGGGCATCGGCACGGCCGCTCAGTTGACCGCCGAGTTTCCGCACAAGACCCTCGCGGTGCTGGAGCGCCGCGAGCGCCTCGGCGGCACCTGGGACCTGTTCCGCTACCCGGGCATCCGCTCCGATTCCGACATGCTCACCTTCGGCTACAAGTTCCGGCCGTGGCAGGAGCTGAAGGTGCTGGCCGACGGGTCGTCGATCCGCCAGTACATCGCCGACACCGCCGTCGAGTACGGCGTCGACGAGAAGATCCGGTACGGGCTGAAGATCGTCGGCGCTGACTGGTCGAGCGCCGAGGGTCGCTGGACGGTGACCGCGGAGCACGAGGCAACGGGCGAGACGCGCCACTACACGTGTGGCTATCTCATCAGCTGCACGGGCTACTACAACTACGACGCGGGCTATCTGCCGACCTTCCCCGGCGCCGAGCGGTTCACGGGCCGCTGCGTCCATCCGCAGCATTGGCCCGAGGACCTCGACTACACGGGCAAGAAGGTCGTCGTGATCGGCAGTGGCGCAACGGCAGTCACCCTGGTCCCCGCAATGGCCGGCGACGCGGCGCAGGTGACCATGCTGCAGCGTTCGCCGTCGTACGTGTTCTCCCTGCCCGCGTTCGACAAGATCTCACAGGCGCTGG
>NZ_JAVHWR010000044.1:0-7270 GCF_032159565.1 Mycobacterium sp.
GTGATCTCTATCTACGCCGCACCAGGCTCACCGTCCCCGGCTCCGACACTCAGGTGTTCATATACCACCCCCAGCCGGACAGTGATTCAGCCGAAGCACTCACGGCACTCGCAGCCTCATAACCCGAAACGCACAAACCTCGATTCGCATCGCGGGCAGGGCATGGGCCGTATTTTCACTACGGTTCGAACACCAGCAGCGGTTTGCCGCCGTGGTCCGCAGCCTCGGCCAAATAGACGGCTTCGCTGAACTTTTCGACGGGAATCGGCTGGCCCTCCGGCACGCGCAACGCACCGGTGTCGGCGAGCTGAACTGTCCGGTCGATGGCTGCGGCCATCCGATCCTTCGGAGTCGCGCTGAACCAGCGGAACAGCCAGAACCCCCGAACGGTCTTTGTTTCGTAGATGAGTGAACGCGAGAAGATCGGGATGGTGAGTTTGTCGGGATCGGTTTGGCGGTGCGTGGACAGCGCACCATAGACGACCAGCTCACCGTGCGGTGCCAGCGCACGCGACACGTCGGCACCGACCTGACCGCTGACACAATCGATCGCCTTGGACACGCCGTCGTGGCCAGCGATGTCGGCCACCCGTTCGCGCAGGTCTTCATCCTCGGTGCAGATCACCGCGGTGCCCCCCAAAGCGAGGAGGTCCTCGACAGCTGATCGACGGCGGACCACGTTGAGGGTCTTGAAGCCGACGTGCGCCCCGAGTTGGATGACCGACTGGCCCACGATTGAACCGGCCGCGGTCTGCAGGAGCCATTCACCGGGTCGGAGATCGAGTTCATCACCGGTCAAGATGACGGCGGTGAGCGGATTGCTGAGAAGCTGGGCGGCCGTGGAATCGCTCATGCTGGCCGGAACAGGCAGGACCCGCCCCGTATCGGCGACGACATAGTCCTGCCACGTGCCCGTCACGCCGATCGTCATGACGCGTTGCCCGACGGTCAGACCGTCTGTGCCGCTGCCGAGTCCGTCGATCACACCGACGGATTCGATCCCGGGTACGGTGGGGAACTCCGGGGTGAATCCGTATCGGCCGCGGATGGTATGCAGATCGCTGGCCTCGACTGGTGCAGCTGCCACTCGGATCCGGACCTGGCCGGGACCCGGCTCCGGAATCGGACGGTTCTGCACGTGCAGAACCTCGGACGGTTCGCCCAGCGTGTCAGCGACGACAGACCGCATCGTTTGCATCTTTTTGACGCTCCTTCGGTCGATCCAGCGCTCACAGTGATCGGTGTGCATTCCGTAGGACCGGCCCTGGCGGCAATGATTCCGATCTGCGTGGCCAATTGCAGCCGTACTAGTCTCATGCTGCCACTGCGGCGGGTTTTACGGTCCAGTCTCGCCCGGCGGCGGACACACGATGCACACGCTTCAGGTGCGAAGAGGAACTGCACTCACATTGAGAAGCAGGGACGGCAGGTTGTCATCCTTGGCAACAATGTTGACGGTGGCGCGCGGGTTGTGTGGGACAACGACTTCGAGGCAGCATGGGCCGGGCGTGCACCGCTGACACGCCGAACTGGAAGTCGTGAAGCTCGTGAGCCAGGCCTCGGCAACAAGGAAGTCGCCGCGCGGTTGTTCGTCTCGCCGCGCGCAGTGCAAGCCCATCTCACCCACGTGTAAGAGACCGCGCGCCATGCATAGCACCTTCAGTCCAGAGTGGTTGACAGTGCAAGCGCTAAGGGACGTCGGCCCCTTAGGCCGAGTCCTCCCGGAAGGCCGCATACTCCAGCAAACATCACCGACCTTCTGACGCGCGATAGTGTTTGCGCCGACGTTGTCATAATTGCCACAACTACGTGCGCTTGCGGGAGTTGACGGGCGCCTCGAGACGATTACCTCAGGTCAGGGTCGGTCGCGAGTCATTGCAAGCGGACAAAATCAACCTCGGTCCGACGAGTACCGCGTTCGCGGGCTCGGCTTCATTCCGTCTGGGTCAGATCAGCGAACACCATATGATTCGCCAAGTTAGGCTTGGTTTGGTCCAGGTGGTGTGGCCGATCGGCTCGACCGCACAGGTCGCTGGTACAAAGTAGCGGTGTCGGACGGGTCATCGAAACAACTGTTCACGCAGGTATATTTACCTACTTAAATACAAGAAAATCCGTTCAAAAATGTCCGAAACTGTGAAACAGCCAGTCGTCAGCGTTAAGAGCGTTAAAATTTGCTGGTCTGAAGGAAGCTACGCGGGAGGGTCACCGCCATGAGCAACGCCGTGATGTATGAGCGCACGCTATTCGAGCCGGAGCACGAGCTGTTTCGCGAGTCCTACCGAACGTTCCTGCAACGCCATGTCGCCCCGTACCACGCGCAGTGGGAAGAGGACAAGATCGTCGATCGCGGAGTGTGGCTGGAGGCCGGCAAGCTGGGCTTTTTGGGCACCGCGGTTCCTGAGGAATTCGGTGGCGGGGGCAATCCCGACTTCCGGTTCAACGTCGTCGTCACCGAGGAAACCACAGCGGGCAGCTACAGCGGGATCGGCTTCGCGCTGCACAACGATATCGTCGCGCCCTATCTGATGCGGTTGTGCACCGAGGAGCAAAAGCACCGTTGGCTGCCGAAATTCTGCTCGGGCGAGATGATCACCGCAATCGCGATGACCGAACCCGGCGCAGGAAGCGATCTGCTCGGCATCAACACGAGGGCGGTTGCCGACGGTGACGGCTGGGTGCTCAACGGTGCAAAGACGTTCATCACCAATGGGATTCACGCCGATCTGGTGATCGTGGTCGCGCAGACAAGCCGCGAAAAGAGCCCGCTGGGATTCTCCTTGCTCGTTGTAGAGCGGGGCATGGAGGGATTCGAGCGCGGTCGCAAGCTGGACAAGATCGGGATGGTGGCACAGGACACCGCGGAGTTGTCATTCGAGGATGTGCGGGTGCCGCGGGAGAACTTGCTCGGAAAGGTCGGCAAAGGTTTCTTCTACCTGATGCAGAACCTTCCGCAAGAGCGGCTCTCGATTGCCCTGATGTCGGCGGCTGCGATGGAGTCGTCACTGAAGTGGACGCTGGATTACACCAGCCAGCGCAAGGCTTTTGGCCAATCCATCGGCAGCTTCCAGTACAACCGCATCCTGCTCGCCGAATTGGCGACGGAGGCGACCGTGGTGCGAGTCCTGATCGACGAGTTCATCCGATTGCACCTCGAGGAGAAGCTCACCGCTGAACAGGCTGCAATGGCCAAGTGGTACGCGACCGAGTCATACGTCCGGCTGGTCGACCGCTGTGTGCAACTGCACGGCGGCTATGGATACATGCGCGAATACCCGATTGCGCGAGCGTACCTCGACGCTCGCGTACAGACGATCTACGGCGGCACAACGGAGATCATGAAGGAAATCATCGGAAACCGCCTCGGCGTTTAGCGGCGAGGCGGAGACAAAAGTGCGTGCCTCAGGCGTGGCCGCCGATCAACTCCGTTCGAGTTGATCGACGGCTGGGCTGGCGGCGTTGGACCGCACGAGCGCAGCGCGCGCATGGGAGAGTTGGCCCTTGGCCGCGTACCACATCAGCCGCACCGGAGAGACCTTCTTCGGCGGAGCGAGCGTGCCTTCCAGCCATTGTGTGCGCGCCTCGCGGCGGCGCATTTTTCCACTGGAGGTCCGGGGTAATGTACCCGGCACCAGCAGCTCGACATGGGCGGGCAGAATGCTGGTGCGCTCGACAACACGTGACGACACATCGCTCGCCAAGGTCGGCGGGGCGTCGCGCGTGGTTTCTACGAGCATCGCCAACGCCTCTTCCTCTTCCCCTTCAGGGACGAAGCCCACGGCGACGGCGCATCCCGTCCGCACGCCAGGCAACCCCTCCAGCGCCGCCTCGAAATCCTGTGGGACGTGGTTGGCGCCGCGGATGATCACCGTGTCCTTGCTCCGGCCGCAGACGAAAAGTTCACCGTCGTGGACGAAGCCGAGGTCTCCGGTGTCGAGCCATCCGTCCTGCAGTGTTTCATCCGTCAGATCTTTGCGACGGTAGTAACCGGCCATGACGCTGGGGCTATTGACGAAAATGCGGCCGCTGTGGTCAGGGGGCACGGGCTGTGACTGGTCGTCGCGGATCTCGACCTCGACTCCCGCCAACGGAACGCCTACGCTCACCAGCTCTTTACTGCCCGGCTCGACGACACCCTTCGAAGCCAGAGTGTCATTTTCTATCGCAAGGGTTTTGAACCTCGTGCCGGCAGGTTTGAAGGCCACGGCCAGTGAGGCCTCGGCCATTCCGTAACACGGTGTCAGAGTCGACGCGTCGAAGCCCCACCGTTCGAACCGCTCGCTGAATTGCCGCTGCATCGCGGCGCTGACCGCCTCCGCGCCATTCAGGCACAACCGCCACGATGACAGGTCAACGCCGTCGAGTTCATCGTCGGTGATCCGGTTGACACACAAGCCGAATGCGAAGTTGGGCGCAGTCGAGATGGTGCCGCGGTGTCGTGAGACTGCCCGTAGCCATGATCCGGGTCTGGAAACGAACAATTCTGGCGGAAGCAGCACCAGCGGGGCCGGTATATAGAACGCCGACAGCAGATTCCCGATCAATCCCATGTCGTGATACAGCGGCAGCCAGGAGACGCCCACCGGAACGGGCGTTCCCGCGCCTGCGAGATAGTTTCCGATCGTGGCGAGGTTGTACAGCAGGTTCTCATGCGTAAGCGCGACCGGTTTCGGATCATGCGTTGTGCCAGAGGAGAATTGGATGAAGGCGATGTCGTCAGGACCAAGGCCGACCTCCACCGCGTCCGCGATGCCCAGGTCGGACGCGGTCACACAGCCCAGCCGCGGGGCCGCCTTCTCCACCGCCACCCCGAGGAAACGGCGAATACGCTGGTCGGTCACCACCAAGGCGGCGTCCACCGCCGTGAGCATCGCCGCCGTTTTGCGGTGATACTCGTCAAACTTGCCAAGCCGCACCGGCGGGTACAGCGGCACGGGAATAGCGCCCGCCAACATCACTCCGAAAAAGCACTCGACGAACGCGGGACAGGTCGGCAATACCAGCGCCACGCAATCGCCCTTCCGCACACCGCGTGCGGAGAGATCGGCGGCGATAGACAACGCCTTCTCCCGTACCCCGGTCATCGGGACTTCTCGATCTTCCTCGTTGGCGTTGACGAAGGTCAGACTCGTCGCGGTTCCCGCTGCGGCGGCCAGGGCCTCGGGGAGCGTCTCGTACTTCGGCCGGATCGCGGACGGGCCTTTCATGGTTGCTTCTCGATACGACGCTGTACAAGGCGCGCAAGATCGGCCAGAGTGCGTAACTCGTCGCCGTCGTCGGCATCCAGTTCGATGCCGTAGCGCGACTCGATCCTCAAGACGAGGGACATGACTTTGAGCGAATCAAGTCCTCCGTCCTGCAAACCCGAATCAACTGTGAGATTCACGCCTGGCGATTCGGCCTTGATCATATCGATCAGATCCTGAATTACCGCATTCAACTTCTCGTTCTGCTCAGTTGTAGACGTCATGGAAATGCTTCCCCCTAGCGTTGGTGCCGATGCGCGGACGCGCATTGACCGATGCTGAATTGCTGTGTGCTGCCGAGGTATTGGCGCGCGGAACTCATGGCCTCCCGCCCCATTGGATGGCGGCGGCACCAGCGAAGTCGCCTGCGTTCGCGAATCCAGCCATCATCACGATGTCACCCGCTTTGAGTTGTCCGTCATCGATGGCCGACTCCAGGCTGACGGGTATACCGACGCCGAAGAGGTTGCCGCACTGCTGGAATGTGTCCCGATGGCGTTCGCGAGGAAGCTCCAGCGCCTCGGCCCAGTTGCGCAACAGCAGCCGGTTCGGCTGGTTGGTGACCAGCAGGTCCAGGTCCCCGGGTTTCACTCCGATCCGGTCACACACTGCGTGCACGACTTCGGGCACCATCCGGTTCCCGCGGGAAAGCACTTTCATGATCTTGCCCTCGTTGAAGCCGACGTGGCCCTCACCGGGCCCGGCCTCCCACCACCGGCGCGGCGGCTCGGTTTCCAGGGTCATGTCGACAGCGTTCTGCCCGTAGAAACGGGCTTCGACATCGAGCACCGGAGATGTGTCGGACAACGTGAGCAGGCCAACACCTGCGCCGTCACCGGGGACGGACGCTTGCGCGAGTTTGCGAACCTGCTCCTGCTCGAAGATCTTTCCTGCGGCGGTCGCCGCGCAGGCGATCATCGCAGTACTTCCGGCGCCGGACTGCAGCAGCCTGCGGGCCAGGTTGACCATGTAGATGAACGAGGCACAGCCGCTGTTGTGCACGTCGATGATGACCTGGGGATTCATGCCGAGTCGGCTGGCCACTTCGCCGCCCGCTCCGACGATGGGCAGGTCGGGCATCTGAGAGTGGGTCAGCAGCACGTCGACGTCGGCAAGCACCTCGGCGCCGTGACGATCAGCCAGTCCCGAAGCGGCCCGCTCCATCATGTCGACGTTGGACTCATCGATCGCCGTGTGATGCCGATACTCCGGCGGGCTGAACATCGGGTTGTCGCGCATATCGGTGTCAGCGTCCGACTGATCCGTGTACCACTCTGCCGGAACGCGGTTCTGCGGCAGGTAGGTGGAAACGTCGATCAGGCTGACCGTCGGTGTCGTGGACTTCATCATCAGACGCCGCTCTTCTCGGTGTTGTTCACGTCGGATTCCCGCATCCAGTCCGGGGTGATGGGTAGGCCGTTGTGGTGGCGGTATTCGGCGATGGCTTTGAGGTTTTTGAGTTCGAGTTCGTGGCCTGCGCCGAACATCTCCCAGAAGTCGCCGACCCATACCGGGCGGGCCGGCGGCGCGGCTTCGGGGTAGGGGTTGTGGTCATAGAACGGGTGATGGCAGTTGGTCCACAACACCACCGAACCGGGCTTGTTGAGCACCACCTGGGCGTCCACCACCCGCATCAGGTAGATCATCCACAAGTGGGTGCCCTGGTCCCAGGCGCAGTGGTAGTCCACCGTGCGGGCCTCTTTGTTGGCCACCGTGCGGGTGTAGATCTCGGTTTCTGAGCCCAGCCGGTCATAGGCCAGCCACAACCCGGGTTCCTCGGTGGGAACGAACCCGCGCAGGCTGTAGGTCCACTCCTCCAGGCTGCGGGTATCGGCCAGGTACTCATAGAGGTCATCAGGCGGGCAGTCGATGTAGCCGTTGACCGTGCAGTACGGGCCGAACACCTGCTCATGCGGATACACCGACCGCATCATGTCCAAGATGACCGGCGTGGCCTTCTCCCGCGGCGAGGTCTCAATCCGAATCACACCCTCGATCGGATCGTTGCTGGATTCGCGAGCCGC
>NZ_JAVHWR010000070.1:0-35980 GCF_032159565.1 Mycobacterium sp.
GCTATACCCGCGAGGAAGCCGAAAACCATTGCGGGACCGATGGTTCCCCCCGCACCGCCATAGGCCTTGCCGGTGGCGCCCGCCATCGCGTTCCCTGCTGCGTACAACCCGGGGATCGGCTCGCCGCTGACGTGCAGGACCCGGCCGTCGCGGTCCGTGCGTGGCCCACCCTTTGTACCCATCGCGCCGACCGTCACCGGAACCGCGTAATACGGGGCGGTGTCGATCGGGCCGAGGGTCTTGCCTGCGGTCGTCGCTGCATCGTTGTCGCCCCAATATCCGTCGTAAGCGCTTGAGCCGCGGGCGAAGTCGGGATCGTGTTCGTTCGCGACGTTCTCGTTCCACGCGAGAAGCGTGCGAGCCAGGCCGTCGGCGTCGATACCCGTCTTCTCGCCCAGTTCGGCAAGGTCTCTCGACTGACAGAACCACGGTGGTATCGGGCCGTCAGGCTCGATGCCCAGGAATCCGTAGCGCTTGAGGTGCTGGTCGTCGAAGACGATCCACGCCGGGTCGTTGATGTATCCGTGGCGCGGATCGAGATGGTGAAACGGGCCCGCCATCGAGTTGTATTCGCCTGCCTCGTTGAGGAACCGCTTGCCCGCCCGGTTGACGATGATGCTCCTGGGCCGGGTGCGTTCAAGCCGCACGCTTCGACTGCGCGGCCTGCCCTCGAACGTGTCGCCGGGAATCTGGATGATCGGCACCCACCACGCCTCGCCCATGTTCGCCAGGTCGGCGCCGTGCGCCATCGCCATCCGCAGACCGTCGCCGGTGTTGTTCGGTGGCGACACCGGGCCGCGCATCGGACCGCGCAGGAACGCCTCGACCAGCGCCTCATCCCATTCGAAGCCGCCGGTGCCGAGCACCACCCCGGCGCGGGCATGGATGCGAATGTCCCTGCCGTCCTGATGGATTCGGACTCCGACGATGGCGCCGTCGTCGGCGATCAGTTCCAGCGCCCTGGCTCCCGTGTGGAGAGTCACGCCGAGGTCGAGCAGGCCCTTCAGCAACCCGGCGATCAACGCGGTGCCCGCCACGCAATAGTCGCCTGCTTCGCTGTCGACGGCGGCGTGGATGCGGGCCCGGGTCTCGGCATCGATGCCGACATTGCTGAAGTCGGCGGGAAACGACGTGATCCGGTCCTTCCATTCGCCGAGGCGGGCCAGGTCGAAGGGCTTGGCGTTGAGCGACCGACCACCGGTGGGCCGTCCACCCGGCAGCTCCGGCTTGTAATCGGGGAACCCCTCGGCGATCTCGAACTGCAGCTCGCTGTGCTGCTCGACGAAGTCGAGCATCCTCGGGCCGGTGTGCACGAACGTCTCGACGAGGTCGCGATCCATCACGCCGAGCGATTGCGCCTCCAGATAGCGCAGCGCATCGGCCTCCGTCAGCTCGCCGTCGGGCGAGCGGCGATGCGCGGGTATCCAGACGATGCCGCCGGATACCGCGGTGGTGCCGCCGACGGTCGAGGCCTTCTCGTACACCTCAACCGATGCGCCGTTGGCTGCGGCAGCCAGGGCGGCCGTCAGGCCTGCGCCGCCACTGCCCAGCACGACGACATCGACTTCGTTGTCCCAACCGGTCACCGTTGCTCAACCTTCCTGCCGGCGGTCCCTCATCCGAGGATCGCCGATAATGCGTTGGCCGCCTTGATGACTGAGTCTTTGCCACCCATGACCACGTCCTGTCGATGAGAGATCAGGTTGATGCATGTGGGCGGCGACGGCGGACTGCGTTTGACCGGTACGGCCAGACCGTAGGTGTTCTGCTCGATCTCGCCGTGCGTGATGACCCAGCCCTGTTTACGGGTCTGCGGGACGAGCTCTCGCTCGCCAGGCCGCGGAGGCATGCTGGCCAGCAGCGCGATCCCGGCGGCCCCTCGCTCCAGCGGGTATCGGCTGCCCTCGTGAAACGACAGCTGATAGAACACGTTCGTCGGCACGATCACCGCGATGGCGACCTGCTGGTCGCCCTCCGCAATCAGCAACGACACCGTGGTTCCGAGTTCGTCGGCCAGCGACCGCAACGTGGGCACGCTCAGCTGCCGGACATTGTTGTCGAAGGATGCGCCCAGCACCGCCAGCGCTGACGCCGACCGGTATCGGCCGTCCTCGCCCTTGGCCACGAACCGATACTGCGCCAGCGTGGTCAGCAGGCGATAGGCGATCGTTCGGTGCACTCCGATGTCGTCCGCGACCTGCTGGGCGGTCAGGCCGTTGGGGGCGCTGGCGACCAGCTGAAGCGCGGCGAGACCCCGCGCCAGCGTCTGCGAACCGGGCGCACCGTTGGTTCCGGTGCCGGCGGCGCTCGTCTTCGGCATCGCGCCCTCCTTGACAGACCGATTCCCGAGAGTGATGCTCTGACTATAGTGCACGTGCATGTGCGATAAATGAGCAGAGTGCTTACAAATTACGAGAATTCAGTTCTCGTCCTCAAGAGAGGTGACGGGGTGTCGGAGCACGAAAGCGTCTGGAGCGATCTCCAGGGCGTCGCGTTCTCGCAGGGCTACCTCGACGTCGCAGGAGTGCGCACCCGGTATCTGCACGCCGGCGACACGAGCAGGCCCGCGCTGGTGCTGCTGCACGGTTCGGGCGGCCACGCCGAGGCCTATGTCCGCAACCTCGAGGCGCATGCCGAGCACTTCTCCACCTGGTCGATCGACATGCTCGGCCACGGCTACACCGACAAGCCCGGCCACCCGCTCGAGGTCACCCACTACGTCTCTCACCTGATGGCGTTCTTCGACGCCATCGGCGCCGAACGGGTGCATCTGAGCGGGGAATCGCTCGGCGGGTGGGTGGCGTCGCGCGCCGCGATCGACCACCCCGCCCGCATCGATCGGCTGGTGCTCAACACCGCGGGCGGTTCGCAGGCCGATCCCGAGGTGATGAAGCGGATCATCACGCTCTCCATGGCCGCGGTCGAAGCGCCCACCTGGGAGACGGTGAAGGCCCGGATCAAGTGGCTGATGGCCGACAAGACCAAGGATTACGACGACATCGTCGCCAGCAGGCAGCGGATCTACCGCCAACCCGGCTTCGTCAACGCCATGGGCGACATCATGGCGCTGCAGGATCCGGAGATCAGGGCGCGAAATCTATTGGGGCCAAACGATTATGAGGCGATCACTGCGCCGACGCTCGTCGTGTGGACCAGTGACGACCCGACCGCCGATGTCACCGAAGGCAAGCGCATCGCGTCGATGATCCCCGGGGCGCGCTTCGAGCTGATGCCCGGTTGTGGCCACTGGCCGCAGTACGAGGATCCGAAGACGTTCAACCGGCTCCATCTGGACTTCCTGCTGGGGCGCTGACAGTGGCTGAGAGGGTGGACATCGTCATCGTCGGGGCGGGCCCGGTGGGGCTGACCTTGGCGAACATCCTTGGGCTGCAGGGAGTCCGCACGCTCGTGGTGGACGAGAGGGACAGCCTCATCGACTACCCGCGCGGCGTCGGGCTGGACGACGAGGCGCTGCGGACGTTCCAGTCGATCGGGCTGGTGGAACAGGTGCTGCCCCACACGGTGCCCAACCAGATCCTCCGTTTCTTCGACTCGAAGCGGAAGCTGCTTGCGGAGATGGCACCGCCCGACGCCCGCTTCGGGTGGCCAAAACGCAACGGGTTCGTCCAACCCATGGTGGACGCCGAACTCCTTGTCGGCCTTGACCGCTTCGACAATATCGAAGTGCGGTGGGGCCATCGGATGGAGAACTGCACCGAAGCGGCCGACGGCGTGACGGTCGAATTCGCCGACGGCCGTGAGCCGGTCTTCGCGCGTTACGTGGTGGGCAGCGACGGCGGCCGCAGCGCGACCCGGCAGCTGATGGGGGTGTCGTTCGACGGTACTACCTCTCCGACCCGCTGGCTGGTCGTCGATTGTGCGAACGACCCGCTGGGCCATCCCAACAGCGAGGTCGGAGCCGATCCTAATCGTCCATACGTGTCGATATCGATCGCTCACGGTATTCGGCGGTTCGAGTTCATGATTCACGGTGACGAGTCCGACGAAGAGGCGGACAGCCCGGCGTTCGTCCGGCGCATGCTGGCCCAAATGGTTCCCCATCCCGACCGGGTCGACATCATCCGGCACCGGGTCTACACGCATCACTCGCGGATCGCGGGCGCGTTCCGACACGGGCGGTTGATGATCGCAGGCGACGCCGCCCATTTGATGCCGGTGTGGCAGGGCCAGGGCTACAACAGCGGCATCCGCGACGCCGCCAACCTCGGCTGGAAGCTCGCGGCGGTGGTGAACGGCCAGGCCGAGGACGCGCTACTCGACACCTACGACGTCGAACGACGCAAGCATGCGCGCGCGATGATCGACCTGTCCACGATGGTCGGACGGGTGATTTCGCCGACGAACCGACGGCTGGCGGCGTTGCGCGACAAGGTGATTCATGGTGCGTCGCTGGTTCCCACCCTCAAGCGGTACATACTCGAGATGCGGTTCAAGCCGATGCCTCGCTACGAAGAGGGCGCGGTCTTCCATCCCGACCCGCGCGCTGAGTCCTCCCCGACGGGAACCCTGTTCATTCAGCCCCGCGTGGACACTCGCGATCGGCAGAATGTGCTACTCGACGAGGTGCTCGGCGCCGGCTTCACCGTGCTGTGCTGGAGCAACAACCCGCGCGCGCTGCTCGGCGATGAGGCATTCGCGCGATGGAAGGCTCTGGGAGCCAGCTTCGTTGCGGCGCGGCCGATGACGCAGCTGTGCTGGACAGGACATGACGATGACGACGTTGTCGTCGTCGGTGACCGCACGGGCGCACTCAAAGCCTGGTTCGACGCGCACACCGACTCCGTGCTGTTCCTTCGGCCCGATCGGTGCATCGCTGGCGCGTGCATCGCTCAACGCGCAGCCGACGTGAGCGCGTCGCTGTTCAAGGTTCTCTATCTGACCCAGGGAGGAGGCAACGATGCCGCTGACACTGTGCTGTATGTCCCACAGCCCACTACTGAATCTTCCGGGACCGTCGCAGGATCTCCTTGACGACATCGACGCAGCCCTCGCCGACGCCAGGGAGTTCGTGCGTGCCTACGACCCCGAGCTCGTCGTCATCTTCTCCCCGGACCACTACAACGGCGTCTTCTACCGCATGATGCCGCCGTTCTGCATCAGCACGACGGCGACCGGGGTCGGCGACTACGGCACCCAGGCCGGTCCGCTCGACGTTCCCGCCGACATCGCCACCGATCTCGCCGAAGCGGTGCTCGCCGCCGACGTCGACGTCGCGATCTCGGCCAGCATGGACGTGGACCACGGCACGGTGCAGCCGCTGCAGATACTTCTCGGTGACGCGACCGCGCGATCCGTCATCCCGATCTTCGTCAACTCGGTCGCCACACCACTTGGGCCGCTGCGTCGTTCGCGGGCGCTGGGTACTGCGGTCGGCAGCTACCTGGCGACGTTGAACAAAAGGGTGCTCGTCATCGGATCGGGTGGGCTGTCCCACGATCCACCCGTCCCCACGCTCGCAACGGCCCCGCCCGCGGCGCTCGGCCGAATCGTGCTCGGCGAGCCGATGTCGCCCGAGCAGCGTCAGGCGCGTCAGGCCGCGGTGATGGAGGCGGCGCACAACTTCGCCCACGGCGAAAGCAGGCTGCAGCCTCTCAACCCGGAGTGGGATCACCGCTTCCTGGAAATCGTTGACAGCGGCCACCTCTCCGACCTCGACGACTGGTCCACCTCGTGGATGGCGCACGAGGCGGGCCACTCGGCGCACGAGGTCCGTACATGGGTGGCCGCGTTCGCCGCACTCGCCGCGCAGGGGCCGTACACGACCGACAACCGGTTCTACCGTGCCGCTCCGGACCTGATCGCGGGATTCGCCGTACGGACGGCGGTGCCCGCCGGATGACCGTAGGCGAATTCGACACGACGGTCGACGTCCTCGTCGTCGGCTCGGGTGGCGGCGGCATGACCGCCGCGCTCACCGCAGAGGCGGCCGAACTCGGCACGCTCGTCGTCGAAAAGTCTTCCCACTTCGGCGGATCCACCGCACTCTCGGGCGGCGGCATCTGGGTGCCTGGTGCTCCGTCGCAACGCAAACAGGGTTATGTGTCCGACCCCGACGAAGTCTTCGAGTATCTGCAGACGATCACCGACGGTCTCGTCAGCGACGCTCGGCTACGTCGGTATGTGGCCGCAGCACCGGCAATGATGGAGTTCCTCGAGGGGCGCAGCCGTTGGCTCGAGTTTGTCTGGAAGCCGGGCTACGCCGACTACTACCCGGAGCTACCCGGCGGTTCTGAGCTCGGCAGCACGATCAACGTGCCCGCCATCGATCTGCGCAGGCTCGGCCCAGAAGAGCAGAATCTGCTTGCGCCACTCGCGTTGGCACCGAAGGGAATCTGGTTCGCCCCCAAGGACCTTCGGCTGTTCTATCAGGTCCGCCAGAACTGGCGCGGCAAAGCCGTGCTGCTGAAGCTGATCTGGCGGATGTTCCGGGCGCGGGTGTTCGGCGACCGGATGGCGGCCATCGGGCAGTCGCTCGCCGCGCGGCTCCGGATGGCGATGAAGGAGCACGACGTCGCGCTGTGGCTCAACTCACCGATGACGGAGTTGATCACCGATGTCGACGGCGCGGTCGTCGGCGCGGTGGTGGAACGTGACGGCAAGCAGCAGCGGATCGGCGCACGCGGCGGCGTGATACTCGCCGCAGGCGGGTTCGACCACGACATGGAGTGGCGCAGACAGCACCTGCCCGTGTTGGAGAAGGACTGGAGCTTCGGCAATCCCGCCTCCATGGGTGACGGCATCCGCGCGGGGGAGAAGGCAGGCGGATCCACCGACCTGCTCGACGAGGCATGGTGGTTTCCCGCCATGTGCTGGCCCGACGGCCGCCTTCAGTTCATGCTCAATGAACGGATGATGCCCGCGCAGTTCGTCGTCAACGGTGACGGCAACCGCTTCATCAACGAGGCCGCGCCGTACATGGACTTCGCCCACGCGATGATCGAGGGACAGAACTCGGGTGTCGCGCACATCCCGTGCTGGTTGATCACCGACATCCGGTCGTTCCACCGGTACGTTGTCGGTGGGCATCTGCCGATTCCGAAGGTGCCGTTCGCGCCGGTGCCCACTGGCCGGAAGGTGCCGAAAGCGTGGCTCGAGTCGGGCATCGTCAAGCAAGCCAACAGCTTCGAAGAACTCGCGACCCGGATCGGCGTGCCGCCCGTACAGCTTCGCCGGACGGCCGACCGCTTCAACGAGTTGGCGCACAAGGGCCACGACGACGACTTCGACCGGGGCGATTCGAAGTACGACAACTATTACGGCGACCCCACACTGCCCAATCCCAACCTGCATCCGCTGGGTAAGCCGCCGTACTATGCGTTCCAGATCATCCTCGGCGACCTCGGCACGTCGGGCGGGTTGCGGACCGACGAATTCGCCCGCGTGCTGCGCAGCGACGACAGCCCCGTCAAAGGCCTTTATGCGGTGGGCAACACCTCGGCCGCGGTGATGGGTCGCAGCTACGCAGGCGCGGGTGCGACCATCGGCCCCGCCATGACCTTCGGCTACGTGGCCGCCAAGCACATCGAACACCAGCTGCCGGAAACCGGTGGCAGCAACACCGATTCGGCACTCGATTCGCATCGAAAGGTAACCAAATGAAGATCTCGCTGTTCTACGAGTTCCCGCTGCCGCGGCCGTGGAGTGACGACGACGAACACAAGCTCTTCCAGGACGGTCTCGACGAGGTGGAGGCGGCGGACAAGGCAGGGTTCTCGACGGTGTGGCTGACCGAGCACCACTTCCTGGAGGAGTACTGCCACTCCACCGCGCCGGAGATCTTCCTGTCGGCAGCCAGCCAGCGCACCAAAGACATTCGGCTCGGCTTCGGGATCATGCACCTGCCGCCGCAGGTCAACCATCCGGCCCGGGTCGCCGAGCGGGTGTCGACGCTGGACCTGGTCTCCAACGGTCGCGTGGAGTTCGGCACCGGCGAGTCGTCATCGGTCGGCGAGCTCGGCGGATTCGGCATCGATCCCGCGGACAAGCGCAAGATGTGGGAGGAAGCACTCGAGGTCTCCATCCGCTGCATGATCGAGGAACCGTTCACCGGCTTCAAGGGTGAGCATGTCGAGATGCCGCCGCGCAACGTCGTTCCCAAGCCGCTGCAGAAGCCGCACCCGCCGGTGTGGGTCGCGTGCACCAGGCCCGCGTCGGTGTCCATGGCCGCGCAGAAGGGCCTCGGCGCACTGAGTTTCGCCTACACGGGCCCCGGCCCGCTGACGGAGCGGGTCAACGGCTACTACAAGGAGTTCGAGGAAACCGCCATGCCGGTCACGCCGCTGATGAACCCCAACATCCTCGCGATCGGCGGCGACCTGTCGATGATGGTGGCGCCCACGGACGAGCAGGCCATCGAGCGGCTCGGCAAGGGCGGCGGGTTCTTCGCGTTCGGAATCATGCACTACTACATGACCGGCATGCACACTCCCGGCCGGACCGGAGTGTGGAAGCGCCATCTCGAGGAGATCGAGAAGGATCCCAGCGTCGTCTACGGCCCGGACCGTGGCCCGATCGGCAGCCCCGCCACCGTGCGTGAGTTCCTCCGTGGCTACGAGGAGAGCGGGGTCGACGAGCTGATTCTGCTGCTGACCCCGCGTCGTCACGAGGAGACGATGGAGTCGATCGAGCTGATGGGCTCCGACGTTCTGCCCGAGTTCATCGAGCGCCACGAGAAGTCGGCTGCCCAGAAGGCCAAGCGGATGGAGCCGATCCTAGAGAAGGCCGAGGCCCGCAGGCCGGCATCGAACGCGCCGACGTTCGACGAGACCTACTCGTTCGGCGGACTTCCTACCGGTCGCGAGAACTACACCGCCAACGAGGTGTCCCTCGCGATGGACGAGATGAACGCAGGCATCGAAGCGGCTGCGGCGAAGCTCAAGTCCGGAGAAGGATGGGACAGCAGGAACCCTTCTGCGGACGCGAGGAGCTCTGAATGACTTCTGCGGACGCGAGGAGCACTGAATGACTTCCGCGGACGCGAGGAGCACTGATTGACTTCTGCGGACGCGAGATAGAGGAAACATGGCGCAGATCGACGACCTCTGGCGCTATGACGGCCGCCGCGCGGTGGTCACCGGCTGCAGTTCGGGCATCGGTGCCGAAGTGGCGCGCCAGCTGACCGAGTTGGGCGCCGAGGTCGTCGGGCTGGACCTGAAGCCACCTGCGCGCAAGCTCGACGAGTTTCACGAGATCGACCTGTCCGACCCGGTGTCGATCGACAGAGCCGCCGCGGCGGTCGACGGCCCGGTGGATGCGCTCTTCAACATCGCCGGTGTGTCGTCGGGCATCGGAAACCCGTTGCTGGTCGTGACGATCAACTTCCTCGGCATGCGGCACTTCACTGAGGCGCTGATCCCGTCAATGCCGGCAGGGTCGGCGATCGCCAACGTCTCCTCGCTCGCCGCGGCGGAGTACCGGGCCAACGCAGGAGTCACCGCGGGGCTGCTGGACACCATGACGATGGCAGAAGGCATCGAATGGTGTGAGAAAAATCCCGACCCGGTCGCCGACGGCGGAGGCTATCGATTGTCGAAGGAGGCGACCATCCTCTACGGCATGGCCAACGTCGTTGCGCTGGGCGCCAAGGGCATTCGGATCAACTGCACCGCACCGGGTGTCACCGACACCCCCATCCTCGACCAACTGCGCACGGCGATCGGTCAGGAGTTCATCGAATCGTTCCAGAACCCCCTCGGCCGCGTCGCGGGTCCGGACGAACAGGCGAGCGTGCTGGTGTTCCTCAACAGTGCCGCGGCCAGATACATCACCGGTGAAGTGATCTGCGTGGACGGCGGTGCCGTGGCGGAGAGCTTCTTTGGCGACGTCTCGGACAGGCGAAAGGTAGAGCATGGCCAGTCTGAGTGACTTTCGTTGCGTTGCCGACGACGTCCGCAACTGGGGGCGGTGGGGAGACGCCGACGAACTCGGCACGCTGAACCTGATCACCACCGAGAAGGTTCAGCAGGCCGCGAGCCTCGTCAAACGCGGCAAGGTCTTCCCGTTGGGCGTGGACTTCGGCTCGTCGGGACCGCAGGGCGCGTTCCACTACCGTCAGAACCCGACGCACGTGATGACGATCGACGGCGGCGATGCCAAAACGCTCATGGAGTTCGGCCCCAAGTGGCTGCAGAACCCGTCGGCAATCCAGTTGAGCGGCTACTCCGAGGCCGGCCCGATGCGCTTCAACGACGACCTGATCATCATGCCCCTGCAGGCGGCCACCCAATGGGATGCGTTGTCGCACGTCTACTACGAGGACAAGCTGTACAACGGATTCCCGGCGGACTCGGTGACGAGCCTCGGCGCGTTTTACTGCGGCATCGACAAGGTGGACGGCAAGGGCATCACGTCGCGCGGTGTGCTGCTCGACATCGTCGCGCTTCGCGGGGTGGAGACCTACTGCGAACTCGGCGACCCGATCACCCCTGCCGAGCTCGACGAGGCGGCCCGCATACAGGGCGTGACCGTCGAGCGTGGTGACGTCGTTTTGGTCCGAACAGGTTGGTGGGCAAGGTTTTTGCAGACCGGCGACGGTGCGGAACCAGGTGCGGGGCTGGACTGGACGTGTGCGTCGTGGCTGCACGACCACGAGGTGGCCGCGGTCGCCGCCGACAACCTGATGGTCGAGAACCCCGTCTCCGCCGTCGACGGCGCCATCCTGCCCATGCACATGCTGTGCTTGCGCGACATGGGCCTGATGCTCGGCGAGTACTGGGACCTGGGCGCCCTGGCAGCCGACTGTGCCGCCGACGGGGTGTACGAATTCCAACTCATCGCGCCGCCGCTGCGGGTAACCGGCGCCGTCGGATCACCGGTGAATCCCATTGCAATCAAGTAGGTGTCAACGATGACTGCAACCACAACGGGCGGTGCTCCGCTCGTCGTCGGGCTCGGCGGAACGCTGCGGGCCAACTCGTCGACGGAACGCGCGCTGCGCTACTGCCTGGCGTCCGTCGAATCGCAGGGCGGAAAGACGAGGCTGTTCAGTGCCGAGGACCTCGACCTGCCGATGTACGCCCCGCACGAACTGGAGCGCACTCCCAAGGCGCTCGAGTTGGTCAAGGCGCTGCGCGACGCCGACGCCGTCGTCGTCGGTTCGCCCGGTTACCACGGCGCGATCTCAGGGCTGGTGAAGAACGCGCTCGACTACATCGAGGACCTCCGCGAGGACCCGCGCGTCTATCTCGACAACACCCCGTGGGGATGCATCAGCTGTGCATACGGGTGGCAGGCTGCGGTCAGCACACTCGGCCAGTTGCGCAGCATCGGGCACGCCCTGCGCGCCTGGCCGACGCCGCTCGGCGTGGCGATCAACTCGGCCGACGAGATCTGGGACTCACAGGGGCGGGTCGCCGACGCGACAGTGCGCAACCAACTCGACATGCTGGCCACCCAGGTGCTCACGTTCGCCCGTGCCGCTTGGGAAACGGCGTGACCCAGCGCAAGACGATACTCGTCGATGGATTGACGACTGGTTACCTTGAAGCGGGACAGGGAGATCCGGTCGTTCTGCTGCACGGCGGCGAGTTCGGTGTCAGCGCGGACCTGGGCTGGGAGCGCAACATCGCCGCGCTGGCCGAGCGCTACCGCGTACTGGCGCTCGACATGCTCGGCTTCGGCGAGTCGGCGAAGGTGATCGACTTCAACGACGGCCGCGGCATGCGCATCCGCCATATCGCCCGGTTCTGCGACGCGGTCGGTGTCTCCTCCGCGCATTTCGTCGGCAACTCGATGGGCGCGGTCAACCTGTTCGTCGACGCCACCTCGGAATCCCCTGCGCTGCAGGCGCGCAGCTTGGTAATGATCTGCGGCGGCGGCGAGATTCAGCGCAACGAGCACTCGGCTGCGCTGTACGACTACGACGCCACCGTGCCCGGCATGCGGCGCATCGTCGAGGCACTCTTCTTCGACGCGGCCTACCCGCGCGACGATGCGTACGTACAGCGGCGCTACGAGTCCAGCATCGCGCCGGGCGCGTGGGAAGCGTTGGCCGCGGCCAGGTTCCGGCGGCCGGGCCTGAAGCCGCCGCCGCTGCCGTCGAGCAGACGAGGCTATGACCGCATCGCCGTGCCGACCCTGGTGGTCGAGGGCGCGGGCGACAAACTGCTGTCCGACGGCTGGGCGGCCGAGGTCGCCGGGCAGATCCCGCACGGCCGCTCGGCCGTTGTCGAAGAGGCCGGTCACTGCCCGCAGATCGAACAGCCCGACGCCGTCAACGAGTTGCTGTTGGAGTTCCTCGATGACGTGTCTGCAGAAAGGACAGCGAGCTAGGTGAGCAACGAACTCGAAGGCAAGGCCGCGATCGTCACAGGCGGCGCGTCGGGGCTGGGCGAGGGGATGGCGCGACGGTTTGCCGCCGAAGGGGCCAGGGTGCTGATCGCCGACGTCGACCGCGACGCGGGTGCGGCCCTGGCCAAGGACATCGGAGCCAATGCGCAGTTCGTCGAGGCCGATGTGTCGGAACTGGACCAGGTCAGCGGTCTGGTGACGACGGCAGTCGAGCGGTTCGGCGGCCTGCACGTCATGGTCAACAACGCAGGCGTGTCGAGCACCATGCACCGCAGCCTTTTCGACGACGACCTCGCGGACTTCGAAAAGGTGATGGCGGTCAATGTGCGCGGGGTGATGGCGGGCACTCGCGATGCCGCGCGGCAGATGCGCGACGCCGGCGTCGGTGGCTCCATCATCAACATCACCTCGATCGGTGGGATACTCGCCGGCGGCGGTGTGCTGACCTACCGGGCGTCGAAGGCGGCCGTCATCCAGTTCACGAAGTCCGCCGCGATCGAGTTGGCGCACTACGAGATTCGCGTCAATGCAATCGCTCCCGGCAATATCCGGACCGCGATCGTGCGCAAGTCGGCTGCGGTGGAGGACCTCGAGAAACTCGAGGAGTTCGAGGCCAAGATTCGCGAGACGATGCGCAACGACCGCCCGCTGAAACGCGAGGGCACGGCAGACGACGTCGCAGAAGCGGCGCTGTACTTCGCCACCGACCGGTCACGCTATGTCACCGGAACCGTGCTACCCGTCGACGGCGGCACAGTCGCCGGCAAGGTTTTGCGCACGCGGGCAGCGCAAAGGGACGACGGCCGCAAGCCCAAGCTGTGACCCCGTCGCCCCGCGAGCGTGCACAGAGTGACAACTTTCCGCGGCGTGTCGAAGGCAGACACGCACCGTCGCGGGGCAAGAGGGTTTTAAATCAGTCGCTTGACTTAATCGGTCGCGGCGGGTTGACTGTGACGGTGACCACTGCCAGAGCTGTTCGCGCCGACCGGGCGAGCGGCACACAAGAGGCCATCCTGAAAGCGGCCGAGCGGCTGTACGCGGAGCACGGTGTGTTCGCCGTGTCGAACCGCCAGGTCAGCGAGGCGGCGGGGCAGGGCAACAACGCCGCGGTGGGATACCACTTCGGCACCAAGACCGACCTCGTCCGGGCGATCGAACAGAAACACCGCGCGTCGATCGAGCAGCTCCTCGAGCGGATGGTGGCCGGAATCGACGACTCGGCCGGGCTGCGGGACTGGATCACTTGCATGGTGTGCTCGCTGACCGAGCACCTGGCCCGGCTCGGCAACCCGACGACCTACGCGCGATTCGCCGCCCAGGCGCTGACCGACCCCGCTTATCAGAAGATCGTGGTCCGCGACGCGCTCGCATCGCCGTCGCTGGTTCAGGTTGTCGAGGGCATCACCCGCTGCCTGCCCGACTTGCCGATCGACGTCGTCACCGAGCGCAACATCATGGTGCGCAACCTGATGATGCACACCTGCGCCGACTTCGAGCGGGCATTCGCCGAGGGTGAAGGTGTGCCCCGAACAACATGGGCCGCAGTCGCATCCGGGCTGATCGATGCGATCGTCGGACTGTGGATGGCACCCGTGACGGAGCATGCCCTGACATGAAAGTGACTGTCGACCAGGACAAGTGCGTGTCCTCCGGTCAATGCGTGCTCAATGCCGAAGACGTGTTCGACCAGCGTGACGACGACGGCGTGGTTCTCCTGCTCAACGACAGCCCGTCTTCCGTGCAAGCAGACAACGTCCGCAAAGCCGCCACGGCCTGCCCGGCCCTGGCCATAGACATCGAGGAATGAGCCAAAGGCCTATGTCCGAAACCCTGACCGCCAACGCATCCGGCGTGACCGCTGACGTCCCCGATTATCCGATGGAGCGCGACGCGCGCTGCCCGTTCGCGCCGCCTCCGCAGATGCTCGAGATGAACGAGACGAAACCCCTGTCCCGGGTGAAGATCTGGGACGGCAGCACGCCGTGGCTTATCACCGGACACGCGGTGGCGCGGGACTTGTTCGCCGACTCGCGGGTCAGCGTCGACGACCGCCTCGACGGCTTCCCGCACTGGAACGAGCACATGCTCTCCACCGTCAACAAGCGGCCGAGGTCGGTGTTCACCTCCGACGCCGAGGAGCACACCCGGTTCCGCCGGATGTTGTCCAAGCCGTTCACCTTCAAGCGCGTCGAGGGCCTGCGTCCCGCCATCCAGGAGGTGACCGACGAATGCATCGACGCGATCCTGGCCGGACCGGAGCCTGCCGACGTGGTCGCGAAGCTGGCGCTGCCGGTGCCGACCAGGGTGATCAGCGAGATGCTCGGTGTCCCTTACGAAGACCACGAATTCTTCCAGCACCATGCCAACGTCGGGCTCGCCCGCTACGCCACCGCCGAGGCCGGGCAGAAGGGGGCGATGAGCCTCCACCAGTACCTCATCGACCTCGTCAAGAAGAAGATGGAGATTCCCCCCGGGGAAAGCCCGGAGGACGCGGTGTCCGATCTCGCCGAACGGGTCAATGCCGGTGAGATCAGTGTCAAGGAGGCCGCACAGCTGGGTACCGGGCTGTTGATCGCCGGTCACGAGACCACCGCCAACATGATCGGCATCGGGATCCTGGCTCTGCTGGAGAACCCCGAACAAGCTGCGCTGCTTCGTGATTCGGATGATCCGAAATTCATCGCGAACGCCGTCGAAGAGTTGATGCGTTACCTGTCGATCATTCAGACCGGCCAGCGCCGGATCGCAACCGAGGACATCGAGATCGGCGGCGAGACGATCCGTGCCGGCGAGGGCATCATCATCGACCTCGCACCGGCGAACTGGGACGGCGCCGCCTATCCCGAACCCGACGAGCTGGACCTCGCCCGCGACGCCGGTCAGCAGCTGGGCTTCGGCTACGGCCGCCACCAATGCGTCGGGCAGCAGCTGGCACGCGCAGAAATGCAGATCGTGTTCGCGACGTTGCTCAAGCGCATTCCGACGTTGAAACTGGCGATTCCGTTCGAGGAGGTGCCGTTCAAACACGACCGGCTCGCCTACGGAGTCTACGAACTTCCGGTGGCCTGGTAGTCGCCGACAGCCCTATTCGACAGCCCGATTGGAGTACCAACGATGTCTACCCCGACGACAACATCACCGACCCCGTCCCCAGCCTCCACGCTCTATCCAACCGAAGGCTTCGGCGCACCCAAGTACCGCAAGGGCCACGCCACAGGTGATTTCGGCCTGCCGGCCGGCACCGAGATCTTCTCCGCCGACAACCACATCTCGGTGGCCGACGACATCTTCTACGAGCGTTTCCCCGAGGAACTGAAGGGCGCGGCCCCGCGGATCTGGTATGAGGACGGCGCGTACATGGTCGGCATGAAGGGCAAGGCCTGGACCGGTGGCGATTTCGGCCGTGTGCTCATGCAGTACGACGATCTGGCGGGCGCGGCGTCGAACAACATCGAAGGCCGCATCCGTGAACTTTCCGACGATGGCATCGATAAGGAACTCGCGTTCCCCAATGCCGTGCTGGCGCTCTTCCACTACCCGGACAAGGCCCTGCGTGAGCGCGTGTTCCGCATCTACAACGAGCACATCGCCGACCTGCAGGAGCGCTCGAAGGGGCACTTCTACGGTGTCGGGCTGATCAACTGGTGGGACCCGAAGGGCACCAGGAGCACCCTGGAGGAACTGAAGTCGTTGGGCCTGAAGACGTTCCTGCTGCCGCTGAACCCCGGCAAGGACGAGGACGGCAACATCTACGACTACGGCAGCACCGAGATGGATGCGGTTTGGGACGTCATCGAGGATGTGGGCCTTCCCGTCAGCCACCACATCGGCGAGACCCCGCCCAAGACCCCGTGCCAGAACAACAGCGTCGTCGTCGGCATGATGGTGAACGTCGACTCGTTCCGCGAGCAGTTCGCCAAGTACGTCTTCTCCGGCATCCTCGACCGGCACCCCACGCTGAAGATCGGCTGGTTCGAGGGTGGAATCGCCTGGGTGCCAACGGCCCTGCAGGATGCCGAGCACATGCTGGCCTCCTATCGGCACATGTTCAACCATCAACTCAGCCACGACGTCCGGCACTATTGGAACGACCACATGAGCGCCTCGTTCATCGTCGATCCGCTCGGCCTGGAGCTCGTCGACAAGATTGGTGTGGAGAACGTGATGTGGTCGTCCGACTATCCGCACAACGAATCGACGTTCGGGTATTCGGAGAAGTCGCTGAAGACGGTGGTCGACGCCGTCGGGCCCGAGGCCGCGACGAAGATCGTCAGCACCAACATCAAGAACTTCCTGGGCGTCGAATGACCACGTTCGCGACGGCGGCCAGCACCGCCATCGAGATTCCAGACTTGCCGGACATGGCGCGGATGTACCGCGAATGCGGCGCCAGGCTGCGTGACTCCATGAGGAACAAGGGCGTCGACGCACTCGTCCTGCTCGGCAACGGCAACGTGGTGTACGCCACCGGTGCCAGTTGGCGACTGCTGGACGCCGGGCTTTCGCATGTCGAGCGTCCGGTGGCGATCGTGCTGGCCGACGACGAACACCCGCATCTGTTCATGCCGTTGCGTGAGGGCTCGGTGTCGAGCTGCGAGGTGCCCGCCGACCACATTCACGGGCCGCTGTACCTCGAATTCGACGAGGGCGTCCAGCGTTTCGGCACCGTGCTGGCTGACCTGGTGCCCGCCGGTGCCACCGTCGCGGTCGACGAACTGACGGGCGCGATGCGTCGTGCCCAGTCGCGGCTGTTCCCGTCGGGGCCGCCGTCGGATGCCGCGCAGGTTGTCGGCCCGGCGAAGCTGGTCAAGACGGTCGACCAGATCTCGTGTGTCCGCAATGCCTGCCGCATCACCGAAGCCGCCATGGTGGACGTGCAGAAGGCGCTGGCTCCCGGCGTGCGACAGGTCGACCTGTCGGCGGCATTCGTCCGGCGCGCGTTCGAACTGGGTGCGACCGCCAACATGCTCGAGGCGATCTGGCAGGTGATGCCCACCACGAAAACCAGCGGTGCGGTCTGGACCACCACCGGCGACCTGGCCCTGCCCCTGCTGACGACGGAGCGTGAGCTGGCGAGCGGTGACGTGCTGTGGACCGACGTCAGCATCACCTACAACGGCTACTGTTCCGACTTCGGCCGCACCTGGCTGGTCGGCGACGAGGTGTCGGACCGCCAGCAAGCGCAATTCGAGAAGTGGCGCGAGATCATCGATGCCGTCCTGGCAGTCACCAGGGCCGGCGCTTCATCCGGTGACCTCGCCCGCGCCGCGATCGCCGCCAACGGCGGCAAGAAGCCGTGGCTGCCGCACTTCTACCTGGGCCACGGCATCGGCACCAATGCGGCCGAGATGCCGATGATCGGAACTGATCTCGGTGAGGAGTTCGACGACAACTTCGTCTTCCCCGCCGGAATGCTACTGGTGCTCGAACCGGTGATCTGGGAGGACGGCACCGGCGGCTATCGAAGCGAGGAGATCGTGGTCATCACCGAGGACGGCACCACCCGCATCACCGACTACGCCTACGCCCCGTACGGGCGGGCATGATGGCACTGGAGATCCGCCCTGACGCAAAGGCTTTGCGCAGCGGCCGTCGCGAGCGGGTGCTGGCCCAGATGGCCGCCGACGACATCGACATCCTGGTGCTCGGCCGCCAGGCCAACGTCCGGTACGTGACCGGTGCGCCGCAGCTCTGGGTCGCGGGCACCAGGCCGTTCGGCCCGATCTGCGAGGTGATCCGCTCGACCGGCGAGATCCACCTGAACAGCACATGGGACGAGGGCATCCCCGACGAGATCGGCCACGACCATCTCTACGGCCTGGCGTGGAATCCGATGACGCTGATCGAGGTGCTCAAGAAGCTGCCCGGCGCGCCGGGTTTCCGGCGGGTCGGAACCGATTCGCTGACACCGACATTCGCGCAGCTGCTGCCGATCGCCTTCCCCAATGCCGAACTGGTCGACGCAGAGCCGGCGTTGCGTGTGGCCCGGCGGATCAAGACGGCTGACGAGATCGCCGTTCTACGTGGTGCTCTCGGCGTCGCCGGGCACGCACTGGCCGCCGCCCGCTCGGAACTGGCGCCCGGTGTTACGGAGCAGTCGCTGACGGGCGCGATGATGGAGGCGATGGCGGCAGGCGGCGTCACCACCCCCGCGACCCAGGACGGCGCGTGGATCACGCCCAGAGACCATTCGTGGCGGCGCGGTTCGACCGACGGCCGAGTGGCCGACGGCGACCTGGTCGCGTTGTCCGCTGGCGCGTTGGCCGACGGCTATGTCGGCGAGGTCGGCAGGACGTTCCCTGTCGGCGACGTCGCAGGCGCCGATGACCTGTTCCGGCGTTCTAGTGCGCTGTGGGAGAGGCTCATTGCCGCATGCAGGCCGGGTGGCCTCGCCGGCGACCTGCTGTCGGCATATGAGGCGGCGGGGGAGCCGCTACCCGCGACGCCCGTCGCGCACGGTCTCGGTCTCGGGTTCGATCCGCCGGTGGTCTCGGCGGACCTCCCTGTGACTTGCGCCGAGGAGCGCCTCGATCCGGGCATGGTGCTGGCGGTGACCGGGTATGTGTGGCATTCCGGCGTCGGAGCCGTCTTCACCAGGGAGGCCGTGCTGATCGGCGATGGCGGTGCCGAGGTGCTCACGTCGAGCACGGCCCACGGGGCCGTCGAAGCGACAGCCTGAGTGCGGCGGATGGCGCACGCGAGGAGCGATATAAAGGTGCGCACGCGAGGAGCGATATAAAGGTGCGCACGTGAGGAGCGATACAAAGGTGCGCACGCGAGGAGCGATGTAGATGGCGGCTGGTGAACGCCCTTCCCCCGAGGAGATCGTTCTCTACGAGAAGGACCCCGAGACCAAGATCGCGACGATCACATTCAATCGTCCCGACCATCTGAACGCGCCGACGTCGGCCGCACGGCTGCGATATGCGGACCTGTTGCGTGGCGCGACGGTGGACGACGACGTCAAGGTCGTCGTGATTCGGGGCGTCGGTGAGGATTTCGGCAGCGGTGCCGACCTGCCCGACTTCATGGCAGGCACCGAGCAGGACCGGCTCGCCGAGCTTCGGGTGGACGATCCCAAGGTCACCTATCCCCCCGAGGGGTCGTTCCGTCACGGCGCGACGATGGGGCAGTGGTATGCCAATGTGGCGGCGGGCAACCGGGCGTTGCAGGAGCTCAAGAAGATCAGCATCGTCGAGGCCAAGGGGTACTGCTACGGCTGGCACTTCTACCAGTGTGCCGACGCTGACCTCGTGATCTCCTCTGACGACGCGCTTTTCGGTCATCCCTCGTTCCGCTATTACGGCTGGGGGCCGCGGATGTGGACCTGGGTGCTGACGATGGGTTTGCGCCCCTTCCAGGAGATGGTCTTCACCGGACGCCCGTTCACCGCCGAGGAGATGTTGGCGTGCAACTTCCTCAACAAGGTGGTGGCTCGCGACCGACTTGAGGCCGAGGTGGCCAAGTACGCGCTGGCGTGTGCGCGTAATCGTCCCGTCGACACCGTGTTTCAGCAGAAGGTGTTCTTCGAGGTGATCAAACAGTTCCAGGGCGAGTACATGGGCAGCGTGCTGGCGGCGATGTTCGAGTCGATGGGAAGTACGGTCCGGCCCGACGGCGGAGATTTCATGCTCGGCGACGCGATCGACGCGGGGCTGGCCGATTCGGTCAACGACAACGACGCGAAGTTTCCGCCTGAGTTCCGGCTGAGCAAGGTAAACCGCAAGAAGAAGGATTGAACTGCGCACGCGAGGAGCAGAACAGGTGGATCTGAGCGGGCAAGGAGCGATTCAGGTGGGGCTTCCGCTTGACGGGTACGCCGTCATCGACCTGTCCGTCGGTATCGCAGGCGCCTACTGCACGAAGTTGCTCGCCGACGGTGGCGCCGACGTCGTCAAAGTCGAGGCGCCAGAGGGCGATTCATTGCGCCGGTGGTCGGCATCCGCGGCCGACATCAAGGAAGGCGACGACGGCGCGTTGTTCGGTTTCTTGGCGGGTTGCAAGCAGAGCGTCGTCGTCGAACCGAAGAACTCCGACGATGTGCACATGCTGCGCGAACTGATCGCGTCCGCGGACGCGGTGGTGTGGTCGCGCGGGTCGACGATCGTCGCGCTCGACGAGTTCGCGCCCGCAGCGCTGGCCGACGCGCACACCCAGCTCACGGCCACGGCGATCACGCCGTTCGGCCTCGAGGGTCCGTGGGCGGACAAACCCGCGACGGAGTTCACCACACAGGCCTGGTCGGGCGGCGTGATCGGCCTTGGCCGGGGTGCGCAGGACCGCGCCCCGCTGTTCGTCGCGGGTCAGATCGGCGAGTGGCTGGCGGGCGCGTATGCCGCCGCAGGCACGATGGCGACGTTGTCGGGCCTCGTCGACGTCTCGATGCTCGAGGCGCAGATCCTCGGCCTCACTTACTATTCGGTGTCGTTCCTCGACGCGCTGGGCCGACCGTTCCGCGATCGGCGTCGGCTCACGATCCCGGGTGTCGCGACGGCCGCCGACGGTCTGGTCGCACTGGGCTGCGGCACCGCACAGCAGTGGTTCGACCTGTGCGCCATGGTCGGCCACGACGAGTGGATCGACGAGCAGTCGGAATTCTCCATCACCGAGCAGGCCAACATCCACGCCGAGCAGATCTACGAGTGGGTTCGCGAGAACAACGTCGACGACATCCTCGAGTTGTCCTCCGCGTTCCGGATCCCCAACGCACCGGTCGGAAACGGCGCCAACGTCACCTCGTTCGACCAGTTCGCCGAACGGGACACGTTCGTCGCCAACCCGCGCTACGGGTTCACCCAGCCCGGACCGCCTTATCGCGCGACTCCGCCGCTCGTGCGTGCGCCGCAACCCGCGCCACGACTCGGCGAGCACACCGACCACTACCGCCGAAACCGACACATGGGCGTGAAAAGGGGCGAAATCAGCGCCCAAACCGACATTTGGGCGGGGTTTTCGTTCGAGGGTGTACGCGTCCTCGACATGACGAGCTTCTGGGCCGGGCCGTCGTGCACTCATGTGCTGGCACAGCTCGGCGCCGAGGTCATCCACGTCGAGTCGACGGCGCGTCCCGACGGCACGCGGTTGATCGCGGGCGTGCCGATCACCGAGGACCAGTGGTGGGAGCGCTCGCCGATCTTTTCGGGCCTGAACACCAACAAGAAGAGCGTCACGCTGGACATCCGCAACGAACGCGGCGTCGAGCTGCTCCACCAGCTCGTCACGACGTGCGACGTCATCGTCGAGAACTACACGCCGCGGGTGCTCGACCAGATCGGGCTCGACTTCGACACCGTGCACCGGCTGCGCCCCGACGCCATCGTGATGCGCATGCCGGGCTTCGGGCTCGACGGCCCGTGGCGGGACAAACCGGCCTTCGCCTATGTCATCGAGGACGCATCCGGAATCACCTGGCTGACCGGCTATCCCGACCAGAATCCCGTCGAACCGTATGCCGTCGGCGACCCGAACGCAGGAGTGCACGGGCTCAACGCATTGATGCTTGCGATGGCGCATCGGCGGCGCACGGGGGAGGGCGTCGCGATCGAGGCCGCGATGGTCGACGCCGCACTCAACGTCGCCGCCGAACAGGTCATCGAGTACTCCGCCTACGGCAGCCTGCTGCAGCGACAGGGCAACCGCGGCCCCACCGCCGCACCGCAGAACCTCTACCGCACCGGCGAACTCGACGAGTTCGGGCGGCCCGACGACTGGGTGGCGATCGCGGTCGCCACCGACGAGCAGTGGGTTGGTCTGGTCACTGCGCTCGGCAACCCGGAATGGGCGACCGACGACATGGCCCGCGCCGTCGGACGAAGACGGCACCACGATGAGATCGACGAGCACCTGAGCCGGTGGTGTGGAACCCAGACAGGTGAGGAGATCGTCGAATCCCTCTGGACGGCAGGGGTACCCGTGGCGAAGGTCATGCAGCCGCACCGGGTCGGTGACTTACCTCAAGTGGCGCATCGCGGGTTCTACGAACGGGTCGACCACCCCGTGAATCCCACGGCGCGGCACAGCACGCTGCCGATGCGCATCTCGACTGGGCCGCAGCGTTTTCACCGGACACCTGCGCCGCTTCTCGGGCAGCACAATTACGAGGTGCTCTCGGGGCTGGGCCTCGGCGACGACGAGATCGCCGAACTCGAGGAGCAGGGAATCATCGGCACCGCCCCCGCGGGGCTTGGCATCCGCACCACCAAGACTGGTTAACTGTCGCGTGACCATCGACCCGTCGGACATTCTGCTGACTGGGCGAGTCGCTGTCGTCACCGGTGGCGGAGAGGGCATCGGGCGCGGCATCGCAGAGGGGCTGGCCGCGTTCGGCGCGAAGGTCGCCATCTGGGAGCGCAATCCCGGCACGTGCGCCTCGACGGCCGAAGCCATTGGGGCAGTTGGCATCGTGACCGACGTCCGCGACAGCGGACAGGTCGATGCGGCGCTCGAGCGCACGGCCGATGAGCTCGGCACCGTGAGCATCCTGGTCAACAACGCGGGCGGGGTGTTCGCCTCGCCGCTGCTCGAGACCACCGAGAACGGGTGGGACGCGCTCTACAAGTCGAACCTGCGCCATGTGCTGCTCTGTACGCAGCGGGTGTCACAGCGGCTGGTGGCGGCGGGACTGCCGGGAACCATCATCAACGTGACGTCCATCGAGGGCGTGCGGGCGGCTCCCGGCTATGCGGCTTACGCCGCCGCCAAGGCGGGCGTCATCAACTACACCAAGACGGCGGCTCTCGAACTGGCCGTACACGGAATCCGGGTGAACGCATTGGCACCCGACCTCACCGTCACCGAAGGGCTGCTGCGTGTTTCGCCGGACGGACTACCCGACGGCGCGCGGCACATGATCCCGATGGCCCGCCCGGGACATGTCGACGAAATGGCCGGTGCGGCAGTCTTTCTCGCCTCCGACATGTCCAGCTACATCACCGGTCAGACGATCCACGTCGACGGCGGCACACAGGCCGCGAGCGGATGGCACCACAACCCGCAGACTGGCGACTACCAGTTGGGTCCGGGTTAGCCCTCCGTCGGCTGCCGGTCCAGGCAGGGATCGCCCAGCCTGGCAGCGACTGCACCCCACAAATCTGCATAGCGGCCCGGCGCACGGCGATACGCGGCCCGCCGGGCGAGGAACACGCGCGCGACGGGCGCGACGAGTCGCAGCAGATGGCGCTTCCACCCCATTCGGGCGCTCATCTCCGAGAGCATGTCCGGCCACGAATGGTGCTGGAACCCCAGTGCTTCCTGCGCCCGCGCGGTGTCCATCCAGTCGGTGAGGAACCAGCCGTCGTCGTCGTTCGGGTCACCCGGTCGTCCCTCGGGCAGCACGCCGGGTAGCCCCAGGGCGGCAGCCAGTGCCGCGCCGACGTCCTTCTGCAACAGCTTGTGGGAGTCGTCGCCGGCAATCAACAGGATCTCGCCCGCGACATCGGCAGTCGTGGCCGCCGCGAAGGCGGCGCCGACGTCGCGGACGTCGACCGTGTGAATCCGGCCGTCGGTCGGCAGCGCGCTCTCGATGAAGATGCCGTCGCCGCTGAGCGGCAGGGCGCTGAAATTCGGGCTGAGTACACCGCCGAGCCGCAGCACCACCCACTCCAAGCTCGAAGTGCGGACGAACTCCTCGGCCTCGAATTTCGTGTTGCTGTAGAGCTCGAAGGGCCGCGGCGGGGTGTCGGCGCGCACCACATCGGTCACTCGGTGTGGATTGCGGGAGCCGTAGACGGCGTTGCTCGAAGCTTGCACGAAACGAGGCGGATTCTGCTGCGCCTCGGCCGCGCGGACCATTGCTTTCGTGGCGTCGACGTTGACCTTGCGGGCCAGACCGGGGTTCCGGTACAGCGGCGGCGGAATGACAGCCGCGAGATGGACGATGACCGATGGCGACACCTCCGATACGAGGCGATCGACCTCCTCGGCATCCGTGAGGTCCGCCCATCGTGTCGCAACGCCATCGGGCAATGCCTTGGCTTTCTTGCGGTTGGCGGGGGTGCCGAGGTCGGCGACCACCACCGGGCGGCCCGCAGCGGCCATTTGTTTGACGGTTTCGGTCCCCACCAGCCCGAACCCACCCGTGACGAGAATCGCGTCCGTCATCTCTTCCCCTCCGATGGAAATGACATTCTCATTGAAGAGAGTACCATATCCGCTGGTAAGCCCAGGTAGCGGATACTGCATGCGCGTTTTGGGTATGCGGATCACACAATAGGACGCGAGGAAGCCATGGGCGACAAAGACGTTGACTCCATCGACAAGGGCGAGGCCACGAAGTGGGACCCGACCTTCACCGAGCAGGTGAACAACACCATCGGACCGCTGATCAAGCGGTACTTCCGCGCCGAGGTGGACGGAATGGACGCCGTGCCTGCCGCAGGCGGTGTGCTGATCGTGTCGAACCACTCGGGCGGCATGTTCACACCTGACGTCCTCGTGCTCGCCCCCGCGTTCTACAACAAGTTCGGCTTCGACCGGCCGCTCTACACGCTCGGTCACTACGGGATCTTCATCGGGCCAATGGCGGGGTGGTTACGCCGCGTCGGCGTCATCGAGGCGAACCGGGAGAACGCCGCGAAGGCATTGCGATCCGGAGCGGTTGTGCTGGTGTTTCCCGGCGGCGACTATGACTCCTACCGGCCCTCCTTCGAGAACAAGATCGACTTCGCCGGCAGGACCGGCTACGTGCGGACGGCGATCGAATCGGGTGTACCGATCGTGCCGGTGGTGTCGATCGGCGGTCAGGAAGGGCAGTTATTCATCACTCGCGGCAACTGGTTGGCCAAGCGATTGGGCTTGGAACGCTTTCGAGCCGAGATTCTGCCGGTGAGTTTCGGCTTCCCGTTCGGCTTCAGTGTGTTCTTCCCGCCCAACGTCCCGCTGCCCACCAAGATCGTCACGCGGGTGTTGGACCCCATCGACGTGGTGAAGGAGTTCGGCGAGGAGGCCGACGTCGATGAGGTCGACGCTCATGTCCGTCAGGTGATGCAGACCGCGCTCGACAAGCTGGCCAAGAAGCGCCGCTTCCCGATACTGGGCTAACTCACCGCCTTCGCAGGCGCCATCGCCGTGCCGACGGTGCTGAGCTCCTCGGGAAGCCCTGCGGCGAGGCGGATTTCGGCCAGGCCGTGAACCATCGCGTCCGTCGCTTCGTGTATATCGTCGAACGTACGGTCGTCGGAGAGTATCGAGATGTCCACCTGGTCAACGTAACTCCAGACGGTCATGTTGAATGCGCTGCCCGGCGACAGAATTCCGATCGAGTAGATCTCGTTGACCGGGGCGCCGCCGATGTGTCCGCGTTCGCGGGGCCCGGGCACGTTGGACACCGCGACGTTCATGATGCTGTTGTGGGCGGCGCGCTTGGACTGCCACCGGAACAACGCTGGCGCGAACGACGGTGGCAGGTATTGCATCAGCTTGCCCTGCAGTTCCGGTCCCATCAGTTCGTAGTTCTCCTTTGCGCGCGACGCCGCAACCGACGTCAGCCGCACCCGCTCGAGCGGATCGTCGATGTGCACGGGAAGCGACACCGACAACCCGCCGATTTCATTGCCGGTGACCCGATCCGTCGACCTGTCGGTGGCCACCGGAACCGACGCCAGGATCGGCCGGTCGGCGCGACCGTCGTAGCGCAGCAACAGTTCTCGCAATCCTCCTGCAGCCATTGCCAACACGATGTCGTTGAACGTCACGCCGAGGTGTTTGGCCGTCTCCTTGACCTCGGCCAGCGACAGCGACGCCGTCCCGAAGGTCCGAACGGGGGAGATGACGTGGTTGAGAAATGTCGGCGGCGCCTTGAACAACTTCGCCATCTCAGGATGATCGCCGTGCTCGCGCGACCGCCGCCGGACTCGAGCGAACCCGCGGACGGCGTCGCGCATCAGGCCGGGCAGCGCCGCGACGTTCTGGACGTGGTCACGCCCTGCGCTCTGCAGCAGCTCGGCCCGGGTCGGCAGGGCGCACGTGGTGTAGTCGTCGCGCTCGTCCTGCGCCGACCCGGCGAGATCCATCAGCCGGGCGAGGAGATTGGCCGACGCGACTCCGTCGGCCAAGGTGTGGTGCACCTTGCCGATCAACGCGAAGCGGTCATCGGCCATCCCTTCGGCGAAGTGAAATTCCCACAGGGGCCGGTCGCGGTCCAGCGGAGTACTGGCGATCTCGCCGATGACCTGATCGAGTTCGCGGCGACCGCCTGGGCTGGGCACCTGTACCCGACGCAGGTGGTAGCCCAGGTCGACCTCGCAGTTCTCCATCCACATCGGGTGGTGCATCTTGGCCGGGATGTTGACGAGCCGGTAGCGAAGCGGGTCGAGCAGATGCAGGCGACGCTGGATTGTCCGGCGGAACACATCGAAGGTGAAGTCGCCGTCGTACTGCGCGGCATTGATGACCGCCACCTTAAGGGTGTGCGTATGCACGTTGGGCGTCTCGCTGTAGAGCAACATGGCGTCCATGCCGTTGAGTCGCTTCACGCCCCACCCCGTTCCGCCGTCGAACGACATCCATGCAACCACCCGGGTGGCCGCGGGTCGGCCGGTTTCGGTGAGTCAGTGGCTCCAGCCCTCGGCGGCCTGCTCATCGTAGGTGCGGTCGATGCGCTCGAACCGCCTTCGGATGGAGTCGCGCGAGGCGCGGTGGGGCAGGATGTACAGCCGATTGGCGACGACGGCGTCGGCCGTAAGGCGTGCCACGTCTTCCACGTTGAGCACGCTGTCGTCGCTCGTGGTGGTCGCTGTCTGCAGGTCCTGAACGGTCTCCTGCGTCTGCTCGCTTCTAGTGCCGTAGTCGCCGCTTCTGATGCGTTCGGAATTGGCGATCAGTGGGGTGTCGACGATCATCGGGCAGAGCACCGAGACCCCGATGCCCGCGCCCTTCAGTTCGCGCGCCAGGCCCTCGGCGAGCGCGACGACGCCGAATTTGGCGACGGAGTACGGCCCGAGTCCGGCGTTGCCGACCATGCCCGCGAACGACGACGTGAACATGATGTGGCGGTCGCCGCCCTGCTCGATGAGGCGCGGCAAGAACGCCTCGACGCCGTGAATCGGGCCCCACAGGTCGACGTCGATGACCCAGCGCCAGTCGCCGTGGGTGACGTCGGAGATCGGGCCGGCGTAGGCGATGCCTGCGTTGTTGAACACCAGGTTCACCCCACCGAGCAGCCGGAACGCTTCGTCGGCGAGGCGCTCGACGGAATCCAGTTTGGTGACGTCGCAGGTCACGCCGTGCGCTTCTGCACCGCCGGACCGCAGTTGCTCAACGGCTTGGTCGAGCGCGGACTGATCGATGTCGGCCAGCACGACGCGTGCGCCGCGGCGGGTGAACTCCTGCGCGCAGGCAAAACCGATGCCGCTCGCACCGCCGGTGATTACCGCTGCGCGGCCCTCGAATGTCTCCACGCCGCGAACACTATCCGGCGAGGCCAATTGCCGGGCTCCTCAAACGCGGCGCCGCGCCGCTTGATCGTCGCCCGGCTAGACTAATTGCCCGGCTTCTCAACGCGGCGCCGCGCCGCTTGATCGTCGCCCGGCTAGGCCCTGTGGGATCGACAGCTCCGCAAGTGTCACGAGTGGTGGCTACTTGAGGCAGCTGCCACCGTCTATCGGCAGCGTCACGCCGGTGACGTAACGGGCCTCGTCGGAGGCCAGGAACAGCACGGCGTTCGCGATGTCCTCCGGCTCCACCCAGCCGATCGGCAGCGTATGCATGAGCTGTCCGACCACCTTCATGTCGTCGGGGCCCGGGTTCTCCAGGTCCGGCCGGAACAGCTTCATGGTGCCGTCGTTCATGAACAGTGGGGTGTTCACGTTCGTCGGGTGCACGGAGTTGACCCGGATGTTCTGCGCGCCGAGTTCGACTGCGAACGTCCGCATCAAGCCCACTACACCGTGTTTGGCGGCCACATAGTGACCGGTGTGCGGGTAGGCCTTCAGGCCGCCGACCGAGCTGGTCAGGATGATCGACCCGCCGCGGCCGCCCGCAAGGATATGCGGCACACCGGCTTTCACCGTCTTCCACACACCGCCGAGGTTGACGTCGATCATGTCGGTCCAGTCACCCTCGCTGGTCTTGTCCAGGGTCGCGCCGCCGTTACCGATGCCGGCGTTGGCGACGATGATGTCGAGCCGGCCCAGCTGCTCTACGCCCGAGTCCACCGCGGCCTTCAACGCATCGAAGTCGCGGGTGTCGACCTCGGCGGTGTAGATGCGGCGGTTGAGTCCTTTGACCAGATCGGCGGTTTCGGCTAAGTCCTCCGGGGTGGAGAGCGGAATTTGCACGCTGTCGATCTGCTTACAGATGTCGACGGCGATGATGTCTGCACCCTCCTGCGCCAGCCGCACCGCGTGCGCACGGCCCTGGCCACGGGCTGCGCCGGTGATGAATGCGACCTTGCCTTCAACACGTCCAGTCATTGTCAAACCTCGATTCGTAGATAGTGGAACGCATTTCACGTGATAACAGCCGGCATGGAGTCCCAGCCGCGGACAGTCGATGTGGGGGAGAGCGTTGCGTTGGCCATGTCGACTTCCCATTCAGGAAACCGCTTGAGGATCTCCTCGAGTGCGACGCGACCCTCGAGGCGGGCAAGCGCCGAGCCGAGGCAGTAGTGCGTGCCGACGCTGAAGGAAAGGTGCTGACGTGCTTCGCGATGGATGTCGAAAACGTCGCCGTCGGGTGGGAACTCACGATGATCGCGGACCGCCGCGCCGATCAGCATCATCATCACGCTGCCTTCGGGCACCGTCTGGTCGTGGATCTCGACGTCGCGGGTCACGTAGCGCGCGACGTGCGGCGCGGGCGGTTCGAAGCGCAGCAGCTCCTCGATCGCCTGCGGGATCAGCGTCGGGTTCTCGGCGAGTTCGCGGCGCTGGCCGGGGTGCTCGGCCAAAACCTTTCCCGCCCAGCCGATCAGCCGTGTGGTGGTCTCGTTGCCCGCGCCCGCCACCACGTTGAGGTACGTCAGTAGTTCCTGGCGCGTCAGGTTACGAGTAGAGCCCGTCTCGTCGACGAACTCCGCATTGAGGAGTTCGGTCATGATGTCGTCCGACGGATGCTCGGCGCGCCAGTCGATGTAGGTCTCGAACAGTTCGCCGAGCACCATGGCGCCGCCGTCCTCGTGTTTCATCGGCTTGCCGGCCTCGGTGCGCAACTGCGCGTTGGCGTGGTCGCGGATCATCTCCTGGTCACCCTCGGGGATTCCCAGCAATGCGCTGATCACCTTCATCGGCATCTGGGCGCCCAGGTCGGCGACGAAGTCGAAGCGCTTCGCCCCCATCAACGGGTCGAGGCTCTGCGCGCAGTAGTCCCGGATCACCGGCTCGAGTGCGTTGATCTTGCGCGGCGTGAACATCCTCGCCAGCAGTTTGCGGTGGATGTCGTGGATCGGCGGATCCTCGAAAATGACCGTGCCGGGCGGAATCTCGATGTTGGCTTTGATCAGTTCGATGATCGCGCCACGCGCCGAGCTGAATGTTTCGTGGTCCACCAGTGCCTTGTTCACGTCGGCGAAGCGGCTGACCGCATAGAAGTCGTGCTGCGCGTTGTAGTACAGCGGCGCTTCCTCCCGGAGCCGACGGAACGTCGGGTAGGGATCGGCGTTGATGCCGACGTCGTAGGGGTCGAAGTAGACGTCGCTGATGGGAGCTTCGGTGAGGCTGGCGGTCACAGAGTCGCCTTTCGCAGAGACCAGGGCGGCATAAGACAGATGAACGGCAACTGTCTCACAAACCTTGTCACCAGCGTCGCACCGGTGTCAATGGGACGATACTTTTTCGCAATTTATACTCTCCGCTTAGCAGAACGGCCTTCTCTTGTTGCCGGCGGCTCACGTCGCGACCCTCAGCAAGGCCTCCTGGCTGTAGGAGGCGACGAGAACGCCGCGCTCAGTCAGGACATCCCCGCGGCCGAAGCAGCGCCCGTGTGCCAGCAGCGGGCTGTGCTGGCGCAACAGCAACCATTCGTCGGTGCGGAACGGCCGGTGAAACCACAGTGTGTGAGTGGTGACGGCCGAGGTGAACTGCGTGCCGTTGCCGCGTTGACCCAAACCGTCCATCGGCCGCAATGCAGTGCCGATCAAGGTGAGGTCGGTCGCATACGCCGCGAGCGCGGGCGCCAGTGCGGGGTCGACATCCGGTGTGCGCATCCAAAACTCGAACTGCGGCGGACCGGTGCCGGTGGCGCTGAGGTCGTCGACGGCACGGGTTTCCCACGGGATGAGGTCAAGTGCGAGCCGGTGTTCGGCGCCGAGGACCGGCGGAACCTCGTCCACCTCCTGGTGTTCGGGCCCGTCCTCAACGACATGCATGCAGATCGAACTGGTGGCGAGCACACGGGTGCGTTCTTCGCTCCCGCGTCCGCGGTGCTGGGCTGCCGCCCGGTGACCGTCAGCGTCGCAAAGGAGCGGCCCTTGTGGTGGCGGATCGCCTCGTAGGTGACCGGCTCGTCGGCGCGTCCCTCTCGGGCGAAGACCGTATGCAGTGACTTCACAGCCTTGCCGGGGCACGTCAGGCGGGCGGCCTGGATGAGTTGCCGAGCAGCTGACCGCCGAACAGCCGGTGATATTCGAGCTGCTGATTGCGGCCCTCGAAGACGGCAGCCTGGGTGGCCTCACCGTTGCTACCGGGCGACGACCGTTCGAGCGCAAGACACTCCAGCAGATCGATCCACAGATCGGGCACAGCGTTTAGTGTAAGCCGAATTCTTCGGAGAAGAGAACGTAATTCTCAGCTAGGCGGCGAAGCCCTGAGAGCAGAAGTCCCAGACCTCGTCGGCGGAGATCGGATGGCCCGCCTCGTCGTCGATGTCGCCGGTGGACTGCGCCGCGTTGAACATCACGGTCTGCATCGTCATGGCCGCCATCCGCTTCGGATTGATGCCGGCCCGCAGTTTGCCTGCGCCCGCGGCATCCTGCATCAGCTCCGTGAGCAGGGCGAGCAGTGGCGCGTGCGCGATCTTGACCTCGGACGGATGCGATACCAGCAGGCGCGGCGCGAAATCGGTGAACAGTGGCCGTTGCGCCGTGGGGTCCGGCCGCGAGGACTCGAACAGCAGCTGGATTGCTACCTTCAGCCGTTCCATCGGATCGTCGTGGTTCGCGGTGGCTGCGCGGATCTGGTCCGCTGAGCGGCTCAGCGCGTCCTCGAACAGCGCGAGTAGAAGCTCGTGCTTACCGTCAAACTGCAGGTAGAAGCTTCGCAGCGACTGGCGGGAGCGATCAACGACCTCCTGCACGGTGAAGTCGGTGCTGCCCTTTTCGATGATGATGGCTTGGGCGGCGTCGAGGAATCGCTGGACTCGTTGTCCGGCCCGGAGCTTCGCTGTCTTGATCGACCGTTCGACCGCGCGCTGCTTCCAGGCGGGTTCTTCGCTGGGGGTTGTCACCGGCGGCTCGGATGCTTGCCGATTGGTGAGAACATGAACTGACTGTACCGGAGAGCGCCTTGGCATTGCGGTCCTCGACCCCCTCGCGGCCAACGTGTCGGAGATTGTAACTTTCTCACTATGAGAATAGTATTCTCATTTCATTCATGATGGAAGTCCTTGCATTTACTGCGGACCGGCTGGGAGTGCCGTGCAGCTGACCTTTGACGCCGACGTCGAGGCGTTCCGGGCCGAATTCGTCCAGTTCCTCGAGCGGAATTTGCCGTGGCAGGCTGAAGCGCTCGACCGGTCGTGGTCGAGTAGCCACGTTCCGGAGTGGGCCCGCCGCTGGCAGCGGCTGATGTTCGACAACGGCTGGCTCGTCCCTGGCAACGCGCCCGAATTCGGTGGCCGCAACGCGACCATCCTGCAGCAATACGTGTATCAACTGGAGCTCTCGCGACGGCGGGTGTACCAGACCTACAACCCACAGGGTGTCGGCATTATTGCCGCGTCGCTGATCTCGTACGGCACCACCGAGCAGCAGCGGACGTGGGCCGTGCCGATCCTGCGGGCGGAGATGACGGCGTCGCTCGGGATGAGCGAACCGGGGGCGGGCTCGGATCTGGCATCGCTGCGGACAAGGGCCGTTCGCGCCACCGATTCGTCTGGCGACCATTTCGTGGTCAACGGACAGAAGGTGTGGACGTCCGGCGCACACGACGCCGATGTGTTGTTGGCGTTCGTGCGAACTGACACTGATGCCCCACGACACAATGGCATCAGCGCGTTCATGATTCCCACCGACCTGCCCGGCGTGGTGCGCAGACCGTTCGCCTCGGTGTGCGACGAGAACGACCTCGACTTCAACGAGGTGTTCTTCAACGATGCACGAGTGCCCGCCGAGAATCTCGTCGGCCCCCTCAACGAGGGCTGGCGAGTCGCCAACGGGTCGCTCGGCCATGAGCGAAACATGTTGTGGCTCAGCTATGCCGATCGGCTGCAGGAGCTGGTCGAGGACTACCCCTGCCGGACGCGACTGGACCGGGACAACTACGCCAAACTGGTGATGGACAACCAGGCGCTGCGGTTACTCGGTTCGAAGGCGCTGTCGCGTGCCGCCCGCGGCGACGAGGATGCCGGGGCACTGTCCGTGCTGAAGCTGTTCGGTTCCGAGGCGTCGCAGATGGCCGCCGAATACGCGATGTCGACCATTGGGCCCGAGGCGCTCGTGCACCCGGCCGTCTCCGGCCCGTACTCGCCGTTTCACCTCGACCTCTACCGGGCCGGATGGTTCGAGCGATACATCCGGTCGTTCGGCGGCACCATCGCCGGTGGCACCTCCGAAATCCAGCGCAACATCGTCGCCCAGCGACTGCTCGGGCTGCCCCGCAACTAGGTCCCTGCGACTAAGCGGACTCACCTTGTACATCGCTACGAGGTCAGCGATCGCATTGCGACGATCACGCTCAACCGGCCGGAGGCGGCCAACGCCCAGAACCCGCTACTGCTCGACGAACTCGACGCGGCAGCGCGCGAGCTGGGGGCACCTCCCGCACCGCGAGCTGGGGGACCTCCCGCTTGCGGGGGAGCGTGTCTGCGCACCGACACGCCGGGATTCTCCAGCATGCCGCGCCCGCTCACGCCGCACGAGCGCGACGTATTTGATCGCTAGCTGTGCCGGTCGAGACCGTCGTACTCGTGCGCAGGCGATGTTCGGGTCAGGCGAAGCGTCGATGACGGCGCTCTGTGCACGGACAGCCATGCGCGAGCGCGCGCAGATGTTCATGAATTGCGGCGTGTCGGCGAGCAGACACGCACGCTCGCGGGGCAAAGATGCCCCCAGATCGCGGGGCAAAGGTGTCCCCAGAACGAGGGAGCGGCTAGAGGGTGGCGAGGCGTGGTGCTGAGCCGCGGGCCCGCAGCCCGGCTCCCGCCTTGCGGGTGAGCTCCTTTGAGCTGCCGAGCAATCCGTCAAGCACGAGGACCCGCTTCACGTGATGGTGCAGGTCGTGCTCGGCGGTGAAGCCGATGCCGCCGAGCACCTGCTGGCAGTGTCTGGCCGCGGTTAGCGCGGCCTTGCCCGCGGCGGCCTTGGCCAGCAGTGCGGTCAGGTCCGGGTTGTCTTCACCGGGCAGGCTCAGCGTCGCCTCGGCACCTTCGATGGCCACCAGCGTCTCGGCCAACCGGTGCCGGACCGCCTGGAACGACGCGATGGGCTTACCGAACTGCACGCGGTCCAGCGCATGTTGACGGGCCAGGCTGAGCATCGCCCTTGCCGACCCGACCAGCCACCAGCCCACCGCCAGACGGGCCTCGGCCACCCGGATCGGGTAGCCCTCCTCCTCGCGGCGTAGCGGCAGACCGCCGAGTGCCGTGCCGGTGCCGCCGGTGCGGTCCCACACCACCCAGGAGTTGCCGGCATACGGCAGGGGCAATTCCACCGTGGCGCCGATCTCGTTGCCCGTCGCGTGCAATACGACGTCGACGAGAACCGAAGCGTGCGAAGCTGTTTCGCCGAGCAGCCGGAAAACCAGCGGCACCGCCACGTCGGCCATTTCGGACAGCATCTCGGCCCAGCCCAGTTCGGTCAGCGCAGCGTCGAGTTCAACTCCTGAGTTCGACAGCATGGTCCTGCGCAGTCCGTCTTCGAGGAGGTCGAGTTCAGAATCCGCAGCCACGATCACTCCTTCCCGAGGTTCAGCAGGCGGAGGGCGATGATGTTGCGCTGCACTTCTGAGGTGCCGCCGTAGATGGTGGCCGCACGCGAATACAGGTACTCGGTGCGCCATGGCGTGTCATCGAGTTCGATGGCGCCAGGTAGCAGATCGCGTGCGGTGTCATAGAGGCGCTGTTCGGCGCCTGCGAGCAATACCTTGTCGATCGAGGTGTCCGGACCCAACTTCTGGCCGTCCTCGAGGCGGTGCTGGGTGGCCCGGGATCGACAACGCAGCGTGTGCAGAGCCAGGTACGCCTCGCCCATGTCCGAATCCACGGCTTGGCCAAAGCCTTTCACCTCGCCGATCAGCGCGTCGAAACGCGAGTAGAGGTACGCGATTCGCTGCCAGAAGCAGGTCGAGCGTTCGTAGGGCAGCAGGTCCATCGCCAGCCGCCAGCCGTCACCGGGCTGCCCGAGCATACGGTCGGCCGGCACCACGACGTCGTCGAAGTACACCTCGCAGAACTCGTCGACGTCGTGCATGGTGCGTAGCGGGCGCACGGTGACTCCCGGCGAGTCCAGGTCGACAAAGAACGCGGTGATGGCTTCGTAATTCGCGGTGCCCGGCGCACCGGTCCTGGTAAGCAGGACGCAGCGAGTCGCGTATTGCGCGAAGCTGGTCCATACCTTCTGGCCGTTGATGACCCAGCTCTCGCCGCGGTGCTCGGCGCGCGTCGTCAAGGACGCGAGATCGCTGCCGGAGCCGGGTTCAGAGAAACCCTGGCACCACGACTCCTGGCCGGATAGCAGCCTGGGCACCATCTCGGCGGCCAGCTCCGGCCCCGCGTAGTCGATCATGGTCGGGGCCAGCACGTCGAGCATCGAATACGGTCCGGGATGGTCGATTCCGCGGCCGACGATCTCCTCGCCGACGATCGCGCGCAGGATGTCGGGCCCTCCGAGTCCGCCCGCCGACTCCGGCCATCCGTATCGCATCCAACCCGCGCCGTACAGCGCCTTGAGCACACGAAGATGCTGCGCCTGGTGCGCATCGAGAGACTCCTCACCCCGAGGGGGAGTCAGATCGTTCTCGTCGAGCCAGGCCTGTAGCGCCGTGCGGAATGCGGCAGGTTCGAACAGATCAGTCATCCAGCCTCCGGAGCCGCCCGGCCTGCGACATCGGCCTCTGGCCTTCCGATCGCGTGTGGGCGACCGGAGTCGTGGTCGCCGCTGCGCCGGATGAACGTCATGGCACGGGTTTTCAGCCGCCACCCGTCGTCGGTCCGCACGTAGGTGTCGTTGTAGTAGCCGATGCGCATGTCGTGTTTGGAATGCTCGATGAAGCACAGCGGCTGGGTGCCGGTCGCCTTGTCGGGCTCGTCGGCGTCGAGGTGTACCAGCGATGTGCCCGTCATGAACAGGCCCTTGGGTGCAGCGTCGACGAGTTCGGGGAAGCGGGCCAGCGTGTAGGTGGAGCCGAACGCGCTGTAGGTGCCGTCCGGGGTGAATACCGAAGTCAAGCCGTCGATATCGCCCTGGGTGATGGTGACTGCGTACTTGGCTAGCAGCTGCTGGATTTCGACGAGGTCCTCAGTCCTTGTTGACTGTGTCATTCTTGAAAACCTTTCCGCCCTTCATGACGAAGTTGACGTTACG
>NZ_JAVHWR010000071.1:0-2643 GCF_032159565.1 Mycobacterium sp.
CCATCGTTTTTGGTGGGATGCAACTCCTTGGCGATGTCGGGGAAATCGATCCGCAAGGGCGTGTCCCGGTCGTGGTGTTGACGACGGTTGAAGACCCGGCCAGTCGCGACGGTTGAAAAGTAGGCCACCCAATCAGATTGGATGGGTGATCTCCTTGGAAGACTGGGCCTTGATCCGGCATCTTCACCGCAGCGAAGGGCTGTCGCAGCGGGCTATCGCACGGCAGCTGAGCATCGCGCGAGACACGGTGGCCAGTGCGCTGGCCAGCGACGGCCCGCCGAAGTATGAGCGTGCCTCGTCGCCGTCGGCGATCAACGAGGTGGAGCCGCGGATCCGGGCGTTGTTGTCGGCCTATCCCGCGATGCCGGCGACGGTCATCGCCGAGCGGGTCGGGTGGTCCGGCTCGATCTCCTGGTTCCGGGAGCGGGTCCGGGCGATCCGCCCGGAGTACCTGCCGGCAGATCCGGTCGACCGGCTCGAGCATCCGCCGGGTCGGGTGATCCAGTGCGACCTGTGGTTCCCGGCGCCGAAGATTCCGGTGGGGTTCGGCCAGGAGGCGATGCTGCCGGTGCTGGTGATGGTCGCGGCGTTCTCCCGGTTCATCGCCGCGGTGATGCTGCCGTCGCGCCAGACCATGGACCTGGTGGCCGGGATGTGGCAGCTGCTCTCGCAGAACTTCACCGCGGTGCCCCGTGAGCTGTGGTGGGACAACGAAGCCGGGATCGGTCGTCGCGGCCGGTTGACCGATCCGGTCACCGCGCTGATGGGCACGCTGGGGTCGCGGCTGGTGCAACTCAAACCCTATGATCCCGAATCGAAGGGGATGGTGGAGCGGGCCAACCGTTATCTGGAGACCTCGTTCCTGCCCGGCCGGAGCTTCGCCTCACCGCAGGACTTCAATGATCAACTGCGACTGTGGCTTCCGACCGCCAACAGCCGTCGGGTGCGTGTGTTGGATGGTCGTCCGGTCGACTTCCTCGATCCCGATCGAGCCCACATGTTGGCGCTGCCACCGGTGCCGCCGGTCACCGAGACGCTGACCTCGGTGCGGCTGGGACGCGACTACTACGTGCGGGTCGCCGGAAATGACTACTCCGTCGACCCGAGCGCGATCGGTCAACTCGTCGACGTGACCGCCACCTTGGCTCAGGTGACCGTGACTCGATCAGGGCGCCTGCTGGCGGTTCATGACCGCTGCTGGGCGGCGCGACAGACCCTGACCGACCCCGCTCACGTCGCAATCGCTGCGACGTTGCGTCGACAGTTTCAAGCCGGCCCGTCACCTGCGCCAGGTGATCAGCTGGTGCGGGACCTCGCCGACTACGACCGCGCCTTCGGCGTCGACTTTGCCACTGGCGCAGTCACTTCCGATGGCGAGGTGGCATGAGCGTGGCCGAGGACCCGATGAAGGCCGTCCTGCACTACGCCCAGGCCCTCAAGGCGCCACGTATCCGCGACGCCGCTGCCCGACTGGCCGAGCAGGCCCGCGACGACGGCTGGACACACGAAGAGTATCTGGCGGCGGTCCTGTCCCGGGAAGTCTCGGCCCGCGAAGCCTCCGGCGCGGCGACCCGCATCCGCTCCGCCGGGTTTCCGACCCGGAAGTCTTTGGAGGACTTCAACTTCGATCACCAACCAGCGCTGAATCGGGACATGATCGCCCACCTCGGCACCGGCGCGTTCCTGGCGAAGGCCTCCAACGTCGTCCTCCTCGGGCCACCCGGCACCGGCAAGACCCACCTCGCCATCGGATTGGCGGTCAAGGCCGCTCAAACCGGGCATCGCATCGCGTTCGCCACCGCGGTGGATTGGGTCGCCCGCCTGAAGGCCGCCCACAACGCCGGCCGGCTCCCGGCTGAGTTGGTCAAGCTGCGGCGCATCGGATTGCTCGTCGTCGACGAGGTCGGCTACATCCCGTTCGAGCAGGACGCTGCGAACCTGTTCTTTCAACTGGTCTCCAGCCGTTACGAACACGCCTCGCTGATCCTGACCTCGAATCTGCCCTTCGCCCGGTGGGGCGACGTGTTCGGTGACCAAGTCGTGGCCGCAGCGATGATCGACCGCATCGTGCACCACGCCGACGTCCTGACCCTCAAGGGCTCCAGCTATCGGCTCAAGGACACCGGAATCGACACCTTGCCCTCCGCCAGAGCAGACAACACGGCACAATAACCACGACCACGTGGCCTACTTTTCACCGTCGCTTCTGGCCTAGATTTCGACCGTCGTCAACAGTTGGCACAGGTCACTTCGAAATGGCGTGGCGCGCTAGCCATCTTCCAACAGTTCGAGCACGAATGCGCGCGATCCGGCTTTCCAGTCGAGCTCTCGATCCATCTCAGGAACATGGTCGCAATTGCCACAGGCCAATCACGCTTCTTGGTGGTTAGCAGCCTCAAAACCGCACGGCTTCAGTCGGCATGGGAGGAGTGCAAACGCGGCATGCAATTCGCACTCAACTACCTCCGACGAAACGCAGAGATCGACAGTCCAGCTCTGATGGCTTCCCCCTTTATCCTCGTGACCCTCTCGTATTTTGGGCATAAGCGCGACTACCAGCTCAACCCCGATGAGTCAGCGCAGCTGCGGCGGTGGGTACTTCTGGCGAACGCCAAAGGCCGCTATTCCCGTGGATCAAGCGAG
>NZ_JAVHWR010000079.1:0-41224 GCF_032159565.1 Mycobacterium sp.
ACTTCGGTCGGCCGCGCGCCAGCGCTTCCCGGGCGCGGCGCGACCGGCGCGACGGCGGCTCGCCTATTCGGTGCTCAACGACGCGTCGGCGCTGTCCGACTCTCCGTCGGCGAAACCGGCGGTGTAGTCGCTGAGCTGTCGCTCCGTGTCACGGTCGGTCGTCCACCGGGGGCGGCTCTGGCACTGTTTGCGCTGCATGCAGGTCAGACGAGCGGTCGGCCACCACGGTTCCAGTGGTGTGGTCAAATGACCGTCATGGCAGACAAGGGTGGCAGGTCCGGTGCCCGCACCGGGCGGGAGCGAATCCAAAAACTCGCGCAGGCGGCGCTGAATGCGGACGTCACGGTCGACCAGGTCGACGCCGTCCTGGTCGGGCTGGCCGACACGCTCGAGGATCTCAACAAGTCCACCGGCAACCTCGACGCCACCCTGGAACGGTTCAACGACACGATCAGCCGCATCAACGAACTGGCACCACGCCTGAACGCGGTGGTCGACCGCCTCGAGGGCATCGTGGATCGCGTCGAACGGATCGTCGGCATCGGCGAAGCCGCAATCGCGCCCCTTGCCGCAACCGAATCGGCTGTCCGCGGTGCGATCAGTGCGGTGCGCCGGACGACTCGGCTGTAGTGCCGAACAGCGTCCCAACGCCGTCGCCTCCGATCGCCGAGGGCATCGGGCTGCCGTGGGATGTGCCCGTCGACGATGCCGTCGCCACCATCGGCGAGGCACGGGCCCGTCACGGTGACACCTTTGCCGTCGAGAGCGGCGGTGACCGCTATCTGTTCACGTTTTCCCCCATGGGCGTCGAGTCGTTCTACGCCCTGCCCGAGAACAAGGCGAGCAAGGGTGTCGCCGACTACCTGATGCTGCGCCGCAAGCTTCCCGACGAGATCTTCGTCGGCAGGCGCACCCTGCCTGATTCGCTGTTCCGGCGTGACGACGTCGCGTCATACCTGAGCTATCTGCGCCGCGCGCTGGACCAGACCGTCACCGAGCTCGGGTCCGACGGTTCGGTGAACCTGTTCGACCTCACCCGCAGGCTCGGACACCGGATGGGCCTGGCGTCGTGGGCGGGTCCGGGATCGACCGAAGGAGATGCCTTTGAACGGCTGGTGTCGGCATTCGACGCGCTGGACGGCTCCGACGCGTTCGTCCACCCGGATGCGATGGCCGCGGTCGCCGCGTCGGACAAGCGGTCCGAGCGGGCGGCGCTGAATGAGGTCGTCGCAGTGGTGGCGGACGCAGTACGCCGGCTGGACATCCGGCAACGGGCCGACACCTCGCTGTTCGGCAGGATCGTCGGAGCGTGGTCGTCGCAGACGGAGGCTTCGGCCCGGATCCGTGGGATCGGATTGGATGTGGCGCTGATACACATCGCGTCGATGTCCAACCTGATGGCCGCGCTCGGCTGGGCCCTGGTCGATCTTCTCGAGCATCCCGCCGAACTCGACGCTGTCATCGGAGGCGACGGTGAGTTGGCGCAACGCTGCGCGTTGGAAAGCACGAGGCTCGCGCAACGCTCGATCATGTCGCGGGCGGTGCTGGCTCCCGTCGACATCGACACCGGCGATGTGACCTATCGCGTGCCTGCCGGATGGACCATCGCCACCCTGCTGCCGCTGCTCAACACTTCCGTCGCGCCGGACCTGAAGCACTGGGACCCCGCCCGCTGGAACAGGTATCGGCTCGCCGACCAGAGCGCGCTGCCGTCGCCGATGCTGGTCACGGCGTTCGGGCACGGTCGGCACACCTGCCCGGCACAGCCGTTCTCGCTCGCGGCGATGACGTCGGCCATGACTCGGCTTCTCGGCCACTACCGGATGACCCCGCGCTGGACCGACCACCCTCGGCCGGTGCCGGAACAGATCGGCGGGGTGGCGCGTTCGGCCGATCGGTGCCCGGTCGACTACGCGCCGCGTTGAGGACTACCCGCTGTTTCTGAGCGCGGTCGCCAGCCCGCTCATCGTCAGCAGAATGCCGCGCTGAACGAGTTCGTCGTCGTCGCCGGAGCGGTACCGCCGCAACAGTTCCACCTGAAGGTGGTTCAACGGTTCCAGGTACGGGAAACGGTTGAACACCGACCGTGCCAACGCGGGATTGTCGGCAAGCAGGTCGTCGTGCCCGGTGATCGCCTCGTGCATTCGGATGGTGCGGTCGTGCTCGTCGACGATCTTGTCGAACACCCGCCGACGCAGCGCCTCGTCATCGACCAACTCCGCGTAACGCGCCGCCAGGCCCATATCCGACTTCGCGAGCACCTGAGCCATGTTCGACAGCACCGTGCGGAAGAACGGCCACCGCCGGTAGAGATCCTGCAGCAGTTCCAGCCTGCCGTCTTCCTCTGAGATCCACTCCTCGAACGCGGTGCCGGTGCCATACCAGCCCGGCAGCATGACACGCGACTGGCTCCACGCCAGAACCCACGGGATCGCTCGTAGGTCGGAGATCGACGTGGTCGGCTTGCGCGACGTCGGCCTGCTGCCGATGTTCAGCGCGCCGATCTCGCCGACCGGCGTGGACGCCTTGAAGTAGTCGACGAAACCCGGTGTCTCATGGACTAATTCGGCGTAGGCGCGGTGCGCGCGAGCGGCCAGATCGTCGAGCACCTCGTAGGCGGGTTCGGCCTGATCGCCGAGCCCTTCGACATCGAGCAGCGACGCCTCAAGGGTTGCGGCGAGCAGGGTTTCCAGGTTGCGATGCGCGACCCGCGGCTCCGCGTACTTTGCGGCGATGACCTCGCCCTGCTCGGTGAGCCGCAACGACCCGTTCACCGCGCCGGGCGGCTGCGCCCGTATCGCGTCGTAGCTGGGGCCGCCGCCGCGCCCGACGGTGCCGCCGCGACCGTGGAACAGCCGCAACCGGATTCCCGTCTTGCGGGCGGACTCGACGAGGTCGAGCTCGGCGCGGTACAACGCCCAGTTGGCCGCCAGATAGCCGCCGTCCTTGTTGGAGTCGGAGTAGCCGAGCATGACCTCCTGGCTGTCCCCGCGGGAGGCCACCAACGACCGGTACAGCGGAAGGTCAAGCGCCGCTTCGAGAATCGACGAGCCGCGCTGCAGATCGTCGATGGTTTCGAACAGCGGCACGATACTCACCGGGCAGTATGCGTCCGGTCCGGACGCGTCGATAAGGCCTACCTCTTTCAGCAGCACGGCCGCCTCGAGCATGTCCGATACGGACTGGCACATCGAGATGATGTAGTTGGGGACGGCGAGCGGGCCCAAAACGTTGACGGCTCGGGCGGCGGCGCCGCAGATGTCGAGTTCCTTACGTGCGAGCTCGGACAGTTCGGCGCCGTCACCGATCAGCGGCCGCCGGGTGCCGAGCTCGGCCACCAGCAGGTCGACACGGTCGGGTTCGGGCAGCGAACGGTAGTCGGGATGTACGCCCGCCCATGCCAGCAGCTCCGCGACGACTTCCTCGTGCACATCGGAGTTCTGCCGCATATCAAGCCCCGACAGGTGAAAGCCGAAGGTGCGCACGGCTTCCCGTAGCCGCGCGAGCCGGTCGTCGGCCAGTACCGCGCTGCCGTTGGCCCGCAGTGAGCCGTCGACGACGTCCAGATCGGTCAGCAGCTCCCCCGGCGATTCGTAGCGCTCGAGGCCGAGGTGCAACTCGTGCTCGGGCTGGTCGTCGAGCGCCTGCTGGGCGGTGGCGGTGAGCCTGCCGTGGATGACCCGCAGCGCACGCCGGTAGGGCTCGTCGGCGCGTGCCGGCTCCTCGCACGCGTCGGCCAGCGCCACCAGCTCGTCGCTGACCGTGACCAGCCGCGCCGACATCGACAGCTCTTCCTCCAGCGCGGTGATCTCCACGAAGTAGTGCGCGAGCGCGGTGTAGGCGGCGCGGGAGGTGGCCAGGCGGACGACGTCGGAGGTGACGTTCGGGTTACCGTCGCGGTCTCCGCCGATCCACGACCCCGGCCGCAGGATCGGCTCGTCGAGAAGGTGGGCATCCGGCCAGCGAGCCTGAAGCGCTGCGCGCACTTCGGCGTTCACCTTCGGGATGACCTCCAGAAACGCAGCCGGGTAGTAGCGCAGACCGGTTTCGATCTCGTCCCCGATCTTCAACCGGGACAGTCGGATCAACGCGGTCTGCCACAGCGTCAGGATGTTGCGCCGCAGTTCGGTTTCGATGTCGCGACCATCGGCGGTGTGAGTGTGGGAGTGCAGGCGCAACCGCATCAGTTCCGTGATGCGGTGCTGGGTGTCGAAGACCGTGCGGCGTCTGGTCTCGGTGGGGTGCGCGGTGATCACCGGTGACACCAGTGCACCCCTCAGCGTCTCGGCTACGGTCGCGGAGTCCAGCTCCGCGGAATCGAGCTTGTCGTAGGTGGCGGCCAGGCTGCTGTCCTGTGGCGGCTGGCCTGACGCCACGTGGACGGCGCGGCGGCGCTCCCTGTGGATGTCCTCGGCGACGTTCGCCAGCAATGCGAAATGGGTGAACGCGCGGATGACGGGGATGGCCCGGTGGATGTCGATGCCGTCGAACATCCCGGCGAGCTCTGCCCGGTCGATCTCGGAGCGGCGCACCCGGAAGGACTCAACCCGTGCCCGCTCGACGAGGTCGAAGACCTCATCGCCGTTCTGCTCGCGGACCGTATCGCCCAAGATGGTGCCGAGGAGCCGAATGTCTTCCCGCATCGGCTCGGTGGCTTCCCGGCCGACCTTGGTGCGATGCACAGAGCCGATCGGGGCCAGTGAGGTGTCGGGTCCGTCAGCCATTACCCGATTATCGGCGACCGGGAATCAGCCTGCAGGGCGGGACGCCCGTGTCAGATGGCAGCCACCACGATCGTGAGGAGGATCACCAGGAACAGGAGTACGAAAGGGATCGCCACGATGGCAATGGTGATGCCGACGCCGTTGTATTTCTGCGGGCCGACGCCGAGCGAGCCGGCGCTGAATGCCCACATCGGCGCCTTGTACTCGAGTTCGGCGACCTGGCCCGGCCGCACATCGGCCGTCGCGTCCGCAGGACCCATCTTCGGCGGCAGGAAGTACGGCACGTACACGTGCACATGGTGCTGGCCGGCGCGGGCGGGCACGTGCGTGCGCCCCCATCCCGACACCGGTATCTCCTGCCCGTCGACGGCAACCTTCGGCTTGACGAAGAACAACACCCAGGCCAACGGAAAGAATTGGGTGTTCACCGCAATGCCCTCGCCTGCCTGCCCGTACGGGCCCGGCTGCGGGCCATGGTGTTGGGGCGCGGGCGGCTGTCCGTACTGCAGCGGCTGGCGGTATTGCTGCTGCGGATTCGGCGGTGGAGGCGGCTGCGGGCGGTAATGCTGCGGATTCGGCGGTGGCGGCGCCGGACGGTAATGCGGAGGCGGAGGTTGCCGGTACTGCGGTGGTTGGTTGTGCCGATACGGCGGCCCCTGCGGAGTGTTCATATGGCCTTCTCGTGTGACGGGCCCGACACGGGCACTACGTAAAACTGAATCACACAAGTTGCCGCCCCGCTGGAACTGCGGCGTAGGCGCTAGGCGTACTTGATCTGCAAGGCGACGCCGACGATGCAGACAAGCCAGATGCCGGTGATGAACAGTGTCAACCGGTCGAGGTTCTTCTCCACCACGGTCGACCCGGACAGGCTGGACTGAACGCCGCCGCCGAACAGGGTGGACAAGCCGCCACCCTTGGCGCGGTGCAGCAGCACGAGCAGGATCACCAACACACTGGTGACCACCAGCGCAATCTGCAGGCCCAATTCCATGGCCGCCAGATTACAGGTTGAGCGGCCCTGCTAAGGAAGCGGCCCGCCAGCGGCGATTGCCGACAAGGTGGCGAACTGTTCGGCGTCGAGCGACGCGCCCCCGACCAGCGCGCCGTCGACGTCCTCCTGGGCCACGATCTCGCCCACGTTCTTGGCGTTCACCGAGCCGCCGTACAGCAGCCGGATTCCGGCGGCCAACTGGGGGCCGGCCAGCTTGCCGAGTTCCTCGCGGATCGCCTTGCAGACCTCTTGTGCGTCCGCCGCGCTGGCGACGCGGCCGGTGCCGATCGCCCATACGGGTTCGTAGGCGATGACGGCCGCACCGATTTGTTCGGCCGACAGCCCGGCCAAGGAGCCGCGCAGCATCTCGAGGTTGTGTTCGACGTGGTTGCCGGCCTCGCGGACCTCGAGCTGTTCACCGATGCAGACGATCGGCGTCAGCTGGTGCCTGAATGCAGCGGCGGCCTTCGCGGCGACCAGCGAGTCATCTTCGGCGTGGTAGGTGCGGCGTTCGGAGTGGCCGACGATGACGTAAGTGCAGCCCAGCTTGGCCAGGAACGCACCGCTGATGTCGCCGGTGTAGGCGCCCGAATCGTGCTGCGAGAGGTCCTGCGCGCCGTAGGTCAGCCGCAGCTTGTCGCCGTCGACGAGGGTCTGCACACTGCGCAGGTCGGTGAACGGCGGGAGGACGGCGACGTCGACCTTGTCGAAGTACTTGTCGGGCAGCGAGAAGGCGATTTTCTGCACCAGCGCGATCGCTTCGAAATGGTTGAGGTTCATCTTCCAGTTGCCGGCGATCAGCGGCTTGCGGCTCATATCCACCCTTCCAGCAGGTTCAAGATTCCAGCACTTCGATGCCGGGCAGCGTCTTGCCCTCAAGGTATTCCAGAGAAGCCCCGCCACCGGTGGAAATGTGTGAGAAGCCGTCCTCCGGCAGACCGAGTTGACGCACGGCGGCAGCCGAGTCACCGCCGCCGACGACGCTGAACGCGCCCTTCCTCGTCGCGCCGATGATGGCCTCGGCGACGCCCTTGGTGCCGTGGGCGAATGCGGGGAACTCGAACACGCCCATGGGGCCGTTCCAGAAGATGGTCTTGGCATTGGACAGCAGGTTGGTAAACCGCTTCACCGAGCCGGGGCCGATGTCCAGGCCTATCTTGCCGTCGGGAATCTGGTCGGCGGGCACACGCTCCGGCGGGGAGTCCGCCGCGAACTGCTCTGCCACCACGATGTCGACGGGCAGGTGGATGACGTCACCGTAATCCTCCATCAGCTTGCGACAGGTGTCGATCATGCTTTCCTCGAGCAGGGAGTTGCCGACCGAAACACCCTGCGAGGCGAGGAAGGTGAAGCACATACCGCCGCCGATCACCAGACTGTCGGCCTTGGTGGCGAGGTTCTCGATGACCGCCAGCTTGTCGGACACCTTCGAACCGCCGAGCACCACCGCGTAGGGCCGTTCGGTCGAGCTGGTCAGCTGCTCGAGCACCGCGATCTCGGCGGCCACCAGCTTGCCCGCATAGTGCGGCATCAGGGTCGCCACGTCGTAAACCGACGCTTGCTTGCGGTGCAACACCCCGAAGCCGTCGGATACGAAAGCCCCCGGTGAGCCGTCGGGGGCGGCGACGAGTTCGGCCAACTGTCTGGCCAGCGCCAGCCGCTCGTTGTCGTCCTTGCTGGTTTCGCGCGGGTCGAAGCGGATGTTCTCCAGCAACAGGATGTCGCCGTCGGTGAGACCCTCGGCGCGGGCCAGGGCGTCGGTTCCCACCACATCCGCAGCCAGCTGGACGTGGCGGCCCAGCCGCTCCGCCAACGCCTTCGCGACCGGGGCGAGTGAGAACTTCGGGTCGGGACCGTCCTTGGGCCTGCCGAGGTGCGCGGTGACAACGACCTTCGCGCCCGCGTCGGATAGCTCCTTCAACGTGGGTACCGAAGCGGTGATCCGGCCTGGATCGGTGATGTTGCGATCGTCGTCGAGTGGGACGTTCAGGTCGGAGCGGACCAGTATGCCCCGGCCCGAAACCCCTTCTGCAAGAAGGTCATCGAGCGTCTTGATCGGCATCTGACTAGAGCGACTTGCCGACCAGCGCGACCAGGTCCACGAGACGGTTGGAGTAGCCCCACTCGTTGTCGTACCAGGCCACGGTCTTGGCCTGGTTGTCGATCACCTTGGTCAGACCCGAGTCGAAGATGCAGCTGTGCGGGTCGGTGACGATGTCGCTGGACACGATCGGCGCGTCGTAGTACTTGAGGATGCCCTTGAGCGGGCCGTCGGCGGCGGCCTTGAATGCCGCGTTGATCTCGTCGGCGGTGGGCGCCTTCGACAGTTCGGCGGTCAGGTCGGTGCATGAACCGGTGGGGATGGGGACGCGCAGGGCGTAGCCGTCGAGCTTGCCCTTCAGCTCGGGCAGCACCAGGCCGATCGCCTTGGCGGCGCCGGTCGAGGTCGGCACGATGTTCAGCGCGGCGGCGCGGGCGCGACGCAGATCCTTGTGCGGCCCGTCCTGGAGGTTCTGGTCCTGAGTGTAGGCGTGCACGGTGGTCATCAGGCCCCGTACGATGCCGAACTCGTCGTTGAGCACCTTGGCCAGCGGGCCGAGGCAGTTCGTGGTGCACGACGCGTTGGAGATGATGTTCTGGCTGCCGTCGTACTTGTCGTCGTTGACGCCCAGCACGATGGTGAGGTCCTCGCCCTTGGCGGGTGCGGAGATGATCACCTTCTTGGCCCCGGCGTCGAGATGCCCCTTGGCCTTGGCGGCATCGGTGAAGATGCCCGTGGACTCGACGACGACGTCGACGCCGAGGTCGCCCCACGGCAGCGCCGACGGGCCTTCCTTGACCTCGAGTGCCTTGACCTTGGCGTTGCCGATGACGATGGTGTCGTCGCCTTCGAGGCTGATTTCGTCCGGGTAGCGGCCTAGGATCGAGTCGAACTTGAGCAGGTGCGCCAGGGTGGCGTTGTCGGTGAGGTCATTGACCGCGATGACCTCGATGTCGGTGCTCTTGCCCTCGGCCTTCTGCGCCGCCAGCGCCCGGTAGAAGTTGCGGCCGATTCGACCGAAGCCGTTCACGCCAACCCGGATCGTCACTTGTCTCTCCCTTTTTCGCCGTGCTGCTCACAGGCAAGCGTAGTGGTGTGAGTGGCGTCACGCGCAGACTGGTCAGAGCATGCCGAGGCTCTGGTCGGTGTAGGGATTACCCAGCCATTTGCGACGGATTCGCTGCAGCGTGCCGACCTCTTCCAGCTCGGCCTGGGCGACACTGATTCTGGCCAGAAGTTCCTGGTCGCCGAGGCCGACCGCGACTGCGATGTCCTCGGTGGAAATGCCCTGCTGCACGACCTCGACATCGGCGATCGGCTTGACGAGTTCGGTGAGCACAGGGGCCAGCTTCATGAATGCATCGCACCCGCCTGCGGTGAGGTCGGCGAGGGCTGCGCGGATGCTCCCGTAGTCGTAGACCTTGATCCCGGCTGCCCTGCCGTCGGCCACGAGCTGCTCGGCGATCGAGAGGCTGGTGTTGCCGTGCTGCACGCCGATGGTCAGACCTTCGAGATCGTCGACCGAGCGCACGGTCGGCAGCCTGCGGGTGTTCACGGCGAGCGACTGACCGCTGATCAAGTAGGGAGGGACGAATTCCGCCTTCTTCTCCCGATCGGGCGTCACGGTCGTTCCCGCGGCGACACAGTCGAAGTCCTTGGCGTTCAGCGCGTCGAAGATGCCGTTGAAGTCGGCGCCTTCGTAGGGGATGAATTCGATGCGCATGCCGAGCTTGTCGGCGACCGCGGTCATCAGGTCGACATCAAGTCCACCGCCGTCCGGCATGCCGTTGAATGGAGGATCGGGGTAGGCCGCGCCGACTCTCAGTGTCTGCATGCGCTCACGGTAGTTGTTCGAGCTCGCCTCGCACTCGGTCGATCTGCTCGTAGGCGTAGGACACCATCGCGGCCATCGTCATCGCCTCACCTTCGTGGGCAAGCCGCCCGTACGTTTCTTCGCCCAGTACCTCCCGCAGATGCGGGAGCCCGTCATTGAATTCGGCAACCGAGGGCGCGGCCGTTGGACTGACGGATGCGAATCCACCGATGATGGCCGCAGGCTCGTAGTCGCCGCGACGGTCGAGCAACGTCATGAAAAGGCCAAGCGCGGCGCGGATCTGGGCGATGCTGCCCGCGTCGAAGTAGTTACCGATAGCGAGCCTGAGGTTGTCCAACGGCCCGGATTGGTCGCCCTCGACACGGCCCAATGTCATCGCCAGGGTCATCGCCAGATACGAGACGTTGGCCTTATTGCCGCTCTCCTGGGCGATCACCAGCCCTCGGCGCAGGCTGTCAATTACCCCAAGAGGATTCTTCATGCTGCTCGCCATGGCGAAGGCGAGCAGAGCAAAGGAGATCGCATACGGATTGTCCGTCCGCTCGGCGGCTTCGACGAGGCCGTCCGCGAGCGATTGCGCTTCCCCATCCCGACCCGCCGAGAGCAGGGCGATGACCACGCATGCCCTGCTGAGCTCGAACGGGTCACGACCCAGCTCCATTTGCCGTCGGTAGTGAGCGATATAGCGGTCCGGCTCGTCGATGGCGGAGTAGACCGCACCGAGCCACAGCGCCTCGAGGCCGAAAGGCGCTGCGACCGAATCGTGGTGCATCACCGATTCGGCGATGCCGTTATAGCGGAGAGCATCATCGGCGCGGCCGAACATCTAGCACACCGACGCAACTGCGCACGATGAGACGAGCCTCGGATGGTTCTTGGCTTGTAACGGTTCGATGATCTCTTCGGCCCAGGTAACCGGCTCGAAATTCTCGACCAAGATACCGAACCAACCCGCCAACGTCACGATGGCAGCTGCGCTGTCGAGGTCCTTCTGGTCGGCGGCCCATCGAAACGCGGTGCGCAGATTGGCCAGCTCGGTGGCAAACCAGTCGTACGCCTCCCGCTGTCGGGGACTGTCCCATATCGCAAGCATGTCGGCTTCCCGGCCAGCGAAATAGAGCGCGTGCGCCGCGCGCACATCGTTCGCCTCGCCCCTGGCGGCGAGTTGCTCCTCGGCGAACTGGCGGATCGTCTCCAGCATCGAGAAACGTGTTCGGCCGGACGAGCGGTCAGCGACCAGCAGTGACTTCCGCACCAAGGCGTCCAACAAGTCGATCGCGGCGAAGTCGTCAGCTAAACCTGCGATGGCACAGGCGCTTTGGTGGTCGAATCCCCCGGCGAACACTGAACATCTCTCCAGCAGCACCCTTTCCTCATCAGCGAGAAGGTCGTAGGACCACTGAACGGCGTGACGCAGTGTCTGGTGGCGTTCCAGGCCGCGGCGGGATCCGACGAGCAGCCGGAAACGCTGATCGAGACGGTCACGTACCTCGCCTGCGGTCATCGACGCCATCCGCGACGCCGCCAACTCGACGGCCAACGGGATGCCGTCGAGGCGACGGCAGATGTCTTCGATCGTCGCCGCCTCGTCCTCCGTAAAGCTTTGCGTAACACTGCGAGCGCGCTCGACGAAGAGGTCTGCCGCCGTTGATATCTCCAGCGATCGGACCCGCCACACCTGCTCGTCGGCGGCTCCAAGCCCTTCGCGGCTGGTTGCCAGGACTTTGAGCGTCGGCGATTGCCCGAGGACGGCGTCGACCAGATCGGCCGCGGCATCGAGGACGTGCTCACAATTGTCGAACACCAGCAACCGAGTTCTGCCTTCGAGGCCCGCGGCCACCGACTCCGCGAGGGTCTTACCAGGCTGCTGCGTGATGCCGAGCACCGATGCCACCGCGCCGGGTACGGCTGCCGGATCGGTCACTGCCGCAAGCTCGAAAAGCCATATGCCGTCTGGAAATTCGTCACCCAACTGTGTAGCGGCTTCCAGGGCCAGTCGGGTCTTGCCGACGCCGCCGACACCGGTCAGGGTAATCAGCCGATGACTGCGGACGGCGTCTTTGATCTCGGCGACTTCCGCATCGCGTCCGATGAAGCTCGTCGTCGCCTGCCGTAGGTTGCCCGGGCTGGTGTCGAGTGCACGCAGCGGCGGGAACTCCTGGCGTAGACCTGGTGCGCGGACTTGAAACAAGCCGACCGGTGCCGGTACATCGCGAAGTCGCCGCGGTCCCAGATCGGAAAGGTCCACGCCACTGACCAAGGAAGCCGTCGAGTCCGCCACCAAGATCTGTCCGCCATGCCCTGCCGCCATCACCCGGGCCGCGCGGTTGAGCACCGCGCCGAAGTAATCGCCGTCCGCAAGCGTCGCCTCACCGGTGGCTATCCCCATCCGCACCGGCAAATCCAACTCTCGCTGCGCCGCAATCGCCGCATCCAATGCGGACGTGGGCGATGCGAACGCCGCGATCACACCGTCACCGGTGTGCTTGAAAAGGAAACCGCCGTGCGCTTCGATCGCTCTGCGCATAACGGCATCGTGTGCGGCAAGCGCCGAGCGCATCGCGCCCGCGTCGGACTCCCACCGACGGGTCGAACCCTCGATGTCGGTGAACAGGAACGTCACCACCCCGGATGGAGCCGACATTCGCACAGGATCGCACAAAAGATTGCGCCTATGGTCGTGCTCAGCACGAAATCACGACCGCCAGTGCAATTTCAAGCTTGTGCTAGGCGTCGTCGAGCAGATCCGGGGTGACGGCCGACTCGGTGTCGGGAATTCCCTCTTGTTTGGCCTTGCGGTCGGCCATCGACAGCAGCCGCCGAATACGGCCTGCCACAGCGTCTTTCGTCATCACCGGGTCGGCCAGCCTGCCGAGCTCCTCGAGCGACGCCTGCCGGTGTTCGACCCGCAATTTGCCGGCGGCGGCGAGGTGGTCCGGAACGGAGTCGCCGAGGATGGCCAATGCCCGCTCGACCCGAGCGGCAGCCGCCACCGCGGCCCTGGCCGATCGCCGCAGGTTCGCGTCGTCGAAGTTCGCCAGCCGGTTCGCGGTCGCTCGCACCTCGCGGCGCATCCGGCGCTCTTCCCACGTCAGCCTGGTGTCCTGGGCGCCCATCCGGGTCAGCAACGCGCCGATGGCCTCTCCGTCGCGCACGACGACGCGGTCGGCGCCGCGGACCTCGCGCGCCTTGGCGCTCACACCGAGCCGTCGCGCGGCACCCACCAGGGCCAGCGCGGCCTCTGGTCCCGGGCAACTGACTTCCAGTGCGGATGACCGACCGGGTTCTGTCAGCGAACCGTGAGCCAAAAACGCGCCGCGCCAGGCCGCCTCCGCGTCGGCTACGCTGCCGCCGACCACCTGTGCGGGCAGACCGCGCACCGGACGGCCACGGAGATCAAGAAGTCCGGTCTGGCGCGCCAGCGCTTCGCCGTCCTTGGCGACACGAACCACATACCGGGTGTTCTTGCGAATCCCGCTGGCGGACAACACATGAACGACGGCGTTGTACCCGTACAGGTCGAAGATGTCCTTCCGAAGCCGACGCGCGATGATCCCTAGATCCACCTCGGCCTCGACCACGACACGGCCCGAAACGATGTGCAGGCCTCCGGCGAACCGCAGCAACGACGCCACCTCGGCACGGCGCGCACTGACCGAATTGACAACAAGACGGCTCAGCTCGTCCTTGACCTCGGCTGTCATCGCCACTGGTCGTCACCTCTCGGTCCGTAAACTGTTCGGGCGGGTGCGGAGGTCGTCGGCTGCTGGAGATTCCCACCGGGTCCCGTCCCACGCAGACGGACCCCCTCCAACGCCGCGGCCAACCTCGCCGGGTCATGTAAAGGTGTACCAGGTCGAGACACCTCAGCAAACTGAACTGCAGCACCCAGTATCGTGGCGGTCCGACTGAGCTGCTCGCGCTCCCGCTCACCAGGCACGCGAGATGCGTCGACGACGATCTCGTTCACCGTGAAACCCGGCGCATGCTGGGACAGCACATGGATATGCCGTTCGACTGAGAAACCCGCCGTCTCCCCCGGCTCCGCCACCAGGTTCAGCACCAATGCACGTCGAGCGGAGGTGGCCTGCAACGCGGCCCTCAACTCCGGCACCAGGACGTGCGGAATCACACTGGTGAACCACGAGCCGGGGCCGAGCACCACGAGGTCGGCGTTCATGATCGCGTCCACCGCCTGGCGAGTGGCCGGCGGGTCGCTGGGCAGCAGCCGCACCCTGCGCACCTTGCCCGGCGTGGTGGCGATCGCCACCTGGCCGCGGATCACCCGGCTCATTCGCGGATCCGATTCAAGCCCTGCGACATCCGCCTCGATCTGCAGTGCGATCGGGCACATCGGCAGCACCCGGCCCTTGACACCGAGAATGCGGCCCAATTCGTCAAGCGCCGCAACGGGATCGGCGAGCACTTCGTTGAGGCCCGCCATCAACAGGTTGCCGATGGGATGGCCTGCCAGCGCGCCGCTGCCGCCGAACCTGTGCTGAAGAATCGTCGCCCACAGCCGGCCGTGCGGGCTGTCGGACGCCAGAGCCGCCAATGCCATTCGCAGATCGCCGGGCGGCACCACGTCGAGCTCGCTGCGCAGCCGCCCCGATGAACCGCCGTCATCGGCAACCGTGACCACGGCGGTGACATGCGGGGTGAGCCTGCGGGCGGCCGACAACGTGGCATAGAGCCCGTGGCCGCCGCCCAGTGCGACGACGCGCGAATTCATTCGCGGCCCAGGTCTCGGTGCAGCACTCGCACCGTGAGTTGGTCACCGCCCTGCAGTCGTCCGGCCAGCGCCTCTGCCATCGCGACGCTGCGATGCTTGCCGCCGGTGCAGCCGATGGCAACGGTCATGTAGCGCTTCCCCTCCCGGCGGTAGCCCTCGATGACGAGGTCCAGTAGTCGATGGTAGGTCTCGAGAAACTCCGCCGCGCCCGGCTGCCCCAACACGTACTCGCGCACGGCGGGATGCTGCCCGGTGTGCCTGCGGAGTTCGTCCACCCAGTGCGGGTTCGGCAGGAATCGGACATCCATCACCGTGTCGGCATCCATCGGTAATCCGTACTTGTAGCCGAAGGACTCCACGGTCACGCTGGTGTAGGCGACGGTCTCGCCCCCGAAAGCGCTCTCGATGCTCTCCCGCAGCGCAGGTACGGGCAACGTCGAGGTGTCGATGATCAGGTCGGCGGTCGCGCGCACCGGCGCCAGCATGGCGCGCTCGGCGGCGATGCCCTCGGCGAGTGTCTGGTTGCCCTGCAGCGGGTGGCTGCGCCGGTTCTGCTCGTAGCGCCGCACCAGAATGTCGTCGGAGGCCTCCAAGAACAAGACTCGCGGTGCGATGTCACGCGTCGCCAAATCCTTGCGCACCCAGTCCAAGTCGCCGGTAAAACCACGCGATCGCACGTCCATCACCACGGCCAGCTGGGTGATTCGCGAGCCCGCCGCAAGACCCAGGTCGACCATGCGGGCGATGAGCTCGGGCGGCAGATTGTCTGCGACATACCACCCGAGGTCTTCGAGCACCTTGGCCGCGGTGCCGCGACCCGCACCGGAAAGACCCGTGACGAGGACGACGTCGATGCCCGATTCCGCGCCCGTACCGCGGGTCGCATCGTCCTGCCCCCGCAAATCCTCACCCGCGCCTTCGTCCGTCATCCCGATGCCCTGGTCTGATCATTGCCGATCGCCGAGGCGGGCGCTGACGATTCGGCGGCTACGCCCAGCGCCTCCAGGACGGCTCTTGCGGTCGTCAGACCGATGCCCGGCACAGTGGTGATCTCCTCGACGCTGGCCTGCTTCAGCCGGGCCACCGACCCGAAGTGCGTGACCAGCGCCTTTCGCCGATGCTCCCCCAACCCGGGCACCGAGTCCAGTGCCGACGCCGTCATCCGCTTGGACCGCTTGCTGCGGTGGTAGGTGATCGCGAAGCGGTGCGCCTCGTCTCGCACCCGCTGCAACAGGAAAAGCCCTTCGCTGTTGCGGGGCATGATCACCGGGTCGGGTTCCGACGGCACCCACACCTCCTCCAGCCGCTTGGCCAGCCCGATGACGGCCACGTCGGAGACGCCGAGCTCCTCGAGGACCGCCGCCGCCGCGTTGACCTGCGGGGCGCCGCCATCGACCACATACAGGTTGGGCGGATAGGCGAACTTGCGCGACTTCCCTTCCGCGGTAAGCACACTGGTGTGCTGCAGATCGGATACGTGCCGCGCGAACCGACGCCGCGTCACCTCCGCGATGGATGCCACGTCGTCGGAGCGCCCGCCGCCCGCCGCCTCGCGGATCGCGTAGTGGCGGTAGTCGGATTTGCGTGGCAGGCCGTCCTCGAACACCACGAGCGACGCCACCACATCGGTGCCCTGGACGTGGCTGATGTCGACGCATTCGATGCGCAGCGGCGCATCGGCCAGCCCGAGAGCCTCCTGAATACTTTGCAGTGCAGCAGATCTCGCGGTGAAGTCGCCTGCCCGCTTGAGCTTGTGCTGCGCCAGCGCACCTTGCGCGTTGCGTTTGACCGTTTCGGCGAGCGCCCGCTTGTCGCCGCGCCTCGGCACCCGAAGCGCCACCCGTGATCCGCGCAGCCCGCACAGCCAGGTCTCGAGTTCGTCGGCGTTGGGCGGCAGCACGGGAACCAGGATCTGACGTGGCACCGGGTTGGTCGACTCGTCGGCCGCGCCGCCCAACTCAGCCTGATCCCCGTAGAACTGGGTGAGGAACTGCTCGACGAGGTGCCCTTGGCCGGAATCCTCGGGATCGCCGGACTTTTCGACTATCCAGCCGCGCTGGCCGCGCACTCGCCCGCCGCGAACGTGGAACACCTGCACGGCCGCCTCGAGGTCGTCGTCGGCGAAGGCCACCACGTCTGCGTCGGTGCCGTCGCCGAAGACGACCGTCTGCTTCTCCAGTGCTCGTTTGAGGGCGCCGATGTTGTCCCGCAGCCGTGCCGCCCGCTCGAAGTCGAGCTGCTCGGCGGCCTTGTTCATCTCGCGTTCCATATCGCGCGCCAGCCGGTCGGTTTTGCCTGCCAGGAAGTCGCAGAAGTCGAGCACGATCTTCCTGTGTTCTTCTGCGGACACCCTCCCGATGCACGGCGCCGAACACTTGTCGATGTATCCCAACAGGCACGGCCGGTCGATCTGCTTGTGGCGCTTGAACACTCCAGCCGAACACGTTCGAGCCGGAAACACCCGGGTGAGCAGATCGAGTGTCTCGCGGATGGCCCAGGCATGCGAGTAGGGCCCGAAGTACCGGACGCCTTTGCGGCGCGGCCCGCGGTAGACCATCAGCCGCGGATACTCCTCGTTGAGCGTGACGGCCAGCACTGGGTAGGACTTGTCGTCGCGGTAACGGATGTTGAACCGCGGATCGAACTCCTTGATCCAGTTGTATTCGAGCTGCAGGGCCTCGACTTCGGTGGACACCACCGTCCACTCGACGCTGCCCGCGGACATCACCATCTGGCGTGTCCGGGGCGCCAACCCGGAGATATCGGCGAAGTAGGAGTTCAGCCGGCTGCGCAGGCTCTTGGCCTTGCCGACGTAGATGACCCGGCCGTGCGGATCGCGGAACCGGTAAACGCCGGGTTCGACGGGGATCGACCCTGGCGCGGGTCGGTACGTCGCTGGATCGGGCACGGATTCCAGGTTACTGCCGGTGTCGGACGGACCTGATGCTCTACCGTCGAGATGTGCGGACACCGTCACTGCAGAAGCTGGCGGCCCCGCTGGCGGGGGTCGTCTTGGTGCTGGCCGGATGCGGCGCCGAGGACCACGCACCACCCTCGGCGGCCCGTCCGTGCGCCATCGTCGAGAACGGCGGCCCGGCGCCGAAGACCTCGCAGGCCGCGGGCTCGCAACCCGAGGTGGCCACCGGTTACCGCAAGGACATGGCCGCGGTGCGCACCAGGCACTATGCGGTTGCCACGGCCAATCCGCTGGCCACTCAGAAGGCCTGCGAGGTGCTCAAGGAGGGCGGCACGGCGGCCGACGCGCTGGTCGCAGCTCAGGCCGTGCTGGGCCTGGTGGAGCCGCAGTCGTCCGGGATCGGCGGCGGCGGGTTCCTGCTCTACTACGACGCCGCGGCCCACTCCGTGCAGGCCTACGACGGCAGGGAGACCGCTCCCGCCGCGGCAGGCGAGAACTACCTGCGCTGGATCTCCGACACCGATCGCGCCGAGCCCAAGCCGGATGCCCGGGCATCCGGCCGCTCCATCGGCGTGCCCGGCATCCTGCGCATGCTGATGGATGCTCACCACCAGCACGGCAAGAACGCGTGGCGCGACCTCTTCGCTCCCGCCGTGGCGCTGGCCGACGACGGCTTCGACATCAGCCCCCGGTTGGCCGCTGCCGTCGCCGACGCCGCACCACAGCTGAAGCTCGACAGGGAGGCTGCCGCCTACTTCCTCAATCCCGACGGCAGCCCGAAGGCCGCCGGCACCAAGCTCACCAACCCGGCGTACTCAAAGACGTTGGGCGTCATCGCATCCGACCCGCAATCTTTTTACACCGGCGATATCGCCAATGCCGTCGTCGCGGCGGCCACCGATACGTCGGGCGGCCGCACACCGAGCCTGATGACGACCGAGGATCTGGGCGGCTACACGGCCAAACAGCGCGAGCCGATCTGCATGCCCTATCGCGGCAACGAGATCTGCGGCATGCCGCCACCCTCGTCGGGTGGCATCGCGGTCGCCGCGACACTCGGCATCCTCGAGCACTTTCCGATGGGCGACCACAAACCCACCGATATGGACCGCAACGGCGGCAGACCGACGGCGATGGGTGTGCACCTCATCGCGGAAGCCGAGCGCCTGGCGTACGCCGACCGGGACAAGTACGTCGCCGACACGGATTTTGTGCCGTTGCCAGGTGGAACACCGAACACACTGTTGAACAGTGACTACCTGGCTCAGCGGGCCGCACTCGTCTCCGTGCAGCGCAGCATGGGCACTGCGAAACCCGGCGAGTTCGGGGCGTCGCCGTCGACGCCAGTGCCCGTGCCTGAACACGGCACCAGCCAGGTCAGCGTCGTGGACTCGCAGGGCAACGCCGCTTCTTTGACCACCACCGTCGAGTCGCAGTTCGGCTCGTTCCACATGGTGGACGGTTTCATCCTCAACAATCAACTGACCGACTTCTCCGCCGAACCCGTCGGCCCGGACGGGGTGCCGCTGGCCAACCGGGTTGAGCCGGGCAAGCGGCCGCGAAGCACGATGGCGCCAACTCTGATTTTCGAGAAGTCAGGTGCCGCCCGCGGCCCGCTGTTCGCGACGCTGGGATCCCCTGGCGGTGCGGTCATCATTCAGTTCGTCGTCAAAACTGTCGTCGGAATGCTCGATTGGGGTATGGATCCGCAGCAGGCGGTGGGCATGGTCGACTTCGGGGCGGCCAACTCTCCCAAAACCAATGTCGGCGGCGAGCATCCCGACATCGACAGCACCGACAACGGAGACCACGACCCACTCGTGCAGGGCCTGCGCGAACTCGGCCATCAAGTCGACCTCGCCGACCAGTCCAGCGGGTTGTCGGCGATCGTGCGCGACTCGCCCGGCTGGACCGGCGGGGCGGACCCGCGCCGCGAGGGGCTGGTGATGGGCGACCCTCGTTGACCGCACTGGTCACCCGGCTGACGGAGTCGGACTGGCGGATGTTCGCCGGTGTCCGTCTGCGTGCGCTCACCGATTCACTCGGTGCCGACGACCCGCAGTACCGGCAGGAATCCACGTTCACCGCCGCGCAGTGGCGCAGGCGGCTCCGCGACCATGCGCAGTTCGTCGCGCTGTTGAACGATCGCGCGGTGGGACTGATCGGTGCACAGCAGGAGGATGCCGAAACGGTTTACCTGTATTCACTTTGGCTCGATCCGACCGCCCGGGGGCACGGCCTGGCTCGACCGCTGGTGGCCGCCGCCGTGGAGTGGGCACGCGATCGGCGAGCGCGCCTCGTGACCCTGCGGGTGGCAGTCGACAACACCGTGGCGCGAGGGGTGTACCAGAGCCTCGGCTTCACCGAAGTGGCCGGCGAACGCGCCGACGCCCGCCACGAGGTCGCGATGTCGCTTACGGTGCGGTGAGGTCGGGACGGTAGCGGGCCAGCAAGCCACGCACGTCGTCCATCGCCTCCACGGCACGGTCCTTGTCGACGGCCTGAATCGCCATTACCGGGATGTACTCATCGTCGGGCAGGTCGATGCGAGCCCAGCGCGCGCCGACCGGAAAGCTGACGCCGACAACATCAGCCCACGGAATCAGCCGGTAGCCAAGCAGGTTTCGCACCGCGACGCCCGACGCGCCGGCGCGCAACCGCGGCCGCGCGAACATCAGCACGGCGCCGGCGATGACAACGCCGAGCAGGGCGATTGCCACCTGATCTGCGGTCTGGAAGATGACGCCCGTCGACGAGATCTTCAGTAGCACACCGACGGTCACGTGGGCCCCGACGATCAACGCCGCGGCGCCGTAGGCGAAAAAGGGTGTCAGATAGGGGCGTACGTCGAGATCCCAGCCGTCGCTCATGACCGCTTACGGTCGTCCTCTTTGCTCCTCGCGTGCGCGAGGTCGCGCAGCGTCAGCGCGGTGGATAGCGCGGCGGCAACGGCCTGTGCGCCTTTATCCTCAGTCGAGTCCGGCAGTCCCGCCCTTGCGAGCGCCTGCTGCTCGGTGTTGGTGGTCAGCACGCCGTTGGCGACCGGCGTCGAGGAATCCAGCGACACCCGAGTGAGCCCTTGGGTGACGGCATCGCAGACATAGTCGAAATGCGGTGTCTCACCCCGGATTACCACGCCCAGCGCGACCACGGCGTCATGGTCGGCGGCCAGCGCCTGCGCCACCACAGGGATCTCGATCGCGCCGAGTACCCGCACCACCGTCGGGTCGTCGATGCCCGCGTCGGCGGCCCCCTTGCGAGCTCCGTCGAGCAGCGCATCGCAGATCGTCTGGTGCCACGTGCTGGCCACGATGGCCAGCGTCACGCCTGATGCGTCGAGCTGTGGCAGGTCAGGAACACCGGCCGCAGGACTCACGGTGCCTCATTTGTCGCGGCTCCGCCGCACGCAGCTCCGCCGCTCACAGCGCCTCATTTGTCGCGGCTCCGCCGCTCACAGTGCCCCGCCGAATTCGCCAGGCATCACTTCGTCGTAGTCGTCGAGCCCGGTCAGATCATGGCCCATCCGGTCGCGCTTGGTCATCAGATACCGGATGTTCTCCGCGTTGGCGCGCACCGGCAGCGGTACGCGCTCGATGATGTGCAGGCCGTAACCGTCGAGGCCGACACGCTTGGCGGGGTTGTTGGTGAGCAGCCGCATCGACCGCACACCGAGATCGACGAGGATCTGCGCGCCGATGCCGTAGTCGCGGGCGTCGGCGGGCAGCCCGAGCTTGAGGTTCGCGTCGACGGTGTCGTCGCCCGCGTCCTGGAGTTGGTATGCCTGCAGCTTGTGCATCAGCCCGATGCCACGGCCCTCGTGACCGCGCATGTACAGGACCACGCCGCGACCCTCGCGGGCCACCATGGCCAGTGCGGCGTCCAGCTGCGGTCCGCAGTCGCAGCGCCGGGATCCGAATACGTCGCCGGTCAAGCACTCGGAGTGCACGCGGACCAGGACGTCGTGTCCGTCGCTCTCCGGCCCGGAGATGTCGCCGCGGACCAGGGCAACGTGCTCGACGTCTTCATAGATGCTGGTGTAACCGACCGCGCGGAACTCGCCGTGCCGCGTCGGAATGCGCGCCTCGGCGACTCGCTCGATGTGCTTCTCGTGCTTGCGGCGCCACTCGATGAGGTCGGCGATCGAGATCAGCGCGAGGTTGTGTTCATCGGCGAAGACCCGAAGTTCATCGGTCTGCGCCATCGCACCTTCGTCCTTCTGGCTGACGATTTCGCAAATCGCGCCCGCCGGCTGCAGACCGGCCAACCTGGCGAGGTCGACGGCGGCCTCGGTGTGCCCGGGCCTGCGCAACACCCCACCGTCCTTGGCCCGCAGGGGAACTACATGGCCCGGCCGGGTGAACTCCTCGGCGACGCTGTTCGGATTGGCCAGCAGCCGCATGGTCGTCGCGCGGTCCGACGCCGAAATGCCGGTGCCGACACCCTCTTTCGCGTCGACGGTGACGGTGTAGGCGGTGCCGTGCTTGTCCTGGTTCACCGCGTACATCGGCAACAGGCCGAGCTTGTCGCAGATCGCACCGTCGAGCGGCACGCACAGATAGCCCGAGGTGTAGCGGACCATGAACGCAACGAGTTCGGGGGTCGCTTTCTCGGCGGCGAAGATGAGGTCGCCCTCGTTCTCGCGGTCCTCATCGTCGATGACGACGACGGCCTTACCCTCCGCGATGTCGGCAACCGCCCGATCGACGGAGTCCAAACTCGTCATCTTCGCCACCCTTGCCGGTTCCGGTCGGAACCATCGTCGCCGCCTCCCAGTATGAACCACGACGAAGTGGCGATTATTGCCAGCTGCCTGCTACGCGCCTGTCAGCAGGGGTCGCCGGGAGGGGTGTAATAAGGAACACCCTCGACCGTGTAACAGGGCACCTCGCCGGGCACATAGGGATCTGCCGCCGAGGCGACGGCGACTCCGGTCGCCACGTCACCGGCGACATTCGTGCAGCCACCCACGCCGACGTGGCGACCGTGCGCGCCCGCGCAGATGTCGGCCTGTGCCACCGGCGCGATGGCAATCGGTGCGACCGCCGCCGCGGTGGCCGTCAAAAGCGCTGCTGCCAGCTTCTTCATTGAATGCATCCTTTTGCTAGACCCGGCCCGCAGCTATTATCGCGCACGCCAATTCCGAGCGCTGAGAATTGGCACTTCTCTCAGTCTCTGTCCAGCATCAGCCGTTCAACATACTTCGCGATGACGTCGACCTCGAGGTTGACGGGTGTGCCGACCGCCGCCCGCCCCAGCGTCGTCAGCTGCAGTGTCGTCGGGATCAGCGACACCTCGAACCAGTCGTGCCCCAGGCCCGAGACGGTCAACGACACGCCGTCGACGGTGATCGAGCCCTTCTCCACGACGTAGCGCGATAGTGCGGTCGGCAGGGCTATCCGCACCACCTCCCAGTGCTCCGAAGGTGTGCGCACGATCACATGTCCGGTGCCGTCGACGTGGCCCGACACGATGTGCCCGCCCAGCCTGCTGTTCACCGCGGCGGCCCGTTCGAGGTTCACGTTGCTGCCGACGCCGACGCCGCCGAGGCTCGAGCGGTCCAGCGTCTCCTTCATGACGTCGGCGCTGAATTCGCCGCCTGCCTGCACCTCCACCACCGTCAGACAGACACCGTTGACGGAGATGGAGTCGCCGTGGCGGGCATCCGCGGTGACGACTGGCCCGCGGATCACGAACCGGGCGGCGTCCGCGAGGTCTTCCTTGCCGACGACTTCGCCAAGCTCTTCGACGATTCCGGTGAACACGCCAATCAGGGTACGCAGCGCCACCCTCTACGATGCACTTATGCAGACGCGCCCAAAAAACGCAGTCCGATCCCTTTGGCCAATATTCACCGCACTTTTCGCAGCAATAGTCCTCATTGCGGGATGTTCGTCGTCCTCGGAGAAATCGAATGAATCACTGCCCGATGCCGCCACGTTGCTCAAAGAATCCACCGCCTCGACGCGTGCACTGAAGAGCATTCACCTCGACTTGACGGTCGAAGGTCAGATCAATAATTTCCCGATCAAAACCCTCAGCGGCGATTTGACTCAGTCGCCCGCCGTTGCCGGTCAGGGAAATACCAAGCTGACCTTTCAGGGCAGCGATGTGGACGCGAAGTTCGTCGTCATCGACTCGAATCTCTATGTCGCACTCTCAGGCGACAGCTACATCGACATGGGCCCGGCCGCTGACGTCTACGACATCTCGGCCATCTTGAACCCGGACAAGGGGCTGGCCAACGTGCTCGCCAACTTCAGCGATCCGAAGTCGGAGAGTACCGAGACCGTCAACGGCGTCGAGACAGTGAAGGTGACCGGTCAGGTCAGCGCCGACGCGGTGAACGCGATCGCCCCGCCGATCAAAGCGAGCGGGCCGGTGCCGGGCACCGCCTGGATCGAGAAGGACGGCGACCACAAGCTCGTCCAGGCCAAGCTGGAGCCGTCGGACGGCACCAGCGTCCAGATGACGCTGTCGGATTGGGACAAGCCCGTCACCGTCACCAAACCCGCCGTTTGATGACGGCCGCAGCACCGGTGCATTCCAGCCGGAGCCGCAGAATCGCGATCAGCGCGGGTGCACTCGCTGTGTTGCTCGGCGCGCTTGACACGTACGTCGTGGTCACGATCATCGCCGACATCATGAGAGACGTCGGGATCGCGGTGAACCAGATCCAGCGCGTCACACCGATCGTCACCGGCTACCTGCTCGGCTACATCGCGGCGATGCCCCTGCTGGGCCGGGCGTCGGATCGGTTCGGCCGCAAAATGCTGTTGCAGGTCAGCCTCGCGGGTTTCGCGGTCGGTTCGATCGTCACGGCGTTGTCGACCGACCTGACGATGCTCGTCATCGGGCGCGTCATACAAGGCGCCGCCAGCGGTGCGTTGCTACCGGTGACGCTGGCGCTGGCCGCCGATCTGTGGGCGGCGCGCAACCGAGCCGGCGTGCTCGGCGGGATCGGCGCCGCGCAGGAGCTGGGCAGCGTGCTCGGCCCGATGTACGGCATCACCATGGTTTGGCTGTTCCACCACTGGCAGTCGGTGTTCTGGGTCAATGTGCCGCTGGCGCTGATCGCGATGGCGATGATCCACTTCAGCCTGCCCAAGCGGCGCAAGAGCGAGCACCCGGAGAAAGTCGATGTCACCGGCGGTGTGCTGCTGGCGATCACGCTCGGGCTGATCGTTGTCGGCATGTACAACCCGGCGCCGGACGGCAAGCAGGTGCTGCCGTCCTACGGTCCGCCGCTGCTGATCGGGGCCTTGGTCGCCGGCGTTGCGTTCTTCGTATGGGAGCGCTTCGCCAAGACCCGGCTGATCGAGCCGGCGGGTGTGCACTTCCGGCCCTTCCTTGCCGCTCTCGGCGCGTCTCTGACCGCGGGCGCCGCGCTGATGGTGACGCTCGTCAACGTCGAGCTGTTCGGTCAGGGTGTGCTGGGCCAGGACCAGAACCACGCGGCGTTCCTGCTTCTGCGCTTCCTGATCGCACTGCCCATCGGCGCGCTGCTGGGCGGCTGGATCGCCACCAGGATCGGCGACCGCGCGGTGGCGTGCGTCGGCCTCCTGATCGCCGCAGGCGGCTACTACCTCATCGCCCAGTGGCCGGTCGACCTGTTGTCGGCCCGCCACGACCTCGGCTTCGTCAAGCTTCCTATGCTCGACACCGACCTGGCGATCGCCGGGCTCGGTCTCGGCCTGGTGATCGGCCCACTGACCTCGGCGACCCTGCGAGTCGTGCCGTCCGCCCAGCACGGCATCGCCTCCGCGGCGGTGGTGGTGGCCCGGATGATCGGCATGTTGGTGGGTATCGCGGCGCTCAGCGCATGGGGTCTCTACCGGTTCAACCAAATCCTGCAGTCGTTGCCCGCTACGAAGGCCGACAACCTGGCCGCCAGACTGACCGCGGAAGCGTTGAAGTACAGAACCGCTTTCGCCATGCAGTACGGCGAGATGTTCAGCATCACCGCGATCGTCTGCATCGTCGGCGCGGTGCTGGCGTTGTTCATCTCCGGCCGTTCCGAGCATGCAGAGGAACCGGCGGCCGCCGCACCCGGTGTCGACGCGGCTGATCCCGCCACCGAGATGATCGACGCGCCGACACAGGCAAATGGTGGGCCGCGACGTGTACCGGGATTTCAGAATCCGACGCACACGATTGCGCGGGGTGATTCGGAACAGACGGCGCGGATGCAACGCCGGCCATCTGGACCGCCTGGACCGCCGTCGGACCGGCACCGGCCACCTCGCTAGGGCGTCAGCAGCGCTCGACGCCGGGCCGGATCAACGCAGGCTCGGCGGTGACGTCCTCGGCATCCTCGGCGTTAACGCCGCGTAGTGCGCAGATGAACGCCTTGACATGGGTTCTGGGATCCTGCGGGCGAATTTTGAGCCAGTCCTGCACTGCAGTCATGCTCGTTTCCTTCGTTCGTGCTCACCATGCGCAGCTCGTCGGTGAAGGCGCGATGTACCAGGCCTGATGCCCGGCTCTGAGGTAAGTCTACCGGCCCTACCCGACAAATCCGGCGCTACGACAAGGGGTATTTCACAGTCGTTTTCGTCACAACTGTTCACATCCGGCAAACGCCGCCACGAACCATGGCACCGCGAGCGTTGCCGCACCGACGGCGGAGTGATCCGTCATGTGTCGGCTGAGACCGCTGAACCCGACGCACCCCAACCTGGCCCGCGAACGCGCGGGCCTCGGTAACGTCGCTTACATGTTGCTCGCTGCGCTGCGCGACATGCAGTGGCGAAAACGGCGTTTCGTCATCGCGATCCTGTCCACCGCCATCATCTTCGGGATGACGCTCGTACTGACCGGGTTGGCGAACGGCTTCCGGGCCGAGGCACTGCGGACCGTCGACGCGCTCGGCGTCGATACCTTCTTGGTGAAGGACGGCGCGTCGGGGCCCTTCGTCGGGGCGACGCCGTTCGCACCGGTCGATCTGCCCCGGATCGCCTCCTCGCCTGGGGTCCAGGCGGCGGCGCCTCTCGTCTACGCGGGTGGCACGGTCACACTCGGCGATTCCACCCGCAACGCCGACCTGTTCGGCGCGCCGGAACGCGGGCCGGGCATGCCAGTGGTGTCGGAAGGCAGACCGCCCGCCAACCCCAATGAGGTGGCGGTGTCGAGCACGCTCGAGCGCAACGAGGGCGAGGACATCCAGATCGCTTCGCGCAGGCTGCGCATCGTCGGCATCGTGGAGAACTCGACGGCGCTGGCCAACCTGCCCAACATCTTCCTCACCACGGAGGGCGCCCAGCAGCTGGTGTACGGCGGGCAACCGTTGGTCGCATCGATCGGGCTTCGGGGCTCGCTCGAACAGGTGCCCCCGGGTTACCAGGCCATCGACCGCGACGGTGCGGTCGCCGATCTGCTTCGCCCGCTGAAGGTGGCCGTCAACTCCATCACGATCGTGGCGATCCTGCTGTGGGTCGTCGCCGCGCTGATCGTCGGATCGGTGATCTACCTTTCCGCGCTGGAGCGTCTGCGAGACTTTGCGGTATACAAGGCAATTGGTGTCCCGACGGGTGCGATCGCCGGCGGACTCGCCCTGCAGGCGATCGTGGTGGCGCTGTCGGCCGTCGTCGTCGGAGTCGTGCTTGCGGCGCTGCTCGGGCCGATCTTCCCGATGCAGGTGATCGTCCCGGCCTACGCCTACATCATCCTGCCCGTCATCGCGGTCATCTTCGGCTTGATCGCCAGCGGTGCCGGACTGCATCGCGCGGTATCGGTCGATCCGGCCATGGCGTTCGGAAGTCCATAGGCCATGGGCGATCTGAGCATTCAGGACCTGGTCGTCGAGTACTCCAGCGGTGGTTACGCTGTGCGCCCGCTGGACGGGTTCAACCTCGACGTGGCCGCGGGGTCGCTGGTGATTCTGCTGGGCCCCAGCGGATGTGGGAAGACCACGCTGCTGTCATGTCTCGGCGGGATTCTTAAACCGGCGGCCGGCGCCATCAAGTTCGGCGAGGTCGACGTCACCTCGCTCGACGCGAAGGGACTGTCGAAGTACCGGCGCGAGACAGTGGGCATCGTGTTCCAGGCGTTCAACCTCGTGCCCAGCCTCACCGCGCTGGAGAACGTTATGGTGCCGCTGCGGTCGGCGGGCATGTCGCGGCACGCCGCGCGCGAGAAGGCCGAACAGCTGCTGACCCGCGTCGGCCTCGAGGACCGGATGACCCACCGGCCGAGCGATCTCAGCGGCGGTCAGCAGCAGCGTGTCGCGGTCGCGCGGGCCATCGCGTTGGACCCGCCGTTGATCGTCGCCGACGAGCCGACCGCGCACCTCGACTTCATCCAGGTCGAGGAGGTGCTACGGCTGATTCGCGAGCTCGCGTCGGGAGACCGGATGGTGGTGGTGGCGACCCACGACAGCCGGATCCTCCCGCTGGCCGATCGCGTCGTGGAGCTCGTCCCCGAGTTCGCCGAATCGGACCGGCCGCCGTCGACGGTGCACCTCGATGCGGGCGATGTGCTGTTCGAGGAAGGCACCATGGGCGAGTGCATCTACGTGGTGTCCGAGGGCGAAGTCGAGATCGTGCGCGAATTGGCCGGCGGCGGCGAGGAATTGCTGTGGGTCGCCGGAAGGGGTGACTACTTCGGCGAGCTCGCGCCCCTGTTCCACATGCCGCGTTCGGCGACGGCACGGGCACGCAGCGACGCGGCGGTCGTCGGGTACACCGTGGCGGCTTTCCGGGAACGCCTCGGCGCAGGCGGGATCCGCGACCTGATCGAACACCGGCCGCTCAACATCGACGAGCAGGCTACTGCGGAACCAGACTGAGCAGGACGTCGGGGCCGATGGGCTCGATGCCATCGAACCGCCAGCGCTGCGCGTGAGCGATGGACAACACGCCGACGTCATCGATCGCGGTTATCGGGCCGCCCAACAGAATTGGCGCGACATAGGCCAGTATCCGATCGATCACACCTGCCCGTAGGAACGCCCCCGCCAGCGTCGGCCCACCTTCGATGAGGACGTCCGTACGATCCGACAACGCCTTGATCACCTCGTGCGGATCCCTGGTCCGGATCACCATTGTGCGGGTGTCGTCGTTGAGCACGTTGGCCTCCGAAGAGATCTCGCGCTCCCCCACCACGACACGCAACGGCTGTCGGTCGGCGAGGTTGCCGTCGGGCAGCCTCGCGGTCAGCTTCGGGTCGTCGATGAAAACCGTCCCGGTGCCGACGAGGATCGCGTCGCAGGCGGCGCGGCGGCGATGTACGTCGGCGCGCGCGGCTTCGCTGGTGATCCACTGGCTGCTGCCGTCGGCCGCCGCGCTGCGACCGTCGATGCTGGTGGCGAATTTCCACGTGACATGCGGAACTCCGGTGCGCTGCTTGTGCAACCACTCGCGCAGCGGGCCGCCGGCGACGACGTCGGCGAGCACGCCGCCAATGACGTGCACGCCCGATTCGGAGAGCCGGGTCGCACCTCCCGCCGCAACCGCATTGGGATCGCTGACGGCGTACACAACCGTCGAAATCCCTGCGGCGACAAGAGCATCTACGCACGGCGGCGTGCGGCCGTGGTGGTTGCAGGGTTCCAGTGTGACCACGGCCGTGCCGCCCGCGGCGCGCACGCCCGCCCGCCGCAGCGCCACCACTTCGGCGTGCGGTCCGCCGGTCGGCTCCGTCGCTCCGATGCCCGCGACCTCACCGTCGGAATCCAGAATGACCGCGCCGACAGGCGGATTGGGGTAGGTGCCGCCCTTGACCACCTCGGCCTGATCTACGGCCAGACGCATCGCGGCCTCGAAACTCATAGCCGGAGATGTTTTGAGGCGGTGGCCGCCCGCCTGCGCAGCGCCTCGACGGCGGCGGCCGGATCGTCGGCGCTGTACACGGCCGACCCGGCGACGAAGCAGTCCACGCCCGCCTCGGCGGCCTCCTCGATGGTGTCCGCGTTGATGCCACCGTCGATCTCGACGAGGATCGTCAGCTCGCCCGCATCCACCAGCCTGCGGGCGATGGCCACCTTCGGCAGCACCTCCGGGATGAACTTCTGACCGCCGAAGCCCGGCTCGACGGACATGATCAGCAGGGTGTCGAATTCAGGCAGGATTTCCAAATACGGCTCTAATGGGGTGCCAGGCTTGACCGACAGACCCGCCTTGGCGCCCGCGGCGCGGATGTCGCGCGCGACGCCGACGGGGTTGTCGGTGGCCTCGGCGTGGAAGGTGACGTTGTAGGCGCCCGCCTCGGCGTACGGCGGCGCCCACCGCTGCGGGTTGTCTATCATCAGATGGCAGTCGATCGGGATGTCGGTAGTCGGCAACAGTGCCTCCACCACGGGCAGACCGATGGTGAGGTTCGGCACGAAGTGGTTGTCCATCACGTCGACGTGCACCCAGTCGGCCCCCCTCACCGCCGCGAGCTCTTCGGCCAGTCGGGAGAAGTCGGCGGCCAGGATCGACGGCGCAATCAGAGGTCTTTTGCGCTCCTCGCGTGCGCGGTGTCGTGACATGCGCTCACCCTACTTTCCGACTTGGAGCGCTGCGGAAAACATCGCGTCGGTGCCGTGTCGGTGCGGCCACAACTGCACGTACGGCCCGTCGCCGATATCGTCTACTCCCTCGAACAGCGGCCGGGTGTCGAGCGCCGTCACCGGATGGCGGCGCAGTGCGTCGGCCACCACCCCGACCGTCTCGGACAGATGGGGTGAACAGGTTGCATACAACACCACACCGCCGGGCCGGGTCAGCTTGATCGCCGACGCCAGCAGTTCCCTCTGCAGCCGTGCCAGCGCGGGCACGTCTGCGGGCTGGCGGCGCCACCGCGCCTCGGGTCGTCGGCGCAGTGCGCCCAGTCCGGTGCACGGCGCATCCACCAGCACCCGGTCGAATCCCGGCTCCAGGCCGGAGTCGCGACCGTCGACGCGCACCACGTCGACGTCTAGCCCGCGGGTGTTCTCCTCGACGAAGCGGGCTCGCCGCAAGTTCGGCTCGATCGCGGTGACACGGGCACCGGTCTGCGCGCTCGAGACGGTTGTGCTCCTCTCCTGCGCAATCGCCGCCAGCAGCGCGGTCTTGCCGCCGGGCCCCGCACACAGGTCGAGCCAACGACCGCCGTCGTCGTCGACCGGCGCGAGCGTCAGCGCCCTTGCCACCAGCTGGCTGCCCTCATCCTGAACCAGCGCCGCGGCGTCACGGACAGCGTCGAGTCGACCGGGGTCGCCGCCGGCGAGATAGACGGCATACGGCGAGTAACGGCCGACCGTTCCGTCCGCGACCGATGCGAGTTCGTCCGCGGTCAGCACACCCGGGCGGGCGGCGAGATGAACCAGCGGACGGGCGTCGTCGGCTTCCAGCAGGGCCTTCAGCTCGCCGGCCCTGGCGCCGAGCGCATCGGCGAACGCCTGCCCGATCCACCGCGGATGGGCGTGCACGAACGAGAGGTGACCGACGGGGTCGGACCCCGCGGGTGGGGCGAGTTCGTCAATCCAGAACTGCGGCTCCCGCCCGGCGATCGTGCGCAGCACGCCGTTGACGAAACCTGCTCGCGATGAGTCGAATTCGATCCCCGCCTGCTCGACCGTGGTGGACACTGCGGCGTGTGGCTCGACACGAGTGCGGAGCAGTTGATAGGCCCCCAGCCGGAGCAGGTCCAGCAGCACCGGATCGATGCGGTCCGGCGGGCGTCCGGCGGCTTCGGCTATGACAGCGTCGAGCAAGCCACGCGTGCGGCACGCCCCGTAGGCCAGTTCGGTCGCGAAGGCGGCATCACGACCCGTGATACCGCGTTCGTTCAGCAGCGCGGGCAGCACGAGGTTGGCGTAGGCGTCGCGCTCCGACACCGCCCGCAGGACGTCGAACGCCGCGCGGCGGGCGGGGTCGAGCGGCTTGCGACGCGGCCTTCGCGGTTTGGTCATGACGCCGACGCGGAGTCGTCGAGCCGGGCGCCGCGCGCCCACGCGGCCGCATCCATCGGCTTCTTGCCCGGCGGCTGGACGCTGCCGAGCAGCACCGGTTGCGACGCCGTTCCCACCCGGACGCGATTGCGCTCCACGCGAATCGCGCCGGGCGCCAACGGGTCCGCTTCGTCGACAGTCACGGGGCCGAGCTTTAGCCGCAGTTCGCCGATCACGGTCCATGCACCGGGGTTCGGAGTGGACGCGCGGATCCGCCGCTCGACGACATGGGCGGGCAGGTCCCAGCGCACGCGGGCGTCGTCGACCGTCACTTTCGGTGCCATGGTGACACCGTCGGACGGCTGCGGTACCGGAGTCAACGACCCGTCGGCGATTCCGTCCAGCGTCGTCGCCAGCAGCGCGGCACCCGAACCCGACAGCCGGCCAAGCAGATCGCCCGCGGTGTCGGTGGGGCGGATGGTTTCGGTGACGACGCCGTACACGGGCCCCGAGTCGAGCGCAGGTTCGATCTGGAACGTGGTCGCGCCGCTGACGGTGTCGCCTGCCGCTATCGCCGCCTGCACCGGTGCGGCGCCACGCCACGCAGGCAGGAGAGAGAAGTGCAGGTTGATCCAGCCGTGGTCAGGCACCGCCAGCAGACCCTCGCGGAGCAACGCCCCATACGCCACGACCGCGCATGCCTCGGGCGCCAACTCGGCCAGTTGCGAAACGAATTCGTCGGAATTGGGCCGTTCGGGCCGCAGCACCGGGATGCCGTGCTCGAGCGCGAGCTGCGCGACGGGCGAGGGCGCCGGTTTGCCGCGCCGACCGGAGGCGGCATCCGGCCGTGTGAGCACCGCGACCACGTCATGGCGCGCGGACTCGATGAGCCGGATCAGTGACGGCAGGGCGGGCTCGGGTGTGCCTGCGAAGACGATCCGCATGGCTACCGCGGGATCTTGTAGTACTCGCGTTCGGACACGCCGCTCAGCGGCGCGACGAACATCCACGGCATGGTGCGCAGTAGCCGGTTCAGCGTGGCGGCCGAGTCGTTGTAGTAACCGCGGGCGAACGCCAACTTGCTCTCGGTGTCGGCGAGATTGTCCTGCAGGCTTGAGAAGTTGTTCGACGAGGTGAGCTGCGGGTAGCTCTGGCCGAGCGCGAGCACCGGCGCCACCGCGGAGTCGAAATCCTGCTCGGCGGAGCTGCGCTGGGCGACGGACTTGCCCGTCGTCGCCGTCGTCAACGCGGCCCTGGCATCGGTGACGTGGTCGAGGATGTCCTTCTCGTGGGCGGCAAACGTCTGCACTATGTGCACCAGGCTCGGGATCAGCGCCGCACGGCGGGTCAACTCCACATCGATTCCGGAGAGCGCCTCGGCGACCCGGACATCGGCGCTGCGAATCTTGTTGTAGCCCATTACGAAACCGACAAGCACAAGAACCGCCAGCACCAGCGCGACGATCAGCAGCAGCCTTACCACGATCCGCCTCCCCCTCCTCCTCCGCCGCCGCCGCCACCGCCGCCGCTGCTACCGCCACCGCTGCTACCGCTGCTACCGCCACTGCTACCGCCGGATGACGACGACGACTGCGATGCGGTATAGGCGCCGATCGACGATGACAACGCCGAGTCGAAGCTGTCGAAGTTCGCACCACCGGAGCCCCCGCTGAAACCCCAGCCCTCTGACGTCGATGATGAGGACGACGAGTTGTACCAATCCGGCTGCGGCGCGGCCGTACCCGTCGTCATCTCGTACTTCTTCGCCCACAGTGCCGCCGCACCCGCCGCGACGGCGAACGGCACATAGGCGGTATAGAGCTCCTTGCGGGCCGAGAAGTCGAAGCGTGCCTCGGCCGAATCGGTGACCAGCATCCGATGAAATCCCCCTGCCTGCGACCACAGTTCGCGACCAGCCGCGGTGCGACGGGTACCTACGCCGCCGATCCACGACCGGACGGTGACCAAGAAGAATGCGGCGAACGGCAGACCCAGCGCGGTGATCGGAATACCGAACCACAGGAAGAAGCAGCACACCGCCACCGGAATCGCGATCACATTGGCCGCGCGCACCCACAGCTCTTTCCTGTGCTTGACCATCAGGCCGCCGTCGAAGGCCCACTGCACCACGGCCTTGGCGATATCGTTCTTGGCCTTGTTGAGCTTCTGACCGGACTTGATGGACTTCTTCGCCTCGAACACTTCCCCTGCCACGTTCACCCGCAGCGCGTTCCCTACCGTGCGGCTGACGGGATCGAGCCGCTCCCAGTCGCTCTTGTCGGCCAGGCCTTTGATTCGCCAGTGCTCGTCGTTGATCTGTCTCAGGTCGACCAGCTTGCGCTCGGCGAGGTAGAACAGCGTCGCGGCGAGGGCGTTCTTCGGGACGGCTTCGGTGCGGATGTATTCGGTCTGTACCGGTCCGAGTCCAGCCGGCGGCGAGTACTGCAGCGGGAAGCCGGGCGGCGGTTCGACCGTGGTGCGATACCACAGGAAGCCGCCGAGCGCGAAGGCCACCGTCAGGCTCAGCACCCAGGCCATATCGCCCAACGACGTACCGATGATCCGGTCCCATGTGTACGGCCACAGGAGTTCCTCACGCGGTGGGGTCGGCACGTCGACGCCTGCCCGCAACGTGACCGGAGTCCGGGAGCCGAGGTAATCGGTCGAAAGCGCAACCTTGTTGCCGGTGATGGTGAGGGCGCTGCAGGGTGAACCGACGCCGTAGCCGACCGAACACTGCGCGCCGGTGACAGCGCTGGGCAGTGTCACCGAGATGTCGACATGCTGCATCCGGTTGTTCCACGAACCAGCGACGACGTTCCAGAAGAACACCGACTGCGCCGCCGCGTCGGCCCCGGCGGACTCGGCGAACCGTTTGTCGCTGCCGGTATCACCGGGATCCAGCACACCCGGCACCGTGTAGCGGATCTCGAACACGTGTGATCCGAAACTGAGGAACTCGTCGGGATCGCCGATCTTGGCCACCCGGAACCGCTTGCCGTCCATCCAGGACATGCGGTACGGCGCGGGAGCGCCGTCGACCTTCACCGACGTGACATCGGGAGTCTGCCGGACGTACGGGTGGTTCTGGTTGGAGGTGTCCCACCACTGGAACAGGCCGTGGCGCCCGCTCGGGAACTCGGCCGTGATGGTCTCCACCGCGTCGAGGCTGCCGTCTGCGGTGACATGGAAGTCGGCGTTGAAATTGCTGAACACCACCGGGTCGTCGGCGGGCAACTCGTCCTGGCCACCCTTGAGCACCAGCGGCCAGAGCAACCCAAACATGATGAGCAGCAACGAAATCGACCACACGATTATCCGCCGCATGTCACCTCCCGAAGAGCCCCGGTGCCGAAGTCTCGCATTACCCTATGTGCAACGGGTCGATTTGCACCCGAACCGGCTGCTGATCGTGCCGCGCGCTGAGCACCCCGGTGGCCCGCCGCAGCGCCGCCGCCAGCGAAAGACCGTCGGCTCGCGGCACCCGCACCAGCATCCGGTTGACCGGGCTGGTTGCGGGAACGCCGGGCGGTCTGCGGGCCCCGGGCGGCAGGTCCACGGGCCCGAGAAGCTCCGCGGACGCCGGCAGTTCAGCGGTGTCGAGCAGCGCCGCCACCGCCTCCGGCGCGCCGTCCGTTGCCGCCATGTGCACACCGGGTAGCAGCCCGACCTCGTCGCGGGCGTCCAGTTCGGCTTCGGCATGTCCGACCGGATCCCAGCGGATCAGTGCCTGCACAGTCGGCACCGCCGAGTCGGCGACCACCGCGACCACGCCGCCGTCGCTGCGGCTGCGGACCAGGGTGGATGCGGCCATCCAGCGGCGCAGCGTGTCCTCGGCCGCACGCAGATCCTGGCGCCCCAGCAGCGCCCATGCGTCGAGGAGCAGCGCGGCGCCGTAGCCGCCGGCCGCCACGGGTTCGGCGCCCGGGGTGGCGACGACGAGCGCTGGATCGCCGGCCACCGTTGTGACGATGGTGTCGCCGCCGGAGGTGACGACGGTGGTGCCGGGGAACGCCCGGCCCAGTTCCTCGGCGGTGCGCCGGGCGCCGACGACGATGGCGCGGACGGCGTCGGACCCGCATCGGGCACAGCGCAACGAGGGTTCCTCGCGGCCGCACCACCGGCACACCGCGCCTGAGGCGTTCCGATCGGGCAGCGACAGCGGGCCTGTGCAGTGTCTACAGCGGGCGATGGTGCGGCAGCGGCCGCAGGCCAGCGCCGGGACGTAACCCCTGCGTGGCACCTGGACGAGAACGGGATGGCCGGCGTCGAGCGCCGTGCGTGTCGCGTGCAGCGCCATCGAGGGCAGCCGCGCGCTGTGTGCGGCGGGGTCACGCTCATGGGCGTATCCGCTGTCCTCGAGGGCGATCACCCGCGGTGCCCGCGACCTCACCACGGGCCTTGGCGCCACCAGGTCGTGCGCCCATCGGCTGCGCACCATGGCCTGGGCCTCGGCGGTGCGCGAGAATCCGCCGATCATTGCGGCACAACGCAATTGATGGGCGCGAAGCATGCCCACCTCGCGGGCGTGCGGATAGGGCGCGCGTGGCTCGGACAAACTGTCGTCGCCGTCGTCCCACACCAGCACCAGCCCGAGATCGGCGACTGGGGCGAATACGGCGCTGCGGGTTCCGATGACCAGCCGCGCCGAACCGCGCAGCACCGACAGCCAGCGCCGGTACCGCTGTGCGGGGCCGAGCCCCGCCGAAAGCGCCACCACCCGGCTTTCGTCGACGAGCCGGACACAGGCGTCGTACAGTGCGTCGACATCCCGTTGGTCGGGAACGATCGCCAGCACTCCGCGGCCGGCTTGCACCGAGACCGCTGCGATCTCGGCCAACCGGTCGGCCCAGCGTTCGCCCGGCAGAGCCTGCCAGACCGCTCTGGCGGCACGGCCGTCGCGAAGTGCCTCGACAAACTGCTCGCCCCGGCCGTATTCGGCCCATCCAGCGGTGTCGACGGATGCGACGGTGGCCGGTGTGGGTTCGCCGGGCACTTCCTTTTCGACATTGGCGTGCCGCGGCGGAATCGCCAGCCGTAGCACGTCGGCGCGGGTGCCGGCGTAGCGCGCGGCGACGGCATCGACCAGCCTGCGCACATCGGGGGTCAGCACGCGCTCTGCCGAGACCACCCGGTCCAGCCAGCCCAGCTTACCGACATGATCTGTCTCCGAACGCCTTTCGAGGATGAACGCGTCGACCAGCCGGCCGTGGAAGCGCACCCGAACGCGGACACCGGGCTGCGCATCGTCGGATTGTTCGGCGGCGACGAGGTAGTCGAAGTCGCGATCCAGGTGCGGCACCGTCAGCATCGGCAGCACCCGGGCGATCGGCTCGTGCTCCGCCGCGGTCTTGCTCACACCTATCGTTTAGCAGACAGATCGGACGTCCGGCCGAAAAAGAAGCCGGCGGTGATCAGCGTCAGCGAAGTGGCGTATGCCCACCAGATCGGCATCGCGAGCGCCTCGGACCCCAGCACGAACTTGTTGATGCCGATCATGGCGTCCGACACCGCGAAGCACACCGCCCCCAGCGCCGTCCACGGCGTCGGCAGCCGTGCCAGCAGGGCAGCGCACACCATCGCGCCGAGTACCGCGATGTAGGCCGTCACCGGAATCGCCATGCCTTCGGCGATCAGCTTGGGCCAGAACCAGACGAGCAGGGCGACGCACGCCACCACCACCACAGCCGCCGCCGATCTCGGCGCCGACGCGGAGCACAGCGGGAGCAGCGCGGCCAGGAAGCACAGATGGGCGACGAGGAACGCGGCGAGCCCCAACACGAACGACGGCTGCCACCACGGCATCGCCAGCAGGAAGTCGCCCGCGGCCGACCCCGCCAGTGCGACGACGAGCCAGCGTCGCTCCCTGATTACCGGGTGAGTGACCGCAGCCGCAGCCAGCAGGACCGCCGGGGTGGCCTTGACCGCCGGCTGCAACCAGAACTGGCCGGTGAGCTCGGCGCCCGACGGCAGTCTCAGCGCGGTGGCGCCCAGGTATATCCCGTAGCAGGCCGCGACCAGCACCGCCGCCAGCCACAGTCCCCGGGTGCGCCGGTGCGGGTTCGTTACCGAGGAGAAGCCGGCCATTCCGGCATCGGTGGACGCCATTCTGCTGAAGGTACACAGACCTCCGACTATTCACATTGGCCAGGGCGTTCCACTGTCAATGAGTACGCAGAGTTCCGTCGACGTCGTGCACGCCTTCTGGGACGAGGTCTGGAATGCTCACGACCCCGCCGCCGCGGACCGGTTCGTCACCGAGGACTTCGTCATCGTCACCGGCGGCGAGACCATCTCGGGACGAAAGAATTTCACGAAGTGGATCGAACGATTCCTGGCACAGGTGACCGACCTGCACCTCGAAGTCACCGAGTCGTTTCAGAACGCCGACGGTAGCCGTGTGATGTCACGCTGGCTGCTGACCGGGAAGAACAACGGGCTGTTCGGCACCGAACCCGACCAACAGGACATCGCCATGACGGGCACCGCCGTGTGGGCGGTGCGTGGGGACGGCAAGCTGCTGACGAACTGGGTCGAGCGGGCCGCGTGGGAGCAGTTCCAGCGGCTTAAGCTCGAGGCATCCGCGTAACGGAAGGGCCGGCGGACGAGAGGAGTTCGCCGGGGATGAAGACAGCGCCCGATCACGACATCCTCATCGTCGGTGCCGGATTCTCCGGAATCGGTACTGCGATCCTGCTCGACACGGCGGGCATGAGTGACTTTTCGCTGATCGAGGCGGCCGACGGCTCCGGTGGGACGTGGCACTGGAACACCTATCCCGGTGTCGCGGTTGATATTCCGTCGTTTTCCTACCAGTTCTCCTTCGAGCAGAGCCCTGACTGGACACGCACCTACGCATCCGGCCGCGAGCTGAAAGCCTATGCGAAGCACTGTGTCGATAAGTACGGCCTGCGATCGCGGATCCGGTTCAACACCAAGGTGGCAGGCGCCGGGTTCGACCACGACACCGACTTGTGGCGCATCGAGACCGACTCCGGTGAGCGCGTCACGGCCCGGTACCTGATCAACGCGGGTGGCGTGCTGACCACTCCGAAGCCGCCCGACATCGAAGGCGTCGACTCGTTCGCGGGCGAAACCATGCACACCGCCCGCTGGGACCACGGTCAGGACCTCGCCGGCAAGCGCGTGGGGATCATCGGCACCGGCGCCTCCGCCGTTCAGGTGATCCCCGAGATCGCGCCGATCGTCAGACACCTCACCGTCTTTCAGCGCACGCCGATATGGTGCTTCCCGAAAGCGGACGTCCCGCTGTCGCCCACCGCTCGGCGCGCGATGCGCCTGCCCGGCGGCAGGGCCGTGCAGCGGCTGCTCAGCCAGGCCTACGTCGAGCTGACGTTTCCTCTTGCCGCGCAGTACTTCACGGTCAACCCGATGGCCAAACGTGCGCCGGAGTTGGGCAAGGCGTATCTGCGCAAGGAGGTCAAGGACCCCGTCGTGCGCGACAAGCTGACGCCGCGCTACGCGGTGGGCTGCAAGCGGCCCGGCTTCCACAACACCTACCTGTCGACGTTCAACCGCGACAACGTCAGCCTCGTCACCGAACCGATCGACAAGATCACCGGCTCCGGTGTCGCCACCGCCGACGGCAAATCGCACGACGTCGACGTGCTGATCCTGGCAACGGGCTTCAGGATGATGGATCCCGACGACATCCTCACCTATCCGGTGACCGGGCCGGACGGGCGGACGCTGAGTCGGTTCTGGGAGGACCACCGATTGCAGGCGTACGAGGGGGTCAGCGTCCCCGGCTTCCCGAATTTCTTTACCGTGTTCGGCCCCTACGGCTACGTCGGCTCGTCGTAACTTCGCGCTCATCGAGTCGCAGAGCCATCACATCGTGCGGTGCCTCCAGCACGCGCAGCGCGGCGGCGCCACCCGCGTCGAGGTGAAGCAGGAGGCCAACGACCGCTACTTCGACGAGATGATGCGCAAACGCCACCGGCAGATCTTCTGGCAGGACAGCTGCTCGCTGGCCACAGCTATTACTTCGACAAGAACGGCGATGTGCCGCTACGGCCTGCGACAACCATGCAGGCGTACTGGCGCAGCCGCCGCTACCCGCTCGACGACTACCGGTTCAGCGCTTAGCTGGCAGACGGAGCTTGTCGCGTCCGACTCCTCAACGCGGCTCGTCCCTCCCCGCTTGATCGTCGTCAGACGGAAGCCTTCAGCTCATCGACCTTGTTCAGCTGCTCCCACGGCAGCTCTACGTCGGTGCGGCCGAAGTGCCCGTAGGCGGCGGTCTGCGCGTAGATCGGCCGCAGCAGGTCCAGATCGCGAACGATCGCGCCGGGCCGCAGATCGAACACCGACGTGATGGCCTTCTCGATCCGGGCCGGGTCGACGGTCTCGGTGCCGAACGTCTCGACGAACAGCCCGACCGGGGCCGCTTTGCCGATGGCATAGGCCACCTGGACCTCGATTCGCTCCGCCAGGCCTGCTGCGACCACGTTCTTTGCCACCCAGCGCATCGCGTACGCCGCGGACCGGTCCACCTTGGACGGATCCTTGCCGGAGAACGCGCCGCCGCCATGGCGGGCCCACCCGCCGTAGGTGTCCACGATGATCTTGCGGCCGGTCAGCCCCGCGTCGCCCATCGGGCCGCCGAGCACGAATTTGCCGGTCGGGTTGACCAGCAGGCGATAGTCCGAGGTGTCCAGCGTGTCGTGTGCGAGGTCGTTGAGGACGGTGTTGACGACCTTCTCGCGGATATCCGGGGTGAGCGTCGCTTCGAGGTCGATGCCGTCGGCGTGCTGGGTGGACAGCACGACGGTGTCCAGCCGGACCGGGGTGTGTCCGTCGTAGGCAACGGTGACCTGGGTCTTGCCGTCGGGACGCAGGTAATCCAGCACACCGCTCTTGCGTACCTCGGTGAGCCTGCGCGCGAGCCGGTGCGCCAGCGCGATCGGCAGCGGCATGTACTCGGGGGTGTCCTTGATTGCGTAGCCGAACATCAGGCCCTGGTCGCCGGCGCCCTGGAGATCGTAGTCGTCTTCCTGGCGGCCTTCGCGGGCTTCCAGCGAGTTGAACACGCCGCCGGCGATGTCGTTGGACTGCTGCCCGATGGAGACGGATACGCCGCAGCGGGCGCCGTCGAATCCGTTGGCGGACGAGTCGTAGCCGATTCCCAGGATGGTCTCGCGGACGATCTGCGGGATCTCAACGTAAGCGTCCGTGGTGACCTCGCCGGCCACGTGGACCAGGCCTGTGGTGGCCATGGTCTCGACGGCGACGCGGGACTCGGGGTCCGCGGCCAGCAGGGCATCGAGGATGGCGTCGCTGATCTGGTCGCAGATCTTGTCCGGGTGGCCTTCAGTCACGGACTCCGAGGTGAAGAGCCGGAGGGCGGAGGGCGTGGCCCCGTGGGTGTGGGGAATGTGCAGCGGTAAAGTCACTCAACTACCTTACTGGTTGGGAATCGGACGTCCGGCAGCGTGTGTCCCCGTGCTAAGGAAACCCTCGCGTGGCCTGCCGTCAGGCGCGGGGCGAAACGTGGTTCAGCTCATAGCCGATCCGGTTAATGACGGCGGCCGAGACTTCGGTCTTGGTTCCGGATGCCTCTTGGGGTTCGGAGCCGGAGCGCGACAGGATGACGACGGCGTTGGTGTCCTGGCCGAAGACCTTGTCCGTGCCCACATGGTTGACCACCAGCAGGTCGCAGCCCTTGCGCCTGAGCTTGGCTTCGGCGTAGGCCAGCACGTCGCCTTCGCCGTCACCGGTCTCCGCGGCAAAACCGACAATGAGCTGGCTGCGGCGGAGCTGGTTTTCGGCGGCATCCCGCAGTTCCACCAGTTCATGCAGGATGTCCGGATTCCGGACCAGGGAGATGACGGGGTCGGCGGCGTCGTCGCGCTTCTTGATTTTTGTGCCGGAAATCTCAGCGGGACGGAAGTCGGCCACGGCCGCGGCCATAATGACGACGTCGGAATCGGCGGCCGCCGCCAGCGCGGCTTCCCGCAACTGCAGGGCAGTCTCCACCGCCACGACCTCGACACCGGCCGGCGGGGGCACTTCCATGTGCGCGGCCAGGAGCCGGACGGTGGCTCCCGCGTTGCGGGCGGCAACGGCCAGGGCGACGCCCTGCTTGCCGGATGAGCGGTTGCCCAGGAACC
>NZ_JAVHWR010000088.1:0-21946 GCF_032159565.1 Mycobacterium sp.
AGCAGCGAGCCCGCGGCGACCACCAGCATCGCGCAGCCGAGCAGTGTGGCCGCGGCGCCCACCCCGACCGGTCCGGTCTTGATGACCGCCCGCAGGAAAAAGAACCCCGACGCGAGCACGATCAGCACGATGCCGATCGTGAACACGAACAACGCCCGACCACGGCGGCTGCGGTTCGAATGCCGCAATCCGGCCCATGACACCAGCGTCAACGCCAGCAGCACGTACAGCAGCGGCAGCAGCCACGGCAGCGAGTTGCCGCCGGAGACCAGGTTGCGGCGCAGATAATCTTGCGGCGACATCTCCGGCTGCTGTTCTGCGGAGAAGAAGGCCACCAGGCTCACAGCGGCGATGGCGCCCGCGACGCTGTACTGGGCGATGGCGATCTTGCGAATGGTGGCGGGCTTACGCCCTGAGGAGACGGTCGTGATCATCACGCAACTGCCCGCGGCGCAGGCGACCAGAGCGACCTGGCTCAGACCCATCGAGACGTTCGGCCAGCGCACCAGCGTGTCCAGCAGCAGCGTCAGCGGTTGCCAATTGAGAGCCGCCACCAATCCCAGGCTGCCCAGCGCCAGAATCATGGCGGTGCTCACCAGCGACTGCTTGTTGACGAGGGCCCAACCGATACGCAGGCCGGTGGCAAGTCCGAGAAGACCTGCGATCACCCAGATGATCAACCAAACGCCTCTCCGAGCCGAACCTGCACGATCGAGGAGCGGTCGGAGGGCAGCCTGCCGAGGCGGTAGATGAGCAGCGCCGCGAAATCCTCGGCCTCCTGCTCGGCGTCTTCACCGCTCGGCCCCATGCAGCCGGTGCGCTGGTTGAGCATGTATCCGATCAGCTCTGAGCTGGCGAACTCCGTCTCCTCGCGGGCGGCTTGGACGACGGGAATGCCCTCGTGGCCGAGGACAAGGTGGCCGAGCTCATGCGCCAACGTGCGGTCCCAGGCGGGCAGGCCCTTCTGGATGAGGAACACGTCTCGATCGGCGTACTGCCGCCATTGGCCGCACACGCCAGGAGGCAGATCCGACATCTTGAGTTCGATCGGCCGCTTGCGGTCCTCGCTTACCGCATCGACAAGGCGGGGCAACGAGATTTCTCCGCGTCGCGGAGCGAGATCGAGCACCGCGCTCACGGCGCGGGTGACGCGACGACTCGCAGGCATAACCATCCCCCTCTCGACGAGTCCACTATGCGCTGCCCGCCCCTGTTGAGGGGGGCAGTTTGTAGTACTACCTCATGAAACGTGCTGAGCCGCCGACTCGCACGGCGTGCCCCGCTTTTGCCTGCCGGTAACCCACCAATCCCCCTGCGCCCGTGAGCACCAGAATTCCGACGAGCCCCGGCACTGCCAAGGCTGCCAGCTGCGGTAATCCAGCGGTGCGCAGGTATTCGGTGTACCCGATCCGGTAGGACGAATTCGGTACTGCGACATTGCTGCCCACCTTCGCCGGCTGCGCGACACGTCCGGCGGGCGGCTCGGCGGTCACAGCGCGCGGCGCCGCGGGCGGCAGTCCGGCCGATGCGCCTCCGGCTCCCCCACCACCGGCGCCTGCACCGAGGGCGGCGGGCGGCACGACAATCACCGGCAAGACGATGGGCACCGCGGGCCCCGCCGGCGCTGCCACAGCGACCGCGCCTGCGCCTGCGCCGAGCACGGTGGGCCCGCCTGGCATTCCAGGCTGGCTCGGCTCTAGTTCGCCAGGCAGTTGCATGTGGGGGATCTTCGGCGGCTCGAAGCCCGGCAGCTGGACGATCGCGCCGCCTCCGCCGCCACTTTCAGGGAGGTTGGGTGGTTGGTTGCCCTGGCCGTCGCCCGGGCAGTTGCCTGGGTCGTCGCCACAGGGGTTCTTCGGGTCGTCCCCCGGCGGCTGCTCGTCGCCCTTCGGACCTTGGGGATTCTCCTTGCCCGGATCCGGCTCTTCGCCTTTCGGCGGATCCTTCTCATTGGGCCGGCCGTTTCCCCAGCGCGGTTGTGGCTGCTTGCGGAATTCACCCGCCGGCTTCCGGTCGTTTCCACCGGCCGTGCCCAGCGCTTGACGATTGGTCTGGCCCAGCGATTCGCCGCCCGTCCGGTCGTCCGAGGGACCGTAGCCGGGTTCGGGGTCCGCAAGAGCGATTGCGCTGCCGGCACCGCCCATGAAAAGGCCGGACGCTACGAGGCATGTCGACGCGGCGACACGTACACGCGAAGCCACTCGGTCACCACCTCTCGTGACGCCGCCCGAACAACCGTTGACGGTTGCGACGATTGTCGCACAATCCCTCGTTCGCGTTTGCTAGTGGCTGGAACCAGGCGCATTTCGGGGCGCGCAAGCGCCGGTCATCGCCCGAGCGATAGTGTTGTGCTGCGCCATCGCTGACACGAATGGCCGAAATGCCGACGAGATCACCGGGAAGGCGGCCGGGATGGGCCTGTTCAAGCGACGAAAAAGCCGCGCTACTCGGCGAGCTGAGGCCCGTGCCATCAAGGCGAAGGCGAAGCTGGAGGCCAGGCTCGCGGCGAAGAACGAGAACCGTCGCATGAAGGCCGCCCACAAGGCCGAGACCAAGGCGCTGAAGGCACAACTGCGGGCGCAACGGCAAAGCGACCGGACCGCGCTCAAGGTTGCTGAAACTGAGCTGAAGGCGGTCCGCGACGGCAAGCTGCTGTCTCCGGCGCGCATCCGCCGGTCGCTCACGGTGGCCCGGCTGCTGGCTCCGATCGTGGTGCCTCTCGCCTACCGTGCCGCGATGGCCGCCCGCGGACTACTCGATCAGCGCAGGGCGGACAGGCTGGGCGTCCCGCTCAGCCAGCTCGGCCAGTTCTCCGGGCACGGCGCCGGGCTGTCGGCGCGCGTTGCGGGAGCCGAGCAGACACTGCGACAGGTGGCCGAGAAGAAGCCCAAAGACCCTGAAACAAAGCAGTTCGTCACCGCCATGACGGATCGACTGACCGACCTGTCGGCGGCAGTGACCGCGGCGGAGAACATGCCGACTGCCAACCGGCGATCCACCCACGACTCCATCAGCCGGCAGCTCGACGGCATCGAAGCCGACCTGATGGCGCGCCTCGGCGTGGCCTGACCCGTCCGTGACAGCGCAGCCGAGCGCCACCGCAGCCCGTCTGCGCGGTACGGCTGCCGGGCTGCTGACCGCCGCGCTGGCAGTGGCCGCCCACGGTGTCGCCGACGGTGCTGCGCCGTCAGGCTCGGCCGTCGTACTGCTCGCCGTGCTCGCCGCGACGGTCGGAGGCCTGGCGGCGACGATCTCGCGGAGCGCCGATGTGCGCGTGCTGCTTGCTCTGCTGGCGAGCGGCCAAATCGTCGGCCATCTGATGCTCAGCGTGGCGGGCCACCACCATGACGAAACGACGTCGCCCGCTCCGGCGATGCTGGTCGCGCACGCTTTGGCGGTGGTCGCCGGAGCGGTCCTGATCGCCGCGGGCGACCGGCTCTGTCGCGCGGTGTCGCGAGTGGTTGAAGTGGCCACGCGCACCGTCCTTCCGCCGATACCGAGCCGGCCCGTCCTCGCCGCGGGCGCCGATCAGCCTATGCGGTCGTCCCTTCTCCTCGCCGCATCGATGTCACATCGGGGTCCGCCGGTCAGCCGCGCACGCTGACCGCCAGTTCCTCGACAACAAGAAAGTGACAATCGAATGCGTTTTTCACCAAGGGCGCGTGAGCGCGCCCTCATCACCGTTGCCTGCACAGGGGTAACACTGTCGATCGGCGTGGCGTCCGGCGCAGGGCCCGCATCGGCGCACGTCCATGCCGATGCCGACAATCCCGCACCCGGCGCCACTTCAGTGGTGACGTTCCAGGTGCCCGGTGAATCCGAAAATGGCGCGCTGACAACCAAATTGAGCGTCAAACTGCCCGACGTGGCGTCCGCGCGAACCGAGGTCATGCCCGGCTGGCAGGCCAGCCTCGACCGCGATACCGCGGCCGGCACCGTCCGCTCGGTCACCTGGACGGCCGACTCCAAGTTGGGAATTTCGTCGGACCAGTTCGCACTGTTCCGGGTGTCGGTGAAGCTGCCCGAGGGTGACAGCGTCGCCTTCCCCGCCACTCAGACGTATTCCGACGGCACGGTGGTGCAGTGGGACCAGCCGCCGCTGCCCGGCGGCGGTGAGCCTGACCACCCGGCACCCACGGTGAGCTTGACTGGTGCGTCGGCGACGGGAGTGGACGACCATGCGCCCACGGCGGCCAAGGCCGACAACACCGCGCGTTGGCTCGCGGGCGGCGCACTCGTGTTGGCCGCGGTGGGACTTGCCGCGGCGGTGATGTCTCGGAGGCGCACTTGACCCGGTCAGTCCGGCCAGCGTTCATCGCCGTCCTGGTGGCGGTGATGGCGCTGGCCGGCGCGCCCGTGGCCTCCGCGCACGCCGTCCGCGTCGCGACCGATCCCGCCGACAACGCCGCGCTTGCCCAGGGGCCGGCCCGGGTCAGCGCAACGTTCAACGAACAGTTGCAGCCGCAGTTCGCCGCGATGACCGTCGTGGGTCCCGACGGAAATCTGTGGTCCGACGGCGATGCGCAGGTGCAGGGCGCGGTCATCTCCGTCGGGGTGCGGCGGCTCGGGCCTGCAGGCGCCTACACAGTGAATTACCGGGTGACGTCTGCGGACGGCCACCCGGTGTCGGGTTCGTGGTCCTTCCGGCTCACGGTGGCCGCTGCAGGCACGCCGGGCCCCTCGGCAGCCAAGCCGGCCGATACCGACGGCGGCGGAATTCCGGTGTGGCCGTTCCTGATTGCGGGAGCGTTGATCATCGGCGGCGGAATCCTGTGGGCGGCACGACGAAAGACGTGACCCGGTGGCGGGCGGTGATAGGCGGTGTCGTCGTCGTGCTCGGCGCGTCGGCGGCGGCGTGGGCGTTGGCCTTTCCCCAAGCTGCGCCCGCCGCGACCGTAGTGCGCGCACTCGCCGACTGTGCGGCCGTCGTCACGCTCGGCCTTGCGGTGGTGCCGATGCTCGACACCGGCCGGTATCGGGACGAGCTGACGCGGCGGGCTGCCGGGCCCCTGGCGTGGGCGGCGGGCTTCTGGTTGTTCGCCGAACTGTGCAGGCTCGTCGTGGGTGCCGCCGCGGCGGCCGGGGTGCCGGTGACGCGGGTCGGCCTGACCACGACGGCGGAGTTCGCGTACGCGACGTCTGCCGGGCGATCCGGCCTGTTCAGTGCCGCGGCCGCCGGACTGGTGATGATCGTTGCGCTGGTCGCCGCCAAGACGCCGCCCGCAGCGGTCGCCGCCGCCGGGATCACAGCGGTCGGTCTGGTCGCGCGCACGATCGGTGGCCACATGTCGGCCAGCGCGTTCGGCGGTATCGCTGTCGCGATTCACGTTCTGGCGGCCGCGGCGTGGTGCGGGACGCTGGCGGCGCTGGTGTTGACGGTCGATCACCGTGGGCAGTGGGCGCGCGTGCTGCCCCGATTCTCCAAACTGTCGTTGTTGTGTGTGATCGCGTTGCTGGCCAGTGGTTTGACAGCCGCTCTCGCGGTACTGGACTCGGCATCGCAGTTGTTCACCACCGGCTACGGCCGCTTGCTGCTGGCCAAGATCGTTCTCACCGTGGTGTTGATGACGCTGGCCTGGCACAACCGCGCCCGCTGGCTGCCCGCGGCAAAGTCGCACCGGGTTACCGCCTACGTGTCACGATCCAGATCACTCACCGAACTGGCAGTCATGGCGGTGGCGTTGACCATGGCCGCAGCGCTGTCGGTCACCGGTTAGGGTTGAATGGCTGAGGACGAGACACTGCAAAGGAGCAGCCTGATGGCCGACCAGCAGGATCGACCGGACGAGAAACCCGAGGCTCCGCCGCCGACGCCGCCGACGCCGCCGCAATTCTCAGACGCCGCGTCGCGGGCCACCCCGCCGCCTGTTGAGCCGCCCGCGCCGCCTCCACCTCCTCCGGCCAAGAAAGCGCCCGCGAAACAAGCCAAGGCCGCCAAGAAGGCGCCCGCGAAGACACCCAAGAAGACACCCGCGAAGGCGGCCAAGAAGGCCCCGCCCGCCAAGAAGGCGGCGAAGAAGGCTGCCCCGGGGAAGGCGACGCCCCCTGCCCCGCCGAGAGTCGCACCCAAGCTGGCCGACACCAATGGTGATCGTAATCTCGCAGATGCGGCGAAAGAGGCTGCAGCACAAGCGAAATCGACTGTAGCCGCGGCGGGGAACCCCGTGAACGGCCCTGGCACAGTACCGCTGGTGGGACCAGAACCGTCGCGTGTGCCGCTCGCGGCGGCGATCGCCGCAGGCGTGCTGGCCATCCTGCTGGTGTTGGTCGCTCGCCGGCACGGTGACGACTGACGAATTACTTGCATCGACCGGTGAGCATCGAACCCCGTCCAACCGCCGACCTCGTCGACGACATCGGACCCGACGTTCGCAGCTGCGATCTGCAGTTGCGCCAGTTCGGCGGCCGGTCCCAATTCGCCGGCCACATCACCACCGTGAAGTGCTTCGAGGACAACGCGTTGCTGAAGTCGGTGCTTTCGGAACCCGGCGACGGCGGCGTACTGGTGATCGACGGCGACGGGTCGCTGCACTCGGCTCTCGTCGGCGACATCATCGCGGGCCTGGGCGTCGACAACCGCTGGGCGGGCCTGATCATCAATGGCGCGGTCCGCGACGCCGCCACGCTGAGCACACTGGATATCGGTATCAAGGCGCTCGGCACGAATCCACGCAAGAGCGCGAAAACCGGCGACGGCCAACGCGATGTGGCCGTCGAGTTCGGTGGCGTGGTCTTCGTGACGGGTGAGATCGCCTACAGCGACGACGACGGGATCGTCGTCGTCACCGCAAGCTGACGATCAGGCCGAAGCCGGCACCGCGACACGGTGTTTGGTGAAATGCAGCGCCTCTTCGTCGACCTTGCCGTGGCGGATCATCCGCATGTCGAAGAGGTAGTTCTGCTTGAGTCGCCACGGTGCCCGTGATCCGGACTTCGGCAGCAGGTGCATCGACCGCTTGAAGTAGCCGGGCTCGAAGTCCATGAACGGCAGCGCTTCCACGCTGTCGCCGGGGTGCTGGGCCTCGACGCGGTCGAATCCGTTGTCATCCATGTAGTTCAGCAGCCGGCAGACGAACTCGGAGACCAGATCCGCCTTCAGCGTCCACGACGCGTTGGTGTACCCGAAGGTCATCGCGAAGTTCGGGATGCCGGAGAACATCAGGCCCTTGTACGTCATCAGCGACGTCAGGTCGATCGCCTGGCCGTTCTTCGTCGGTTCCAGGCCGCCGAGTAGCTGCATGTTCAAACCCGTTGCGGTGACGATGATGTCGGCCTGTAGTTCCTCGCCGGATGCCAGTTTGATGCCGGTCTTCGTAAACCGTTCTATCGAATCGGTGACGACATCGGCATGGCCTTTGCGGATCTGCTTGAAGATGTCGCCGTTGGGGGCGAGGCACACCCGCTGATCCCACGGCTTGTAGCTCGGTACGAAGTGCTTGTTGTAGTCGAAGCCCTCCGGCAGCCTGCGCTCGCCCATCTTGCGAAGGGCCTTTTTGAACACGTTCGGAAAGTTCCTGGCCAGCTGGTACTGCGCCGAACTCTGCAGGATGGCCTTCCAGCGTGTCGCCGCATACGCCGCCTTTTCGGGGAGCCACTTGTCGACCTTCGAGACGAAGGGGTCGCGGTCAGGCATGGCGGCGATGTAGGTGGGCGTGCGCTGAAGCATGGTGACGTGGCCCGACCCGGACTTGATCAGTGCCGGAATCAGGGTCACGGCGGTGGCGCCACTGCCGATGACGACGATCTTCTTGCCCTGGTAGTCGAGGTCCTCGGCCCAGTGCTGCGGGTGCACGATCGGGCCCTCGAAGTCTTCTGAACCGGGGAAATCGGGCGAGTAGCCCTCGTCGTAGTTGTAGTAGCCGGTGCAGCCGAACAGGAAGGCGCAGCTGATCTCACGCTGCTCCCCGTCGGATTCGACACGCAAGGTCCAGCGGTTATCGGCATCGGACCAGTCGGCGGCGACCACGTGCTGGCTGAACCGCATGTGCTTGTCGATGCCGTTCTCTGAGGCGGCTTCCTTCAGGTAGTTCAGAATCGACGGCCCCTCAGCGATCGCCTGCTCCGACATATACGGCTTGAACCGGAATCCGAGCGTGTACATGTCGGAGTCCGAGCGCAGGCCCGGGTACTTGAAGAGATCCCAGGTGCCGCCGAGATTCTCGCGTCGCTCCAGGATCATGTAGCTCTTGTCGGGGCAGCGGTTCTGCAGATGCCAGGCCGCGCTGATTCCCGAGATGCCCGCTCCGACGATGACGACGTCGACAAATTCAGTCATGGTGTAAAGCTATCAACGCCGTGTCGAATTAGTCAACAGTATGTTGAAACTCTCGACGCTGTGTAAAGTAACGGGGGTGACGATCGCCAGCCAACCCCGCGCGGCCCGCGGCCGCCGTGCCGGTCGGCCGTCCGGCGACGACCGTGAGCTGGCAATTCTCGAAACCGCAGAGCGTCTCCTCGAGGAGCGCCCATTTGCAGAGATTTCGGTTGACGATCTGGCAAAGGGAGCCGGGATCTCACGGCCGACCTTCTACTTCTATTACCCGTCCAAGGACGCGGTACTGCTGACGCTCCTCGATCGGATCATCGCCGAGGCCGACGAAAGGGCCGACGCCGCGCTCGGCCCGATGGATACAGCAGTCGATCCGGCCGGCGTCTGGCGCGCCATCAACGCCCTGTTCGAGTCGTTCAGCAACCACCGGGCCGTCATGATCGCGGGTTCGGCCGCTCGGCCGACGAACGCCGAATTGCACTCGATGTGGTCGATCTTCATGCAGAAGTGGATCGACTACACGGCGGATTCCATCCAGGCCGAACGCGACCGCGGTGCGGCGCCCGTCACCATTCCCGCCAGGGATCTCGCGATTGCACTCAATCTGATGAACGAGCGCACGATGTTCGCAGTCCACGCAGCCGAGAAGGATTCGGTGAACCGCGACCGCATCGTCGACACGCTCGCGCACATCTGGGTGAGCAGCATCTACGGCAAAGCGCCGTAACTGTCGGACACTGATGCGAACATATGTTCGTGTCAGGTGCGCGGCTCGACCAGGCTCAGTCGGCGGCGATCCTGCACGCTGATCTCGACTCCTTCTACGCATCGGTCGAACAGCGTGACGATCCCGCGCTGCGCGGCCGGCCAGTGATCGTCGGCGCGGGCGTCGTGCTCGCGGCGAGTTACGAGGCGAAGGCCTACGGCGTGCGCACCGCGATGGGGGGACGCCAGGCCAGGCAGCTGTGCCCGCACGCGCTCGTCGTGCCGCCGCGTATGAGGGCCTACTCGGAGGCCAGCGATGCGGTGTTCGACGTCTTCCATGACACCTCACCGGTAGTGGAGCCCCTCTCGGTCGACGAGGCTTTCCTCGACGTGTCCGGCCTGCGCCGGGTCTCGGGCACGCCGGTCGAGATCGCCGCCCGGCTACGGGCCCAGGTGCGCGACCGCGCCGGGCTGCCGATCACCGTCGGCATCGCGCGCACCAAATTTCTCGCCAAGGTGGCCAGTCAGGAAGCCAAACCCGACGGCCTGCTGCTGGTTCCACCCGACCGCGAGCTGGCCTTTCTGCACCCGCTGCCGGTGCGCCGACTGTGGGGTGTCGGCGCCAAGACCGCGGAGAAACTGCACGCCCACGGCATCGAGACCGTCGCCGACGTCGCCGAGCTGGGCCAGTCGACGCTCGCCTCCATGGTCGGCGGTGCGATGGGCCATCAGCTGTTCGCGTTGTCGCACAACATCGATCGGCGCCGCGTGGTGACGGGTGTGCGGCGCCGCTCGGTCGGCGCGCAGCGCGCCCTCGGGCGACGCGGCAACACCATGTCGGCGGCCGAGGTCGACGCCGTCGTGATCAACCTCATCGACAGGATCACCCGACGAATGCGCACGGCAGGGCGGACGGGCCGAACCGTGGTGCTGCGGCTGCGGTTCGACGACTTCGGCCGCGCCACCCGGTCGCACACCATGCCGCGCGCAACGGCATCGACCGACGTCGTTCTCGAAGCTGCCCGAGACCTCGTTGCGGCGGCCGCCCCGTTGATCGCCGAGCGGGGCCTGACGCTGGTCGGTTTTGCAGTCTCCAACATCGACCGCCAAGGCGCGCAGCAGTTGGAGTTGCCCTTCGAAGTGAGCCCACTCGCGTGCTGGGGACACGCAGACGCCGTGGCACTCGATGACGCCGTCGATGAAGTACGCAAGCGCTACGGCAACTCGGCGGTCACCCGCGGCGTCCTCGTCGGCCGCGACCCTGGCCTTGAGATGCCGCACCTGCCCGACTAAACAAGCTGAGCGGTCCACGGGCTACGTTACGAGGCCGTCCAGTCGAGCAGCTTCTCGGCTGTCCACGTGTTCACGATTCGGTCCACAGGCACCTTTGCCTCCAGCGCGCGTTGCGCGCCGTAACCGAGGAATTCCAGCTGCCCCGGCGCATGCGAGTCGGTGTCAATCGAGAACAGGCATCCGATCTCCAGCGCCAGATCCAACAACCTGGTCGGTGGGTCGCGGCGCTCCGGCCGCGAATTGATCTCCACCGCTGTGCCGTTGTCGCGGCATGCGGTGAACACCTTCTCCGCGTCGAACTTCGACTCCGGCCGCATCCCGCGGCCGCCCGTCACCAATCGGCCCGTGCAGTGGCCGAGGACGTCGGCGTGCGAGTCCTCCACGGCCCTGAGCATCCGCCGCGTCATCGCGGGCCTGTCCATCGCGAGCTTCGAGTGCACGCTGGCCACCACGACGTCGAGTCGCTCGAGCAGCTCGGGCTCCTGATCGAGTGCGCCGTCCTCCAGGATGTCGACCTCGATACCGGTGAGGATGCGCAGCGGCGCAACGGCTTCGCGCAGTTCGTCGATCACCTCGAGCTGCTTGCGCAGCCGCTCCGGCGACAGCCCGTTGGCGATCCGCAGGCGCGGTGAGTGGTCGGTCAGTGCACAGTACTCGTGGCCCAAATCCCTTGCGGCCAACATCATCTCCTCGATCGGCGCTGACCCGTCCGACCAGTTGGAGTGCACATGCAGATCGCCGCGCAGCGCTGCCCTGACATCACCACCACCGAGATCCGCAGCGCTCGAACGCAATTCAACCAGCGCTTCCGGCTCTCCGCCCGCCCAGGCCTGCGCGATGACCTTCGCCGTCTTCGGTCCGATGCCTGGCAACGTCTGCCAGCTGTTCGCGGCGCCGTGGCGGTCACGCTCCGTGTCGCTGAGCGCCTCGACGATGTCGGCCGCGTTGCGGTAGGCCATCACCCGCCGCGAGTCCTCGCGCGCCCGGTCCTTGTAATACGCAATCTGGCGCAGAGCGACGACCGGATCCATGCCTCCAGTGTGCCCGGTCAGCCGAGGCGCCAAGCGGGATCGCGTCCGCTCATCGCGATGACTCGATCAAGGTCTGGTGCGTCGGGTGGAATGGGCACCGCCGCCGCGAACATTCCCTCGGTGCCGGACGCATCGAACTGGGCGAGGTGAGCAAGGCAGGCGTGTGTGGTGGCCGGGTCGCAGTCGTAGGGCGTGGCGACCGCGCGGGCAACGTCCCAACCGTGGATGACGACCTCGGCCAGCGCGACCGACCCCATGACTTCGGCGGGCAGTTCGATGCCGCCCGCCCTGGTCATGCCCTGCCACGCCGTCGGGTCCTTCCACGCTGCGGCCAGTGCTTCCAGTCGCTGCGGATAGGCGGTGCGCCAGTCGCCGTCGATTTCGGCGCCGTCGGTGGGGGCAGTGTCGGTCAACGGGCCGAAATCCTTGTGCGCCGCCGCGGTGAAGGCCTGCGCCAGCATGCCGATATGGGCGATCAACTCGTGGAGACGCAACTTCTCGCACGGTGTGGGCTGGTCCAGGTGTTCATCGGTGACGCATGCCAGTACATCGGCGGTGCGCTGGCAGGCGGGGCTGATATCGGTCATGCCGGTACTGACCGCAGCGACGCCACAAACTCATCGGCCCCGCAGCGGCTTCGTGGCTCCGTGCACGAGGGCGCGGATCTGGTCTTCGACGGCGCCGCCCGCAAAGAACAGCATCTCGTCGTCGGTCCGCAGAACGTCATCGGGTTGCGGCAGCATGACCCCGCCGTCGCGGATCACGATCGCCAAAGCGGTGTTCTCCGGCAGCACGATGTCGCGCACCCGCTTACCGACCATCGGATCGTCCTCGGGCAGCTTCAGTTTCGCCAAGCTCACCTGCCCCTGTCGCAGTTCCATCAGTCGCACCAGATGACCGATGTCGATGGCACCTTCGATCGCCGCCACGAGGGCACGGGGCGCGGACACCGCGACATCGATGCCCCACGCCTCGCTGAACAGCCACTCGTTGCGGGCGTCGTTGACCCTGGCCACCACCCGCGACACACCGAACTCCGTCTTGGCCAGCAGCGAGGTGGTCAGGTTCGCCTTGTCGTCGCCCGTCGCCGCGATGACCACGTCGCACAGTTGAATCCCGGCCTCTTCGAGCGAGACCAGCTCGCACGCGTCGGCCAGCAGCCAGTCGGCGCCGGGGACCGTCTGCGGTTCGTAGTGACGAACGTTGTTCTCGATCAACAAGATCTTGTGGCCGTAGGCGAGCAGTTCCGTGGCGACGGACCGGCCGATCGCGCCCGCGCCCGCGATTCCGATCCGCATCGTCTGACGCGCGTCCGCGGTTTTCGACGACTCATCGGACCGCCGCCTGAATCGGAACACAACGTCATACTGACCCATGCGCTGCCCTACTGGTTAACTGCGGGGTGAAATGAGTTTGCAGCAGCTGTATCTGGTTCTGCTGGCCGGCGGACTGGTGCTGCTGGCCAGCATCGTGGCCACCCGTGCGGCAACCACGGTCGGCCTACCCAGCCTGCTGTTGTTCCTCGGCGTCGGCGTCATCGTCGGCGAAGACGGGCTCGGGCTCCACTTCGAGAACTATCTGCTCGCCGACCACCTCGGCACGATCGCGTTGGCCATCATCCTGATCGAGGGTGGTCTCACGACACGTTTCTCCGACATCCGGCGAGTGTTGGCACCGGCAGGCATGCTGGCCACTCTCGGCGTCGGGGTCAGCATGGTGATCACGGCCGCAGGGGCTCACCTGCTGCTCGGGATGGACTGGCAGATCGCCCTGCTTCTCGGTGCGATCGTGTCGTCCACCGACGCCGCCGCTGTGTTCTCCGTGCTGCGCGTCGTACCGCTGCCCAAGCGTGTCGCCGGACTGCTCGAGGCGGAGTCCGGATTCAACGACGCGCCTGCCGTCATCCTCGTGCTGATGTTCTCCGCCACGCCGCTGGAACTGTCGCCGGTGCACGCCATCGGTGAACTGGTCTACGAGCTGGGTGTCGGCGCCGCGATCGGTCTGGGGTGTGGGTTGCTCGGGTCAGTCGCATTGCGGCGCATCGCGCTTCCGGCATCAGGGCTGTATCCCCTCGCGAACTTCGGGCTGGGGTTGGTCGCGTTCGCCGCGGCGGGCAGCGCGCACGCGAGCGGCTTCCTCGCCGCTTATCTCGCCGCGGTCGTGCTCGCCAACTCCGGGCTGCCGCACCGCTCGGCCACCCGGTCATTCGCGGAGGGCCTCGGCTGGCTCGCACAGATCGGCCTTTTCGTCCTGCTCGGCCTGCTGGTCGACCCCAGCGACCTCGGCAGCGAGATCGTGCCCGCGATCGTCATCGGGCTGGTTCTGCTGTTGGTCGCCCGTCCCGCGTCCGTCGTCATCTCCCTCGCCGGCTTCCGCGTGCCATGGAAGGAGCAGGTCTTTGTGTCGTGGGCCGGGCTGCGCGGCGCGGTTCCGATCGTGCTCGCGACGTTCCCGATCGTCGAGGGCGTGCCCGATGCCATCCGGCTGCTCAACATTGTCTTCATCCTGGTGGTGGTATTCACCTTGCTGCAGGGTCCGAGTCTGCGCACGCTGGCTCACCGATTGGGACTCATCTCGAAGGAGGCCACCCGAGAAATCCAGGTCGAGGCCGCGCCGCTGGACGTCCTGGAGGCGGAACTGCTGACGATGACGGTGCACTCGCCGTCGCGGTTACACGGCGTGACCGTGCTCGAACTGCGGTTGCCCGACCCCAGCGTGATCACGCTGATCATCCGGGGCGGTCACACGTTCGTCCCCCAGCCCGACACCCGGATCGCGGCGGGCGACGAGTTACTCATCGTCACAACGCCGAGGACGCGCACGGCCGCCGAACGCAGGCTGCGTGCGGTGAGTCGGCGCGGCAAGCTGGCCTACTGGTTCGACGAATTCGGGGAGCCGGACTGACCCGAGCTCACAGCCCACGATCAGCCCCCTGGACTAACCTCGATGTAGTGCGATTCGCCTTCAAGACATCCCCGCAGAACACCGCTTGGCACGACATGCTTGCCGTCTGGCAGGCCGCCGACGACATCGACGTCTTCGAATCCGGCTGGACGTTCGACCACTTCTATCCGATTTACTCCGATCCCGCCGGCCCATGCCTCGAGGGCTGGACGACGCTGACCGCGCTGGCGCAGGCCACCAAGCGTCTGCGCGTCGGCGTAATGGTCACCGGCATCCACTACCGCCATCCCGCAGTGCTGGCCAATATGGCCGCGGCGCTGGACATCGTGTCCGGCGGCCGGCTCGAGTTGGGCATCGGCGCGGGCTGGAACGAAGAGGAGTCCGGCGCTTACGGGATCGAACTCGGCTCCATCAAGGAACGCTTCGACCGCTTCGAGGAGGCGTGCGAGGTGCTCACCAGCTTGTTGAGCAAGGAGACAACGACTTTCGACGGCAAGTACTACCAACTCAAGGATGCGCGCAACGAGCCCAAGGGTCCGCAGCGGCCACACCCGCCGATCTGCATCGGCGGCAGCGGCGAGAAGCGCACCCTGCCGCTCACCGCGAAATACGCCGACCACTGGAATTTCGTCGGCGGACCACCTGAGGAGTTCGCACGCAAGCGCGACGTGCTCGCCGCCCGATGCGCCGACATCGGCCGCGACCCGCATGAGATCACCCTGTCCGCGCACGTCCGGCTGGAACCCGATCTCGATTACGCCAAGGTCGTTCACGACGCGGGTTCCCTCGGTAAGGAGGGATTGGACCTCGCGATCATCTATCTGCCGCCGCCGCACGATCCCGGCGTGCTCGAACCGTTGGCCGAAGCGATCAGGGATTCCGGGCTGACCAGCAAATTCAACTGACGATAACGAAAATATAACGTTCCGGCAAAGAATCGGTGACGAGACGACGTCACGTCGTCTTTTAGGGGGTGTGTGGGTTGCTAGTAGCCGAAGCGAAGAAGCTCGTCGGCGGTGACCAGGCGCTCAGCCTTGGCCGGGTATTCACGGCACTTCACCGGGTGTCGGAGAAGTGACCAGGCGATTCGACTCATCCGGGAACGGGACAGCGGGTTGAGGTACACGTCGATCACTCCTGCGGTATAGCAATTGCTGAGCTGAGGCACTACGTTACCGCAGCGTCCTCACCAAGTCATTAGATACCCGACAACTGGCAAACAGTTTTAGGCGCGCCGATCAATCATCAGATGATTTTATTGATGCAGAAGTGGCAGATGTTGTTTAGCCGATGTACACGTCGCGCAAGGTGACGGTCCTCAGCCGACGCTCGCGGATGAGGTCGACGAGGCGTCCGTAGACGTGCGTGACCGGCTTATGGTTGAGATGCCCGATCACGATCGCGCCCGGCGTGAAGTACTTGTCGGCCATCTTCACGATCTCGTCCGCCGGGATAACCACGTGGTCCTCCAACGAACCCGACCAGAGCGTGTCCGCGGTGTATCCGAGTTCGCCGGAGATCTTGTCGACGTTCGCGTCGTGCGCACCGTACGGCGGCCGGAAGTAGGGCCGCGCGTCGGTGCCGTAGGCCTTCCAGAGGAAGTCGTGCGTATGCCGAAGTTCTTCTGCCACAGCGGTCAACGGCAACTTCGTCAGGTCCGGATGCGACCAGGTGTGGTTTCCGAGCTGGATCTGCCCGCTGTCGACGAGCGGCCGCAGGAGCGCCTGGTTCTCGGTCCACGAGCGGTAGACCCCGTTGACGAAGTACGTCAGCCGGACCCCGGTGTCCCGCGCGAATTCGGTGTAGAGCCGCACCACGTCGCTGCTCACGCCGTCGTCGACAGTCAGCGCCAGCAGGTCGCCGTCATCAGGCAGGCTGCTGAGCACACCGCCGCCCGGCAGCGGGATCCGGGCCGCCCGTGGCGGAGGCGGCAGAAGCGCGGGCGGTTGTTCGACAGCGACCGGCGTGGCTTCGGCGACCCGCGGTTGGGCGCCCGTGCTACACCTGGTCAGGCCCATCGCCCCGACCGTCACCGCGGATAGCGCAACCAGGAAGTGGCGCCGATCCAGAGACATGGCCACAACTGTCCCGCCAGCGGTCGCAAATACCCTGCTTTTGCAGGCGTGTCGCGCGTCTAGCGCTGAGGGACCGCCGTGGGCTTGATCGGCGCAGGTAGCGCGGTCCGGCCCATGAGGTACCGGTCGACGCCCGCCGCGGCGGCCCGGCCCTCGGCGATCGCCCACACGATCAGGGACTGTCCCCGGCCCATGTCGCCCGCGACGAAGACGCCGGACACCGACGTGGAGAAGTCCGGATCCCTCGCGACGTTGCCACGATCGGTGATCTCGACGCTAAGGGCGTTGAGGAGGCCTTCCCGCTCCGGACCGACGAAGCCCATCGCGAGCAGCACCAGGTCGGCCTCCAGCTCGAATTCCGTGCCGTCCAGCTTCTCGAACTTGCCGCCCGCCATCTTCACCTCGTGGCCGCGCAGACCCGTGACCTTGCCGTCGCGGCCGATGAACTCCTCGGTGTTCACCGAGTACACCCGCTCGCCGCCCTCCTCGTGGGCGGACGACACCCGCAGCATCAGCGGGTAGACGGGCCACGGCGTGGAGTCGGCACGCGACTCCGGAGGCCGCGGCATGATCTCGAACTGGTGCACGCTTTCGCAGCCTTGGCGGTGCACGGTGCCGAGGCAGTCGGCACCGGTGTCGCCACCGCCGATGATGATGACCCGCTTGCCTTTTGCGTGCAGCGGCGGCAGTCCGTCGTCGTCGGTCACCGGGTCGCCCTGCTGCACCCGGTTGGCCCACGGCAGGAACTCCATCGCCTGATGTATGCCGTCCAGGTCGCGGCCGGGGATCGGCAGATCCCGCCACGCCGTCGCGCCGCCCGCCAGCACCACCGCGTCGAACTCGGAGCGCAGCTGCTCGGCGGTGATGTCCACGCCGACATTGACACCGGCGCGGAACTGGGTGCCTTCGGCCGTCATCTGCTCCAGACGACGGTCGATGTGGCGCTTTTCCATCTTGAACTCCGGGATGCCGTAGCGCAGCAGTCCGCCGATGCGGTCCTCACGCTCGAACACCGTCACCGAATGACCGGCGCGGGTGAGCTGCTGTGCGGCAGCCAGCCCGGCCGGGCCTGAGCCGACGACAGCGACCGTCTTGCCCGTCAGCTTGTCCGGGGGCAGTGGCACAACCCAGCCTTCACCGAACGCGTTGTCGATGATCTCGACCTCGACCTGTTTGATGGTGACCGGATCCTGGTTGATGCCCAGCACGCACGATCCCTCACACGGTGCGGGACACAGCCGGCCGGTGAACTCCGGGAAGTTGTTGGTGGCGTGCAGCCGCTCGATCGCATCGCGCCAGCGGTCGCTGCGTACCAGATCGTTCCACTCAGGGATCAGATTGCCCAGCGGACACCCGTTGTGGCAGAACGGGATACCGCAGTCCATGCAGCGCGTGGCCTGCTCCCGCAGCGCATCGTGGGAGAAGTCCTCGTAGACCTCCTTCCAGTCACGCAGACGCAGCGGGACCGGCCGGCGGTGCGGGGTCTCGCGCTTCGTGTACTTGAGAAAGCCTCTGGGATCAGGCATTCGCGGCCGCCATGATCGCCGTGTCGACATCCTCGCCGGACTTCTCGGCTTCGGCGATCGCCTGCAGTACGCGCTTGAAGTCGCGCGGCATCACCTTGACGAAGTTGCGCACCTGGTTGTCCCAATCGGTCATAATGCGTTGCCCGACGGCGGAATCCGTGGCATCGACGTGCGCGGTGATCATGGAGCGCAGGAAGTCGACGTCCTCGTCGTCCATCTCGTCGAGATCGACCATCTCGGCGTTGAGATTCTCTGCGAGGTTGCCGTCAGCGTTGTAGACGTAGGCCACCCCGCCGGACATCCCCGCCGCGAAGTTGCGGCCGGTGGCACCGAGGATGACCACCTTGCCGCCGGTCATGTACTCGCAGCCGTGGTCGCCGACGCCCTCGACCACCGCGTGCGCGCCGGAGTTGCGCACCGCGAACCGCTCGCCCACGACACCGCGCAGGAACGCCTGCCCGCTCGTCGCACCGAACAGGATCACGTTGCCCGCGATGATGTTCTCCTCGGCGACATAGTCTTCCGGGGCGTCGTCCGATGGACGCACCACCAGCCGACCACCGGACAGGCCCTTGCCGACGTAGTCGTTGGCGTCGCCGTACACCCGCAGCGTGATGCCCTTCGGTACGAACGCGCCGAAGCTGTTGCCCGCCGATCCGTCGAACGTGATGTCGATGGTTCCATCGGGAAGACCCTGACCGCCATAGGCTTTGGTGAGCTCATGGCCGAGCATGGTGCCGACGGTGCGGTTGGTGTTGGCGATGGTCGTCGAGAACCGGACCGGGGTGCCCGAGTCCAGCGCCTCCCGGCACATCACGATGAGCTGCTGGTCGAGCGCCTTGTCGAGGCCGTGATCCTGACGCGAACTGCAATACAGGTCCTGATTCATGAACGCGGATTCCGGCTCGTGCAGCACAGGGGCCAGGTCGAGTTTGTGGGCCTTCCAGTGCTCGGCGGCCTTCGTGGTGTCCAGCGCGCCGACCTGGCCGACCATCTCGTTGACGGCGCGGAAGCCCAACTGCGCCATCATTTCCCGCACTTCCTCGGCGATGAACAAGAAGAAGTTCTCCACGAACTCCGGCTTGCCCGCGAAGCGCTTGCGCAGAGTCGGGTTCTGGGTCGCGACACCGACGGGGCAGGTGTCGAGGTGGCAGACGCGCATCATGATGCAGCCGGACACCACCAGCGGCGCGGTGGCGAAGCCGAACTCCTCGGCGCCGAGCAGCGCGGCGACCACCACGTCGCGACCGGTCTTGAGCTGACCATCCACCTGCACGACGATGCGGTCGCGAAGACCGTTGAGCAGTAGCGTCTGCTGGGTCTCGGCGAGCCCGAGCTCCCATGGCGCGCCCGCGTGTTTCTGAGACGTCAGCGGCGTGGCTCCGGTCCCGCCATCGTGGCCGGAGATGAGCACCACGTCGGCGTGCGCCTTGGACACCCCGGCCGCAACGGTGCCGACGCCGTTCTCACTGACCAGCTTCACGTGCACGCGGGCCTGCGGATTGGCGTTCTTCAAGTCGTGGATCAGCTGCGCGAGATCCTCGATCGAGTAGATGTCGTGGTGCGGCGGCGGCGAGATCAGCCCGACACCCGGCGTCGAGTGCCGCACCTCGGCCACCCACGGGTACACCTTGTTACCCGGAAGCTGGCCACCCTCACCGGGTTTCGCACCTTGGGCCATCTTGATCTGGATGTCTGTGCAGTTTGTGAGGTAGTGGCTGGTCACTCCGAAGCGAGCCGAGGCCACCTGCTTGATCGCGCTGCGGCGCCAGTCGCCGTTCTCGTCATGCTCGAATCGTTTGACGTCTTCACCGCCCTCGCCCGAATTCGACCGGCCGCCAAGGCGGTTCATCGCGATCGCCAAAGTTTCGTGCGCTTCGGCGGAGATCGAGCCATAGCTCATCGCGCCGGTGGAGAACCGCTTGACGATCTCGCTCGCGGGCTCGACCTCGTCGAGCGGGATCGGAGTGCGGATGCCGTCCTTGAACTTCAACAGGCCGCGCAGCGACGCCATCCGCTCGCTCTGGTCGTCGACCAGTGCGGTGTACTCCTTGAAGATCGAATACTGCCCGGTGCGCGTCGAGTGCTGCAGCTTGAACACGGTGTCCGGGTTGAAGAGGTGGTACTCGCCCTCCCTGCGCCACTGATATTCGCCGCCGACCTCGAGTTCGCGATGCGCCCACTCGTCGGGCCGGTCCAGGTAGGCCAGCGCATGCCTGGTGGCGACGTCGTTGGCGATGTCGTCGAGGTCGATACCGCCGACCGCGCAGTTCAGGCCGGTGAAGTACTCGTCGAGGAGCTGCTGCGAAATGCCGATGGCCTGGAACAGCTGCGCGCCGGTATAGGACGCCAACGTCGAGATGCCCATCTTGGACATCACCTTCAGTACACCCTTGCCCGCCGCCTTGACGTAGTTGGCCTTGGCGGTGTCACTGCTGATGCCGGTGATCGCGCCGCGGTCGACCATGTCCTCGATGGATTCGAAAGCCATGTAGGGGTTGATCGCGGCGGCACCAAAGCCGACCAGTGCGGCCATGTGGTGTACCTCGCGGGCGTCACCCGCCTCCACCACGAGCCCGACCTTGGTACGGGTGCGGTCGCGAACAAGATGGTGGTGCACAGCCGCCACGCTCAGCAGCGACGGGATCGGCGCCATCGACTCGTCGGATTCCCGGTCGGACAACACGATGATGCGCGCGCCGTCCCGGATCGCCTCCGACACCTTGGCGCGGACGTTGTCGAGTGCCTCCCGCAGCCCCTGACCGCCGCGGTTCACCGGATAGAGACAGCGGATCACCGCCGCGCGCATCCCGTGCTTGTGGCCGCGGATCTCGTGGTCGGGGTCGACGCACATCAACTTCGACAGCTCGGCGTTGCGCAGGATCGGGTTGGAAAGCACGATCTGCCGACACGACTCGGCGTCGGGGTTGAGGAGGTCGCCTTCGGGTCCGACGGTGCCTGCCAGGCTGGTAACCACCTCTTCGCGGATCGCATCCAAGGGCGGGTTGGTGACCTGGGCGAACAGCTGCTGAAAATAGTCGTAGAGCATCCGCGGCCGCTCCGACAGCACGGCGACCGGGGTGTCGGTGCCCATCGAACCGAGCGGTTCGGCTCCGCTGCGCGCCATCGGCGCCACCAAGAGGTTGAGCTCCTCGTAGGTGTAGCCGAAGATCTGCTGGCGCAACACAACCCGGTGATGCGGCATGCGGACGTAGTCGCCGGGCGGGAGCTCATCGAGGTGGAACAGGCCAGCATCGAGCCACTCCTGATAGGGGAGCTCGGCGGCGAGTTCGGCCTTGATCTCCTCGTCGTCGACGATGCGGCCCTGCGCGGTGTCGACGAGGAACATTCTGCCGGGCTGCAGACGCATCTTCTTCACGACGGTCGACGGGTCGAGGTTCAGCACGCCTGCCTCCGACGCCATCACCACCAGGCCGTCCTCGGTGACCCAGATCCGCGAAGGGCGGAGGCCGTTGCGGTCCAGCACCGCGCCGATCACTGTTCCGTCGGTGAACGTCATCGACGCCGGGCCGTCCCACGGCTCCATCAACGACGCGTGGTACCGGTAGAACGCCCGGCGCGCCGGGTCCATCGACTCGTTGCGTTCCCACGCCTCCGGGATCATCATCAGCACGGCGTGCGGGAGGCTGCGCCCGCCGAGATGCAGCAACTCGAGCACCTCGTCGAAGCGCGCGGTGTCGGATGCGCCGGGCGTGCAGATCGGCACCACCTTGTCGAGATCGGCGCCGGAGCCGAAGATGTCGGTCTTGATCAGCGCTTCGCGCGCCCGCATCCAGTTCTCGTTGCCGGTGACGGTGTTGATCTCGCCGTTGTGTGCGATCCGGCGGAACGGGTGGGCCAGCGGCCATGACGGGAACGTGTTCGTGGAGAACCGCGAATGCACGATGCCCAGCGCGCTGGTCAGCCGGTCGTCCTGCAGATCGAGGTAGAAGGCCTTCAGCTGCGGCGTGGTCAGCATGCCCTTGTAGACGAATGTCTGACCCGAAAGGCTTGGAAAGTAGACGGTTTCGCGGCCAGGACCGTCCTGGCCCGGCCCTTTCGTCCCGAGTTCGTGCTCGGCCCGCTTGCGCACTACGTATGCGCGGCGCTCCAGGTCCATCCCCGAGGCGCCCGTGATGAACA
>NZ_JAVHWR010000102.1:0-30734 GCF_032159565.1 Mycobacterium sp.
ACCTACAGCGCCCCGTTGTGGATGCCACTTGTCGCCTGGGTCGCAACCCGTCAACGGGTATCGAGGTGGACCTGGCTCGGCGCCGGTCTCGGGTTCGCCGGAGTACTACTCGTGTTACAGCCTCAGAGCCATAGCTTCAACATCGGCGAGGTGTCCGCGCTCGCAGGCGCGCTCTTCCTCGCCGTCGCGATGATGTCCGTACGGTGGCTTGGCGCAACCGAGCCCATCACCCGCGTTCTCTTCTATTACTTCCTGCTCTCGACCGTGATGTCCGTTCCGATCGCAGCATTGGACTGGAAGCCCTTTCCTGCGCAGGCCCTGGGGTGGTTGATCGGACTCGGTCTGGCGCAGATGCTTTCGCAGATCCTCATCATCGTGGCCTACCGCTACGCATCGGCGGAGAAGGTAGGCCCGTTCATTTACTCCGTCATCGTGTTCACGGCGCTCATCGATTGGATCATCTGGGACCATCCGCCGACACTGTTCATGTATCTCGGCACGGCGCTGGTCATCGGTGGCGGCATCGTCGCCGTTCGCGCCAGAACCGGCGCGCCGATGGCGGAAGTGAGCTAGCGCGCCACGCGAGGCACCCGCACGGTGACCATCATCGCCGCCAGACCCGCCGCCAGCACCACGCATAACCCGGCCAAACCTGCCCGGTCGGAATCGAACAGGTCGACGAACGTGAAGAACATCCATGGCGCCAGAAACGACACCGCGCGTCCGGTGGTGGTGTAGAGACCGAAGGCGACGCCTTCCTTGCCCTCGGCGGACATTCGCATCATCAGCGCCCGCGCGGAAGCAAGGGTGGGCCCGACGAACAGGCACAGAAGCAGTCCGCAGATCCAGAACGGCAGCGGCCCGGCGACCGTCAGGAGGACCAGTCCGACGACGATCATCGCGGACAGCGATCCGGCGATGACGAGCGTGGAACCCAGTCGGTCGTCGAGCACGCCGCCCAGCATCGCGCCGATCGCGGCGGCGGTGCTGGCGCACACTCCGAACACCAGCACATCGGCCTGTGACAGTCCGTAAACGCTGACGCCGAGCACCGCGCCGAAGGTGAAGACACCCGTCAATCCGTCTCTGAACACGGCGCTGGCCAACAGGTAGTACACGACATTGTGGTCACGTCGCCATTCGCTGCGCACCTCATCCCACAAGGCGCGATAGGCGCCGAAGAATCCGACGGCAGGACCGCGGTCGGCAGAGGCCGGGACGGGCACGGAGACAAGTAGCGGCCAAGCGAACAATGCAAACCACGCCGCGGCGAGCAACATGGACGCCCGCACGTTATCGCCGTCAACCGCCGCGATGCCCAGCAGGCCGCGGGTGCCGCCGTCACCCTGGATGAAACCGAAATAGACGATCAGTAGTAGCAGCACGCTGCCGAAAAACCCTGCGGCCGAACCGAGGCCGGAGATTCGTCCGGAGTTCTCACCCGTCGAAAGTTGCCTCAGCATGGCGTTGTACGGCACGGTCGCCAGGTCGCTGCATGCCGCCGCGCAGGCGAGCAGGACCAGACCGAGCCACAGGTAGTGATAGTCGGCCCGGATCAGGCTCATCGCCGACGTCATGATGACGACCAAGCCGGTGAGGACTGCGAGTGCCGTGCGGCGTCGGTGTGGCGCGTTCACCCAGACTCCGGTCGCCGGCGCGAGCAACGCGACGCAGATGCCTGCGAGTGTCAGCGCCCGACCCAACCAGCTTGCGGGCGTGCCGGGTCCGGGCAGACCCGAACCTACTTGCTCGGTGAGATAGACGGAGAAGACGAACGTGACGACGACGGCGTTCACACCCGTTGCGCCGCAGTCCCACAGCGCCCACGCCACCACCCCGGACCGCGGAGCAGTGTGAGAATCCGGGCCGCGGCCGCTCATGGCTTCACTCCAGTCGTCACTCGTCAACACCGCTCCGGCGTGGTGGCCGCGTTCGGCGGAATGCTCAAGGCGAAGCTACGTTATGTTCACCGATACCGCGCCATGGTCGCCTGCAGGCGACGAGTCGGTTCGATTCACACACTGTTCGTTTGTGTCTTGAATAGAAGAGTGTCAATATCGATGTGTGTCTAAGTCACGTCTTCCGCCGAGCGATGTGTCGGCATGCGCCTACGCCCCGTTGGTACGCGAGCCGCTGTCACCTGCGGCCGCCGCTGAAGTCGCCGCCAAACTCAAGGCGCTATCAGATCCGGTGCGCCTGCGTCTGTTCAGCCTGGTCGCCAGTCATGTCGGTGGAGAAGCCTGTGTGTGCGACATCTCCGGCGACTTCGATGTTTCGCAGCCGACCATTTCCCATCACCTCAAGGTGCTCAAGGACGCCGGTCTTCTCGCCTCCGAGCGCCGAGGGTCCTGGGTGTACTACTCCGTCGTCTCGGAGGCGCTGATCAACCTGGCATCGGTACTGAGCACGTCCGCCGACGACGACGTCACGACCGGATCACCAACATGACCAAGCCCGTCACCTCGGACGCGCACCCGGCCGTCGTCGAGAAGCTGTCGTTGCTCGACCGGTATCTGCCGCTGTGGATCGGCATGGCGATGGCAGCCGGGCTGTTCCTCGGACGCGTCGTGCCCGGCTTGAACGGTGCGCTCAATCATGTTGAAGTCGACGGGATTTCGTTGCCCATTGCACTCGGCTTGCTGGTCATGATGTACCCGGTGCTCGCCAAGGTCCGCTACGACCGACTCGACACGGTCACCGGCGACCGCAAGCTACTGCTCAGCTCCTTGCTGCTCAACTGGGTGATCGGTCCGGCACTTATGTTCGCCCTTGCGTGGCTGCTGCTGTCGGACCTTCCTGAATACCGCACCGGCCTGATCATCGTGGGGTTGGCGCGCTGCATCGCCATGGTGATCATCTGGAACGACCTCGCCTGCGGAGACAGGGAAGCCGCAGCCGTCCTCGTCGCGCTGAACTCGGTGTTCCAGGTGATCATGTTCGCCGTCCTCGGATGGTTCTACCTCTCGGTACTGCCCGGCTGGCTGGGCCTGGAACAGACCACCATCAGCACCTCGCCGTGGAAAATCGCCAAGTCAGTGGTCATCTTTCTCGGCATCCCACTGCTGGCCGGGTATCTTTCCCGACGGCTCGGCGAAAAGGCCAGGGGCCGCACGTGGTACGAATCCTCATTCCTGCCGAAGATCGGCCCGTGGGCGCTGTACGGCCTGCTGTTCACCATTGTCATCCTCTTCGCGCTGCAAGGTGAGCAGATCACCAGCCGCCCGCTTGACGTGGTCCGCATCGCCCTGCCGCTGCTGGCGTACTTCGCCATCATGTGGGGTGGTGGCTACCTCCTCGGCGCTCTGCTGAACCTCGGGTACGCGCGCATCACCACCCTGGCGTTCACCGCAGCGGGCAACAACTTCGAATTGGCTATTGCAGTGGCGATCGCCACCTATGGCGCGACCTCGGGTCAAGCTCTCGCAGGTGTGGTCGGCCCGCTCATCGAAGTCCCGGTCCTCGTCGCCCTGGTGTACGTCTCCCTCGCCATGCGGCGCCGATTCACCCTTGAGAACCCGAGAACAACACTGATCACGGATCGGAGCGCACAGTGACCGACAGCCCTGTTTCCCTGGCCGGTCACCTAAGGCGCGACCTGCCCATCGACCAACAGCATGCTCTGAAGACCGCCGCCAGTCGTCTGCACACTGAGTTCAGCGAACATTTCAGCATCGAGACCATCGAACGTTTCCTGCATTCCTCCTACGACCAGTTCGCCGGCCGTGCCACCATCCCCAACTTCCTGCCGTTGTTGGCGGAACGTTGGGCGCGCCAACGCCTTAACGCACTGGCCCGTGTTGAGGGCAGGGTCACCGAAGCCACGCCGACCGTGCTGTTTCTGTGTACCCACAACGCCGGCCGCTCTCAGATGGCTCTTGGGTACTTCAACCACCTCGCAGCCGAGCAGGGCGTCGCCTGGTCGGGAGGGTCCGAGCCAGGCAACGAGATCAACCCATCGGCAGTACAGGCGATGGCCGAGGTCGGCATCGACATCACCCGCGAGTTCCCCAAGCCCTGGACCGACGAGATTGTCCGGGCGGCCGACGTCGTCGTCACCATGGGCTGCGGAGATGAATGCCCGTTCTTCCCCGGTAAGCGGTACGAGAACTGGGAGTTGGCCGACCCCGCTGGACAGTCTGTCGACGCTGTCCGTCCGATCCGCGACGAGATCGAGGAGCGCGTTCGCCGCCTGTTGACCGAGCTCGGCATCACGCCGGTCTCCTGATGAGCGGGGCCGCGGACGCGGAGGTCTACGCCCGCGGGAGCCGATGGAATTATCGTCAGCAGCACGACGTCGCGCTCGAAGCCTTCCGAGTGTCATCTGCCTGGCTACCGCAGCACACGCCTTCGCTGCGGGAATCGAGGTGCCCAGGGCTGGAACCGAAGGTTTCGGAGTCGGCGAGGACCGTGTAGACCTCCCACTTTTCACCCGCAGGGCCGGTGACCCATACCTTGTCCTGGGTGGCGAAGCAACACGTCGTGCCGATCTCCTCGTCGGTGAACAGTCCTTCCTCGCTGAGGCGCGCGATTTCGGAGTGCACATCGGTGCTCGAATCCACCTCTACCCCAAGGTGATTGATGGAGCCGCCCATGCCGGGGTTCTCGAGGAGTATCAGCTTGAGCGGCGGCTGGACGACAGCGAAGTTCGCGTAGCCGTCTTTGACTTTATTGGGCTCAGTGTTGAACAGCTTCGAGTAGAACGTGATCGCGTGGTCGAGGTCATCGACATTGAGGGCAAGTTGGACGCGGGACATGTGCAGTCCTTTCAGGTGTGAGACATATATCGAACTGGCGTCGTCTACAGGATGCCGACCTCTTTGATATATGTCAAGAAGCTGGGTATGGTCGGGCTATGCCGAAGACTCTGCCGGTGATCGACATGTCCGCACCGGTCTGCTGCGCCCCGATGGCCGCTGGTCCGATGTCGGACGAAGCGGCGCTTCAAGTAGCCCTGCGGTTGAAGGCGCTGGCTGACCCGGCGCGAGTGAAGATCATGTCGCTCCTGTTCGGCTCTGCCGACGGCGAAGAGAACAGTGGTGACCTTGCGGCTGTTTTGGAGCTGACGGAATCCACTGTGAGCCATCATCTCGCTCAATTACGGAAGGCAGGCCTGGTCGAGTCGCAGCGGCGGGGCATGAACGTATACCACCGAGCGCACCGCGGCGCGCTCGGCGCGCTTTGCGCCGTCTTGGACCCCACCTGCTGCACATAGCTAGTCAGCGTGGCCCGGAAAGTCCCTTAAGGATTCGACGATAGGGCACGGATGACTTCGCGTAGTGGTTCCGGCGACGTCGCGATTTCGCCGATGAAGGGATGCGAAAGCTCCAAGACAAGAAACAGCTCGGCTCCGACAAGCACACCGAGTATCGCAACCATCGTGAAATGCGTGGTGTGCTTCTCCACGCCGTAGATGATCGCGCAGCCGAGAAGTAGTCCGCCGGTCAAGAAAATGACCGCCCAGAGCGACCATGGCGGCCCGATGTCGGTTCGCGCCTGTAGGACGCGTTGAGTGCGGGCTTGGCTGAGGCTGTCGAGATTCGCGAACGACATGGCCAGCACGGTCTCCTGTGCGCGAGAGTGAGTCTGTACGCCTTCGTAGGCGGAACGCAGACTTGCCAGTGCTTTGTCGGCTTCCGGATAATGACGGCCACCGGCGGCCTCGCTCCATTCGATGACCGCGGCGTTCTCATAGTCCAAGAGGCTCTGTCGAATTCGGTCACGATCCGGCTGGTCGAATATGGTGACGCTTCTAGCCAATTCCACCCCGGCCGCGCCCTCGGTCCGCGCCCTACCATCGGCATCGTTGATCTGGCCCCACATCGCCGATACGACGAAACCGATGAAGAATGCGAAGACAAGGCCCACGACACCGAAAGCGAACTTGGTGACGTCGTTGTGCTCTTCTCCCCGGAGCTTCGGGTATCGCCTGCGAACGAAGACCTGCACGGCCATTGCCAGGCCAGCTGTGACTGCAACAAGTGTGAGCAGAAGCAGCCACGACGGCATATTGCTTACCAACCACTGACTCAAAGCCGCACTCCTCTCGTCGAAGTTCACGCGTCTGGGGCTTCTCGACCTTAAGTGTCGGTTGCCCTCGGGGAGCGGCGATCTGGATTTTCGGGCCGGCGGGCAGACCTATCAGGACAGCGACTCTTGCAATTCGCTGACGGTGTCGTCTTCGAGTGCCGTGCGGACCTTATCGCCGTCATGTGCTGCGTGTGCACGGGTAAATGACCTTCGGCGGCGCGCCAGTCACCGCGCGATTACGGTCCTCGCGAGCCTGTGAGTTCTCCTCGCGCGAATGCATCGCCCAACCACGAGTGTGGGTGGCATTCTCATGATCAGGAGGTGGACCCACATGGACCGTGTTGCGGTCATCACGGGGGCCAGTCGCGGAATCGGTGCGGCGACAGCACTCGTTCTGGCGGAGCGCGGGTTCCGCGTCGTCGTCAACTACCGCTCCAGCGCCGATGAGGCGCAGCAGGTGGTCCGTGCCGCGACGGAGGCCGGCGGCGAAGCGATGGCGGTGCGGGCCGACGTGACCCGAGGCGATGAGGTCGCCAAAATGGTCGCAGAAGCCGAAAAGCGATGGGGCCGGATCGACGTACTCGTTCACAACGCATTGATCCCCTTCGACGTCACGTCGTTCGCCGATCTGACTTGGGAACAGCTCGGCGGCAAGTTGGAGCGGGAGCTGCGAGCTGCCTACCTGCTCACCAAAGCGATTGTGCCGGCAATGATTTCCCGGAAGTACGGCCGCATGGTGTTCCTCAGCACGGGTCTGTCGAAACGGCCGCGGGACGGGATGATCGCGCTGGGCACCGCCAAGGCCGCCATGGACCAGTTCGTCCGCTACCTCGCGCTCGAGCTGGCGCCACACGGGATCACCGCCAACCTTGTGGCGCCGGCCACGGTGGACGAGACGACGGTGACCGACCAGCTGACTCCCGAACAAATCCAGCGCCTCGGTGCGACCAACCCCATGGGCCGGCTGGTTCGGCCCGACGAGGTGGCCAAAACGGTCGCGTTTCTGGCAAGCGAGGACTCCGGTTTCACCACCGGTGCCTACCTGCCGGTCAACGGCGGCCTTGCCATGGACTGACCGCGGCTGCGTCGTTCTCATTGGATCGAACGAAGGAATCGCATCATGGAAACGATCGATCTTGCCTACGTCGGACGTGGCATTCACGAGGAACTGGTTGCCCATGTCGCCGATCAGGAGGGCTTCTTCGCAGACGAAGGCATCCATGTCGCCATCCACGACGGAACCGGCTGGGACGACGATCGCCTGCGGTCGTGCGCGACGATCGGGCTCGGACGAGCCGTGCTGTCTCGTCTGACGGACGGTGTCGAATGGACCGTGCACAGCGTCAACACCCATCGGCCACTCTTCTGGTTTCTCGGCGGCGGCGACGTGGCGTCCATGGCGGACCTTCGAGGGCGCCGGCTCGCGGTACACGCGCCGCACACCGCGCCAGGGTGCTTCGCGCGAATCGTGTTGCGCCGTCATGGTATTGACCCCGACCGCGACATCGATTGTGTGTCGCGGCATCCGGGCGACTATCAGATGGACCTGCGACGCCTTCGCGATGGCAGCATCGAAGCCGCGTATGTCGGAAGCACCCTTGGGCCCGAGCAGGTCGCCGATGAGGAGGGCTTCCACGTGCTCGCCTGGGTCGGTGATGATTTCCAGATCCCCACCGTGGGAATCGCGGCGGATGCGGCCCACTTCAAATCCGACGACGCCGCGTTGCAGGCGCTGGTCCGGGCCAACCAGCGCGCCCTGAAAACCGTTGCGGACACACCCGATCTGGTCGTCGACTACCTCGCATCGTTTCTGAACCGGATGACCCGCGACGAAGTGCAGCGCTACTACGAGCGCTACATCGGACCGTACTTCGGCTCCGACGGCCGGGTCGATCGCGATATCGCCCGAGCCGCCATCGACGCCGTCGCACACGAACTGGGCGTCGCTTCGGTGCCCGCTGAGCAGATCTATCAACCCGCCCGATGACCGAAGAGCGACGATGTCGGAGCCTGGAACAGGAGAAGTACGGGCTTGGCTCCCCGCCTGTCGCGCACCGTGGCCGTAGTGCAGCGCTTCAGGACAGCGACTCGTCCAGCTCGCCCAGTGAAGCGATGAGGTCGCTGTTGGCCGAGTAGTCCACGGGACACGCGATGATGCTGACGGTGTCGTCGTCGAGTGCGGCGCGCAGGGTCGGGAGCAGTTCCTCGGCGGCCGAGATCCGGTAGCCCTTTGCGCCGAAACTCTCGGCATAGGTGACGAAGTCGGGATTGCCGAATCGGGTGTCCACGTTGTGGCCGATCTCCAGGTCCATCTTCCAGCTGATCAGACCGTAGGCGTTGTCATCCCAGATGAGGATCACCATCGGGATTTCGAGCCGCAGTGCAGTCTCGATCTCCTGCGAGTTCATCAGGAACGACCCGTCGCCGTTGGCGACGAGCACCTTCGCGTCGGGCCGCGCGATCTTGGCGCCGATCGCCCCTGGCAGCGTCCATGCCATCGTTGAGAGCCCGTTGGAGATCAGGCAGGTGTTCGGTTCATAGGTCGGGTAAAGCCTGGCCATCCACATCTTGAGCGCGCCGGTATCTACTAGGGCAATGTCGTTGCGCCGCAACGCTGCTCGTGTGTCGGCGACGATCCTGGCCGGCGTGAGCGGGAAACTGTCGTCGGCGCGTCCCCGATCGAGCTCAGCCGAGAGCAGCTCACGGATCTGCTCGTGCCCCGACACGGACGGGTGATCACGAGTCACCATCGTCGCCAGCTCATCGAGTGTGCGGGCGATGTCGGCGTGCAATCCGACCGCGACGTTGTAGTGCGCGTCGACTTCGGCGGGGAAGCGGTGAATGTGGATGATGCTCGTGTTACCGCTCGGATTGACGCGGACCGGATCGAACTCCTGCAACTCGTAACCGACGGCGATGATGGCATCGGCCCGGTCGAAGCCGAAGTTCACGTAGTCATGGCGCATGAAACCCACCGCGCCGAGCGACAGCCGGTGGTCGTCGGGCATCACGCCCTTACCGTGGAACGTGGTGGCCACCGGGATGTCGAGCGCTTCGGCGAACCGGCGTACCGCTTCGGTAGCGCCGCTGCGGGCTGCGCCGTGACCGGCCAACAGGATGGGGCTGCGTGCGTGCCGCAGGATCTCCGCCGCCCGTTCCAGTTGAGCGGCCGAGGGATCGTCGGGCCGCGGCACGTTGACCGGTAATGGGCCCGACTCGGCAGGGGCAGCGGCTTCCTCGACGTCCTCGGGAACGGCGAGATAGACCGCTCCCGGGCGCTCGGTCTGTGCGAGCTTGAAGGCCTTGCGGACCATCTCCGGTACAGCGGACGGTGTCGCAACAAGTGCGGACCACTTGGTCGCGGGCGCGAACATCGAAACCAGGTCCACGCCTTGATGCGACTCCTTGTAGCTTCGGCCCATGCCGACCTGCGCCGAAAGAGCAATGAGTGGCGTCGAATTCGTGGTGGCATCGGCCACGCCGAGCAGAAGGTTGATCGCGCCAGGGCCGAGGGTTGCCGAGCACACGCCGGCACGGCCGGTCAAGCGTCCATAGACCTCCGCCATGAACGAGGCACCCTGCTCGTGGCGCGTCAGCACGTACTCGATCGACGATCGAGACAGCGCGTCGACGAATCGGATGTTTTCCTCGCCGGGTATCCCGAAAACGTGCGTTACGCCCTCGTTCTCAAGACACTCGACGATGAGCTCGGCGGTCGAGCGAGTCGATTCGTCCACACCTCGAGCCTATGTCAGTGCTGCGGTGTGTAGATCCGTATGACCGAGCCGTTTCGGGGCCCCTGGTGACGTCGTCCTTCCTATGGGCGGGCACAGTCAGCGAGCGAGATCCCATTGGCCGAAATCGGCTGCCAGGATGTCGTCCTCGTCGACATGGGTACCGCCCAGGCTGACGCCGGGGTCGGCCGCGGTGACGATGAGATTCTGGTACAGCACCGCAGCCGGTTCGCGCTCGCCATGTGACCAGGCTCTGGTCTGCCATGCCCACCGGTATCCCGGAGTGGAGGAGTGGCCGATGACGTCGCCCGCGATCGCCCACCCACACACTCCGGCGTGACCATAGACACCGGTGCGCTGCACGCCCAGGACGGAGTTGATTCCACGAAGCCACTGCAGCGCAACGGTTTTCCAGGTGTCGGCGTCGATGTCCTCGTCGATGCTGAAGAAGATCGGCGCCGAATCCGGACCGCCGGCCGCGGCATGCAGGCGCATCGCTGTTTGAGCGTCGGCGACGCCGCCGTCGTAGCCGCGGGTGAAATCCGAGGGTGTCGGCCAGCCGGGCTTGCCGTACTGATAGCAGCTGACGACGTGCAGCCCGGACGCGCGCAGCGCATCCGCGTACTCGCGGGTGACCGGCTTGAAATCGAAGGTGGCGCCGGGCCGAAGCTCGGAGACGTAGACGAGCGCGCCCGCATACCCCGCCGCCGCGATTTGATCCGCGGGCACCAAACGCTCGGCGAAGTCGATCAGCTTGGCATCGGCGGCTGACGCACGGAGTTCATCGAAGGTCAACGCGGCAAGACCGGCGAGAAGGGGAGCACCCAGCGAGTACTTGAGAACCTCGCGTCTCGAAGTGACTATTCGGGTCCGGCCACCCGGCACATCGTCGTCCATGAAGCCATTGTCGCTGACCTACTCGTCCCGCAGCGCTGTCGACGGTGCCGCCTTCGTGCTCTTCCATGCGGGGACGATCGCTGCGAATACCGCGGCCGCGGCTGCGAGCGCCGCATACTTGAGGGCCTCCAGCCAGGGAAAGGTCAGTGGGCTGACCGATCCGACATTGACGACGGCCGCCTGCCGAACCGCCTCCATGATCGCCACGGACAGCACCGCGCCGAGTACGGCGCCCACGCCGCTGGCGGTGAGGGCCTCGATCGTCGTGACCGAGAAAACCTTCGATCTGGTGGCGCCGAGCGCCTGCACCAGCGCCATCTCGCGTCGGCGGCGCATGCCGACGAGGAGCAGCGTCGACGACACCGATACGAATGCGATCGCGAGAAGGCCGTACTTGAGCGCATTCAACGTCGTGAGGAAGCGGCCGAGACCGCTGGCGGTGGCCTGCTCGTACCCGGCCGAGTCGGTGACTTTGACGAGCTGGTTGAACTGCGTGGAGTTGATCTCGGCGGCGACTTGATCCAGCGGCACACCTGGAGCCGCTTTGATGCGGACCAGGCCAGGGGGCTGCTCCCCGAAGATCTGCTTGGCGGCGTCGAAGGGCATGTATATCCGCCGGCCACCGACTTCCGGCGTCGCCACAATGGTGCCGATGGCCATCTTCTGTGCGTGTGGTCCGCTGCCGAGCAGAATCGTGTCGCCTACGCGAAGGTTCTCCTCGCGGGCGAGGATGCCACCGATGACGAGCTGGTTGGCGTCCAGCGTCGCCTTCGGCGACTGGCCGGCCAGCATGGGGAACGGGAAGGTGGGGTCACTCTCGGCGCGCATGTAGGCGGCCGATCCGTTGGCAAGCGCCATTTCGATCTCCACCATTTGCTCAACGCGTTCGACGCCCGGCAGGGCTCCGAGTTTCGCGATGGTGTCGGGGGACACCTTCGCGTCCAGCGCGCCCCAGTCGTTGAATCGCGAGGTGGTCACCACCAGGCGGTCGCTTGCCTGCGCTCTCGCCAGATTCGCCGAGCCACTGTTGATTCCGACGAGGAAGCTCGAGAGCAGCATCGCCACCGCCACCGGTACGGCGACGGCACCAGCGATCGCGGTGGTTCGCGTCGGGTTCGCGCGCAGTCCCGTGAGCGCTATCCGGAATGTCGCGCCGCGCGCCCTTGTCGGCCCCAAGCGCACCATCGAGATGAGTTGGGCGCTGAGATACGCTGCGGCCGTAAGCATTCCGACTACCGCAACAACGACGCCTGCGCCGGAAACCGCGGCCTGCCACGGTTCCAGGCCGCCGGACTCGGCGGCGAATCTCGCGGCGAAAACTCCGGCAGCACCGAGTGCGAGCAGCCCGACCGCCTTGGGCCAGATGCTGCGCGACTTGGTGGTCTCCTGCGCGGCACGTCCGGATAGTTCGGACGCAATCGCGGTCCGCTGTGCCGACAGGCTGGGAAGCAGGGCGGCCAGAATCGCCAGCACAACACCCAAGCCGATGCCCAACGCCACGATGCCGGGTTCGATCACGACAGGGGTATTCACGCCGATGTACAGCTGTGTCAGTGTGCTGGCACTCGCGACAACGGGATGTGCGATGCCGATGCCGATGAGGGCGCCGAACGTCGAGCCGATCGCCCCGAGGAACGCGGCTTCGGCGAGGAAGCCGACCACAGCGGACAGCGGAGACGCGCCCAGCGCGGCGGCGACCGCCACCTCGTGCCGGCGTTCCTCGACCGACAGGCGGGTGATCTGGGCGATCAGGATGACGCCGACACCTACCGCGATGAGGGCGAAGATCGCGAGCAGCGGGAGAAGCACGATGTTGACGTTGAAACCCCGGTCGGGTTCGCTGCGAGTCAGCACGTCGAAGCCGGGGCCGAGTGACTGCTGGAGCTGCTTTCCTATCTGAGGTGCCTTGGCGTCGTCGACAAGCGTGAGGTAAGCCATGTCGACCCGGTCGCCTCGAGCGAACTGCGCCTGGGCCGCGCGCAGCGGCAACACCACGACCATGCCGTTATTGATCGTGTCCAATTGCGAGACTTGCTGCAGCCCAGTCAAAGACATCTGCCCGACGTCGGTGACCAATCTCGACGACGGCTCCAGTGACTTGCTGAGAATGGTTGATGTGGCCGGCAGCGGGGGCTCCTGCTGGCCGGGCGGGCATACGGCGGGGTCGATGATCCATCGTGCCGTGCAGTCGATGCCCAAAGCCAGCACGTACGTTTCGCGGTCACCCGTGCGGACCATGGTGATGGCCCGAACGACGGGGACCACCGCCGTTACGCCCGGTGTGGTGGCGGCGGTTCGCATCGCCTCCGGTGTCACGCCCGCTCGGTTCGCGGCTCCGAGTATGCGCATCGGCGCCGGGCCGGCGATCCGGTAACCGACGTCTTCGACGGCCTTGGTGACACTGGTTGCCTCGATCATCACTGCGACGACGACGGCCACGCCGCCACCCAGCGAAATGGCGGCCAGCAGTGCCCGGAAGGCATGTCGTCGAAGAGCCCGCAGGTTGATGATCCTGAGAACACTGACGGTCGCGGCTATTCGGCGCCCCGCCATTGTTACGGCGCCACTCGCTGGAGGTCATCGGCTTCAAGACGGTGCCTGCCCGTCCCGCGGCTGTCGCTTTCGATTTGGCCGTCGCGGAAGGCGATGAGCCGGGGCGCATTTTCGGCTATCGACAGGTCATGGGTGACCAGGACGATCGTCTGACCTTCGCGGTTCAGATTCTCGAGGGTTTCGATGACCTTGCGACCGTTCTTCGTGTCGAGGTTTCCCGTCGGCTCGTCGGCGAGTATCACGTCGGGCTTCATGAACAGCGCTCGCGCGATCGCCACCCGCTGCTGCTCACCGCCGGACAACTCCGACGGCACACGCTTGGCCTTGTCCGCGAGGCCGAACTCAGTCAGCAACTCGATCGCCCGGTCATGTTGGGTGCGACCGGATTCGCCGACGAGCAGGCCACTGAGCATGACGTTCTCGACCACCGACAGCCCGGCGAGGAGATTGAAGGACTGGAAGACGTATCCGAGCTTGCGGCCTCGCATGCGAGCGAGCTGACGACGGGAAAGTTTCTTAACGCTCTGTCCGGCCACCAACACGTCACCACTCGATGGCGGTTCGAGCAACCCGAGGATGCTCAGCAACGTCGACTTCCCCGAGCCGGACGGCCCGATCAGCACCACGAAGTCACCCGAGAAGATCTGCAGGTCGATGTTTTTGAGAATCGGTGTCTCGGTGTCGCCGCGACCGAATGACTTCGAAAGGTCTCGCGCTTCGATGACCGGTGCGCCGAGGACCTCGCCGTTGTTTTTTGTCACGTCCCAATCCTTATTTGTGTTGATGCATCGAACGGCATATCAGGCGCCCACCATTCGAAGAGGAAGATGCGTCAATCCGCGCATCGTCGCGTTGTGGAGCCGCTGTGGCTGTCCAACCAATTCCACTGCGGCGACCCGCTTCGAGAGATGCGCGATGATCTGGCCCGCTTCCATCCGGGAAAGACCGGCGCCAAGGCAGAAGTGCACACCACCGCCGAGCGCCAGATGGTCGACGGCTCCGCGGTCGAGACGGAAGGTGTTCGGGTCGGAGAAGTGCCGCGGGTCGCGGTTGGCGGCGCCGAACAGCATCATCGCCCGTGACCCCTTCGGGATGACGAGATGCTCGACGGGGTAGTCGACGGTCGCGGTGCGGTAGAAACCCTGCACCGGCGACTCGAGCCGCAATTGCTCCTCGATGGCCGTCGGAATCAACTCGGGCTTACCGCGTAGCTCATCGAATATGTCGTGTCGCGTTGCGAAGGTGTGCAGCAGCCAGCCAAGCAGGTTCGTCGTGGTCTCGTTGCCCGCGACGATGAGCATGACGACGCCCCAGAAGATTTCGTCGTCGTCGAGTACGTCTCCGTCTTCCGCCTGGGCCATCATCGAGATCAGGTCGGCGCCTGGATTGCGGCGCCGCTCGTCGACGAGCGGCCGCACGTACTTTCGCATGGCGAACGTAGCCCGCGCCATCTTTTGAACGACGTTGGGAGTCCGCCTGCCGACCTCGACGAAGGAGCCGTCGATCAATGCCTCCGACCAGGTGAGGAACTTCATCTGATCGGCCTCGGGAATGCCGAACATGGTGGCGATGATCCGGGTTGGCAAAGGCTTGGCCAGGTCTTGCACGCCGTCGGGGTTCGGCATGCTGAGCATCCGGTCGAGAAGTTCGTCGCAGACCTGCTCGATCAAGGTCTGCCATGCCGCGAGCGCACGGGGCGTGAAGGCACGAGATACCAACTGGCGCAGCCGCGTATGGTCGGGCGGATCCTTGGCGATCATCATCGGCAACGCCACGCGGAACCGGCTCTGGCTCTGTGACGAGGACAGGCGCTCGTGGTCACGCAACCCTGCCCGCACGTCGGTGAAGCGCGGCACGATCCAAATGCCGAGCCGGGGGTTGTAGCGCACCGGCGGCCCGGCGAGAAGCTGCTCGTATTCGGGGTAGGGGTCGAGGATGGTTTCACGCTTGAACGGATTGAAGCATGTCACCGGGTCGGCGGCGCCGTTGCGACGCCGGACACGTTCGATGACCGTGTCCCCTACGACGCCTGCGAGGCTGTCGACACCGACCTTGAGCAGATCAGCGGTGAACTTTCCGACCGGCTTCATCGCCGTCCGGTTCTCCGTCAGAGCAGCGGTTTGAGTCATCTCCAACCTCAGAATCGGTAGGTGGTGCAGCCGACCTGAAGACCCGAGCCGACAGTGATGATCAAGCCGATATCGCCCGGCTTGACCAGCCCGTGCCGCCGGGCCTGTTGGAGGCCGAGGGGCACCGACGAGGTGAAAGGATCTGCCTCGCCTTGAAATTCGACGAAGCGCATGCTATCGATGCCGATACGGGTGGCCAGCTCGGTGCGATCGCCCGCAGACAGGAACGGTGGAATCACCACCGAAATGTCCGAGCGGTCAAGTCCCTCGAGCTGCAGCAGTTCGTCGACTGCGGCGGGGATGCAGTCCAGGTAGTGGGTCGTCAGCTTCGGTTCGCGGTCGATGTGCAACCAGGTGTGCCCCTGTGCCTGGCGCGTGTATGTGGTGAGCGCGTCGGCGTGCTCGGGGTCGTGATGGAACACGAACCGACCGAAGCCGACGGAGTCGTCGCCGCCAGTCAAAAGCACGGCGGATCCGGTCTGGTCGACGCCGAGCAGAGGATCACCGCTTTCGGCGGTGTTGTTCTCCGTCTCCGCGACCACCACCATCGCGTGGTCGACCTTGCCGCCGCCGATCATCTGGGTGGCGACCTGGCAGGCGTTCAGGAAGCCGACTCCGCCGTTGAGCACATCGAAGGCGAGAGTCTTTGCGCCGTCGGCCCCTTGAATGTCTTCATTGGCGCCGATGTCGCCCGCGATGAACGCGGCGATGGCGGGTTCGCTGATGAACTCGTCACGGTAAACGCCCGCGTGGATGAGCAGGCCGACTTGCGACGGGGCGACACCGCTGGCATCGAGGCACGCCTTGGCGGCATGCACACCGTTGGCCACCGAACCCTGAGTCGTCGACACATCAGCGGGAACGGTACCGACTCCCACGACGCGCACACGCGGTGTCGCGGGAAGCTCTGCGGGCCGCCGGCTGCTCGAAAGACCCACTGCGCGTTGGCCGTTGGATCCGCGGCGCAGCCGGTCAGGCAGGTCGTCGAACGTGTAGAGCGCGGCGCCGACTGTCTGGCCCGACCCGCTGATGCCGAAGACGGTGCGGTCACCGGACTGGATCCGGTTGCTCAGGATGTGATCCTTGAGGGCCACCCAGTGCGAAGTGCTCGCGGTGTTGCCGCGTTCGGTCAAGTTGAAGATGGTGTTGCCGAGATGGGCGGCGGACTTTCCGAACACCCGGTTGATCGCGAGCATCGCATCGTTGAGCGACGATTCCGACGTCTGGTGGATGACGAGGTGGTCGGCACTCTGCGGACGCCAGCCGTGTCGCCGCATCACGGCCGCGACATAAGGCACCGCCGCCCTGACTGCGACCGCTGTTCCCGCGATGGAGTCGGTGAACATGACGGCTCCGCCGTGCGGCCCATCGGTCGTCTTGGCCACGCAGAGCTTGCTGTAGGCGCCGAGGGTGGCCATGTCGATGTCATGGAAGCCGACACGGTCACCTGTGCCACGCTCGAGAATCACTGCCGCCCCGGCGTCGCCGAGGGTCAGGCACGCAAGACGCGAGTCCATCGGACCTTCGATTTCCTTCTGCGCGGTCTCGGTCAGGTGAGTGATGTACTCGCCGCTCACTACCATGGCGCGTTGCACCAGGCCGGTTTTCAGATAGGCGTCGGCGACGTTGATGCCCGTCCACATGCCTGCACACGCGTTGCTGATGTCGAATGCGATCGCGTTGGTCAGTCCGCACCGGTCGCGAAGTCGCGCCGCCGTGCCGGGTTCGAATACGAATTTGTGATCGGGACCGTCGCAGCGAGAGATGTTGCAGGCGATGATCAGATCGATCTCTTCGGGCCCGTAACTCGAGCGGCCCAGGCAGTCGTCCATCGCCTGCCTGGCGAGGTCGATCGAGTACTCGCCCCTGCCGACCACTCGCCGGTTCTTGATGCCGGTCAGGCGCTCCAACGGGATGCCCACCTCAACCGTGCAGCCGGCGAGGACAGCATCGGTCGAGACGATCTCTGCGGGGAGATAGGTCCCGATGCTCTCCACCACCGTGTTGCGCGTCTGCGGGCTGACCGTGGGGGGCGCGGCAACGGCCGGAGTGGGCGCGGCTTGTTGTTCTTCGGCCTCGGGCGATTCGTCATCAGAAGCGTCGACGACATCGAGATCCTCAGCGGGTTCGACGACTGCGTCGGCACCGCGGCCGTATTCGGCTGCCAGATCGGCGATCGTGCTGCACACGAACACCGCCTCTGGGGTGAGCGGCATACCGGCCGCCTCGGCCTTCACGGTTACTTCCATGCTGTGCGTCGAGCAGCCGCCCAGCGCAAAGAAATCGTCGTGCACGCCAACACGTTCCAGCTCGAGGACCTCACACCAGATCTTGGCCAGAAGCTTCTCGGCGTGCGTGCGGGGGGCGACGAATTCCTGCGCTTCGGATGGCGCGGCCTCGGCGGCCGCCACCAATGCACGGCGATCCACCTTCCCGCCCGGCGTGCGAGGCAGCGTCGCCGTCGTGCAGAAGATGGACGGCACCATCGCCGCAGGCAACTGTTCGATCAGGAATCGACGCAGCTCGTTGGTCGTCGGCGCGGGCTGCCCCGCCGCGACCACATGGGCGACCAGCCGGGTGTTTCCGCGGTCGTCCTTGCCCGCCACCACCGCGTTCTCCCGAACGTCGGGGTGCTTGGCCAACGCGGCCTCGACCTCACCGAGCTCGATCCGCACACCGCGGACCTTCACCTGGTCATCGAGACGGCCCAGATACTCGATGTTGCCGTCCGGCAGCAACCGCGCCAGGTCGCCGGTGCGGTACATCAGCTGGCCGGGGTGCTCGGCGAACGGGTCGGGGATGAAGCTCGCGGCCGTCGCATCCGGCTGGTTGAGGTATCCGCGTCCGACGCCTGCACCGGCGATGAACATCTCACCGGCAGCACCGACCGGTACGGGCCGGCCGTGGGTGTTCAGAAGATGCACACGCACATTGGCGATCGGTCGCCCGATCGGAACCGTCGGGCCGGATGCGCCTCTCTTGCAATGGAAATAGGTGGCGGTGACCGCCGTCTCGGCGGGGCCGTACTCGTTCCACAGCTCCGCCTTCAGGGTGGCATGAAAGCGCTGGGTGAGTTCGTAGGGCACCAGCTCGCCGCCGCACGACACCCGGCGCAGAGCCACGCAGTCCGTGACCGCAGGCTGGGCGAGGAAGGATCGCAACATGGTGGGCACGAAAAACGCTGCGGTGACCGACTTCTCCGCGACGGTCTTCACCACGTAGGCGATGTCCTTGTGTCCGTCCGGTTTCGCGATGACAAGCTGCGCACCGGCGATCAACGGCCAGAAGATCTCCAGCACCGAAACGTCGAACGTCACCGGGGTCTGTTGGAAAACGCGGTCGGCGGCGCTCAGCGGGTCGGCTTGCTGCATCCACAACAGCCGGTTGCGGATCCCACCGTGCGTGTTGAGCGCGCCCTTCGGCGCACCGGTAGACCCGGATGTGTGAATGACGTACGCGTTGTCTGCCGACGTCGTGGCGGTCGGCTGCGCCACCGCGTCTTCCTGCAGAGGGACCGACAGCGCGTCGAGGCACAAGAGTTCGCCGGTGAATCCTTCGATGCGATCGATATGGCGCTGGTGCGTGATGCACACCGGCACGCCCGGTGCATTGGCCACAGTGGTGGCAATGCGATTGGTGGGTTGTGTCGGGTCGATCGGCATGAAGGCGCCACCGGCCTTCAGAGCGGCCAGCATTGCGACGACGAGGTCCTGCGAGCGGTCGAGGACCACGGGCACGATCGTGTCCGTACCGACGCCCATGCTCTGCAACCGGTGGGCCAGCGCGTCTGCGCGCCGGTCGAGTTCCGCGTAGGTCATGTCGCGGTCCTCGTAGGTCACGGCGACCGCAGCGGGGTTGCGTCGGGCCGTCTCCGCGATGATCTCGTGCAGACACTCGGGAGCGTCGAAGTGGACCCGGGTCTCATTCCACTCCGCCTGCTGGCGAGTCTCGTCGGCGGTCAAAAACGGCAACTCCGACAACCGCCTGTCGCGATCGGTGACGATTCCGCGGAGCAGCGTGGTGAAGTGGCCCGCCATGCGCTCGATCGTCGAGTCGTCGAAGAGATCGGTGTTGTACTGCAGAGCGCAGATCAACTTTCCGTCCAACTCGCCGACCAGCATCATCAGGTCATCGGGTGCGCCGCCCTGCCCGATGTGAACGGACGTCAGGTCAAGTGCTGTGCCGTCAGCCCCGTGGTCCGTGCCGTCGTGGAAGCGGCGGAACTGCTCCCAGGCGAAGGAGACCTGGAACAGCGGCGCGTGGCTCGCGTCCCGAACTGGCCGTAACCGCTCGACCAACGAAGCGAATGGGTACTCCTGGTGCCGCAGGGCGCCGAGAACCGTCTCCTTGATGCGGCCGAGGAGTTCTGAGAACGTCGGGTCGCCGTGCAGATCGGCACGCAGAACCAGCGGATTGGCAAGGTAGCCAACGAGTTCCTCGAGCCCTGAATATTCGCGGTTGGCGAACGGCGATCCGATGAGCAGGTCCTCCTGCCCGTTGTAGCGGTGCAGGAGGGTGGCGTACGCCGCCAACAGGGTCATGTACGGCGTCGAGCCCGCGCTGCGGCCGGTCTTCTTCAAGTCCGCGGTGAGCCCGGCGTCGAGGGTGAAGCGGTGCACGGCGCCGCGATATGTCTGAGCCACCCGCCGGGGCCGGTCCGTCGGCAACTGCATGATCGGCAACTCGCCGGACAGCTGCTCGCGCCAGTATTCCCAGAGACGTTCTCCGTGCTCGCCCTCGATCAGCTGGTTCTGCCGGTCGACATGGTCGACGTAGCGTTGGGGGCACACCGGTGGCGTCTGCCCGCCGAATTGAGCGGCGTACAGCAGGCGCAGCTCGTCGAGCATGACGTCGATGGACCAGAAGTCGACGGCGATGTGATGCATCACGAGGACCAGCACGTGCTCGTGCGGTCCACGCCGTAGCAGCGTCAGCCGCAGAACCGGGCCGATCTCGAGGTCGAACGGATGGTTCGACTCCCGGCGCAGCCAGTCGTCGAGTTCATGTTCGTCGGGACCGAGGTCGTGCCGGGCCATCCGCACCCGCCAGTGGGGATGCACCAACTGAACCGGTTGGCCGTCACGCACACCGTAAGTGGTGCGCAGCACGGCATTCCGGTCGATGAGCGCCTGGGCGGCCCGCTCCAGCGCGGGGACGTCCAGGTCGCCGCTGATCAAACCCGCGTAGGTGATGGTGTAGGCGGGGCTGCCGGGAGCGAGGTTGTAAAGGAACCACAGCGACCGCTGTCCGAACGACAGCGGATGCGTCGAGGCCGACGACTCCGCGCGTTCACGGAGGAGCCGCGACAACAGCGCACGCTTCTCGTCGGCCGAGAGGCCGGATATGTCCAGGGCCCGATCGATCGTTTTAGTCATTCTCCGCCCTCTCCAGCCTGCAGGACTTCACGAAGCAGGGCGTCGACGTCGTCGTCGGACACGTCGGGCACCTGCGTCAATAGGTCGATCCACCGTTCCCCTGCGAGCGCGCTCGCTTCGTGAGCTCCATTGGGAGTCGCTACCAGGATGTCGGCGGGAAGGGTTTTCTTCGGTTTCCACGGACCTGCTGCTGACACCGTCGAACCGAGCCAATCGGCCAGGCCGGCAACGCTTGGGCCGTCGAGCAATTCGACGGCCGGTACCACGATGCCCAAGTCACGCTCGATCTGCGTCCGCAGTTCCGCGGCCATCAGTGAGTCGACGCCGAAGTTGGTCAGCGGCGACTGGATGTCCAGCAGCGACGGCCTCATGCCAAGCCTGCCCGCGGTCTGGGTCTGTAGGTAGGTCCGCAGGAGCCGTAGCCGCTCGTGTTGATCCGCGCGGTCCAGCCTGACCTTGAGCGCTTCCTCGCTGGGTGCATCGCTCGGTGCATCATCGACCGCGGGCACACCAACGTCGATCCGCGGTTGACTCGGGGTCGCATCGGTGTCGAGGTCGTCCAACCAGAACCGTTCACGCTTCCACGGATACATCGGCGCGGCCGAAGGCCGACGTCTCCACGGGTGCAGTAACTCCCATGCGATCGACTGACCGCTGCTGTAAAGGCCGCCGAGCGAGGCCAGCATGGCTTCGCGCTCGGATTCACCGCGGTGAATGGAAGACACCAATGTGTACTCCGAAACCGCCTCGTCGTGCATCGAGGGATGCGGGCTGATCTCCACGAAGGTGTCGTGCCCCAGCTCGGCCAGCCGGCGGATCGCAGCCGAGATCTGGACGGGGGCAGCCACATTCGCCACCCAGTGCGCGTCGTCGAGCAGTTGGCCGTTCAGTGCGGCGCCGGTCACCGTCGAGTACAAGGGTGTCGTCGCCTCGGCTGGTTGCAGGCGATCGAGCACGGCTTTGAGCTCTGCGCGCCCCACGCGGTCACTTCTGCGTCGGATGAACCGTGTCCGTGTGCAGAGCAGCTGTGCGGCATCGTCCAGGCTGATGACACCCGCGATGTGCGCGGCGGCCACCTCGCCCATGCCGTGTCCTATCACGGCGGCGGGCTGGATGCCCCACGACCGCCAGAGCGCGGCCATGGACACCTGGACGGCGAACACGGCGGCGGCGACGATGTCGACGTCGTCGTCGAGATGCGATTCGGCCGGGTCCGCCAGGATCTCGGTGAGTACCGAGTGCTCCAGGTGCGGCCGCAGGGCGCGGTCGCAGATGGCAAGGGCGTCACGGAAAGCGGGCTCTTCCGCATGGAGTTGCTGCCCCATGCCGCACCAGTGCGAGCCGTCGCCCGTCACGACGAACACTGCCCCCGGCCGCTGGCCGGGACGGCGCCGACCGGACGACAGGGCCGGCTCAGAGGTGCCTTCCCGGAAAGCGATTAGGGCCGCGCGCATTTGGTCGCGCGTCCGGCCGACAGCCGCCAACCGATGGTCATGGTGTGCGCGCCGGGCAGCCGCCGTGTAGCACAGGTCGGCAAGCGGAGCGCCGTCGCCGAGAGCCACCTCATAACGACTCGCGAGCTCGGCGAGGGCCTCCGGTGAGCGCGCGGACAGCGGCAGGATTTCGACGCGATCGCCAACGGTGTCGTCAGGGGAAGCCGTCTCCCGAACCTGCGGCGGCTCCGCCAGCACGACGTGCGCATTGGTGCCACCGAAGCCGAACGCGCTGACTCCCGCAATGGCCCGGCCGCGATCCGGCCAAGGCAGCCGGCGCTCGGCGACCCGCAACGGCAGCGTGTCGAACGCGATGTTCGGGTTGGGCTTCGTGAAATTGAGAGTCGGCGGGATGATCCGATGGCGAAGGGACAACGCGACTTTGATGATGCTGGCGACACCGGACGCGGCCTCGAGATGGCCGATGTTCGTTTTGACCGACCCGATGACGCAGGGATCCTCCGGGGCCCGGCCGTCGGCAAGAACCGCGCCGAGAGCTTCCGCTTCGATCGCGTCGCCCAGCAGCGTGCCGAGGCCTTGGGTCTCCACGTACTGGACTGTGCCCGGCGAAACACCTGCCCGCCGGTAAGCGTCCGCCAGCACCTCCTCCTGAGATCGCCTGCTGGGCGCCATCAAGCCGTTGGTCCGCCCATCCTGGTTCATGGCGCTGCCCCGGATGACGGCGTAGACCTGGTCGCCGTCGGCCAGAGCGCGACTCAGCGGCTTGAGGATGACGATGCCTGCGCCCTCACCACGGACCCAGCCGTCGGCCGCGGCGTCGAAGGTCTTGCAGCGGCCGTCGGCTGCCAACACGCCTGCCTTGGAGAAGTTGACGTTGGGTCCGTCAGTCAGCATCACGTTCACGCCGCCCGCGAGCGCCAGCGTCGACTCGCCGTCACGCAGGCTGCGGCACGCCATGTGGATGGCGACCAATGACGATGAACACGCCGTATCGACCGACATGCTCGGTCCGCGGAAATCGAAGATGTACGAGAGCCGATTGGCGGCGATGCTCATCGAGGTGCCGGTGCCGCTGTAGGCGTCGATGAGGTCCGGTCGGCAGAGCGTGAGGTGCTGGTACTCGGTGGCGGAGACGCCGGTGAACACGCCTGTGCGGCTTCCTGCGAGTTCGTCCGGCACCTGCCCGGCGTCTTCGAGCGCCTCCCACGCCACCTCGAGCAGAAGGCGCTGTTGCGGATCCATTCGCGACGCTTCGCGAGGGGAGATGCCGAAGAACTCCGCATCGAACTGGTCGACGTGATCGAGGAAGCCGCCCGACCGACTGGTCATGTTCGCTGACGACTCGGCGCCCCAACGGTTTTTGGGCGCATCGATCACTGCGTCGGCGCCGTCACAAAGCATCTGCCAGAAAGCCGATGGTCCGTCGGCGCCGGGGAAGCGGCAACCGATGCCGATGATCGCGACGGGTTCGTCAGCGCTGAGGGGCCGGTCTTGCTCGCTTGCGCCGGCGCGGTCGTCCGCGGTGGTATCGCTGGCCAGGTGCCCGGCCAGCAGCTCGATCGTCGGGTAGTCGTACGCAAGGGTGGGCGACGTCTTGCATCCCAGCCACGCCTCCAGCGCGCTCATCAACTGAATGGCCCGCACCGAGTCGAGACCGTAGTAAGCGAACGGTTGGGTGATGTCGATCTCCGCAGCCGACAGGTCCAGCTCGGCGGCGAGCTGCGCGACGAACCAGGCCTCGATCTCCTGTGTGCTGCGCCCAGAAGCTACGGGAGAAGCGTTCTCGACGGGCGCCACGGACGGCCTCTCGCGCTTGACGGGCGCGTGCCACTGCGCGAATGCCTCGAGTTCGCCGTCGATGAACTTCTGCTTGCAGGCGCGCCTGCGGATCTTCCCGCTCGACGTCGTCGGGATGCGCAGCAGATCGACCAGCAGGACCGCGTGCGGCTGGATCTCGTGCTCGGCGGTGATCGCCGTGCGGATGGCGCCGATCACTGCATCGGTATCGGCCTCGGTGATCTTCTCGCGGTCGATCTCCTGCACCACGATGAGCTGCTCTGCGCCGCCGGAGTCGGGAGCGACCGAGAAGACGGCCCCGCGGCCGGTCATCAGACCCGGATGGGTCTCCTGGACCGTGAATTCGATGTCGTTGGGGTAATAGTTTTTGCCGCGGATGATCACCACGTCCTTGAGCCGTCCCGTCACGAACAGCTCGCCGTCGACGACGAAGCCCAGGTCTCCGGTGCGCAGGAACGGGCCGCGTCCGGTGTCTGAGGTATGAGCCCGGAATGTCTCCTCCGTCGCGGCCGGTTTGCCCCAGTATCCGAGCGCGACATTCGCGCCGCCGATCCAGATCTCGCCGACCTCGTCCGGCGCGCATGGCCTGCGGGTGACCGGGTCCGCGATGAGGATCTCCTGGCTGTCGGCCGCGGGGCCGCAGCCCACCACCGAAGCGGCGGCTGAGTGCTCGGGCGCAACTGTTACGACGCGGTGCTCCCGCAGCGCGACTCCGTCCAGGTGCATCTCGATCGGCGCCAGGCCGCGATCGATCGCGCCCGAAACAAAGAGCGTTGCCTCTGCCAGCCCGTAGACGGGACGGAACCTCTCTGAACGGAATCCCGCCGGTGCGAACGCTTCGGTGAACCGTTGCATGGTCGCGGGTCGGACGGGTTCTGCGCCGCTCAGCGCCGAGCTCCATGAGGAGAGATCGAGCGCTGCCCGCTCCTCCTCCGAGCTTCGTTCGACACAGAGTTCATAGGCGAAGTTCGGGGCGACGCTGAAGTCCGCCCGGTAGCGCGAAATGGTCTCGAGCCAACGCATCGGCCGCTGAATGAAGGCGGACGGCGGCATGAGGTAGCAGGTGCCCCCGACGTAGAGGACCCCGAAGACCGCCCCGATGAGGCCCATGTCGTGGTGAAGGGGCAGCCAGCTCACGACACGCACGTTGTCGCCGGGCCCCAGGATCTCGGCGATGTCGCCCAGGTTGGAAATCAGGTTCCCGTGCGTCAGGTGGACGCCCTTCGGCGTGCCCGTCGAGCCGGAGGTGTACTGCACGAACGCCGTGGACCGAGCATCGATTTCAGGGGCGACCCAGCCGGCAGCATCATCGGGCACATCGGTATCGACGGCACACCATCGCAAGGAAGCGCCGTCGGGCAACTCGTCGACAACTGGTTTGAGCTCTTTTTCCACCTCGGCAGTGGTGACCACGAACGCGGCTCTCGCGTCGGCGACGATCGAGGCGACTCGGGAGAGCAGTCGACTGTGTGCCGGCGGATGCACGGGAATCGCGACCGTGCCCGCGTAGAAGCACCCGAAGATGGCGGCGATGAAGTCCAAACCGGACGGGCACAGAATTAGAACACGTTCCCCCGCGGCACCTTGCCGCTGCAAAGCGGAAGCGATTGCTCGTGCCCGGTGGTCCAACTGCCGGTAAGTCAGCTGGTCGGGTTCATCTTCGCCATTGCACGAATAGGCAAACGCGACCTTGTCGCCGTAGCGCTGGGCTCGCCGAATCAGAACGTGTGTCAGCGTTTGCGGTGACGCGGGCCGCACGTCTTCTGGCATATCAATCTCCCACCCGTTGTCTGAGTGTGTCTCCGAGGATCGCGGCCAGTGCCGTCGCTGGTACGCCGCCCTTGTTTAGAAGGCGAAGATGCGCTGCTGACAGGCTCAACGCGGGTAAGCACGCCCTGTCTCAGCGAACTGGCGTTCGCGTCCAAGATCACCGTTTCCGTTGCTAACGTCCGCCACATTCATACCGGGTTATTGACGGTCTCGTTAGAGTTTCAGGACATTCCAACCGGAATGTCAGATTTCGCCGGGATGTCGTCAGATCGCATATGTGGCAATGCCCTTGATGGTCGCTACCTCCATTGCTGCGCGAATCAGCGACGACGTTGCGGTCAGAGAATGCGCAAGCGCCGATGCGGTCCCTTGCCGTCGGAAGCGGACGGCGTGATGGGTCGGACCTAGGTACTACGTGCTAGAGACGCGGATGGTTCAAGCGGGCCCGACGACGCGGCACACCGTCGTACACGAGTAGATCGTCTCGGGTGCGCCCTGCAGATGCGGTTGGGGTTGCGCAGCGGCGGCCGATGGCGGCGGTGCAGCCGGAATCGTCGACAGCGGCGGTGCGGCGGGCGTCGGAAGATGCGGCTGGCCGGCTCCCTGCGGCGTCGCCTCGGCTGGGGGCGTCGCCGTCACCTTGGCGGCGGCGAACGTCGCCGCGTCGTCCACCTTCCCGGTCTCCACATACTGCGTGTGCGCGTTGAAGTCTCGGCCGCTCGAACAGACGAAGTCGTCATCAACACACATCTCGACGGTCTTGCCCGCGTACAGCGGTCCGACCTCGACGTCCGGCTGATTGATCGCCCTCATGAACCGGTCGTTGGGCTTTCCGAACAGTGCGACGGCGGCGACGTGCGTGGCGATGTCGGGCGGCATCGGGTTCGGCACGCCCTCGGGTGCTCCGTCCGGGATCACGTTCGCGGTGACGAACCCAGCCACGGCGGCGCCTTGTGAGAACCCGCCGAGCACGATGTTGGTGTTGGGACAGTTCGCCGCCATGGACTCGACGCGGGCACTGGCATCGCGGACGCCGTCGAGGGCTTTGGGGAAGTCGGTGGTGGCGGGGTAGTCGACCGGATACAGCTCGAGCGTCTTCGTGCCGATGCGAGAACGCAGCCTGTCGACGAAGGCATCGCCGGTGGGTCCGGCGCCGGGTTCCTCGGCGGTACCGCGCGCGAACACCACTTCGACGTCGGGGCACGGCTGCGCGGATGCGGCCGGAATTTCACTCAGCGGAGTCACGCTCGCTGCCGTCACCGCACCGAGGAATATCGCGATTTTGCGTCCCCTCACGGCGCAATGCTGACACACACTGACGACGCCCGCGATTCGAAAATTGAACAGCTAATGAACGCCTTATGAATCGGCCAGCAATAGCTTAGTCATTCGGCGTTGGTGTGAATTCCTGACCACGAGTTTTGGCCGAGTCCTACCGGCCCTGCCTGCACTGCAGCGAAATAATCCCCGGAACCGGGCAATTTCGTCGGCACCCGCAATTGCAACACTCGGCACATCTCTCGAGCGTGCACCCGATGCGAATTGGGGTGCTGTTTCGCCGGCTTCCACGACCACTTTTCCGACGATGGGCGCCGCCCCTCCCGGGCACTGCGCGCGCCCTCGGCGAGCGCCGCCATCTAGATCATGGCTTTCTCGGACAGCCCACGCATCACGAACCAGCCGACGAACACCGGCAGCCAGCATGTCAGCACCCGGTAGAGCAGCACCGACGGGACGGCGATTCCGGCGGGCACCCCGAAGGCTGCCAGACCACCGATCAACGCTGCTTCCACCGCACCTACGCCGCCCGGAGTGGGTGCCGCCGATGCGAGGGTGCCGCCGATCATCGTCACCACGGTCACTGTGACGAAGGAGGCGTTGCCGCCGAACGCTTCGATGGATGCCCACAGCGCCAGTGCTCCGCCGAGAGTCGTTGCAGCACAACCCAGCACGATGAGCGCGAGGCGCCTCGGCTCACTTGCCAGCTCGCGGAGGTCGCGCAGGACCTCCGTGATGCGGGGTCCGACCGTCGCCGTCAGCCACGTCCGCAGCTTGGGCACGACGACGAACGCCGCGATCAGCACCAGCAGTACACCGCCGACGGCGTACACGATCCTCGCCGAGGGAACGAAGTGGGACAGATCTGCCGATGCTCCGGCGAACGCGCTGAACAGGATCAGCAGCGTGATGTGGGTGACCACCTGCACCGACTGCTGCAGTGCCACGGCGGTGGCGGCCCGCAGCGCGCCCAGTCCGCCCTTCTGCAGGAACCGTGCGCTCAACGCGAGTCCGCCCACTCCTGCGGGCGTCGTGGTGGCGGCGAAGGTGTTGGCCACCTGCATCAGGGTGAGGTTGCGGAAGCTCACCAGCCCGTCGGCGCACGCCCACAGCGCCGCCGCCGCACCGAGGTACTTCAACGCGGAGACCGCCAGGCCGAACAGAGCCCACCACCAGTTCGCCGTCCTCAGCTCGGACAAAAACGTCGGCACCGTGCTGATGAACGGCAGCGCGACGTAGACCAGCGCCACGAGCAACACCATCTGCAGAACCTGGTTGCGGTTGAACCGCGTGACCGTCTCTGTCTCGATCTCATCCGCACCGGTCTGCAGTCGCACCTCTTCGCGCACAGCACCGAGCACCGCCTTGGCATTGCGAATCGGCTCTCGAATGCGTGCGGGCACAGCAGCTTTCGTCAGCCGCCGCGACGCCGTCAGGACGGTTTCCTTGCCGAAGACGCCCATCGCCGCGCGCACCGCCGTCGGCGTGTCGTACAGCGCGCTCGTCGTCACCAGCAGCTGCGCGATGTCCGACTGCAGTTGTGTGTCGGTGGCTCCGTACTCGGCGTGGTCGAAACCGCCGAACATCACGGTGTCGCCGTCGACGGTGATCTTGCTGGCGCGCAGGTCGCCGTGGGAGATGTCCTGATCGTGAAGTGTCCGCAGCGATCCCCAGATCCGCGGCACCGGCGTCGTCTCGGTGGCCTCGTCCAGCGGTGCGCCCCGGGCAGGCGTGTGCGCGTAAAGCGTCCACCCTCGATCGAGCGGCGTGACGGCGAGCGGCGTGGTGTTGGCCACTCCGAGATCACCGATGGCGATCGCCATCAACGCGCGGTGCTCGACGACCCGGCGCATCGACGCAACGAACGGCGCGGTTTCGCCGCCGCGCAGGGTGAACTTCCGCCAGAGCTGGCGCAGCGCCCCTCCGCTGCGCTGGTTCGGGCTGTACAACTCGAGTTCCCTGGTGGCGCCGTCGGCGCACGCCGCGGAGAGGAGCAGCGACCCGCGTCCGGCGCGCCGAAGCACGGTCAGCCCGGTCACCGAGCAGCCTCGCCGGCCCATCGCCCGCACGGCGCCCTCGACCGGAACCTCCAGGGCGGGCGTGCCGACGACGAGAATCACCAGCGCGCCGACGAACCAGCCCACCGCAAGACCGAGCAGTGTGCGGGCGGGCACCACGGCGCTGACGACGAGGTGGATGGGCACGAAGGCCAACAGCAGCGCCCACCACCAATGCCGCCACCGCGCGGGCAGCCAGGGACCCGAAACGGTGAGCATCGCCGCGAGCATCGCGATCCAGCGCGGATCGTCGAGGAACTGCGAGAGGAAGGTCTTGGGCTGGTCGGCCAGGTCCCAGTGCCATCGCGGCGCCGCGAAGCCGCCCGGCCGGACCGACAACGCGACCAGCGCGATCACACCGGCCGCCGCGTAGGCGCCCAGCAGCTTCCAGTGCCTGCCGCCGATCAGCCCGATCAGGATCCCGAATGGCAGCACCAGGATCGCTATGCCGTAGGCGAGGTAAACCAGATTGGACTGGGTGGGAGTAAGGACGCCGACGATGTCGGAGATCGACCTCTCCAGCGACACCCAGTCATATCGGGTGATCAGCGAGCTGGTGATGACGACCGCGAGGAAGACGGCCGCCAGCAGCAGCCGGAGGATGTCGCTGGTTCGGCGGGTCAGCGGCTGCAGCAAGCTGCCCGAAACGGTGATGTCCCGGCCGTCGACTCGCACGCCGACTAGTTAACCCGACAGGCTCAGCCGCCATGCACGACAGTGCGCAGCGGTTCGCCGCGCTTCAGCCTGCCGATATTGGCGACGACGTCATCGACGCGGCCGGTGAAGGTGTCGCGTGTGACTCCCGACGAATGCGGTGTCATCAGGAGATTCGGCAGTTCGGCGAATGGCAGATCGGCGGGCGGGCTGACGTCGTCGCCGGCTGGATAGCGGTACCACACGTCGATGGCGGCGGCCCGGATGATGCCGCCCGCAAGCGCGTCGTACAGCGCGCGCTCTTGCACCAGCGGACCGCGGCCGACGTTGGCCACTCGGCCTGAGCCGGTAACCGCGGCGCCGGTGCAGCCGAAGGCGCGGAACAGATTCCACGCGCGCCGGCCGATGTGGCCGAAGCCGACGAAGCCGATGTGGGCGCCACCGAGCGCCCTGGGTTGCGGTATCGCCGCGTCGTACACCGACGTCGCCCAGATGTTGCGGCGCAGTTCCCGGTCCTGCGTGAGGAAGTCGCGGCGCAGCATCACCGCGGCGGCGGCGACGTATTCCGCGATGGACTGCTCGTGAAAGGTGTTGGCCACCAACATGTCGGGCGGTAGCGCGTCGAAGTCGACCTTGTCGGTGCCCGCACCCGCCACGCGGATCAGTTTGAGCTTCTCCGCGGTATTCGCCATCGCCGAGGTGAAGCGGCTCCCGACATAGACGTCGGCGTCCCGCAGATCGTCGGGTGACACGCCGTTCACCTGCCAGCACACCCGCACGTCGGGCAGCGCGGCTTCGAACCGCTCGCGGTGCGGAACCAGGTTGGCGTCGGAGTGTGAACCCCACGTCAGCCCCCACCCATCGCACAGCTGCGCGACGCGCACCGAGCCGGCCATCGTCCAGAAGTGCGGGTCGGCAAGCGCGATGTCGACGGCGTTGGCGCGAATTCGCTAGCCATGCTGGTTGGGCATAAGTTTCTCCTATGTCAAGCCGCTGCCGGTTGGCAAGC
>NZ_JAVHWR010000119.1:0-32989 GCF_032159565.1 Mycobacterium sp.
CGCTCGAGTACGGCGACCTGGTCGCCGGCGGTGTCGTCGACCCGGTGAAGGTCACCCGCTCAGCGGTGCTCAACGCCGCATCGGTGGCGAGGATGGTGCTCACCACCGAGACCGCGGTCGTCGAGAAAGTAAGCCAGGAAGATGAGGATGGGCACGGCCATTCACACGGTCATGGCCACCACCACTGAGTAAGCCGTATGGAACGCCCCCGGCCGTTGGTCGGGGGCGTTCTGTCTCATGCGCGAAGAGCGCTCGGCCTCGGTGCGTAAGTGCATGGGTCCGCAGCATCGATTTCCCTCCCGTGACCTGGCGGTGATGCCACGATGACGGGTGGCGGGTCCGCCGGTCAGCAATCACACGAGGTAGGTCATGCCAGAACACATCGCCGACGAGGCATACCGCGTGGTCCGGTTGCGCGACGGACGGCAACTGAGTTACGTGCAATATGGCGACCCGGACGGTTTCCCGATACTCAATGCGCACGGCGGACTCGCCTGCCGCCTCGATGTGGCCAGCGCCGCGCAGGCCGCAGAGATGTGCGGAGTCAAGCTGGTCTCACCCGATCGACCGGGCGTCGGCCGTTCGGATCCGCAACCGGGCCGAACAATCCTCGACTGGGCCCGAGACGCCACCGAACTGCTTGACCGGCTGGAAGCCGACCGGTTCGCCGTGATGGGTTGGTCCCTTGGCGGGCAGTACGCCGCGGCTGTCGGTTACGCGTGGCCAGAGCGCGTAACGCGGGTCGCCATCGTTGCTGGTGCGTTACCGCTGACCGAACCGTATGCATTCGATCGTTTACCGATCATTGATCGCACTTACATCCGCTTCTCTCACTACGCGCCGTGGGCCGCGCGGCTGTCCTTTCGCACCATGGGGCTGGCGGCCAGGCGCGCTCCGCGGCTATACGGTTGGCTTGCCGCGAGCGAACTCGGAACCGCGGACGCCGCGGTACTGAGGACAGACGGTTTCACGACATTCGCACACATGTCTGGAGAGGCATTACGCCAACCGCAGGGTGTCGTAGAGGAATACCGGGCCATGATGCGCCCATGGGGATTTGCGCCCGAGGAAATTGCAGTGCCGACGGACATATGGGCGGGTGCTGATGACCAACTCATGGATCCGTCTTGGCCGGCCGAACTAGCACGTCGCATACCTGGCGCCACGCTGCACTTGAGACGCGGAGGGCACTTCATGGCGCACCTGTACTACCGGGAAATCTTCGAGTCGCTGCGCTGTTCTTGAGCCGGTGCCGGTCGTGAAGCGATCACGTCGCGAAAACCCGACGTCGGCAATCTGCTGCTGCTGTTCGGCATGCTAATTCCCTGGCTGGGCGTGCTGGCCGTCGTCGGTGGTATCGGCTACGGCGTGGTCCGGCTGGTAAGGGGCTCGCTGACCCTAACTGCACACCCGCGAGCGCACGTCCTCGTACGGTTCAGGGCGCAAAATCAGTACCAGCGTGTGCGCTCGGCCCCGCCGAGGAGAGAATTGACCTATGTCAACCTGGCTTATCACCGGCTGCTCGGCGGGCTTGGGCCGCGCACTCGCCGAAGCGACCGTCAACGCGGGCCATAACGTTGTTGTCACCGCCCGTGACGTCGCGAAAGTGACCGACCTCGCCGACGCCAACCCGCCACAGGTGCTGGCCCTGGCCCTCGACGTCACCCGACCCGATCAGATCGCCGACGCCATGCAGAAGGCCGAGCAGCGCTTCGGTGGTGTGGACGTTCTGGTCAACAATGCCGGGTACGGCTACCGCGCCGCCGTGGAAGAAGGCGACGACGCCGACATCCGGACTTTGTTCGAGACACATTTCTTCGGCACCGTCGCGATGATCAGAGCGGTCCTTCCCGGCATGCGTGCCCGCCGTTCGGGCGCCATCGTCAATGTCTCGTCGATCGGGGCGCAGATCACTCCGGTGGGTTCGGGCTATTACTCCGCAGCCAAGTCCGCGATCGAGGGACTCAGCGGTTCACTGCGCGGCGAGCTTGCGCCGCTGGGCATTTCGGTGACCGTCGTCGAGCCGGGCGCGTTTCGCACCGACTTCGCCGGACGCTCGCTGACCCAGTCCGCCACCGTCATCGACGACTACGCCGAGACTGCGGGGAAACGACGTAAGGAGCACGACACCGTGCACGGCACACAGGCTGGTGATCCCGCCAAAGCCGCCACGGCCATCATCGCTGCCGTGGAGGACGAAACGCCGCCCGGATTCCTACTACTGGGATCTGATGCACTCGCAGCTCACCGCTGGGTGGCAGAAGCTCGTGCAGCCGAGGTGTCGGCTTGGGAATCGCTCGCCGTCAGCACCGACTACGGCAGCCAGTGAGCGACGACGCACGCGCGTGGAAAGAGGAGCTTGTCCGGGTCGCCGACCGGCTGGAAGCGAAGACGAAGCAGAAGCGCTGGACCGACAAGGGCGAGTTTCTGATCGAACGCGACTTCGTGGTGGCCGCATACGCGATAGGCAAGGTGCTCCAGTCGCACACGGTGTCGAACGAGACTCGACAGGGTCAAATCCCGGTGCGGCGTTTCGATTCGAGCGCACAGCGGCCAATCGCTCCCGGTGACATTTCAGTCTCGTACGACTTCGACCACGGTCGCCGAAAAATGCTGTCGGTCGCAGACCTGTGCCAGGAGATGTTGGACAACTCGGTGTTCTCGTTCTGCTGCGGTGAGACCACCGATTTCTTCGACGGTGTCTACGTGTCATCGGATCGCCGTGACGAATATGTGTATCTGGTTCTGGCGTCCGATTTCATCGCTCTGTGCCTGGGCATGGGGGCCTGAACTCTGTCGGTGTGAGCGAAAACACCGCCGGCTCTGCGTCATCGAGGGAACCGTCGCAGCCTCTCGTTCGTTGCTTCGAGTCGAGTCGGCCGATATCAGGTGGAAACCAAAGGGGGGATTGCTGTGGAGTTGACCCGTGGTCGTGCGGGCCAGCCATGGCGGGCACGTCAACGCGAGATCCTGAGTCGAATAGTTCGGGAAACCGATCCGCCGACGGACACCTTTCGCAAGATTGTCGATGCAGACCCTGACGGGCGCGACGACTCGTACTACGAGCGCGTCGGCGAGGTGCTCGATCTGGCAGGAAACGTCGGCGCCATCCTGATGGCGTCCGGAACGCCCGCCACCGCGACGATGGACCAAGTGACGGCGATCTGCGCCGCGTACGGCATCGAGCGGTGTGAGGTCGACGTCATCAACACGACGATTCACGTCGCCGCATATCGCGGGCCGACGTCGCCTGCGGCCAGCACGCTGCACATCGTCCAGGCCCGGTCGATGGACTTCAGCCGCCTGGCCGCCGTCGACCGCTTGATCGGTCGCATCCGCGCGGGCCAGGTGCCTTCGACGCAAGCCCGCCGAGAGCTTGCCGCCATCGTCACCGCGCCGCACCCCTACAAGCGGTGGATCGCCACCCTCGCCTGGGGCGCGCTGGCGTTCGCGACCGCGGGAACGCTGGGGGCGGACCTGCTGGTCTGTGTGGTCAGTGCGTTGAGCGCCATGGCGATCGACCGCGTCAATCGGCGTCTCAACAGGCATGGCCTGCCGTTCTTCTTCCAGTACGCGGTCGGCGGCGCGATTGCGACCGCGCCCCCGATCCTGCTCTACGCGCTCGGCCCGAAGCTGGGCCTGCACTTCGAACCGACGGTTGCGATCGCAGCGGGCCTGGTCGTCCTCCTCGCCGGCTTATCGCTCGTCGGCTCGGTCGGCGATGTCATCACCGGCGCCCCCGTCACAGCGGCGGCCCGCTTTTTCGAGCTCGTGATGCTGACGGCGGCGACGATCGCCGGCGTCGCGTTCGTACTCCACATCGCCAGCCGCTTCGGGGCTCCGTTCGTTGCGATCAGCGCATCTCCGCCGCCGGCGCTGGCCGAGCTGCCCGCACGTGTCGCGTTCGGCGCCGCCAGCGCAGCCGCCTTCGCCCTGGCCTGCTATGCCGAACGGTCGGCGGCCATGGCCGCGGCATTCGGTGGCGCCGCGGGCACCATCGCGTTCCTTCTGGCACAGAGCACGGGCTTGGGTGCCGTGGTCGCGTCGTTCGTGGCCGCCGTGCCGATCGGCCTGGTCGGCAGGCTGATGGAACGCCGCAATCTGGCGCCGCCGTTGGTGGTGTCGATAGCGGGCATCGTGCCGCTGCTGCCGGGCCTGTCGCTGCTGCACGGTATCTACGCCGTCCTCAACGACCAGCACGCTGTCGGGTTCGCCTCGGTGTTGGGTGCGCTCGCGATCGGCACCGCGCTCGCAGCCGGCGTCACGCTTGGCGAATGGGGCTCGTGGAAGGTGCGCAGGCGCCGCGGTGCGTTCCGACGCAGAACGTCGCGGGCAGCAGCACGCTGACGACTGCCCAGTAATCGAAAAGCCCCCCGACACATCGAGTGTCCGGGGGCCTTCTCGTTTCCTGGCTTATGAGGCGCGGCGGATGCCTCGCTTGAGTAGCATTTCTCGCTCAGACTCCGACAGACCGCCCCAGATGCCGTAGGGCTCACCCACGGCAAGGGCATGAGAGCGGCACTGCGTGATCACCGGGCAACTTCGGCACATCTCCTTGGCTCGCATCTCGCGTTGCGCGCGTGCCCGGCCACGCTCCCCATCGGGGTGGAAAAACACCGAAGAATCGACGCCTCGGCAAAGCCCGTGCATCTGCCAATCCCAGATATCTGCGTTGGGTCCCGGTAGCTGCTGCGGCTGTGGCATGTGGAAAACCCCTCTCTACGCACCGATTTGGGGACCGCACGGGTGCGTGAGTTGTGGAACCGATCCGAGCACAAGTCGCCGATGACTACTCGTGCACACAAGGTAGGGGCGCTTAGCAAAATGAGTCAATAGCCCGAACATGTGCTCAAGGACATAAGCGCAGGCCGAGAATTTACATCACGTTCATAGGTTTGACCCCCGCTTACCGAAGAGGGTGATACCCAATGGCTCGGTTACCCACGATGACTCGTGTTTCCGCAGTTCGCTCTGTGCGGCATCGCGGCGATTTCTTCCAGTGCCCAGTAGGCCGTTGACATGGCCGTAACACGTGGCGCACAAACTGTTAACCAAAGAGATTCTGCGTCGAAGAATTATCCGTGCCCACCGGTACCGGGTTAACGGCACCCTATTGATAGCGTCGGCGGCTGATGATCGCCAACGCCGCCTTCGGCGACGAACCGGGACGATGGCCGCTGCCTGCGGCCCGCTCGGCCGAGGAGCTGTGGCAGCGTGCGGTCGTCGCCGGGGGACAGGGCCGCTACGCCCGCGCCTACGCCGATCTCGCTTCAGTCCGGCGAACTCACCGCGTCGGGCGACTGGCGTCGCTGGCGCACAGTACCCATGCGTCGTTCTTGCGCCAGCTCGGTTGGCATGCCAAGGCCCGCGGCTGGGACGGCCGCGCGCTCGCACTCGCGGACGGCGATCCCGAAGCTTTCGGCGATGCCCTGATCGGTCTGGCCGCCGACGCGCTCGGCGTCGGGCGGTTCGCCGCCTCCGCCACCGCTCTTCGGCGGGCGGAGAGTTTGCTCGGCGACGGGCCGTCGCGGCTTGCGGTCCGGCTGTCGTGGGTGTCGGCCGAACTGGCGATGGCCACCGGCGAGGGCGCGGCCGCGGTCCGTCACGCCGAGCGCGCGGTCGAATCGGCCGCAGCCTTCGGCTCGGTCCGGCACAGCGCGAAATCCGACGTGGTGCTGGCCGCTGCGCTCTGCAGCGATGGCCGGTTCGACCTGGCGCGCGAGGTGGCCGACGGCGCCATGAACACCACTCAACGGCTGGGATTCGTCCCGTTGAGCTGGGCATTGGCGTGTTTGCTCTGCGACATCGGCAGTGCGAACCACTCTGCTGCTCAAGTCGATGGCATTCGCGACGCCTCCGCTGATACGGTGCGGCGCCGTGGCGGCGTGTTGTATGACCGCTGAGGCAGTCCGTGCCGTCCCGATAGTTAGTGTCTAGCTCAGGTAGCTAAACGCCACCTGTCCCATTAGTAACGCTGGAGAGAGTTTCACCGATGACAATTTCGGGAGAACGTCTCGATGCTGTCGTTGCTGAAGCCGTGGCGGGCAACCGGGACGCGCTCCGGGAGGTGCTGGAGACCATCCGTCCCATCGTCGTCCGCTACTGCCGGGCGAGGGTCGGGACGGCCGAGCGGAGCGGTCTCTCAGCTGACGATGTGGCACAGGAGGTGTGCTTGGCCGCCATCACGGCGCTGCCGCGCTACAAGGATCAGGGACGACCGTTCCTGGCCTTTGTCTACGGCATCGCTGCCCACAAGGTTGCCGACGCGCATCGCGCGGCCGGGCGGAACCGCTCTGAGCCGACGGATGTCGTGCCCGAGCGCTTGTCCGTCGAGGCCGGCCCCGAACAACTGGCCATCGAGGGTGAGGCCGCGGAGCGGATGAACAGGCTGCTCGCGATCCTGCCGGAGAAGCAGCGGGAAATCCTGATCCTGCGCGTGGTCGTCGGCATGAGCGCGGAGGAGACCGCTGAGGCGGTCGGCAGCACGGCAGGAGCCGTGCGCGTGGCACAGCACCGGGCGCTGGCGCGGCTGAAGACGCAGATCATGGCGACGGGGCACGACCATGCCTGATTTCAGTCGCTGGGGCGGCAACGGTGGGGATCCGTCGCTGAACGCCATCGCGCGCACGGAGAGCTACCTCGACGCGTTGGCCTCCGAGCAGCCGGTGTACGCGACCGATCCGGCCGATGCCGAGCTGGCGAATCTGATGGCGGGCTGGCGCGACGAGGTGCGCAGGCCCCCGGCGAGGGTCGCCGCGCAGCGCGATGCGGAGATCGTGCTGCAGCGGGCGCTCGCCTCGCGGCGGCGGACTCGCATGTCGATGGCGGTCACGGGCTCGGTCGCCGCTGCTTTGTTGTGCCTCGGCGGGTTCGGGGCCGTCGTCTACGGCGCGGCGCCCGGCGATGCGCTTTACGGGCTGCGCGTCACGCTGTTCGGCGAGCAGCAGGTCACCCGCGACGACAAGGTCGCGCTGGCCGCGCAGACCGAGATGCAGCAGGTCCAGCAGCTCATCGATCAGGGCAACTGGGACGCCGCTCAGAACAAGCTTTCGACGATCACCTCGACCGTGCAGACCGTCGAGGACCCGCAGCGGCAGCAGGAACTGCAGCAGCAGCTCAACAATCTGACGGTCAAGGTGGAAAGCCGCGACCCCGAGGCGACGGCTCCACAATCCGCACCGCTCAACCCGGAGCCGCCCGCCGGCCCGGGGATATCGCTACCCGTTCAGGTGCCGTCGTTGCCGAATTTGCCTGTTCCGCCGTCGCTGCCCGGGCAGTTGCCTGTGCCGCTGCCGGACATCTCGCTGCCACAGCTGCCGATACCGCAGCTGCCTCTGCCCGGACCCGGTGTGCCGCCCGACATTTCGCTGCCACCCATACAGCTGCCCAAGCCGCTGCCCGACGGACCCAAGCCGATTCCCGACGGGCCGAAGCCACTGCCGAAGCCGGGCTCGGACAACGATTCCGCGCCGAAGCCACTGCCGAAGCCGGGCTCGGGCGACGATTCGCCGCCGAAGCCGGGGCAGGATCAGCCGAAGCCTCTGCCTGCGCCGGATGAACCGGAGCCTGCGCCCGTGCCCGTGGAGCCGCCGAAGCAACTCGCACCACCGCCCGCGCCCGCGCCCGCACCTGCGCCAGCGCCAGCGCCTGTACAGGAGCCGCCGCCGGCAGCGGTCATTCCGGTTATTCCGCCTGCGCCCAAGGCTCCGCCCGCTCTAGCGCCACAGCAGGAGGCGCCTCAGCCGGTGGAACCGTCGACGACGGTGTTTCCGATTCCTGCAGAGAAACCGAAATCGCGGAACTGACGGGGTTCAGCTATCAGCGATAGCCGTCGGACTCCGACGTCGCCTCGTTGAGGGAAGCATCGGCGTATCCGCGGCAATAATCCCAGGTCACATACGCATCCGGCTCGGGATCATAGGCCGGCTCATGGGGCCGCACGGTGCCGTCGACCAACAGCTGCAACAGATTGGCCCGCAGCATGTCCCAGTCGTGATAGTGGTCTTGCTGGCACTCGTCACAGCACACCACCAGGCCGCGAATTCCCTTGTGCGCCAACAGTGCTTCATACACTGCGAGGTCGGCGAGGTCGGCCTCGACCGCGGTGCGTTCCTGCACGTCCAGCGGTTGGCCGGGTTCCAGAGCGTCGAGCGCTCCGGACGGATCGCACGGGTCGTCGGCGAACGGATCCGGCGGCAAACCAGGCGGGAGGTGATCTCGCACGGTTCCACACTACGCAGCGGTACTGGTATCGCGCTAGCGGTTGCCCAGCAGGCCCGGGTCACTCGGCGACCCCGTGTGGGGCCAGTTCTCCGAAGCCGATGCCGATAAGATAATTATCTAGCTCCCCGCCGATGGAGGCTGCAACCCATGTCGATCGCTGAAAGCGACATCCCCATCGCCGTACCGGTGCCCACCGGCGGCGACGATCCGACCAAGATCGCCATGCTCGGGTTGACCTTCGACGACGTGCTGTTGCTCCCTGCCGCCTCCGATGTGGTGCCCGCCACGGCCGATACGTCCAGTCAGCTCACCCGCCGAGTCCGGCTGAAGGTGCCGCTGGTCAGCTCGGCGATGGACACCGTCACCGAGTCCCGGATGGCGATCGCGATGGCCCGCGCCGGCGGCATGGGCGTACTGCACCGCAACCTTCCGGTCGCCGAGCAGGCAGGCCAGGTGGAAACGGTCAAGCGGTCCGAAGCCGGCATGGTCACCGACCCCGTCACGTGCTCGCCGGACAACACGCTCGCCGAAGTGGACGCGATGTGCGCGCGGTTCCGGATCTCGGGGCTGCCCGTCGTCGATGACACCGGCGCCCTCGTGGGAATCATCACCAACCGCGACATGCGCTTCGAGGTCGATCAGCACAAGCCGGTGTCGGAGGTGATGACGAAGGCGCCGTTGATCACCGCGCGCGAGGGCGTCACCGCGGATGCGGCCCTTGGCCTCCTGCGGCGCCACAAGATCGAAAAGCTTCCGATCGTCGACGGGCACGGCCGGCTGACCGGGCTGATCACCGTCAAGGACTTCGTCAAGACCGAGCAGCACCCGTTCGCCACCAAGGATCGCGACGGCAGGCTGCTGGTCGGTGCGGCGGTCGGCATCGGCGCCGACGCGTGGACGCGCGCGATGACGCTGGCCGACGCAGGCGTCGACGTCCTGATCGTCGACACCGCGCACGCCCACAACCGCCTGGTGCTGGACATGGTCAGCAAGCTCAAACGCGAAGTGGGCCACCGAGTGGATGTGATCGGTGGCAACGTCGCCACCCGCGCTGCGGCGGCCGCACTGGTCGAGGCCGGTGCCGACGCCGTGAAGGTCGGGGTGGGCCCCGGTTCCATCTGCACCACCCGCGTGGTCGCCGGGGTCGGCGCGCCACAAATCACGGCGATTCTGGAAGCCGTTGCGGCATGCGCTCCCTCGGGGACTCCGGTGATCGCCGACGGCGGCCTGCAGTACTCGGGCGACATCGCCAAGGCACTGGCCGCAGGGGCGTCGACGGCAATGCTGGGCTCGCTGCTGGCGGGCACCGCGGAAGCGCCCGGTGACCTGATCTTCGTCAACGGCAAGCAGTTCAAGAGCTATCGGGGCATGGGATCGCTCGGTGCGATGCAGGGGCGCGCCAACACGAAGTCGTATTCGAAAGACCGCTACTTCCAGGACGATGCGCTCAGTGAGGACAAGCTGGTTCCCGAGGGCATCGAGGGGCGGGTGCCGTTCCGTGGCCCGTTGTCCACCGTGATTCATCAGCTGACCGGTGGCCTGCGGGCGGCGATGGGTTACACGGGCGCGGCGACCATCGAGCAGCTTCAGCAGGCGCAATTCGTGCGGATCACCCCTGCGGGACTGAAGGAGAGCCACCCGCACGACATCGCGATGACCGTCGAAGCGCCCAACTACTACACCCGCTAGCGAGCCCGCATGCGCGACATGGTCGAAATCGGGATGGGCCGAACCGCCCGTCGCACTTATGAACTCGACGACATCAACATCGTCCCGTCCCGGCGGACCCGGTCGTCGCAGGATGTGTCGACGGCCTGGCAGCTCGACGCATACCGGTTCGAGATCCCCGTCATCGCTCATCCGACCGATGCGCTGGTGTCGGTGGAGTTCGCCATCGAGATGGGCCGCCTGGGTGGCCTCGGCGTGCTCAACGGCGAGGGGCTGATCGGTAGGCACGCCGACGTCGCGGCCAAGATCGCCCAGGTTGTCGAGGCCGCGGAGAAGGAGCCAGAACCCGCTGCGGCGATTCGCCTTCTGCAACAACTACATTCGGCGCCGTTGGACCCCGAGCTGCTCGGTGCGGCCGTCACGCGAATCCGCGAAGCCGGGGTGACGACCGCGGTCCGGGTGAGCCCGCAGAACGCCCAGGCATTGACGCCGTCGCTGGTCGCCGCGGGCATCGACCTGCTGGTGATCCAGGGCACCATCGTGTCGGCCGAACGCGTCGCGCAGGACGGCGAGCCGCTCAACCTGAAGACGTTCATCTCCGAGCTAGACGTGCCGGTCGTGGCGGGCGGCGTGCTGGACCACCGCACCGCCCTTCACCTGATGCGCACGGGCGCGGCGGGTGTGATCGTCGGCTACGGCTCCACCAGCGGCGTCACCACCAGCGACGAAGTGCTCGGCATCAGCGTCCCGATGGCGACCGCGATCGCGGACGCGGCCGCTGCCCGTCGGGAGTATCTCGACGAGACCGGCGGCCGGTATGTGCATGTGCTGGCCGACGGCGACATCCACTCGTCCGGAGACCTGGCCAAGGCCATTGCGTGCGGCGCCGACGCCGTCGTGCTCGGCACCCCGTTGGCGATAGCCGCCGAGTCGCTTGGCGACGGCTGGTTCTGGCCCGCGGCCGCGGCTCACCCGTCGCTGCCCCGAGGCGCGCTACTCCAGGTCGCGATAGGCGAGCGGCCGTCGCTGCAGCAGGTACTCACCGGACCGTCGGACGACCCATTCGGCTCGCTGAACCTCGTCGGCGGCCTGCGCCGGTCGATGGCCAAGGCCGGCTACTGCGACCTCAAGGAGTTCCAGAAGGTCGGCCTGACCGTCGGAGACTAGCGCGGCCACCAGTGGGTCGGAGCCGCGCCGGCCGGTGCCGGAGCCGGAGCAGTCGGCGTCTGGCGCGGGGCAACCGGCGTCGAGGCCATCGCGGGAGCGGCGCCAAGTGCCCCGCCGATGACGAGTGCGGCCATTAGCGGCGTGAGGTAGCGGATGTTCGGTTTCATGGGTGTGCCTCTTTGGTTTTCGCTGGTAAGCCACGGATACGCCCGGTCGTCGGGAACGGCTGCCAACGCGCTTCGAGGTGGCTGAGGCGGACCCGGGCTAGTGGTTACTGGCCGGTAAGTTCATACTGGGTTTCATGCAGCCTGACTATGACGTTCTGATCGTTGGTTCGGGGTTCGGGGGCAGTGTTTCCGCGTTGCGGCTCACCGAGAAGGGCTACCGCGTCGGTGTCCTTGAAGCCGGCCGCCGCTACGCTGACGAGGAGTTCGCCAAGACCTCGTGGAACCTCAGGAAGTTCCTCTGGATGCCGAAGCTCGGTATGTATGGGATCCAGCGAATCCACCTGCTCCGCAACGTGATGATCCTGGCCGGCGCAGGCGTCGGCGGCGGATCGCTGAACTACGCCAACACGCTCTATGTGCCGCCGGACCCGTTCTTCAACGATCCGCAGTGGAGGCACATCACCGATTGGCGCGCCGAGTTGCTGCCGCACTACGAGCAGGCGCAACGCATGCTCGGCGTGGTCCAGAACCCGACGTTCACCGACGCCGACAAGGTGATCAAAGAGGTCGCCGACGACATGGGCGTCGGCGACACGTTCGTGGCGACGCCCGTCGGGGTGTTCTTCGGGGCCGACGGCACCAAGACGCCGGGCAAGACCGTGCCCGACCCGTACTTCGGTGGGGCAGGCCCCGAGCGCACCGGCTGCATCGAGTGCGGTTCGTGCATGACGGGATGCCGCTACGGCGCCAAGAACACCCTCGTCAAGAACTACCTGGGCCTCGCGGAATCCGCTGGTGCACAAGTGCATCCGATGACCACGGTGACGGGGTTCAAGCAACGGTCCGACGGGCTGTGGGAGGTCAAGACCGTACACACCGGCAGGCTGCTGCGCCGCAAGCGGCGTACCTTCACCGCCACCCATCTCATCCTTGCCGCGGGCACGTTCGGCACCCAGAAGCTGCTGTTCAAGATGCGCGACCGCGGCAACCTGCCGAAGCTGTCGGACAAGCTCGGCGTGTTGACCCGTACCAACTCCGAATCGATCGTCGGTGCGGGCCGCCTCTCGGTGCGCGACGACCTCGACCTGACCCATGGTGTGGCGATCACGTCGTCGATTCACCCGACCCCCGACACCCACGTCGAGCCGGTTCGGTACGGCAAGGGCTCCAACGCCATGGGGCTTCTGCAGACACTGATGACCGACGGTGCGGGCGAAGGCGGTACCGACACCCCGCGCTGGCGGCAGCTGTTGGACCAGGCCCGTGAGGATCCGAAGAACATGCTGCGGCTGCTCAACCCGGCCCGCTGGAGCGAGCGGACCATGATCGCGCTGGTGATGCAGCACCTGGACAACTCGATCACCACGTACACCAAGCGCACCAAGCTCGGCTTCCGCCGGATGGTCAGCAAACAGGGCCACGGCGAACCCAACCCGACGTGGATCCCGGTGGGCAACGAGGTCACCCGACGCCTCGCGCAGAAGATCGACGGAGTGGCGGGGGGCACCTGGGGAGAGCTGTTCAATATCCCGCTGACCGCGCATTTCCTCGGTGGCGCGGCGATAGGCGACAGCCCGGAGCGCGGCGTGATCGACCCATACCAGCGCGTGTACAACTACCCGACGATGTACGTGGTCGACGGCGCTTCGGTCTCGGCCAACCTCGGTGTCAACCCGTCGCTGAGCATCACCGCGCAGGCCGAACGCGCGGCGTCGTTGTGGCCGAACAACGGCGAAGACGATCTGCGGCCCAAGCAGGGTGAGCCGTACAAGCGGCTGGCCCCCATCGAGCCCGAGCATCCCGTCGTACCCGCCAACGCCTTCGGCGCACTGCGCCGGGTTTCGTTCGAACCGGGCCAACCCGTCAGCTCTGCCGGTTAAAGACCCCATTTGGCGGGTACTGACTCTGCACGCCGGGCCGCGATGGTCTCGGCGCAGGAAGGTTTGGGGCTATGCGGACCGCGTACTACCGCGAAATATCCGCGCTCTGCGAACAGCTGAGTGAGATGTGCGGCCTGGCCGCAGACGCGATGGAGCATGCCACGTCCGCTTTGTTGCACGCCGATCTGTCGCTGGCCGAACAGGTGATCGCCGACCACCAGCACATCGTGGCGTTGAGCCAGCGCGCCGAGGGAGCTGCCCTCAAACTGCTCGCGTTGCAGGCGCCGGTAGCCGGTGATCTGCGCAAGATCGTGGGTTCGATCCACATCAGCGCCGACGTCGAACGGATGGGCGCACTCGCCGTTCACGTCGCGAGCATCTCGCGGCTGCGTCATCCCGTCTGCGCGCTGCCCGCCGACGTCCGATCGAGCTTCGCCGAAATGGGAGCCAGATCAGTCCAATTGGCGAGAACAGCGCGGGAAGTGTTGCTCTCGAGCGACTACGGCAAGGCCGGTCGGCTGCAGGACGAGGACGACGCCGTCGACGCCGAGCACCGACACCTGTTCACTCTGCTGATCGACCACAAATGGCAGGGCGGGGTGTGTTCCGCGGTTGATGTCGCGTTGCTTGGCCGCTATTACGAACGATTCGCCGACCACGCCGTCGAGATCGGCAGGCGGGTCGTCTTCGAGGAGACCGGTGGCCTGCCCGTGCACAAGGAACTGGCCTAGATCGACTGCCCGTCTGCCTACTTTTCGGGCGGCAGGTGCTCCGACCGCTGCGACATCTGCGCTTCGAGCTGCTCTTCGAACGCGCCCTCGTCATGACCGAGGGCGATGGTCGCCGTGGCCATCGCCGCAACCGCGAGGGCGAGCGTTGCAATCGTCCTTGGGTCGGTGACCGCGAGCGCTTCACCGAGGACGATGACGCCCAACGACACCGCGACCAAGGGTTCGAGCACCAGCATGGTGGGCACCGACGCCTGCAGCGCACCCGCGTGAAAAGCCGACTGCTGCAACAACGTCGCCGCGACGCCGAGGATCACCACGAGATACGGTGCGGGCACGACCAGCGTGCCCCAGAGGCCTTCCTCGTTGAGCCGCTGCACGGTGACCTTGGTCAGCAATGAGACCACGCCGAACAGCACCCCGACGGCGGTGGCGATCAGCAGAGCGCGACTGCGGCCCGCGGTGCGGGCTCCGCCGACCACGCATCCCAGCACCACGGCCACGCACAGCACCGTGGCCAATATCCAGACAGCGGGTAGCGGACGATAGTTTCCGGTCTGCACCTTCGCCGTCAAGACGAATGTCGCCAAGCCGAACGTCAGCACCAACGCCCACACCCAGTCATGGGTGGTGACGCGGCGATGGGCCATCCGGGCACTCATCGGCAGCGCGAACAGCAGCGCCGACACCAACAGCGGTTGCACGAGTATCAGCGAGCCCCAGGTCAGTGCGAGTGCCTGGAAGCTGTAGCCCAATGCCGCCACCGCGGTGCCCGCCCACCACAGGCGGTTCCGCAGCAGCTTCTTGAACATCGTTGTGCTGACACCCTCGTCCTGAGGGATTTCCAGCGTGGCGCGCTGACGGATCACGATCCCGAGTGCCGAGGTCACTGCGGCGGCCAACGCCAGCACAACGACCACCCACTCGGGCATGAATCTCCTCATCTGCTGTCGACAAGCTGCTTACGGATACCCAATCACACGTCGCACGCGCGTCTATGGTTTGGCGGGTGAACACCGAAGGTGTCCTCGACGGGAAAGTGGCCATCGTAACGGGCACCAGCCGCGGAGTCGGGGTGGGCATCGCACACGAACTTCTCCGCGCCGGCGCCACCGTCGTCGGCTGCTCCCGGTCGAAACTCGGCGCCATCCCCGGTGCCGACCAATACCAGGGGTGGCTGCAGCGCAGCGCCCAGTTAGTCTGCGACCAAGGCGATTTCCACGCCATCGACGACTTGGTCGCCGAAGTGGCCGACACCTACGGTCGCATCGACATCCTGGTCAACAATGCGGGCGGCACGGTGCCTGCGCCCAACGTCGAAGACGTTCCCGAGTTGGTTCAGCGGATCCAGGGCGCCCCTCGGGCCGACGACGACTTCGAGCGGACAGCGCTGTTTCACTCCTTCGCCATCCAGATGAACCTGATCAGCCCGCTGTGGTTCGCCCTGCGCGTCTACCGGCAGATGCGCGGGCAGGACGGCGTCGGGTCGATCATCAACATCTCCAGCGGCGCCGGGCACCCGGCAGGCTCGCCGACGCTGGTGTCCTACGGAGCGGCGAAGGCGGGACTCAACCACCTGACCCGGTCACTGGCCGAGGAGTGGGGTCCGCATGCGCGGGTCAACAGCCTGGCGCTGGGGCCGACGATGACCGACAACTTTCGGTCGTTCGTGCTGCCCAAGGACGACCCGCACGGCGAGCTGTACTTCCGCAACGTTCCGCTGGGCCGCGCGGGCGAACCCGCCGAGGTCGGTCGGGTGTGTGTGTTCCTGTGCAGCGGTGCAGCCGACTTCATCAACGGCACCACCATCGAGATCGACGGCGGCATGCTGCCCGGCGTGCTGTACGAGGCGGGGCTGAAGACCATCACGGATCTGCTCTGACGGCGGCCCGAACGTCCTGCAGCGCCGCCGCGGGGACTGGACGGCGGCGAAAGCCTCCGCCCGTAGACTGAGCAGGTGCAACCGGCATCCCCTCGCCCCGTCCTGGTGGTCGACTTCGGAGCGCAGTACGCGCAGCTGATCGCCCGCCGCGTCCGCGAAGCGCGGGTGTACTCGGAGGTCATCCCGCACAGCGCCACCGTCGAGGAGATCAAGGCCAAGGACCCGCAGGCCATCGTGCTCTCCGGTGGCCCGTCGAGCGTCTACGAGGACGGCGCCCCGCAACTGGACCCCGCCGTGTTCGACCTCGGTGTTCCCGTCTTCGGCATCTGCTACGGCTTCCAGGCGATGGCGCAGACCCTCGGCGGTACCGTCGCCCACACCGGCACCAGCGAATACGGCCGTACCGAGTTGAGTGTCGCTGGCGGACAATTACATTCGGATCTACCGGAGAGCCAGCCGGTGTGGATGAGCCACGGCGACGCCGTCACCGCGGCCCCCGACGGCTTCGAGGTGGTGGCCAGCAGCGCGGGTGCACCGGTGGCGGGTTTCGAGAACCCGGAGCTCAGGCTGGCAGGCGTCCAGTACCACCCCGAGGTGATGCACACCCCGCACGGTCAGCAGGTGCTCAGCAGGTTCCTGCATGAATTCGCGGGCATCGATTCGACATGGACCCCCGCGAACATCGCCGACAGCCTGGTCGAACAGGTGCGTACGCAGATCGGTGGCGGCAGGGCGATCTGCGGTCTCTCCGGCGGAGTGGACTCGGCCGTCGCCGCCGCACTCGTGCAGCGCGCCATCGGTGACCGGCTGACATGTGTGTTCGTTGATCATGGCCTGCTGCGGGAAGGTGAGCGCGGGCAGGTGCAACGCGACTTCGTGGCCGCCACCGGCGCCAACCTCGTCACCGTCGACGTCGCAGACCGTTTCCTGGAGGCGCTGGCCGGGGTGACAAACCCGGAGGGCAAGCGAAAGATCATCGGCCGCGAGTTCATCAGGGCGTTCGAGGGCGCGGTCCGAGACATCGTGGGAGACACGGGATCTGACGTCGAGTTTCTGGTGCAGGGCACGCTGTACCCCGACGTCGTGGAGTCCGGCGGCGGTTCCGGCACGGCGAACATCAAAAGCCATCACAATGTCGGCGGTCTGCCCGGCGACCTGAAGTTCAAGCTCGTCGAGCCGTTGCGGCTGCTGTTCAAGGACGAGGTTCGCGCGGTCGGCCGCGAACTCGGTCTGCCCGAGGAAATCGTTGCGCGGCAACCTTTCCCGGGCCCCGGCCTGGGCATCCGGATCATCGGTGAGGTTACCGCGGACCGGCTCGCCACCCTTCGCCGCGCCGATGCGATCGCCCGCGAGGAGTTGACCGCGGCGGGGCTGGACAACCAGATCTGGCAGTGCCCGGTGGTGCTGCTCGCCGACATCCGGTCGGTCGGTGTGCAGGGCGACGGCCGCACCTACGGCCACCCGATCGTGCTGCGGCCGGTGTCCAGCGAGGACGCCATGACCGCGGACTGGACGCGCGTGCCCTACGAGGTGCTCGAGCGCATCTCCACCCGCATCACCAACGAGGTGCCCGAGGTCAACCGTGTCGCGCTGGACGTCACCAGCAAGCCGCCGGGCACCATCGAGTGGGAGTGATCAGGCGTCCGGTGGCGCTTCCTTGTCGGCTTCGGTGGCGATGAGGTCTCCGAGGATCTGACCGATCGCCGACTCGATTGTCGACTCGATCGAGAAGGCCAGCGTGGTAGACACCGCCGAAACGGCCTGGGTGCGAAACCGCACCAACATCGTAATCAGTTCGGCCACTTCGGTATCCGGCGGTAGCGCCGCACCGGGCTTGATACGGTCGACGACCTCCTCGATGCCCGCCTGCACCAGGATCGCGCTGATCTGGTCGATCAGCGGAGCGGTCTGTTCGTGCAGATCGATCAGTTTGCCGGTGGCGACACCGTACTGGCGGATGTCGTTGAACGCCTCGATCAGCCTGGGCCGAACGATGACGGCCTCACCCTCCTCGAGCCGGATGAGACCGAGGCCGACCATCCGCTCGAACCCGGTATCGTCGTCGACCAACCGCTCGGCGTCCGCGACGCTCATCCGTTCGGGCTTCTCGGTGGCCCAGCTGCCAGCGATCGCCGACTCCAGCCCGAGCATGTCGCCGACGTTTTTGCCCTGCTCCCACGCCGACAACATCTCGTGCACGTGCGAGATGTTGTAGCCGCGGTCGAGCAAGGAGGTGATCAGCCGCAACCGGGTCAGGTGTGTGTCGTTGAACAAGGCGATGCGCCCAACCCGCAGCGGCGGATGCAGCAGGCCGCGGTCGCGGTATACGCGGATGTTGCGGATGGTGGTGCCGGCGATCCGCGCGAGTTCCTCGATCCGGTACTCGCCGGAGGCCGCGACGCCGTGGGGTTGCACGGCGGCGTCGAACAGCTGCGACACCGCGGTCTCGATGACATCGCGGGAGCCCCTGCGGATCTGGCGGGGCGCGCGGCGCAGACCGCCGAGGATGGTCGAGATCGCCCCCGCCGGTTGTCGTGGCTGCCTGGCCCCGGACATCTCTAGGGCATCTCAGGCCGTGGAAGTGGCCACGGGCACGGTCGCGTCGCGCGCGGTGCTGTTCTTGCTCCTCGCGTGCGCGGCCGCGATGTAGTCGCCGAATCGGAAGTCCCGCATCTGACGAAGATACTGCGTGGCGAAGCCCGGGTACATCGATGCGTTGAAGCCGTCCTTCGTCAGATACCAACTGCTGCAGCCCGACATCCAGGTCGTCTTGCCGAGCCGTTTCTGGATGCGTCTGTTGTAGCGTCGCTGCGCGTCCTCGCGGACATCGAGATAGTGCAAACCGTCGCCGATGATCGTGGTGATGCCGCGCACCGCGTAGTCGATCTGCCCTTCCACGTACACCAGCAACGAGTTGTGGCCAGGCCCGGAGTTCGGTCCCGTCATGAAGAACAGGTTCGGGTAGCCGTGCGCGTTGATGCTTTTGTACGCCTGCGCACCGTCGACCCACTCCTCGGCGAGCGAGCGCCCGCCGATGCCGGTGACCGGATACGGCGGCCCAGTCAGGTGCACGTCGTACCCGGTGGCGAAGACAATGCAGTCGAGGTGGTGCTCGACGCCGTCGCTGGTCCGGATGCCGACAGGGCTCATGGTCGCGATGGGCCAGTCGATCAGTTTGCAGTTTTCGCGCTGCAGGGCAGGGTAGTAGTCACTGGAGACGAGCATCCGCTTGCAGCCGGGGGTGAACTCCGGCGTGAGTTGCCTGCGCATCCAGGGGTCCTTCACCTGACGACGCAGGTGCGCCCTGCTCAGCCGGGCGACGAAACCGGTCAGCGGACTGTCCCAAACCAGCGCGGTGGCGGTGATCTCATGTCCCCAGTACAGCGCCTGGCGGGCGAGCTGTTGTGTGGCAGGCACTTTCGCGAACAGCCCCTGTGCGGCTGCGGGCATCGGCACGTCCAGCCGCGGCAGCACCCAGCCCGGCGTGCGTTGGAAGACCTTGACGAAGTCCGCCTGCTTGACCAGTTCAGGGATGATCTGCACGGCGCTGGCACCCGTTCCGACGACGGCGACACGCTTGCCGGTGAAGTCGTAGTCGTGGTCCCAGCGCGCGCTGTGAATCATCTTGCCCGCGTACGTGTCGACGCCTCGGATGTCGGGCAGCTTGTGATCGGGCAGTGGTCCGGAGGCCAACACCACGGTGCGGGCGGTGAAGCGTTTGCGACCGGACGTCTTCACCGTCCAGGTGCCTTCGGTTTCGTCGAAGTGCAGACCGTTGACTTCGACGCCGAACTCGATGCGCCTGCGCAGGTCGAAGTCGTCGACCAGCTTCTCGATGTGCTGACGGATCTCGCCTGCGGGGGAGTAGGCGCGCGACCAGCCGGGGTTCTGGGCGAACGAAAACGAGTACAGCAGCGACGGGATGTCGCATGCCGCACCGGGATAGGTGTTGTCGCGCCAGGTCCCGCCGACGCGGTCCTCGCGTTCGACCATCACGAAGTCGTCGACGCCTGCGGCAGCGAGTTTGATCGCGGTGCCGATGCCGGTGAAGCCGGTGCCGACGATCATTGTGTCGTAGACATGTTCACTCATCGTCAGGCCGCCGGCTCATGGGTCAGCTCCTTGAACCAGGACGGAATCGGGCTCAGCAGCGGCTTGGGGTAGCGGTCCGACAGCCACACCATGGAATTGGCCAGCAGGTGGTATGGGTGGCGCGGGTTGGTCACCCAGCCGGCGTGCCGCTTGAGGACGCGGTAGGTGGGCACGCGGCGGGTGTACTGCCCGCGCTCGCCGAGGGTCGAGAACCGCTGCACGGCCTTGTACAACCGCTCGGGTTGCAGCCCCATCGCGACGATCTCGTTGCGCACCCGGTTGAGCAGCGGGACGTACATGATCGTGCCGAGGATCAGCCCCGGCGAAGCGACGCTGCCGACGAAGTCGATGGCCAGCTTGCGGGCCTTTGCGTTGCCGATCATGTCCAGCACCTCGAAATCCACTGCCAGGTGCCGTGACTCGTCGTTGTTGATCTTCTCGAACACCTGATGGCACACCGGGTCGTGAACCTCTTCGAGCAGAAACTTCAGCAGCGCGCCGTCCAGGGCCACCTCGAGCATTGGGATCACGGTGCCGAGCACCGCCAGCGACATGCCGTCGGCGAAGCGGTCCAGCCAGTCCATCGCCAGCCGGATGTTGACGTTCGGCTCGGGCATCTCGCCGTCGTCGAGCATCCCCCAGCGCTTCATCAGCGCCAGTTCGGCGTTGGCGTGCCGCTGCTCCTCGGCGTGGAAGTAGCGGTAGATCTCGGCAATGGTCGGCGTGGGTGCCTTCTTCGCCAGCGCCGCGAACCCGCGAGCGCCGATGTTCTCGATCCAGCACAGGTCGGCCATGAAGGCTTTCAGTTGGGGCCGCTGCTCGTCGGTGATCATCTCGGCGCCCGGTGCGTTCCAATCGATATCGGCCAGCGCCCACTGGCGGTCCTTGATCTTCGCCAGCATGACGTCCATGTCGATCGCCATCGGATCCTCCTAAGATGTCGTCATTCGCGTACTGAGTCCGGCGGCGCGGGTGTACACCGTCGGGGTCAAACGCTTGATGCCCCAGCCGATCCGGGCGTCGGGCTGCGGCATGCAGTACAGACCGCCGCGGTCCAGGGTGTCCAGGCAGGTGCGCGACACCCGCTCGGGCGAAAAGCCGGTCCAGCGCATCAGCCGGCTGGCCGCCCGTGTCGACTTGTCGGTGATACGGCCGGAGTCGACGATGTTGGTCTTGACGAATGTCGGGCACAGCACCGTGACATTCACGCCGGTGCCGGACAATTCGGCGGCCAGTGTCTCCGAGAGCGACAGCACGCCGGCCTTGCTCACGTTGTAGGCCGCCATGCCCGGCGCCGCGCCGAACGCTGCGGCGGACGCGACGTTGACGATGCCTCCCAACTGTCCTGAGTAGCCGGCTTCCTTCAATATCGGCGCGAAGACGTGACAACCGTGTATCGGCCCCCACAGGTTGATGCCCAGCACCCAGTTCCAGTCGTCGATGTCGGTCTCGCCGATGGCGGTGCCGCCCGCGCCGACGCCCGCGTTGTTGATCACCAGCGAGGGCGGACTGCCGAACCAGTCCTGAGCCACTTCGGCGAGTCGGCCGACGTCGTCGAGTCGACTGACGTCGCACCGTGCCGCCATTGCTTCACCGCCTGCGCGCACGATCGCGTCGGCCGTTGCGCGCGCGCTCGGTTCGTCGACGTCACTGCAGACGATGCGGCCGCCGCGGCGGGCCAACTCGGCGGCGAACGCCGCGCCGATACCGCTGCCCGCGCCGGTGATCACCGCGGCGGCGTCGTGACTGCGCTTCTGAGAGGAACCGAAGATGCGCACCGCCTCACCCCGCCCGCAGATCGAGAATGTCGGCGCCGAGGGACGCGGTGATGAACCGGGCGATCTTCCGCATGGCAGGTGCCGCCTCGGGCGTGATGCGCGGCAGCGCCTGGAAGACATGCAGCTGGTCGGGCCAGACCTGCAGTTCGCAATCGCCACCCGCGGCGCGGATGTCCGCCGCGAGCGCCCTGGCGTCGGCCACCAGGAATTCGGCGCCACCGGTATGGATGAGCGTCCGCGGCAGCGGTCGTCCACGCGCGACCTCCAGCGTCAAGCGCGGATGGGCGAGATCGGTTCCGAGGCTGTACAACCCGACGAGCCGCTGGGCGTCGCGAACACGGATCACCGGGTCTCGCCGCAGCGCCTCACGGGAGCGCGCAAGCCCGAAGGTCATGTCGAACAGCGGCGACATCAGCGCCATTGCCGCCGGCACAGCGATGTCCGGCTGCAGGACGAGATCGACGGCCAGGTGGCCACCCGCAGAATCGCCTGCGATGACCAACTGCTCCGCGGACAGGCCCTGCTGTTCGGTGAGCCAGTCCCAGCCGGTCCGCACATCGTCTGCGGCAGTGGGGAATCGGTGGCGCGGCGCGAGCCGGTAGTCGACGACGAATACAGCCAGCCCCGTCAACCGCGACAGCCACGCCGCCAGCCGCCGGTGGGTGCGAGCCGAACACAGCACGTATCCGCTGCCGTGGATGTAGTAGATGGCAGATGACCCGCGCGAAACATTATGCGCCTGAACCCATTCGCCGACAAGCCTGCGGCCGTCGGGCAGCACGGTGTCGACATGTTCGACCTGAGTGCCCGACATCGGGGGGCCGCATGCGTCCATCAGCCCGGCCAGGATCTGGCGTGACAGCCACAGTCCCCAGGCCTGCTCGATCGGTATCGCGGCGGTGAGCGGCCGGATCGTTCGCTTACTCAGTGCTGCCGCGGCGCGGGAGCGGACGGAACCACGCGTCTGGACTCTGCGTTGAGCCATGCCCGAGTACAACAGCAAATGATGACATTTGTCAATGTCAACATTTCAAAGTGTCAACGCGGTGCGTCGCCCCGCCAGCTGAAACTATTGACGTATTTGCCCATGTCAAGGGCGAGTTGAAGGTTCGCGCCCGACGGCTTGCCAAGCCCGAAGTCGGGACCGAACTGCCGGAACGGGCCGACGGCCGCGGCGACGAGGGCGAGGTCGTTCTTCACCGCCACCATTGCGATCACCCGCATCCGCATGTAGTTGCTGTTCGCGCCCTGGGGCCAACAGTCGGCGACCATCCCGTACCCGGGTACGTAGCCCACCATCGCGTTCGGGATTTCATACGCCGTCTTGGTGTCCGGAAAGGTCTCCTTCACAAGGCTTCTGACAATCTGCTCGGCTGTTCGCCCGTTGGCGGGCCTGCTCATCAGCTGCATGGTGCCGCCGTCGCCGCCCAGAAAGTCGGCGCGCACCCCGGTCGGGCTGGTGGTGATCCGGTACACGTCGCTCGGCGCGGGGTACGACACGGAGAATGTGCCGTCGGGCGCGGTGAAGCGAGGGTTGACCGCAACCGGCTCGCCGGTTGGTGGGTGCCCGCAGTCGGGCGGGCAGATATAGGGAGCGGGCGGCTTCTGAATGATGACCGACAGTCCGACCAGGGCGACCGCGACCACCACGATCGCGGCACCCCAGGTCCGCAGCAGGCGCGCATACGAGGTCCGCCTCACCGGTGTCGCGTCGTAGGTTCCCGACATGACGGAATAGCCGGGATGCGTTATTTCAGTGGTCGGTTCGCCAGGTTCGCGGCTCATCGGTCGCGACTCACGTCGCTCTCTTCGCGACGACTGGGATGCAGCTCGGGTTGCGACCCCGCATGCGGGGCAGAACGCCATATCGGGGACGACGTGGTGGCAGTGCGGACACAGCACCGGCTCGTCGGATCGGATCTCGTCGTGTGCCTCGTGCAGCAGCGCGAGATGAAGTCCGATGCGCAGCAGCAGAAGCGCCACCATGGCCACCGAAAGATGGATGACCAATTGCAGCCACTGCGGGATATGGGTCACGTCCACCAGCCCCAGTCCGGCGTAGACGCCGACGACGGCTGCCGCGAACAGGGTGAGTGCGGCGCGAATGTAACCTGGATGCTGGTTGGCCTTGTTCGCAGGCCGGGTGAACCACAGTGCAGCACCGATGAGGCCACCGACAGCGGCTGCGGTCACCGGCACCGCGACCCCGCGGATGCCCGCCTCGACGATGAGCGAGGAAACGGGGCGGCTGCGCGCGATCATGCCCGTCGCGAATTGCGGCGCCAACCGGGTGATGGTGGCCGCGGCCGTGAAGAGCAACGCACCGAGCGCCCCGATCATGAAGCCGTCCAACGACTCCCGAGTCGGCGGTCGGGTCAGGCGCACCACCACCACAGGCACGAGCATGAGGATCATGCTGGCGATGGGGATGCCGAGCCCCTCGCGCAGTAGTCGGCCTGCCGCGATACCCGTGCCCAGTGGGACCCCATAGGAGCGGGCCACCGCCGCACCTGTCACCAGCACCCAACCGACTCCGAGCGTGATTCCGAGGCCTGCGGTCAGAAACAGTGTGCCGACGGGAACATCGCGATAGGCGTCTGTCTCACGCAGGTACAGCAGGAACAACAACGGGAGCCCGAGCGCGGCCACGGTGATCAATGCCGCGGGCATCCGTAGGGTCGCAAAGGTCATCAGCGCGAGCAGGACGAGGCCCAGCACGACGCGGAACGGCATGCGGGACCGGTGCGGCAGCTGGGGGAACAGCGAACTGGCGAGCGACGGCCGCAGCAGGTGTTCACCCGGGGCGGCGCCGTAGGCGCGAATTCGCAACCAGGACGGCCCGTTTCCGCGTCGCTCGGTCAGATGATCTCCGCAGAGCCCGCAGAATTCGCCTGCCGGGACTTCCGTTTGGCAGATCTGGCATTCCATGGTGGCCGGGCTGTCCTCGACGGGAGTGGTCATGCGGTGAGCCTCTGCAGGACGAGGATGTTGCGCACCAGGTTGTCGACGTCGGGGGTGCCGAGGCCGGTCACCAGATCGTAGCCGGGGGACGCGTCGGCGACGGCGTTGCCGCCGAGTATTACGTCGCGGAATCCGGGCAGCCGGGAACCCGAAGCGACCTGGTAGAGCAGGGGATTGAGATCTCCGAGGGGTCGTCCGCCGTTCTCGACGAGGTACTGGTTCATCACCGCGGCGAGGCCTGCCCATATCGGCGCCGATTGCGAGGTGCCGCCGCCGACCAACTGCTTACCGTTGAAGACGATCTTGACTCCGGTGAACTGATCGGCCACCGCGGCGACGTCGGGGGTGAGCCGTCGCCCTTGATCCCTGTTCGGCAACACCGCGCGCTGCCACGGCGGCCGGTCGAACAACGAGGAAACCCCGCCACCGCTGCCAATCGACAGCGGTACGTCGAACCAGGCCTGTTCGGACTGCCATGCGCCTGCGGCGTCGGTGGACAGGGTGGTGCCACCGACATCGGTCATCTCCGGCAGCGAGGCGACCGAGTCCAGCCCGACGTCTGCGTCACTCGGCGGGGACGACCAGTCCTGGCCGCCCTTGCACTCCAGGCCCGCGAGGTCACCGCTGGCGTTGAAAGCCGTTGTGCCATGGGCGTGTGCGTCGGAAAGGACGGATCGCACCGGCGCCATATCGGCCGCGGTGATCAACTTGTCGCACCCCCAACCGATCGAGAAGCTCCATACCGCACCGGGGAACTGTCCATCGGCCGATGCGAGCATCTGCGCGATCTTCTCGTAGACACCGCCGTCGCCCTGCACCGTCGGTCGGGCATTGATGACCACCTTCTTGGCGTCGGGTGCGATGGCGTGCGCGACCTCGAGGTCCATCGTCGTCTCACCGCGCGGTTCGGCAGGCTGGCCGCCGACCACGGTGGGCTTGAACCTCGGCAACTTGTACAGGGTCGCGAAGCTGTCGAGGTCGGCCTGGTCGAAGCCGTCGAACGCGAAGATCACGATGGTCTGGCCCTTGCCGGTGAATCCCGTTGAGGCCAGCTTGCTCACGTTGTAGGTGTTGAGCAGCGCGCTCGGCTGCAACCCCTGATCGGGAACGTCTGTCGGCAGCATCGGTGGTTTGGACGTGTGATGCGGGATGTAGCTCAGGATGCGGCCGAGTTCGACAACCTCTGGACGCAACTGCTCGGGCACCGACGGCTGCTGTGGGGACGCATAGAACAGCTGACCACGCTGGCCGCGATAGTCATGCACCTCGACACCGAATGCGGAGCCCACCTTGTCGGCACCGCCCTCGACGACGGCCCAGTTCTTGCCGGGCTGCCATCGCACGGACAGGCCGTGGCCACGCGCCCAGCCGACCAATCGATTCGGTTGGTTCGCGTCGCGCAGTTCGACGGTCAGCTGGGCGTCATCGCGGTGCGAGGGTCCGAGATCGTCTGATGCGTTGAGCAACAACGAGAACGGTCCGCCGATCAGCCCGGGCGCATCGTGCGCATGGGTGATCCGCAGATCCGACGCAAGTACAAGCACCCCCGCTGTCGCAACCAACGCCAGCAGTCGGTGCCCGGCGCCTGTTCGCCAACCGGGCACCGCGGTGTACTAGTTGTCGCCGGGAGGGGCGGTCGGAGCCGGCGGTGCGAGGACCGAGGGCGAGAACGGGTTCGGCCCATTGGGGTCGAGGCGCGGGGCCTTCTCGGTCGGCTCGGCAGGAGCCGTCGTCGTCGTCGTCGTCGTGGTCGAGGTCTCGGGAGCCTTCTGCTCTTCCTTCGCGCATGCCGCGGAGAGCCCAACCAGGGCGATGATTGCCGCGGCTCCGGCGATGGCCGGAATGCGACGAGTCGAACGACGTGTCGTCATCATTTTCCTATCTGTCCCCCGACTTGCTGTGGAACCGCTGCCAGTGCGGTTCGTCGTTGGAAACCTTATCCGATGAGCGAACCATTCCCGAGGTGATTAAGCCGCTGGAGAATCGGTCAAGGAATCTTTGGCGGCACCGCGGACGCTTGACGCTTTCGGTGGGTCGGTGTTTACTCGTCGTATCGAACATATTTTCGAATGAGCGATGATTCAGATGGGGCAGAAGGTGCTGTTGTGACCGCTGCGATGAGCCTGGATCGGCACCGGTTTGACCGTGCTGAGCAGGTAGAACACCTGCGCCGCAAGATGGCGGCGATATCCGGGAAGGTTGGGCCCGGACGACGTGGCGAGCTGCCGTCCAACGACGTGCTTCCCGAGCCGGAAAGTTTGCTATCGCCACCCGAATCCCAGACCGATGCGCTTAGGACCACATTGCCGAGGGGAACGGTGGCTGTGCTGTCGGGTGCCCGGTCTTTGTCGTTGAGCATGGTTGCGGCGGTGACGGCATCGGGTGGGCATGCGGCCATCGTCGGTCAACCCGACGTTGGTCTGCTTGCGGCCGTGGAAATGGGAGCGGATCTGAGCCGGCTCGCCGTCATCCCTGAACCGGGAGCGGATCCCGTTGAGGTGGCCGCGGTGTTGATGGACGGCATGGATCTTGTCCTGCTCGGCCTCGGCGGGCGTTCGGTGCCTGCCACACGGGCGCGGGCCGTGGTGGCTCGCGCGCGGCAGAAGGGTTGCACGCTGTTGGTCACCGGCGGCGAGTGGCAGGGCGCGTCGGCTCGGCTGGAGGCCAGGGTCAGCGGCTACGAAGTGACCGGCGGCAGCGGCGACAGGCCCATATCGGGATGTGGGCGGATCAGCCGGGTGCGGCTGGCCATGCGGGCGAGAGGACGAGCCTTCGGGTCGGTGCACGCGGTAGGCGAATGAGCACATCGCGGGTCCTGGCCATCTGGTGCATGGATTGGCCTGCGGTGGCCGCGGCGGCCGCGGCCGATCTGCCCCCGACCTCTCCGGTGGCGGTCACGCTGGCCAATCGAGTCATCGCCTGCTCGGCGTCGGCCCGCGCGGCAGGGGTGCGCCGTGGCCTGCGCCGCAGGGAGTCCCAGGCCAGATGTCCTGAGCTGCACGTCGTCACCGCCGACCCGGCGCGCGATGCCCGCCACTTCGAGAACGTGACGACGGCGGTCGACGACCTGGTGCCACGCGCCGAGGTGCTGCGACCCGGCCTGCTGGTGCTGCCGGTTCGCGGCGCGGCGCGCTACTTCGGCTCCGAGCAGACTGCGGCCGAGCGGCTGGTCGATGCGGTGGCCGCTGCCGGAACCGAATGTCAGGTCGGAATCGCCGACCGGCTGCCCACTGCGGTCTTCGCCGCACGCGCCGGGCGGATCATCGAGCCGGGCAAGGACGCGGTGTTCTTGTCCGCGCTATCCATCCGGCAGCTGGCCACCGAACCGAGCCTGGCGGCGGCCGGGCGCGAAGATCTTGCGGATCTATTGTGGCGCATGGGAATCCGGAATATCGGCCAGTTCGCGGCCTTGTCCCGTGCCGATGTGGCCTCCCGGTTCGGGGCCGACGCGATCGCCGCACATCGCTTCGCCCGTGCCGAGGCCGGCCGTGGGCCGTCGGGACGCGAACCGTCACCGGATCTCGACGCCGTGATGGATTGTGACCCGCCGGTCGACCGGGTGGATGCCGCTGCGTTCGCCGGCCGGTCGCTGGCAGGCGATCTGCATCGCAGCCTCGAGGCGGCGGGCGTCGGCTGCACCCGGTTGGCGATCCATGCCGTGACCGCCAACGGTGAAGAGCTGAACCGGGTTTGGCGATGCGCGGAACCGCTGACCGAGGATGCCACCGCCGACCGGGTGCGATGGCAGCTGGACGGCTGGCTGAATCGCCGCAATCCGAACGACCGGCCTACCGCACCGATCACCGTGCTGCGGCTGCAACCAGTGGAAGTGGTCTCGGCAGAGGCCTTGCAGCTGCCGCTGTGGGGTGGCATTGGAGAAGAGGACCGGCTGCGCGCCCGTCGTGCGCTGGTTCGGGTTCAGGGTCTGCTCGGGCCCGAGGCCGTGCAGGTGCCGGTGCTCAGCGGAGGCCGCGGACCCGCCGAGCGCATCACGTTGACACCGCTGGGTGACGAGCCGGTGCCGCAGGCCGATCCTGCTCAGCCGTGGCCGGGTCAACTGCCCGAACCGTCACCGACCGTGCTGCTCGACGATCCCGTCGAAGTGCTTGACCACGAGGGTAATCCGGTGCGGGTGACCAATAGGGGATTGTTCTCCGCCGACCCGGCGCGGCTGGCCGCCCCAGGCAGGGAAGGTGCGTTGTCGTGGTGGGCAGGGCCGTGGCCGGTCGACGAGCGGTGGTGGGATCCGGACCGCAGGGCCGGACGCACGGCGAGAGCTCAGGTGCTGCTCGATGGAGATCCAGGGCAGGCACTGCTGCTGTGTTACCGCAAGCGGCGGTGGTATCTGGAAGGGATCTACGAGTGATCAGTGGCCGGACTCGCGTGCGCGGGTCCCTATTCGCTCCTCGCGTGCGCGGGTTCCTATTCGCTCCTCGCGTGCGCGGGTTCCTATTCGCTCCTCGCGTGCGCGGAAACCTTCTCGATGTCCGGAAGCTTCCAGGTCTTGTCGAAGAGCGCTTGATCCGGTCCGTAGAACCGGAAGATCACCTCGAAGGTGTTGCAGGCCTTGGTGGGTACCCAGTTCGAGGATGCGCCGTCCGGCGCGGTGGGGCCGAAGAAGACGTCGATCGAACCGTCGGGGTTCGTCGCCAGGTTCGCAGAGGTGGAGGCCCGGCTGGAGCGCGGAGTGTCCCGCATCAGGGCGTGGGTCTTACCGTCGTAGGCCGTCGCCGACCAGTACTGGCGCACGGGCGCCGATGCGGGTACCCGCAGCCGGTAGGTGGTTCCGCCGTCGAGCTTGTTTCCCTTGCCGTCCTTGAGCGTCATCAGGTAGAACTGCCCGGTGCCAAGATGTTTGGCGCTGAAGAAGGCCAGTGAGTATGTCACCCCGCGATTGTCGACGGGATAGCTGTCGGGGTCGGCGAAGTTCGACATCATTCCCTTCAGAACCTCGTCAGAGGCGGGCACGTGCCAATGGCCACCGTCGAAGTAGGGCGCCGGGAAGTAGGACGATTCCAACCGATTCGTCAGCCACGTATGCGCTTCTTGCGCCGCAAGATTGAAGATCCGTCGCGTCTTGTCATTCGGGGCGAACGGCCGCCCCTTATCGATGCCGATGGTTTTCAGAGTGTCGATCATCGCCTTGTCGCGGACGAGCCACGCCTCGGTCTGGACGATGCCGTTCAGTGCGTCGAAAAACCGCACATCGTAGGGGATCGTCGCGTCGAATAACGTGTCGATCGCGTCGATGAACGTCGACTCCTGTGCATCGCCGGCCGCCGAAAGCGGATACACCCGAACGCGTTTCCCGTATGCCACGGCGGCGGCGATGTCGGCGTCGGCGGCACTGCGATAGTTCGACCGCAACAGCGCGTAGGACTGATAGGTGGACGACGGACACGGAAGGTAGCCGTCGGGCACACCGCCGTCATGGCCGGGAGGCAAGATGAGGTACTTACCACCCGCTCCTTTGTCGGCGCCTGCAGGCCCGACGTCTTCGATCGCCGTCTGCCAGCAGTCGTCGATCGAGCCGACGATGGTGCCGGTGTCGGCAGGCGGAATCTCCAGCACCACCGGACCGACATCCCTGGTGTCGAAGAACGGCATGAAGTAAATGGTGTCGGGGTTCGGGGTGAGCGTCTGGTTCTTCCAGCTGACCGGCCGCGACCAGAACACCACCTGGTTGGGTGCCCCGCCGAGCTTGGCCATCTGCCTGCGCATCAACTCGTAGTTGACGGCGGGCATACCCCAGATGACCGTCTCGATGGCACGCCGATGTAATGCCCGGTCGGCGATCTCGGCCGGGTTCGACGGCGGACCCGGCGACGGTTCCGGTCGTTGCCACAGCGTGCGCATGGGGCGCCTCCCACGTCGCGATGCCGCTATTCAACGCTTGAGACCGACGTTTTGCAGACTTTTACTCGCACTTTTCCGCCCAAACGTACGTTTGGGCGTCACCGGAGAGTTCGGGCGAAATGGCCGACCCGCGCGATGAACCGGTCGAAGAAGGCGGCCGGATCGACGTCAATGCCGATGAGCGCGTTGGGTTCCCGCCCCCAGCGGCCCGACCAGTCGGCGATCGTCATGCCGCGCGTCAGCGTGCCGGTCAACTCGACGTCGACGGTCGCAGGCCGCGTCGTCACCAGCTCTGGATCCAGCGCCACACCCGCGGCCAGCGGGTCGTGCAGGTGTGCGAGATAGCCTTCGTCCTGGTCGAAATGGAACTCGAAGTAGAACCGCATGGCATCCTCGAGCACCCGGATCAGCGGGTTGGCCGCGACGGACCGGGTGCCGCGTTCGTCGAGCACGCTCATCGGTGCGGTCGCCGAGCCGGCTTCCGTCGCGAGCCGGCCCAGGAGCGCGGGCGTCATCGCGACGTTCTCGGTCAGGTTCAGTCCCAGAACGATCGGTAGATGCCGCGGCGGATCCAGACCCCATGCGGCGGACCATACGGAGAAGACCTCGTGAGCGGCCTCGGGGTCGACGCTGATGTTCCATTCAGCGACCGGCGTCGTGTTACCGCGGTACTCGAACGCGCCGCCCATGATCACCAGCCGCCGCAGCAGCGTCGGCAACGCGGGCTCCTGCCGAAGCGCCAACGCCAAGTTGGTCAGCGGGCCGGTCACCACCCCGATCAGCTCGCCGGGGTAGGCGCGTGCGGCGCTGATCCACGCCTGTGCGGCGTCGTGCGCGGTGAGCTGCCGATCCGTCGACGGCAGAACGGCGTAACCCAGCCCCTGCGGACCATGGGTGTCCTTGGCTGTGCGAAGCGGCGTGCTCACCGGCTGCTCGGAACCCTTGGACACCGGGATGCCCTCGACACGACACAGCTCGAGCAGACCCAGATTGTTCGAGCAGACCTGTTGCACCGGAACATTTCCCGCGGTGGAAGCGATACCGACCAGTTCGGCGTCGGGACTGCCGAACAGGTACACCAACGCCATGGCGTCGTCCACGCCCGTGTCGACGTCGACGAAGACGGGCTGCGGCACGGAGGTAACGATACTGCGGGTGCCCGGCTACCAATGCACGCCAGGCACCAACCGAACGGCGCGCTTGACCGGACGCGGCATGCGTACCCTTGCCACCGTCCTTGCCGGCCGTCGTGGCCGCCGCGACGGTGTGCGCGGAGATGGACCCTTTTCGATGCCCCGAGCCGCCGCCGAGTCGGGATAGCCCAGGTAAAGCTGGTGCAGCACCCGCCGCGAGAGTTTCGGGGTGAAGTAGTTGCCGACGTCGGCCAGGGTGCCGAGCGGGGTGTCGATTCGCGCCGGCTTCTCGATCAGGCCACGCACCACCATGGCGGCGGCGTGTTCGGCGGTGATCGGCGGCACCGGGTTGAGGCGGCGCGACGGCGCGATCATCGGTGTCTGCACCAACGGCATGTGGATGTTGGTGAACGTGATGTGGTCGGACAGCGTCTCCGTCGACACCACGTCCGAGAAGGCGTCCAGCGCCGCCTTGGTGGGCAGGTACGAGCTGTACTTGGGGTTGCGGGCCTGCACACCGGCGCTCGACACGTTGACGACGTGACCGAACCGGCGTTCGCGCCAGTGCGGCAGCAGCGCCAGCACCATCCGCACGGCGCCGAAGTAGTTGACCGCCATCACCCGCTCGTAGTCATGCAGCCGATCGGTCGACGCGACCACGGATCGCCGGATCGATCTCCCCGCGTTGTTGACGAGGTAGTCGACGTGGCCGAAGCGTCCGAGGATGTCCTTGACCGTGTGTTCCACCGACGTGCCGTCGGTGACGTCGCACGTGAACGCATGCGCCTCGCCGCCTGCGGCACGGATCTCGGCGACAAGGTCGTCGAGCGCTTCGGCGTTGCGGGCCAGTGCGAAGACCGTCGCACCGCGTGCGGCCACCGCGACCGCCGCGGCCCGGCCGATGCCGCTGGACGCCCCGGTGATGATGACGTGCTTGCCGACCAGCGGACCTGCGGGATCGTCGCGCCGCGCCCGATCGGGATCCAGGTGCTCGGCCCAGTAACGCCACAGCTTCGGCGCGTACGACGAGAACTCCGGCACAGCTATTCCGGTGTGCTGCAAAGCCTCTCGCGTGTTCTCAGCAGTGAACGTCGGCATCAGGTCGACGACGTCGAGGATCTCGGCGGGGATGCCCAACTGAGTCACCGCCATATTGCGCAGCACCTTGGCCCGACCCGTCGCTCGGAGAAACGGCGTCGCCGCACCGCGGGGGAGCGACCCGCGCAGCCGCGGCAACCCCGCAGCCCGTGAAACGCCGCGGTAGATACCGCGCAGTCCGATGCTGTCGGGTGCGGTGAGGTGAAACGTCTGGCCGTCGCGATCCGGCACGTGAATCAGTTCGGTGATGGCGTCGACGACGTAGTCGACCGGCACGATGTTGGACCGTCCGGTGTCGGGCAGAAGAACCGGGGTGAACGAGGGCAGCACAGCCAGCTTCGCAAGGATGGGAAAGT
>NZ_JAVHWR010000183.1:0-11022 GCF_032159565.1 Mycobacterium sp.
ACCCGCGCCGGGACGTCGTCGATGTGAGCGAAACCGGTGTCCGGCGGCAGCGCGCCCCGCCATGCCGAGTCCATTGGGAATCCCGGGTCGACGTGACCGCCGCGGTCCATCGCACTCAAGCCCTTGGCGAGCGCGTCGCCACCTGCGCTCAGATCGGCCGGCCGCAGCCGGCCGGCCACCACCCGACTCGCCAGCACGTCGAAACCGGTTGCGACCCATGCCACCACCGAACCGCCCGCCCGCTCCCGCAAGCGGATTACCGCGGCGTCGTCGAGTCGCACCGCCCGTTCGACGAACGTGGCGAGGTCCTCGCGGTGGGTGGCGTCTTCGAGCCAGATGCCGCGCTCGGGACTGCTCATCGCAGATAGCGCCGTAGGTACTCTAATTGCGCAGGCGAAAGACGTTCCAGCCGCTGCTCTTTGATGTGCACTGTGGCCAGTTGAGTTTCGGCGATGACCGCCGGCCTGCCCTCCGCAGGCTTGTTCACCGAGCGCACCTCGTAGCCGATCGTGAAGTCGACGGCACGCACCCGCTTCGACCACATCGTCACCTGCAGCGGCGAATCCCTCAGCCGCAGTTGGCCCTTGTACAGGATCTTCACCTCGTGAATGAGCAAGCCGATCTCGTCGATGACATCCTCGAACGGTTCACGCAGGAACGGAATTCGCGCCTCTTCGAGAAGGGTGACCATGGTGGCGTGGTTGATGTGCTGGTACATGTCGATGTCCGACCAGCGCACGGGAACCGAGGCCACATACGCCCTGCTGTCCGCTCCTCGCGCGAGACGCTCATCGCTCACCCAGATGTCCCCGTTCCACTCGTTCGTGTCATGCTGCGGATCTGACGCGCCGCCACGGACAGCGTCGCAAGATCACGCTCGTCCGACTGGTAGATCTCGTTCAACGTGCGCCGCGCCCGCTGCACCCGAGAGCCGTTGGTCAGCTGCCACTCCTCGATCTTCTCCTCGCCGCGCTCCTCGGGCTCGCCGACGGCAAGGACATCGAAGCACAGCGACCGCAACGACCCGTAGATATCATCGCGAATAGCCAACCGCGCCAACGAATGCCAGCGATCATCGCGCGGAAGGCCTGACACCGCGGTCAGCAGCCCGTCGGTGCCCAGGTAGTCCATCAGCGCGAAGTACGTGTCGGCCACTTCCGCGGGCTCGCGGTCGACGATGTCGGCGATGTCGATGATGTCGAGCAGGCTGTACTGGTACAGACCCGACGCGACGATGTAGGCGAGCTCCTCCGGCACGCCGTGCGCGGAGAACTGCCCGACCTCCTTCTCGACGATCGCGCGGTCGTCGCCGCGCAACCACTCCCGCATGCGCGGTGTCAGCTCGGCCACCTTCTTGGCGAACCGGTTGATCTCGGCGCCGACCGCCAGCGGCTGCGGCCGGTAGTTCAACAGCCAGCGGCCGGCGCGGTCGATCTGACGACGCAGGTCCAGCGTCAACCGATCCGACACGTCCACTGTCACACCGGTCGCGCGGATCGCCCGCCACACTTCCTCGATGCGGAAAATCGCGTCGGTGGCGACGAACGACCGCACCGCGTCCACCGGCCCGACGCCCACGTCCTCCATCACCCGGTACACATACGAGATGCCCGCCGCGTCGACGATGTCGTTCACCAGCATCGTGGTGGTGATCTCGCGGCGCAGCTGGTGGGAACGGATCTCCGGCCCGAATTCGTCACGCAGGCGGGCCGGGAAGTAGCGCGGCAGCCGGGCGGCGAAAACCTCCTGATCAGGCAGGTCGCTGGCCAGCAGCTGATGCTTGAGGTCCAGTTTGACGTGCGCCATCAGCGTCGCGAGTTCCGGTGATGTCAAACCGATTCCGGCCTCGGCACGTCGACGGATCTCTTTCTCCGACGGAAGCGCCTCGAGCTCCCGGTTCATTCCGCGCTCGGCCTCGAGCTCCTTGATCTGGCGGGCGTGAACAGGCAGCATGCTGGCCGCGTTGGCGCGGCTGGTGCCCATCAAGTCGTTTTGGTCTTTGTTGTCGACGAGTACCAGCTCGCCCACTTCGTCGGTCATCGACAGCAGCAGGTTCGTCCGATCCCCGACAGCCACCTTGCCCATGGTCACCAGCGAGTCGATCAGAATCTTGATGTTGACTTCATGGTCGGAGCAGTCGACGCCGGCGGAGTTGTCCAACGCGTCGGTGTTGATATGACCGCCAGCGAGGTCGAACTCGACGCGCCCCAGCGGTGTGACGCCGAGGTTGCCGCCCTCGCCGATCACCTTGGCACGCACTTGATTGCCGTTGACCCGGATCATGTCGTTGGCGCGGTCGCCGACGTCGGCGTCGGACTCGGTTTCGGCCTTGATGTAGGTGCCGATGCCGCCGTTCCACAGCAAATCCACCGGTGCCTTCAGGATGCGGCGCAACAGGTCGGGCGGCGGCAGTTCCTCGACGTCGTTCTCGATGCCGAGGGTGGTGCGCACCTGCGGGCTGATCGGGATCGACTTCTGCTCGCGGCTGTACACCCCGCCGCCCTCGCTGATCAAGGACTTGTTGTAGTCGTCCCAGGTCGAACGCGGCAGCCCGAACATCCGCTTGCGCTCCTCCCACGACGTCGCCGCGTCGGGGTTCGGGTCGAGGAACACGTGTCGGTGGTCGAAGGCCGCGACCAGCCGAATGTGCTGGGACAGAAGCATTCCATTGCCGAACACGTCGCCGCTCATGTCGCCGACACCGACGACGGTGAAGTCCTCCGACTGGGTGTCGACGCCCATCTCGCGGAAGTGCCGTTTGACGCTCTCCCATGCGCCCTTGGCCGTGATGCCCATTTGTTTGTGGTCGTAGCCGACCGAACCGCCGGACGCGAATGCGTCGCCGAGCCAGAAGCCGTAGGACTTCGCCACCTCGTTGGCGATATCGGAGAACGTCGCCGTGCCCTTGTCCGCAGCCACCACGAGGTACGCGTCGTCGCCGTCGCGGCGCACGACATCTGCTGGCGTGACGACTTTTCCGGTGGTCTGGTCGACGTTGTCGGTCAGGTCGAGCAGGCCCGAGATGAACAGTTTGTAGCAGGCGATGCCGTCGTTTCGCTGCGTATCGCGATCGACGGCGGGATCTCCGGTGAGTGGTGTGGGCTGTTTGACGACAAAGCCGCCCTTGGCCCCGACGGGAACGATGACGGCGTTCTTCACGGCCTGCGCCTTGACCAGGCCGAGGATCTCGGTGCGGAAGTCTTCCTTGCGATCCGACCATCGCAGCCCGCCGCGGGCGACGAAGCCGAACCGCAGATGCACGCCTTCGACCCGGGGCGAGTAGACGAAGATCTCGAACATCGGCCGCGGCAGCGGCAGTTCGTCGATCAGCTGAGAGTTCAGCTTGAAGGAGAGCACATTCTGCGCGCGGGCGGAATCGTCGCGCCTGACAAAGTAGTTGGTGCGCAGTGTGGCCTGGATCATCGACGCGAAACCGCGCAGCACACGGTCGGTGTCCAAACTGGTCAGGGCGTCGATGTCGGCGGTCACCGAGGCTACGGCCGCCTGCGCGGCCTTCCGCTCGGGATCGGCGGCCGGGTCGAACAGGGCTTCGAAGAGCTCGACCAGCGAGCGCGACGTGCCCGGGTTGCCGTTGAGCACGTTCTCGATATGGGTCTGACTGTAGGGAAAACCCGCCTGCCGCAGGTACTTGGCGTACGCGCGGAGGATGGCGACCTGCCGCCACGACAGCCGTGCCCGCAGCACCAACTCGTTGAATCGGTCGATCTCAGCACGGCCGTGCCAGATCGCGGTGACCGCGTCGGCGAACCGCACCGCGGTCGCATCCCGCTCGGGCCCCTCGGGGTCCTCGGGGATGTCGTTGAGCACAGCGATCTTGAACTGGTAGATCCACACCTCCAGCCCGTCGGGCCGGGTGACGGTGAACGGCCGCTCCTCGAGCACGATCACGCCCATGGACTGCAGCATGGGCAGCAACTGGCTCAGCGAGGCGGACCGTCCGCCAAGATACCAAGTCAGCTGCGCCGCACCGTCGTTGACATCCCCTGTGGTGCTCCTCGCGTCCGCGCCGCCCTCGGAGAACAATAGCTTGACCGAATTGTCCTGCAGATCTTCGATGATCGCGATGTCGTTGATCGCGTCCTCGGGTGTGACGGCCTGCTTGTAGACCTCGGGAAAGGCTGTCGAATAGTGCTCGGCCTTGACCTGATCGATCGATCCCGTCTTGACCGCCCCGAGCAACCGGTCGCCCCACGTCCGCGCGGCCTCGGTCAGCAAGTCTTGGATGCGAGTCTCGTTCTGCAGCGAGACATCGACGCTCTGGCGACGGGATCCCCCGGGCATGCGAACGGTGAAATGGACCGTCGCCCAAGGAGATTCACTGACCCGGGCGGTGTATTCGATGCTCTCGCCACCCAGCTCGCGAACCAGGATGTCCTGCATCTCGAGCCTGACTGCGGTGGTGTACCGGTCTCGGGGTAGATAGACGAGGCAGGACACGAAATGCGCGAGCTGGTCGGCACGCAGGAACAGCAGCGTGCGCCGACGCGAGCCCAGGTCGACGACGGCCATCGCCATGTTCAGCAGCTCGCGTGCGGTCAGCGCAAAGAGCTCCGACCGCGGGATGGTCTGGATGATGTCGAGCAACAGTTGAGCCGGATGGCTGGGATCGCGCTGCGCCATCGCGATGGCTTCGCCGACTCGGCGAGAAATCAGCGGTATATCCATCACATTGGCGTTCATGGCCGCGACGGTGAACAGGCCAACGAAGCGGTGCTCGATCGCGTGATGGCCGGGGTGCTCGCGGACGACGACGATGTACGGGTAGGAGCCGTAACGCAGGAAGCTCGGAATGGTGGCCTGCGCCAGCACCAGCAAGTCGTCGCTGTCGGTCAGCTGCGGGAGGATCTCGTCGCGGAACCGAAGGATGCCGAGACGGCTCGACATGTCGACCGACGAATCCCCGTCGTGCACCGGACACCGCTGGTAGCCGAGCAGCACGAAATGGCCGTCGGCAAGCCAGCGCAGCAGCTCGGCGACGTCTTTGCGGTCGGCGCCAGGGAACCGCCCCTCCGGGTCGGTATCGATCTCGTTGGCGAGGCCAAGCAGCGTCCCGTTCAACGCGCGGGAGTCGAGCGCGACCTGGCGGGCATCCGCGAGCACGGCCGGCAGCAGCCGCTTGACCTCCGCGACCACCTTGGGGTCGGCGGAACTGGACAACTGGACGTGAATCCACGCCTCATCGATGGTGTCCTGCGAACTGGGAGCATTGGGCGCGGGCTGGATGTCGACCAGCTCACCGGTCGGACCGCGCCGCACCCGCAGGATCGGATTCATGATTGCCTTGTAGGCCGCCCCGAGCCGGTGCAGCAGGACGGTCACCGAGTCCATCAGCATCGTCGCGTAGTCGGTGACGATCTGAATCGCCGGACCGAACCCGCCCGGGTCGTCTTTGGCATAGAGCTCGACGAGCGTCTCCCCGACCTGCCGCCGCCTGCCCAGCTTGTAGTGCGCGGCCAGCAGATTCGGCGACATCAGATTGCCCGCCGCCGACATATCGACGGGGCCGGTGGTCGCCTCGGCGGTGGGAGCGTCGCCGTGCGGTCCGTGGTAGGTCGCGATGTAGGCTCTGGCGAGTTTGTCCAGGGTGGTCGGGGCGACCATCAGTTCGGTCTGCCCTTCGATAGCCCCCGCCCCTGGATTGACCGTCATGCCGCTCGCTCCTGACTCACCGCCGCACGCCGTCGTTGGCACGCAGTGGCGACACTAGTCGCGTGTCAGCCGGCGGTGGGTCACCCTGTGAGGACGGGCCGCATCGATACCGAGTCGTTCCACTTTGTTCTCTTCGTAAGCACCGAAGTTGCCCTCGAACCAGAACCACTTGGCTTCGTTGTCGTCGTCGCCCTCCCAGGCGAGGATGTGCGTGCAGGTGCGGTCGAGGAACCAACGGTCGTGGCTGATCACCACGGCGCAGCCGGGAAATTTCTCCAGTGCGTTCTCCAGCGAGCTCAGGGTCTCGATATCGAGGTCGTTGGTGGGCTCGTCGAGCAGAATGAGGTTTCCACCCACCTTGAGCGTGAGCGCCAAATTGAGCCGGTTGCGTTCACCGCCGGACAGCACGCCCGCCGGCTTCTGCTGGTCGGGACCTTTGAACCCGAACGCCGACACGTAGGCCCGCGACGGGATCTCTGTCTGGCCGACCTGGATGTAGTCCAGCTTGTCGGAGACGACCTCCCACACCGTCTTCTTCGGGTCGATGCCGCCGCGGCTCTGGTCGACGTAGCTGAGCCTGACGGTCTCGCCGACCTTGACTGTTCCGCTGTCGGGCTCTTCCAGGCCGACGATGGTTTTGAACAGGGTGGTCTTGCCGACGCCGTTGGGACCGATGACGCCCACGATGCCGTTGCGCGGCAGCGTGAAGGACAGGTCCTTGATCAACGGCCTACCGTCGTAGCCCTTGTCGAGGTGATCCACCTCCACAACGATGTTGCCAAGTCGCGGACCGACCGGAATCTGGATCTCCTCGAAGTCGAGCTTGCGCGTCTTCTCCGCCTCCGCGGCCATCTCCTCATACCGGCCGAGGCGGGCCTTGCTCTTGGCCTGCCGCGCCTTCGCGCCGGAACGCACCCAGGCGAGCTCTTCCTGCAGCCGCTTCTGCAGCTTGGCGTCCTTGCGGCCCTGGACGGCGACGCGCTCGGCCTTCTTCTCCAAGTACGTCGAGTAGTTGCCCTCGTACGGGTAGGCCCGGCCACGGTCGATCTCGAGGATCCATTCGGCGACGTTGTCCAGGAAATACCGGTCGTGCGTGACGGCCAGGATGGCGCCCTTGTACTCGGCGAGGTGCTGCTCGAGCCATTGGACGCTCTCGGCGTCGAGGTGGTTGGTGGGCTCGTCGAGCAGCAGCAGGTCGGGCTTGGACAGCAGCAGCTTGCACAGTGCCACGCGGCGCTTCTCGCCACCGGAAAGGTGCGTGACCGGTTCGTCGGGCGGCGGGCAGCGCAGCGCGTCCATCGCCTGCTCGAGCTGCGAGTCGATGTCCCAGGCGTCGGCGGCGTCCAGCTCCTCTTGAAGTACGCCCATCTCCTCCATCAGCTCGTCGGTGTAGTCCGTCGCCATCAGCTCGGCGACCTCGTTGTACCGATTGAGCTTGCCCTTGACCGCCACGCCCTCCTCGACGTTCTCGCGGACGGTCTTGGTCTCATCGAGCTGGGGTTCCTGCATCAGGATGCCGACCGTCGCGCCCGGCTGCAGGTAGGCATCGCCGTTGTTGGCCTGGTCCAGGCCGGCCATGATCCGCAGGACGCTCGACTTTCCCGCCCCGTTCGGACCGACGACGCCGATCTTCGCGCCTGGCAGGAAGTTCAAGGTGACGTCGTCAAGGATGACCTTGTCCCCGTGCGCCTTGCGGACCTTCCGCATCGTGTAGATGAATTCGGCCATGCCGTTGTAATGCCTCTCTGGTCTTGGAATTGCTCCCGAACCATCCTAGGCGTGAACAGTGGCCGTCCCGACCTCGCCGTCAGCGGCTGCGCCCTGCTCACGCCGGCACGGGCAGCACCTTTCCGCTGGTGGTGTCATCCGACTCGGCCTTCTCGGCGTTGCCGTCGGCCTCGTCGTTCTTGGCTTCCGCGGCATCGTCGCTGTTCGCACTCATGTTCTTCGGCCGGTCGATGTTCGCGATGCTTCGCGCCAGATCCGGTCCCACCGCGGTGGCCCGCACTTCCACCGACGACCGACGGTTGCCTTCGCGGTCGTCGTACTCGCTGGTGTGCACAAATCCGACGACGATGACCGGGTCGCCCTTCACCAGCGAGGCGCCCACGCCCTTCACCAGCCTGTTGCCCCAGCAGTTGACCGACACATACAGCGAGTTGCCGGGCTCCCAGTTGCCCTCGGCGGTGCGCCGCCGGGAATTGCTCGCCATCCGGAACTTGTAGACCGCCTGGTCGCCGACCCTCCGCAATATCGGATCCGTGATGATCGTGCCGACCACGCTGATTGGTGTCTCGAACATTTCTCGTCCTTTCGATTCATGTGGCTTACGCCGTACCTCCCATTGATCCGGTCGACGCCGACGCGTCGCGGTGGCGCGGCGTGTTCTCGGCTGCCGGTTGTGGACGAATCGCGGACTGTGGACGACAGCCGTAGGTTCAACTGCCATGACGGTGTGCATCACGCCGACGATCGGCACCAAGGTCTATGCACCGGACCTCGGGCAGGCGAACCGGGCCATGGCCGTACAAGCCGGCGAATCGAAAGACGTCTGCTGGCCCCCCGACGTGCGTTTCGCCGCGCCGCCCGAGCCAAGCATTGCGACTGCGGAAACGCTGCCAGGCACACTGCCCGACGGAGTCGACGCGCTGACCGTACCGACCTCGGCAGTCGTCGGCGACCCGCCCGGCCTATGCGCGGTGACGGTGGGCGACGTCACCGTGCTCGCCCGCCCGTTTGACGATGCCGTCGCGCTCGATGTCGCGGCGACAATCTCCAGAGATGAAGCACCACAAAGTGTTTGGCCACTGGCAGCCGCCGAGCACACGGAACTCGTCGTCTTCGGAGCGCACTTGCGCGGCGGCCCACTGGTTCACCAGCTCACCGATCTCGGCGCCCGCTGGGCCGGTGAGTTGACGACCGCGCCGCGCTACCGCATGACGGTCTTGTCGACCACGCCGCCCAAACCGGCCATCACGCTGGCGCCTGACGGCCTGACCGGTGCGCCGCTGTCCGGTCATCGATGGCTGCTCTCCCCCGCCGCTCTCGGTCGGTTTCTGGCCGCGTTGCCCGCGCCAATGCAACTCGGCAAGGTCGAATTCGACGACGGCACTTGGCGAACCGCGTTCGGCTGCGACGGTTCGGCCGCGACGGGCAAAGACGTCAGCTCGTACGGCAGCTGGCCCGCCGCGATCGCCGCGGGCGCCGTCTAGGTCGGCTTCCGCCACACCGAGACGTGGCGGGTGCTCTCGTGGCTGAAGGGCGTGCCGTCCCAGTCTTGCCATCGCTCGACGAGCACCAGACCGGCGATGCGTGCCATGAGGTCGAGTTCGGCCGGCCACACGTAGCGGAACGGAATGGACCAGAGCCGGACGTTGCCGTCGTCGTCGTCGACGTAGTTGGAGCACATCGACTGCGTCGCGCAGTCGTAGAGGTCGTAAGCCCAATACCTGTCGCCGACGTCGTACGGAACGGCGCGCTGCCCCGGCGGCAGAAGCCGCAGGGCGGGAACACCGACCTCGATCACGAAACTGCCACCAGGTACCAGATGTGCGGCGACGTTGACGAAGCAGGCGACTTGTTCGTCTTGAGTGGTCAGGTTGTTTATCGTGTTGAAGACCAGGTACGTCAACGAGAATTCCCCCGGCACGCGCGTGTCTGCGAAATTCCCGATCGTCACGTCGATCTCAGCGCCGCCCGGCTTGTCTCGCATGCGAGCGACCATCGCCTTCGACAAGTCGATGCCGTGCACGTCGACGCCGCGCTGAGCGAGCGGAAGCGCGATACGGCCAGTCCCGATTCCGAGTTCGAGCGCTCTCCCGTCACCGGCCAACTCAGCCAAAACGTCGGTGACGGCGGCGATGACGCTCTCGTCGTGCATCCCGGAGGTGTCGGCGTCGTAGTCGGCCGCGACCTCCTCACCGAAGTACCCGTCGTCCACGTCTAGAGCGCGTCCCGTTTGGCGAGTTGCGCCAGCATGGCGTTGTAGGCGGCCAGGTCCGCATCGTCGTCGCGGTCGGCGGCCCGGTCGAGTCGCTTGGCGGTGCGGCGGTCGCTGCGCGTCCACTGCACCAGGAGCGCGATCAGCACGATGACGAGCGGCACTTCGCCTGCCGCCCAGGCCAGTCCACCGCCCAGCCGCTGATCGCCGAGTAAGTCGGTGTGCCAGTACAGCTGCAGGGATTTGTAGAAGCTCTCCCCCAGCACACTTTTGGTGCTCATCAACACAACCCCGAAGAACGCGTGCAGCGGCAGCGATGCGAACACCATGGCTACCTTGCCCAGGGGCGGTATCGGGCGCGGTGTGGGGTCGACCCCGATGACGGCCCAGTAGAACAGGTATCCGGTAAGCAGGAAGTGCAGGTTCATCGCGACATGCGCCGCATGGTTGCCGACTGCGGCGTCGAAGATGCCGCCGAAATACAGGCCGTAGAAGCCGGCGACGAACAACCCCGTCGCGACAATCGGATTGGTGAAGAACCGCGACACCCGAGAATGCAGTGCGGCCAAGAGCCATTCGCGCGGTCCCGGCGGCTCGCCTCTGCCCGCGGCCGGCAGCGCGCGCAGTGCCAGCGTCACCGGCGCGCCGAGCACGAGCAGGATCGGCGTCAACATCGACAGCAGCATGTGGGCGGCCATGTGCATGCTGAACATCGCGGGCATGTACCGGCCGACACCCGACGACGTCGCGAACAACAACACCGAGCAGCCGAGCAGCCACGCCACGATCCGGCCCGTCGGCCACGCATCGCCGCGCCGGCGCAACCGTCGCACCCCGGCCAGGTACACCAGCGCCATCACGATCGCCGCGGTCCCGAAGATCAGGTCGAACCGCCCGTCGAACAGCACGCGGGCCACTGTCGGCGGTCCGGCGAAGTCGTAGCCGATCTCGATCGCCGGAATGGACGGATTGAAAATCGGCGGCGCTGGCGGAGGCGTCCGGCTCAGTGCCACCGCTACCCCGAAGGTGAGGCCGAAGACCACCGCCTCGGTGATCGCCAACCTGATCAGCGGCCCGCGCGCCTCCGGGTCGGCTTGCAGTGCAGCGACGCCGCTGCGCCGCTGCCGCCAGCCGATGACGCCGAGCGTGCACAGCGCAACGGCCTTGGCGAGGATCAACAGGCCATAGCCGCCGTCGAACAACTCGCTGGGCCGAATCCGCACCAGGGCGTTGACCACGCCACTGAGCGCCATCGCCACGAAGCACCATATTGCGACGGCCGAGAAGCGGCGCGCAGCGAGATCGGCGTGCCCGCCACGCCGCAGCGAGTGGACGAGGAGCGCCAGCAGACCGCCCGCCCACAGTGCGGCGGCGATCAGGTGGATCAGCAGGCTGTTGGTGGCCAGGTCGTG
>NZ_JAVHWR010000036.1:0-17739 GCF_032159565.1 Mycobacterium sp.
GCTGCCTCGGCGACGCCGATCGCCGAGGCGATCGTGGTGTTCTTCGTCAGCGCGATCAAAACCGACCCGAGCGGGATGATCACCGCGCGAAAAGATTGCGGCAGCAGGATTATTCGGAGATTCTGGCCGAATGACAATCCCAGCGACCGCGCCGCCTCGGCCTGGCCCAACGGGATGGTGTTGACCCCGGATCGTACCGTCTCGCAGACGAATGACGCTGTGTAGACCGTCAACCCGAGTACGGCGAGCCGGAAGTTGCTGTCCTCGATGGATGTCGGTGAATTCGAGTCAACAAACGTGACGCCCAGCGTCTGCGCCAGACCGAACGAGCAGAACAGGATGATCAGCGTCAGTGGGGTGTTGCGCACCACGTTGACATAGGTCGTTCCGAGCCAGTTGAGCATCGGCACCGGTGCCAGCCGCATCGCGGCCAGCACCGTACCGAGGATCAGCGCGCCGACGGCGGAGAACACCGTCAGCTGAATCGTCGTCCAGAAGGCCTCCAGAACCTGGCCCACGGTGTATCCGGGTAGTACCTCCACGTGCGGTTGGTCAGCTCTGCCGGGTCAGCAGGGGGCGAGAGCGGGCGGCGCGGGGGCAGCGATACCCGCGGGACCGAGGTTCTTGTCCCACGCGGCCTTCCACGCGCCTTCCGACTCCATTTTCTTCACCGCGTCCGTGATCTTGGTGCACAGTTCCGTGTCGCCCTTCTTCAGGCCGATGCCGTAGTTCTCCTGCGAGAACGGCTTGCCGACGATCTTGAACGCGCCGGGGCTCTGTGCGGCATAACCGGCAAGGATCACCTCGTCGGTGGTGACCGCGTCGATGGCCCCGTTCTTCAGCGCCTCGACGCAGGCGGAGTACGTGTCGTACTGCTGCAGCTGCACACCCGGGTACTTGTCCTTGATGCGCTGCGCGGGCGTCGAACCCGACACCGAGCACAGCTTCTTGTTGTTCTGCAGCGACTCGGCGCCGGTGATGTCGTTGTTGTCGGCCTTCACCAGGAGGCTCTGGCCGGTGACCAGGTAGGGGCCCGCGAAGCTGACCTTCTCCTTACGGGCGTCGGTGATCGAGTAGGTAGCGGCGATGAACTTGACCTGGTCGTTCTGGATCAGGGTCTCGCGCTGGCCTGACGGCGATTCCTTCCACTCGATCTTGTCTGCGGGATAGCCGAGTTCCTTGGCGACATAGGTGGCGACGTCGACGTCGAAGCCGCTCATCTTGCCGTCGGGATTCTTCAGGCCGAGACCGGGCTGGTCGAACTTCGTCCCGATGACGATCGAGTTCTCGCCGCCGCCGCCACCACATGCAGTGGCCGCGAACGGCAGGGCCATGGCCAGTGCTACGGCTCCTGCGACACGAAGTGAGAAGGACGCCATTTTGTTGTTCCTTTCGCCGGGGCTTTGTTGCTCTCAGTGCTTGAGGATCTTTCCGAGGAAATCTTTGGCGCGATCCGAGCGGGGGTTTTCGAAGAATTCCTTCGGCTCGGCGGCTTCGACGATCGCGCCGTCGGACATGAACACCACTCGGTTGGCCGCACCGCGGGCGAACCCCATCTCGTGGGTCACCACGATCATCGTCATGCCGTCCTTGGCCAGCGAGGTCATCACCGAGAGCACCTCGCTGATCATCTCCGGGTCCAGCGCGCTGGTCGGCTCGTCGAACAGCATGACTTTCGGGTTCATCGCCAGCGACCGCGCGATCGCCACCCGCTGCTGCTGCCCGCCCGATAGCTGTGCGGGGTACTTGTCGGCCTGGTTGGCCACGCCGACGCGGTCCAGCAGCTCCATCGCCTTCTTGCGCGCGTCCTCCTTGGACGCTTTGCGCACCTTGCGAGGTGCCAGTGCGACGTTTTCCAGAATCGTCTTGTGCGCGAACAGATTGAACGACTGAAACACCATGCCGACGTCGGACCGCAGCTGCGCGAGCTTGCGTCCTTCCTCCGGCAACACCTCACCGTCGATCTCGATCGTGCCCGATTCGATGGTCTCGAGCCGATTGATGGTGCGGCACAACGTTGATTTGCCGGAGCCGGACGGCCCCAGCACGACGATCACCTCGGCACGGTCGACGTCGAGGTCGATGTCCTTGAGCACATGGAGATCGCCGAAATGCTTGTTGACGCCCTTGATCGAGACCATCGGCGTGCCCATGGATGCAGACCTTACCCAGGTAACGCGCAGGTTGTCTTCAACTCGTGAATCCGCCCAATTAACGCCGTATTGCCGCCCGTAACATGGGCCTGGTGACATCGACGGCAACCACGGAGGCTGGGCGCACCTATCAGGTGCGCACCTACGGCTGCCAGATGAACGTGCACGACTCCGAGCGGCTGGCGGGCCTGCTCGAGGCCGCGGGCTACCGGCGTGCGGCCTACGGCGCGGACGCCGACGTTGTGGTGTTCAACACATGTGCCGTGCGGGAGAACGCCGACAACAAGCTCTACGGCAACCTCAGCCACCTGGTGCCGCGCAAACAGGCCGACCCGGATATGCAGATCGCCGTCGGCGGGTGTCTGGCGCAAAAGGACCGCGACGCCGTGCTGCGCCGGGCCCCGTGGGTGGATGTCGTCTTCGGCACACACAACATCGGGTCGCTGCCGGCACTGCTCGATCGGGCTCGGCACAACAACGCGGCGCAGGTCGAAATCGTCGAGGCACTGCAGGAGTTCCCGTCGAATTTGCCGGTGGCGCGGGAATCCGCTTACGCCGGTTGGGTTTCGATCTCGGTTGGCTGCAACAACACCTGCACGTTCTGCATCGTGCCCGCGTTGCGCGGCAAGGAGGTCGACCGCAGGCCGGGCGATGTGCTGGCCGAGGTGCAGGCACTGGTGGAGCAGGGTGTCCTCGAGGTGACGCTGCTCGGCCAGAACGTCAACGCCTACGGCGTCTCGTTCGCCGACCCCGACCAGCCACGCGATCGCGGGGCGTTCGCCCAACTTCTGCGCGCCTGCGGGCGGATCGACGGTCTGGAACGGGTCCGGTTCACCTCGCCTCACCCCGCCGAGTTCACCGACGACGTCATCGAGGCGATGGCGGAGACGCCGAATGTGTGCCCGGCCCTTCACATGCCGATGCAATCCGGCTCGGACCGGGTGCTGCGGGCCATGCGCCGCTCCTACCGCTCCGATCGCTTCCTGTCCATCCTCGACAAGGTGCGCACCGCCATCCCGCACGCCGCGGTCACCACCGACCTGATCGTCGGATTCCCTGGAGAGACCGAGCAGGACTTTCAGGACACGCTCGACGTGGTGGCCGCGGCCCGGTTCAGCGCAGCGTTCACGTTCCAGTATTCGAAGCGACCCGGCACGCCGGCGGCCGAGCTCGACGGACAGCTACCGAAAGCCATCGTGCAAGAACGTTATCAACGACTCATCGACACCCAGGAGCGAATCTCGCTGGAGGAGAACACCGCCCAGATCGGCCGCACCGTCGAGCTGTTGGTAGCCGTCGGCGAAGGGCGTAAGGACTCCCGCACCGCGAGGATGTCCGGTCGCGCGAGGGACGGCAGGTTGGTGCACTTCACCCCGATGGGCGCCGATATCCGGCCCGGGGACATCGTGACCACCGCCGTCACCGGCGCCGCGCCGCACCATCTGATCGCCGACGGGGCGCTGCTGGCGCATCGGCGTACCCGCGCAGGTGACGCGCACGAGGCCGGGCGTCGGCCGCAGGGTATCGGCCTCGGCATGCCGGGCATAGGGGTGCCGGTCAGCCTGCCGACCACCTCAGGGTGTGCGCGGTGACCGCGGGCGATCACAAGGGCGGAGACTTCGAGGACTTCAAGAGCGATATCGAGGCCGCCGAACGCCGCATCGCCCGCGAAATCGATCCCGGCGTAAGGGCGTTGGTCATCGCCGTCGCGGTTTTCGTACTGCTGGCGACGTTCATCCTGCCGCACACCGGCGGCGCCAAGGGCTGGGATGTGCTGGCAGGCAACGATGCCGCGATCGGGGTCGGGATCTCCCTGCCGTCGCGCGTGTTCATCTGGCTGGCGCTGGTGTTCGGGGTCGGCTTCTCGATGCTGGCCCTGCTGACCAGACGATGGGCGTTGGCGTGGATGGCGCTGGCCGGATCCATGCTGGCGTCCTTCACCGGGCTGCTGGCGGTGTGGTCGCGGCAGACCGCTGTTGCACCGCACCCTGGGCCCGGCATCGGCCTGATCGTCGCCTGGCTCACCGTGATCGTGCTGACCTACAACTGGGCCCGGGTGGTGTGGGCACGCACCGCGCTGCAGCTCGCAGCCGAGGAGGAGCGTCGCAGGGCGGCCGCCAAGCGGCAGACCAGGGGCCTGCTGGAGAGCCTCGACGACGACACCGACGGCGAGGGACCGAAGGGCTAGCCTTTCCTGCCGAGAGCTTCGGCCGCGGCTTCGGCCCACTGCCGCCATTGCTCGGCGCTGGCCCGCGCGTCCTCGGCGTCCTTGGAACGGCCTGCCGCCGCCGCCTTCTCTGCCTGCCGTTCGTACTGTTCGGCGCGTTCCCGGAATTGATCGGCGCGCGCCTGAGCCTCGGGATCGATGCGGTGGCTCGGCGCGTCGCGCACCTTCTTCTCGATCGCCCGCAACCGCCGCTCCAGGTCGGCGCCGCGCTCACGCGGCACCTTGCCGATCTTGTCCCATTTGTCGCCGATGGTGCGCAGGGCGGAACGCGCCGCATCCAGATCCGAGGTGTCCAATCTCCCGGCCTCCGCGAGCAGCGCCTCTTTCGCATCCGCGTTGGCGCGGAACTCGGCGTCGCGCTCGGCGGATATGGCGTTACGGGCCGCGAAGAAGGTGTCCTGGGCGGCCTTGAACCGCTGCCACAGCGCGTCATCGACGTCCTTGCTGGCGCGGCCGGCCGCCTTCCACTCCGTCAGCAGTTCGCGAAAGGCCGCCGACGTCGGTCCCCAGTCGGTCGAGCCGGCCAGTTCCTCGGCGCGTTCGCACAACGCCTCCTTGGCCTGGCGGGCGCCCGCCCGTTCGCGGTCGAGTTCGGCGAAATGCGCCCCGCGGCGGCGGTTGAAACCTTCCCGCGCCGCCGAATACCGCTTCCACAGCGCGTCATCGGTCTTGCGGTCGACTCCGCTGATCGTGCGCCACTCGTCGAGGATTTCCCGCAGCCGGTCACCGGCGGCCTTCCACTGCGTCGAAGTGGTCGCCAGGTCCTCGGCCTCGGCGGCCAGCGCCTCCTTGCGGGCGGTCTGCTCGGCGCGGTGCTCCTCGCGCTTGGCCTTTTCGGCCGCGGCCGCGGAGTCGGCGTGCTCGACGATCGCCGTCAGCCTCGCCGCCAACGCGTCGACGTCCCCGAGCACCGATGCGGTGGGCAGGCTTTCGGCGAGGGATGCCGCGGCCGACTTGATCTTGCGGGCATCGCCGGTGCCCGACGCCAGCCGGCTTTCCATCAACCCGATCTCGGTGGCGAGGTCGTCGAAGCGCCGTCCGAAATGGGCGAAGGCCGCTTCGGTGTCGCCTGCCTGCCAGGATCCGATGACCCGTTCGCCTGCGCTGCTGATCAGCCACACCGTGCCGTCGGGGTCGACGCGACCGTACCTATGCGGATCGACTGCAGGGGCGACGGGCGCGCCGTGATGGGCGGACGGTGACGGACCGGGCCGTGGGCCCGGACGCGGTGGTCCGGGACGGGGAGCGGGTTTGGGGGTGGTCGTCATCGATTCCGGGGTCGTCCCCCTGACCTCCGGCGGGGCGGTGCCGCCACCGTCTTCTGCCCTACGGGCGTCGGTCCTCCCGCCGGGTTCGCTGGTCGTCATCTTCGTTCCTCGTGCCCTCCGCGCGGACATTTCCGCGCACCTGCCGCGCGACGCGGCGCCCGTCTACTTCGCACGCTATTCAAACAGGTCGCCGTGCGTCCGTACGCCGATGCTGCCATTTGCCTAGGCTCGTCACCGACGACGACGGGAGGTCCAGGAGATGGCCAAGGCGGACATCGCCGCCCTGCTCGCCCTCGGCGCCGCCTTCTTCATCGCGATCGGCGACGTCATCCATCAGCGCTCCGCACACGAGGTCACCGACGAACCCGTCAGCCACCTCGAGCTGACCACCAGGCTGCTCCGCGACCGGCGGTGGTGGCTCGGCAGCCTGGTGGCGGCGGCCGGGTTCGCACTGCAGGCGGCGGCGCTCGGTCTGGGTTCGGTGCTGCTCGTGCAGGCGCTGCTGGTCACCTCACTGCTGTTCGCGCTGCCGATCAACGCATGGGCGAGCCGCCGCAGGGTGACCCGGTGGGAGTGGCTGTGGGCGGCGCTGCTCGCCGCGGCGGTGGCGGTGATCGTGACCGTCGGCAACCCGTCTGCGGGCCATTCGCGTGCCTCGTTCGAGACCTGGACGGCGGTTGTGGTGGTCCTCGGCCCCGCACTGGTGCTCTGCGTGCTTGGCGCCAGCATCGTCAAGGGGCCTGCCAGCGCGATCCTGCTCGGGGTGGTGTCGGGTGCGCTGTGGGGCTTGTTCGCGGTGCTGACCAAGGGCGTGGTGGACCGGCTCGACGGCGGGTTGTGGGCGTTGGTCCGCACACCTGAGCTGTATGTGTGGGTGCTGGTCGCCATCGCGGGCACGGCGTATCAGCAGGCGTCCTTCCGGGCCGGTTCGTTGACGGCGTCGCTGCCGACGATGACGGTCACCGAACCGCTCGTGGGGTCGGTGCTCGGCGTCGTCGTGCTGGGCGAAGCGCTGCGTCCGGGCGAGGCGGGCTGGTTCATCCTCATCGTCGCGGTGGCGGTGATGGTGGTCGCGACGGCTGCGCTGGCGCGTGGCGAGGCCGCGACCGCGTCGGCGAGGCAACCAGCATGAAGTCGGCCCGTTAGTTTGGTTTCGTGCTGAGCGCCATCGCGATCGTCCCGTCGGCACCGGTCATGGTTCCCGAGCTGGCGGCGTCGGCGGCCGGTGAACTGACCGACTTGCGTGAGGCGGTGTTCACGGCTGCCTCGTCGCTGCCTGCGCGCTGGATCGCCGTCGGTGTCGGTCCAGCTGACGCGGTCATCGGTCCCGAACGGGTCGGCACATTCGCGGGCTACGGCGTCGACCTGCGCGTCGCGCTGTCGCCGGATGCCGGCGACGCCCCCGGCGAACTGCCGCTCTGCGCGCTGATCACCGGCTGGGTGCGCGCACAGGTCGATGCCGGGGCGCGCGCCGAGGTGCGGGTGTTCTGCGTCGACCACGGTTCCGAGGCGGCACGCGACCGCGGCAGGTGGCTGCGCGCCGAGGTCGACGACGCCGCAGAACCCGTCGGCGTGCTCGTCGTGGCCGACGGAGCCCACACCCTCACACCGCCCGCGCCGGGCGGCTACCACCCGGAGATGATCCCGGTGCAGGCCTCGCTGGACGACGCGCTGGCAGGCGGCGACACCGAGGCGCTCGCCCGGCTGCCGCGCGCCGTCGTCGGCCGGGTCGGCTACCAGGTGCTGGCCGGACTCGCCGCCGAAGGCCCGCGCTCGGCGAGGGAGCTCTATCGCGGAGCGCCTTACGGCGTCGGATATTTCGCCGGCGCCTGGCACCCATGAGGCCGCTCGCGATCATCGGCCCCACCGGCACCGGCAAGTCGGCGCTGGCACTGGCGGTGGCGGAGCGGCTTGGCGGAGAGATCGTGAACGCCGACGCCATGCAGCTCTACCGCGGGATGGACATCGGCACCGCGAAGCTGCCCGTCGCCGAGCGCCGCGGCATCCCGCACCATCAGCTCGACGTGCTGGACGTCACCGAGACCGCGACCGTCGCGCGCTATCAACGCGATGCCGCCGCCGACGTCGAGCGGATCTCGGCCGCCGGAACGCCGCCGATCATCGTCGGCGGATCCATGATGTACATCCAGTCGCTGCTCGACGACTGGTCGTTTCCGGCCACCCAACCCGACGTCCGGGCCAGGTGGGAGCTGAGGCTGGCCGACATCGGCGCCGCCGCGCTGCACCGGGAACTGGGCCGGGTCGACTCGGCGGCGGCCTCGTCGATCCTGGCCACCGACGGCAGGCGCATCGTGCGGGCGCTCGAGGTGATCGAGCTGACCGGCAAGCCGTTCGCGGCGTCGGCGCCCACCATCGGTCCACCGCGCTGGGACACCGCTATTGTCGGGTTGGATTGGGAGACAAGCGCTCTCGACGAGCGGCTGGCTCTGCGCACCGACGTGATGTTCACCGACGGCCTCGTTGACGAGGTGCGCGCACTGCTGGACAGGGGGCTGCGCGACGGCGTGACCGCATCCAGGGCGCTCGGCTACGCACAGGTGATCGAGGACCTCGAGGCGGGCGGCGACGGCTCGGCCGCACGCGAACCGACGTTCATCGGCACCCGCCGCTATGTACGACGGCAGCGGTCGTGGTTCCGCCGCGATCACCGGATCACCTGGCTCGACGGCACGGCCGGCGACAACGTCACCGACACGCTGCGGGCATGGCGAGACGTATCCTGATCAGGTGATGTTCGCAAAGGGTCACGGCACGCAGAACGATTTCGTGCTGCTGCCCGACCTGGACGGCAGGCTGCCACTGCAGCCTGCCGCGGTCGCCGCCCTGTGCGACCGCCGTCGCGGCATCGGCGCCGACGGTGTGCTGCGGGTGACCACCGCGGGCGCGGCGGCGGACGCGGGTGTGTTCGAGCGGCTGCCAGAAGGCGTCGCTGCTGGTGACTGGTACATGGACTACCGCAACGCGGACGGGTCGATCGCCCAGATGTGCGGCAACGGCGTCCGGGTGTTCGCCCACTACCTGCGCGCATGCGGGCTGGAGAACCGCGACGAGTTCGTCGTCGGCTCGTTGGCGGGCCCTCGGCCGGTGATGCTGCACGGCTGGGACGCCACCAATGCCGACGTCACCGTGGAGATGGGCAAGGCCAACCAGCTCGGCACCGGCGAGGCGATCGTCAGCGGCAGACCCTTCGCCGGGCTCGCGATCGACGTCGGAAACCCACACCTGGCGTGCGTGGACCCCGACCTGGCCGCCGACGAGCTGGCCGCGCTCGATGTGGCCGCGCCGGTGGGGTTCGACGCCGGGCAGTTCCCCGACGGGGTCAACATCGAAGTACTGACGGCTCCGTCGAATGGTTCGGTGTCGATGCGGGTACACGAGCGAGGTGTCGGCGAAACTCGTTCGTGCGGAACAGGAACGGTGGCTGCCGCCGTCGCCGCGCTGGCGTACCAGGGCGCAACGACCGGCACGCTTGCGGTCTGCATCCCCGGCGGCCAGGTGTCCGTCACCGTCACCGACGCCAGCAGCTACTTGCGCGGTCCGTCGGTCTTGGTGGCCGGCGGTGAGATTTCCGAGGAATGGTGGCGTGCTCAGCAGCGTTAATAGGGGTGCATGAAAAGTGATCTCCGTGCGAATCTTTATTCGCCTATGACCTATCCCGAATCCCACATCAACCACACTCCGAGCGCCGGTGAGCTGGCCCTCGACGACCGCACGGCGCTGCGCCGGGTGGCCGGCCTGTCGACCGAACTCACCGACGTCTCCGAGGTCGAGTACCGCCAGCTGCGACTGGAGCGCGTCGTGCTGGTCGGCGTCTGGACCGAAGGCAGTGCCGCCGACGCCGACGCCAGCCTGGCCGAACTGGCCGCGCTCGCCGAAACGGCAGGCTCCGAGGTGCTCGACGGCCTCATCCAGCGCCGTGACAAGCCGGACGCCTCCACCTACATCGGGTCCGGCAAGGCGCAGGAGTTGCGCGACGTGGTGGTCGCGACCGGCGCCGACACCGTGATCTGCGACGGCGAGCTGAGCCCCGCTCAGCTGACCGCGCTGGAGAAGGCGGTCAAGGTGAAGGTGATCGACCGCACCGCGCTGATCCTCGACATCTTCGCCCAGCACGCCACCAGCCGGGAGGGCAAGGCGCAGGTGGCGCTCGCGCAGATGGAGTACATGCTTCCTCGGCTGCGTGGGTGGGGCGAGTCGATGTCCCGCCAGGCGGGCGGGCGCGCAGGCGGCAGCGGCGGCGGTGTCGGTCTGCGCGGCCCCGGCGAGACGAAGATCGAGACCGACCGCCGACGCATCCGTGAACGAATGTCCAAGCTGCGCCGCGACATCAAGGCCATGAAGAAGGTCCGCGACACACAACGCAGCCGCAGGCTGGGCAGCGACATGGCCTCCATCGCAATCGTCGGCTACACCAACGCGGGCAAGTCCAGCCTGCTCAATGCGCTCACCGGAGCGGGTGTACTGGTGGAGAACGCGTTGTTCGCGACACTGGAACCCACAACGCGCCGAGGCGAATTCGGCGACGGCAGACCGTTCGTACTGACCGACACGGTGGGTTTCGTCCGCCACCTGCCGACCCAATTGGTCGAGGCCTTCCGCTCCACGCTGGAGGAAGTCGTCGACGCCGACCTACTGGTCCACGTGGTCGATGGTTCTGACGCCCACCCGCTGGCGCAGATCGTCGCGGTGCGTCAGGTGATCAACGAGGTGCTCGCCGAACGTGACAGCCAACCGCCGCCGGAGTTGGTGGTGGTCAACAAGATCGACGCCGCCGACGGCCTCACGCTGGCCCAGTTGCGGCGCGCGCTACCCGGCGCGGTATTCGTCTCCGCACATACGGGCGACGGCCTCGACCAGTTGCAGCGGCGGATGGCGCAACTGGTGACGCCGACCGACACTGCTGTCGATGTGACCATCCCGTACGACCGCGGCGACCTGGTGGCACGCGTGCACGCCGACGGCCGGGTCGACGCCACCGAGCACACCCCGGAAGGCACTCGGATCAAGGCACGCGTGCCGATCCCGTTGGCCGCCAGCCTGAGCGAGTTCGCGACGTTCTAGTACACAAAAATGGGGCACCCCTCGGTGCCCCATTTCCGTGCTGTGCGTTTCTCAGTTCTGTTCGGCCTCTTGACGCTTCTCGGCCGTCTTCGCGGCGGCGCGGGCGCCCTCGGCCTCTGCCTCTTTCTGGGCGGCATTGCGCTGCGCGTCGGCCTTGTCCTGCTGGGCCTGACCCTCGCGATAGAGGTCGTCGCGACCGGCGACGGCCCCCGCGACTTCCTTGACCTTGCCCTTCACGCCCTCGACGACACCCTTGACGGCCTCTTCGGGACCGCTGTTGTTCTCCGCCATCGCGCATCTCCTTTTCATTGGTTGCCCGTTTCGTTCCCCGGATTGGCTGTTCGTTAAACGCGCATCCCGGTTTGGTGGTGCACCTCACAACGGTCGGGGGTGTCAGGCGAGGTCGAATAGGTCGGCGGCGCCGGCGCTCATCACCAACCCTGCCAGCCCGGCTTTCAGTTCGGCGAGCCGACGCTCCTGCTCGGCGGTCCTGTTCTCGGTGCGAGCAAGGTCGATGAACTCGTCGGTCACGAACCCGTCGCGCAGGACCAGCGTCGCCGCGCGGTCGCCGATGGCCACCTCGAAGACGAAGTCCTCGAGTAACCGTCCCCGGTCAGCGCGTAAAAGGGATCGATCGACCGTGTATCGCCCCTCGCTGACGCCCCGGGTGACCACCTCGAACCCGTCGCGCGCACCGGGTCCGCGGAAGGCGGTGCGCACGACCACAGATCGCCTTGGCGGGGCTACACCGGGGGAGAGCTCACCGAACGCGCGTTGCAGGACCTTGAAGGCCATCGCCACGCCGGCGGGAGAGTGCGGGCCGTGATAGCGCATCATGTCGTCGAACGTGAATGCGATGGTCGTTCCACCGTCTTCGACCTGCAACGACTGCACCTCGCTCACTGAAGGATTCTATTTCCACTACCGCACCGCCCGGCAACCAACCATCCGGTTGGGTGAGATATCGTCGTGGCAAAAGCCCCCACTGATTTCCGGAGGTCTACATGGGCAACGTCGTCAAGTACGAGCGCACTCTCTTCGAGCCCGAGCACGACTTGTTCCGCGAGTCCTACCGCTCCTTCCTCGATCGGCATGTCGCGCCCCACCACGACCAGTGGGAGAAGGACAAGATCGTCGATCGAAGCGTCTGGCTGGAAGCCGGCAAGCAGGGCTTCCTCGGCATGGCCGTGCCCGAGGAGTACGGCGGCGGCGGCAACTCCGACTTCCGCTACAACGTGGTGCTCACCGAGGAGACCACCGCAGGGCGGTTCAGTGGGCTCGGCTTCGGCCTGCACAACGACATCATCGCGCCGTACCTGCTCAACCTGACTACCGAGGAGCAGAAACAGCGCTGGCTGCCCAAGTTCTGCAGCGGCGAGTACATCACCGCGATCGCGATGACCGAGCCCGGCACCGGCAGCGACCTGCAGGGCATCAAGACCAGGGCGGTCAAGGTGGACGACCATTACGTCCTCAACGGGTCCAAGACGTTCATCACCAACGGCATCAACGCCGACCTGGTGATCGTCGTCGCGTGCACCGATCCCGACAAGGGTGCCCAGGGCTTCTCGCTGCTGGTCGTCGAGCGCGGCATGGACGGCTTCGAGCGCGGCAGGCATCTCGAGAAGATCGGCCTGGACGCGCAGGACACCGCCGAACTGTCGTTCACCGACGTCAAGGTCCCCGCCGAGAACCTGCTGGGCCAGGAGGGCATGGGCTTCATCTACCTGATGCAGAACCTGCCCCAGGAGCGGCTGAACATCGCGGTGATGGCCGCCGCGGCGATGGACGCCGTGCTGACCGAAACGCTGCAATACGCCAAGGAGCGCAAGGCCTTTGGCAGGCCGATCGGCAGCCAGCAGAACAGCCGCTTCGTTTTGGCCGAATTGTCCACGGAGGCAACGGCAGTGCGGATCATGGTCGACGAGTTCATCCGGTTGCATCTGGACGGGAAGCTCTCCGCCGAGCAGGCCGCGATGGCCAAGTGGTACTCCACCGAGAAGCAGGTGCATCTCATCGATCGGTGCCTGCAGTTGCACGGTGGCTACGGGTACATGCGGGAATACCCGGTTGCGCGCGCGTATCTGGACGCGCGGGTGCAGACCATCTACGGCGGCACGACCGAGATCATGAAGGAGATCATCGGGCGCTCGCTGGGCGTGTAGGTCCCACCTGGATCTCGGCCTCCCGGGAAACGCCGGTTCCCTACCGTTATCGTGTCTATCTGACGTACGGCTGACGAACGCGCTAGTTTCAGGGGACTTTGCCGTGACACGGGGAGGGGTGGATGAATGGGGAGCGTGCCCTGCTGAATTCCGTATTGGGCCGTGCGGCGGCGGCTGTGCTGGCTGCTTCCGTTGCCCTTGTGCTGGCCCCCGTGGCGGCAGCGACGCCGGACTCCGACGCCGCCGACGCGATCAACCGGGCGTACGACGCCGGCGGCGGCGCGACCGGCCCCCTGGGACCCAATGACGGCGACGTCTATCCCATCGGCGCCGGCTTCGGCCAGAACTACGCCGGCGGCAAGATCTTCTTCACCCCCGACACCGGCGCGCACATCATGGGCGGCGCGATCCTGCAGAAATACGAGTCGCTCGGCGGACCGGCCGACGGCGACCTCGGGTTTCCAACGATCGACGAGGGTCCGGGCAAGGTCAGCCCGGACAGCCGCAACACCACGTTCAGCGCGGCCGACAAGCCGGTCATCTTCTGGACGCCCGACACCGGCGCCCATGTCGTCAGGGGTGCACTGAACGCGGCTTGGGACAAGCTCGGCGGCTCGCCTGGGGCGCTTGGCGTGCCGACCGAGGACGAGATCTTCAACGGCGACATCGTCTCGCAGAAGTTCACCGGCGGTGAGGTTTCCTGGAACCGGTCCTCGAAGGAGTTCACCACCGTTCCACCCGATCTGGCGGGCCAGTTGGCCGGGCTGACGGTGCCCCAGGACGCCACGTCGGCGATCGATGCGGCCAGGCGGGCCGCCGGTGGTCCGCTGGGACCGCTCGGGGCCAAGCAGGGTGCGCAGTATGCCATCGGGCAGGACGGCGCCGGGCAGGACTTCACCGGCGGCAAGATCTACTACAGCCCGGCCACCGGCGCGAACGTGGTCAGCGGCCAGGTACTGAAGAAGTATGAGTCGGTGGGCGGGCCGCAGGGCGACCTCGGCCTGCCGAGCAGTGACGAGGCCGACGGCGGATTGAAGACGGGCAGCCGCGTCAGCACGTTCTCCGCGCAGGATAAGCCGGTGATCTTCTGGACGCCCGACTACGGGGCTTTCATCGTGCGCGGGGCAATGAACGCGGCGTGGGACAAACTCGGCGGCGCCGCCGGTTCGCTCGGGCCCCCGGTGGCCGACCAGACCGAGGACGGAAACGTCGTCTCTCAGCGGTTCACCGGCGGCCAGCTCTCCTGGGACAAACAGGCCAACAAGTTCACCACGCAACCGGCCAACCTGGCGTCCGGGCTGGCGGGCCTCAGCGTCCCCGGCTACGAACCGCCCCAAGCGTCGAACGCCGCCGCTTCGCATTCCGAGAAGCGCAACTGGTTCACACCGTCGTGGTGGTGGTTGCTCGCAGGCATTCCGTTGATGGTTCTGATCGGCCTGATTCTGGTTGCGACGCTGCGCAATCGCAACGGCGACGTGGATGAGTTGAAGGACGACTTCGATGTCGACACCAGCCACGAGACCGATGACGAGGCCGAAGCGCTGCGACTTGCGGGCGCCGAAGAGCCTTCCCGGGTCCGGCTCGCCGAGAGTTACGCTCGCCCATCGGAATCCGAGCGGTACGGGCCGGGCAGAGACCCGTTCGAGGAGACGGTCGATGACGCCGACGAGTTCTCCGAACTCGAGCCCGAACCCGACGAGTCCGATACCGCGCCGACGCGGATCCCGTCGCATTCCGAGGCGAATTCCGGTCGCCACGCGGCGATTCAGCTGGACGAATCACCGGCCGATGAGCCTGAACCGGTTGCGGCGCCCGCCCCCGAGGCCAGTCCAGGCGATGCGCAGGAGGCGCAGACCGCGATTCACCTACCGCTTGACGACCCGTACCTGGCTCCCACCGGATACCCCATCAAGGCGGACACCAAGTCGGGTCTGTACTGGGGGCCGGAAAGCGACCTCTACGACCACGTTCCGGCCGAGGTCTACTTCGTCAACGAGCAATTCGCCCGCGCCAACGGGTTCGTCAAGGCCGATTAGCTGAGTCAGATCTTCCTGATCACCGTGACGACCTTGCCGAGGACCGCGGCGTCGTTGCCGGGAATCGGATCGAACGCCGGATTGTGCGGCATCAGCCATACCTGGCCGCGGGTGCGTTTGAACGTCTTCACGGTGGCCTCGCCGTCGATCATCGCCGCGACGATGTCGCCGTTGTCGGCGACGTTCTGCTGACGCACCACGACCCAGTCGCCATCGCAGATCGCCGCGTCGATCATCGACTCGCCGACCACCTTGAGCAGGAACAGCGAGCCCTCGCCGACAAGCTCGCGGGGTAGCGGGAAGACGTCCTCGACGGCTTGTTCGGCCAGTATCGGGCCGCCCGCCGCGATGCGGCCCAGCACCGGCACGAAGGTCGGCTCGGGTAGCGCGTCCGAGCCGGCTACATCGGTGCCCACAATCGGTGTCACCATGTCGTCGGAGCCGCGCACGTCGACCGCACGCGGCCGGTTCGGATCGCGCCGCAGATAGCCCTTCCGCTCCAGGGTCCGCAACTGGTGAGCGACCGACGAGGTCGACGTCAGACCCACCGCATCGCCGATCTCCCTGATGCTCGGTGGATAGCCGCGGCTGGTCACCGAGGCGCGAATGACCTGCAGGATCGTGCGCTGCCGCTCGGTGAGTGTGCTCTCCGGCGCGCGGCGTTCGCCTGCGTTGCCGGGCCCTGTAGTGCTGTTCTGAGTGTCGGTGCGGTCCTCGCTCATGGCGCTGAATGTAGTCGCCGGACGCCCGATAATCAAACATGTGTTCGAGGCGTGTCGCAATCTGTGGATCCGCGACCTGCGGCCGACCGGTTTTGTCGGTGGCCTGCCCTATCGTTTCGCAACAGTTCGATCACATGTTCTATTAATCGAACACCTGATCGATTAGAGTTCGAACATAAGAGCGAACGATCGAAGCGGAAGGCGAGGCAGATGACAGTTCTGGACACGAGAGAAGTCCTGGCGGGTCCCGTCGTGCGGGGGCCTCACGGCCCGACGGCGGCGCGCCGGCCATACCGCGCACCCCAGAGCCGGCGACGGCCGGGCGGTGCACCGATGCGCTACCGCGGTCCCGGCGTCGTCATGTCCCGCGCATCGCATCGCAGGCGCCCGATCACGCCCGCCACCACCGTCGGGCTGGCGCTGCTCGCCGCGCTGATCACGGCGTGGCTCGGTGTGGTGGCTCAGTTCGGCGGTGTCGTCGGCACCGCCAGTTCGTCGGCACCGGTGCCCGACACGCTGGCCGTGGTCCAGGTACAGGCGGGGGAGACGCTGCAGCAGGTGGCGCACCGGGTGGCACCCGCCGCGCCCGTCGCCCATGTCGTCGACCGGATTCGGGAACTCAATCAACTGGAGTCCGCGTCGCTCGACGCCGGGCAGACGCTGATCGCACCGGTCGGCTGAGCGATGCGCGGCGAAACGCGCTGCCGCGCAACGGCCAGTCGGAGTGCGGGTTTTGGGCGGGATACGAAGGTACGCTCGGAGGCGTTCGAGTTGGTTGTCCGTCGGCACGGCGAAGGAGCAGTCATGCACTGTCCGTTCTGCCGTCATCCCGACTCGCGTGTCGTGGACTCCCGGGAAACCGACGAAGGCCAAGCGATCCGGCGCCGTCGCTCCTGCCCGGAGTGCGGCCGCCGGTTCACCACCGTCGAGACCGCAGTACTGGCCGTTGTCAAGCGCAGCGGGGTCACCGAGCCGTTCAGCCGCGAGAAGGTCATCAGGGGGGTGCGGCGCGCCTGCCAGGGTCGACAGGTCGACGACGATGCGCTGAACCTGTTGGCACAGCAGGTCGAGGACACCGTGCGCGCCGCCGGGTCGCCCGAAGTGCCCAGCCACGAGGTCGGATTGGCCATCCTGGGGCCATTACGGGATCTCGACGAGGTCGCCTACCTGCGCTTCGCGTCCGTATACCGGTCGTTCTCCTCGGCGGACGACTTCGAGCGCGAGATCGAGGCGCTTCGGGCGCACCGTACGGTCTCGAGCTAGGCCCACGGTTGCTCAGTCGATCTGCCTGGTTCCGTCGTCGACCACGCGGCCTGCGACCCGAACCCACCCGTCGGCGCTCCACTGCGTCCGGATGACTGAGCCCTTGCCCTGCACGATGGTGAGGTCGCGGCTGAGATAGTCGGTGATGCGAACCGCCGCCGCGCCGGTTGCCTCGTCCTCGGGCACGCCGAGGGCGACCGCGAACATCCGGGAGCGCAGCACGCCGTTGTCCTCGTCGGTCCACGTCCACAGATAGTTCTCGACGTCGTCGGGATAGTCGTCGGGCGTGGCGGCGAAGAGCTCCTCGGTGGACTTCAGGTAGTAGATCGCGAAGTCCGGTGCCCATTCGGCGCGCGCACGCACAGCAGCGATGTCGGCGTCGTAACTGACCTGGACCACCCCGGCTGGCACCTGCAGGGTGTTAATCGGGCGGCCGATATCGCGCAGCCACCACGACGCTCCTACGGTCGGATGACCGGCGAAGGGCAGTTCAGTGGTGGGTGTGAAGATCCGGGCATGCGCCGTATTCGCGCCGGGCTCGGGCAGATCGATGAATATCGTTTCGCTGTAACCCAATTGGGCGGCGATGCGCTGCCGGTCGGCGGGGTCGACGGCGCTTGCGTCGACCACGCCGAGTGGGTTGCCGAACTTCCCGTCCGCATCGGCGAATACCCGCAGCACTGTCACATCGATGGCCATGCGTTTCTCCTATGTCAAGCCGCTGCCGGTTGGCAAGCGTTTTGGCGGTTTTGATGGTCGGTGTGCAGGTGGTTGAAGACGACTCTGGAGAGGCGGCGTTTGAGGCAGCGCAGCGCTTCGGGGG
>NZ_JAVHWR010000011.1:0-15847 GCF_032159565.1 Mycobacterium sp.
CGGTGGGATTCCTGTGCAAGTCCGCCCTGTCGCCCGGCGCCATCCGCGACCTCCTCGGTGGCCGCGATGACGATGATGCGGCCGGTGGGGTCAGCGGGCCCCGAGGTGGGTGATTACCGCGAGGACCAGGCGGTGATCGTCCCCGGCCAAGCCCTCCTAGGCCAAATGGCACCTCGTCGCGGCCATCGCGTATCGCCACTGCCACCTCCTCGACGCAACCAATAGCCGCCCCGAAACGTTCCGGCCATGAAGCACACGGACGCGATCTGACACAGGAACTGGAGCCGGGGATGGTGAACGGCGCGGGCGGTCTCGATCAGCTCCTCGGGCCATCGCCCTTGGCAGAACCGACATGGCCTCCGAAAGGAGGCGGTGCGTCGCCTTCATGAGAAGTTGTTTCCGTCCGACTCCGCTGCCGTCCTTGACGGACGTCCCACCGCTCCGCGTGGCAGCCCACTATGCGTCCGGGCGGTGCATGTGCCCGTGCCCGCGCCGCCCCTAAAATCAAATGGCTTCACGAGTTGCCGTCGCAAAGCTCCGACTGGGCGGCACGCCAACCCCACGCTCGTGGGTGGCTCGGATGAGGAAGCGGCCAGTACCGACCGGTGCGGGCAAGAGCGCCTTCTATGCGGAGGCCCTAGTAGGGGACGGGCAATGACCGAGAACTCGAACTCCAACGATGACAACGGCGCAAACCGGGCCGCCATGACAGACGACTTGTTCGGGTGGCCTGGTGACGGCGTGCACTGGGCGTGGCAGCGGTGTGGCCGCTATCAGTACCAGAAGGTCTTGGTGCACTCGACCAACCCCCCACCTGGTTCCCCGCGTGGCGTCGCCGACGAATGTCCCGCCCCTGCAGATCGCCGACCGGTACGCGGCTGGGCGTAGGCATGACTGAGCTGGACTTGGTCAGGCTGCGTGAGTTGGCGGCCGAACTAGGCTTTTCGCCCTCCTCCACCGACGAGGCCGACATCGAGGCCCACCGCCGGCACAACAACAACGGACGATCCGACACCTTGTTCTCCGATGACGCGATCGAGCTGATCCACAACGCCTCGCGCGGTCACCCCCGTGCGGTCAACAACCTGGCATTGCACGCGCTCACCGCCGCCTTCGCCGCCGATCACGCCATCGTCGACGAGAAAGCCGCCCGCATCGCCATCGCCGAGATCACTGCGGACTGAACCCGATCCGCCTCAACCCGACCAGCACCACATCAACCTGACGGGCATCCCGTCACCACGCCCACCACGGCCCCGCACACCACACCGAGCGGGGCCGTTCTCATCACCCGATCCTCGTCAACGCCAATGACGCCATCAATCGTCATCGAGAATGACGCGCAACAAGCGGCGTACCCGCAACTGATGTGTTTAGCCGTACAGAGTGCATTCAGGGCGGAAGGCAAAGCTCCCGCCCTGAGTGCACGCTCTACGTCGATGGTTAGCGATGTCCCCCATGACCCCCATACCCATACCCATACCCATACCCAAACCACGGGTACTGCAGCTGGCCAGCCTGCAGCGCCGTAGCCCCAGGCTCAGTGGTGACCTGCGCGTTGCCCGGCGACTCGACCACTGTCGCCGCGCCGGTGTCTGTAGTAGTGGACGCGGCTGCGGCAAGCGGTGCTAACCCGATCGCTGCCGCCGTGGCGACCATGGCAAGTGGCGCGATGTAGCGAATTTTCATTAGTTGTCCTTCCTGATCAGACGGCGTCCCACCCGCTTGGTCGGATCACCGCCGTAGAAACTGAACGTTCAGTTTCACTTCTAGGTGAACGCAAGACTGGACTCATTCCATTCAAGCTGCCTAGTGATGTCAGCCACTCAGTGCGAGACCGCGCATCGCCGCGTCGACGATCGCGTCGACCCCCGCTTCGTCGAGCGGGCGCGTGGCCGATGAGGAGCCGGTATAGCAGCGGCCCGAACACCAGATCGAACGCGGCCTCCGGGTCGACGTCGGTTCGCAATTCACCACGCGCAACACCTCGGTCCCAGATCGCCCGTATCAGCTCGCGGCGAGGTGCCACCAGATTCCCTCTGCACGAAGGGATCAGATAGCCCCTCCCCGACAGCTACGCGAAGACCCGACCTGTGGCCCCGAGTAGACCTGCAGCATGCCGCGCAGCACGCTACGGAAGTCCTCCTGCGCCGACCCACGGTGTTGGGATCAGGCGATTGGGCCATCATCTCCGACAGAAACGCCTCGACCGGCCAAATGTGTGGCCTAGCAGGGGCGGCAATGGAACGGGCCACGCAGGCACTACTGCAAGCGGACTTGGTGCTCGCCGAGCAGGTCATCACTGAGGGTCTATCTCAAAACTTCGTGTCGGAGATGGCACGGCGATATGACGGACATCGTTGACCAGCGGTGACACGATAGGGACGTGGACCCCAACGGGGACGACGGCCGCGGTGCGGTGACAGCAACGGGGCTGTCGTGCGGGTCGTGTGGGACGGAAGCGCCACCGAACTCCAAGTTCTGTAACGAGTGCGGTACGCCTCTAAAGCAAGCGACCCGATCGGCGGAGTACAAGCAGGTGACGGTGCTGTTCGCCGATGTTGTGCATTCGATGGACATCGCGGCGGCGGTGGGTGCGGAGCGGCTGCGCGAGATCATGGCCGATCTCGCCGACCGCTGCGCGGCGGTGGTGCAGCACTACCGCGGCACGGTCGACAAGTTCCTCGGCGACGGCATCATGGCCGTGTTCGGTGCGCCGATCGCGCTTGAGGATCATGCTGTTCGTGCCTGTCTGGCCGCGTTGGGCATTCGGGAAGAGGCGAAGCGGCTTGCCGTCGATGTTCAGGACCGCGACGGCATTTCACTCCAGGTCCGCGTGGGCCTGAACTCCGGTGAGGTGATCGCGGGCGAGATCGGTTCGGGGCCTTTCGGTTACACCGCCGTTGGTGAGCAGGTGGGGATGGCTCAGCGGATGGAGTCGGTGGCTGCGCCGGGTGGGGTGATGCTCAGCGCGTCAACGGCGCGACTGGTTGATGGCGCAGCGGCTCTAGGTGAGTCTGAGTTGGTTCGAATCAAGGGTGCCGAGGAACCGGTGCCCGCCCGTCAGCTGTTGGGCATGGGCGAAGGGCATCGCGCTGTCCGGCGGGCTGAGTCGCATCTGGTCGGTCGGCGGTGGGAGATGTCCGCAGTGGAGGGCTTGTTGGACCGCGCAACCGACGGCCACGGCGCGGTGGTTGACGTGGTCGGACCACCCGGCATCGGCAAGAGCCGTCTGGTGCGTGACGTGGCGGCAATCGCTGCTCGTCGCGGAGTGGAGGTGTTCACCGCCCACTGCGAATCGCACGCCACCGACGTTCCCTTCCAGGTTGTGGCGCGGTTGCTCGGCGCAGCCACCGGCGTGAGCGATCTGGATGCTCCGGCTGCCCGTGACCGAATGCGCTTCCGGGTGCCTGACGCAGACCCCGAGGACTTGCTGCTCTTTGATGACTTGCTGGGCATTGCTGATCCCGCGGTGGAGCTGCCGAAGATCGATCCCGATGCCCGTCGGCGGCGGTTGACCGCACTTGTGAATGCCGCGTCGCTGGCCCGCTCCCAACCGGCGGTCTTTGTTGTCGAGGACGCGCACTGGATTGACGAGGTCAGCGAGTCGATGCTGGCCGAGTTCCTCACGGTGATCCCCCAGACGCCTTCGCTGGTGCTGGTCACTTACCGACCCGAATATCGGGGCACGTTGACCCGAGTGCCAGGTGCCCACACGGTTGCCCTTGCGCCGCTGAGTGATTCAGAAACTACGGCGCTGGTCTCAGAGCTGCTCGGTCCGGACCCCTCGAATAGCGCGCTAGGCCAGACGATCGCCGAAAGGGCCGCCGGGAATCCCTTCTTCGCCGAAGAGATCGTACGGGACCTGGCCGAACGCGGCGTGCTGCAGGGACAGACCGGCGCATACGTGCCGACGGCAGATGTCGGTGAGGCCAAGGTGCCCGCCACCTTGCAGGCGACCATCGCCGCGCGCATCGACCGCCTCGACCCGAAAGCAAAGCGCACGCTCAGCGCAGCGGCAGTGCTCGGCGTGCGATTCACCCTGGATCTGCTGACTGCGCTGGGGGTTGAAGCTGTCGTTGACGATCTGCTGGCCGCTCAACTCATCGATCAGGTCGGCTTCACCCGGCAACCGGAGTACCTGTTCCACCACCCGCTCATTCGCACAGTGGCCTACGAATCACAACTCAAATCAGACCGCGCCGACCTGCATCGGCGCGTCGCGGCCGCCATCGAATCACATGACCCGGCGGCGGCCGAGGAGAATGCGGCGCTGATCGCCGAACATCTGCAGGCCGCCGGTGATTTGCAGGCCGCCTACGGCTGGCACATGCGTGCCGCAACGTGGGCGACCAACCGCGACATCGCCGCCGCCCGATTGAGTTGGGAGCGCGCCCAAACGATCGCCGACGCATTACCCGCCGAGGACCCCAACCGAGCCGCCCTGCGCATCGCTCCTCGGACCATGTTGTGCGGGATCGCCTGGCGAGTCCACGTGAATGTTGCCGGTGACCGCTTTGATGAACTGCGGGAGTTGTGCGCCGCCGCCGGGGACAAGGCCTCACTGGCCATCGCCATGGCAGGGCTGGTGATGGATCACGCGTATCGGGACCGCATGCGTGAGGCGTCGCAGCTGGCATCGGAAGCCTGGACCCTCATCGAGTCGATCGGCGATGCGACCTTCACCGTGGGGCTGTCCGTGCCGGTGATCTACGCCAAGGCTGAACGCATCGAGGCCAATGACGTGGAGCGGTGGTCACAAAGGGTCATCGACCTGGCCGACGGTGACCCGTGGAAAGGCAACTTCATTATCGGGTCTCCATTAGCGCTCGCCTTCACCATGCGCGGTATTGGCCGGTATTTCCTGGGTCGTCCTGGATGGCGCGACGACCTGCGGCAGGGCCTGGCCATGGCTCGCAGCGTCGACCCCCTGTCCTACGCCATGGTCGTCGCCTACGCCTATTTCCCGGGAATAGCGACTGGCGCGCTGCGCCCCGACGATTCCGCGCTGCGCGAGATCGAGGATGCTGTACAGATCGCAGAACGATCCGGCGATGATCTCGCGGTGTCGAATGCCCGGGCAACGATGGGCATGGCGCTGGTACACCGCCACACAGATGCGGAGCGTGACGGCGGACACAAGCTCCTGGCCGAGGTCGCCGAGGTGTTCCTGCGCCGGGGGCACAACCTAGCCGAGGTACCGATGATCAATCTCTACTTGGCACGTGAGAGGGCTCGGCGTGAAGATCGCGATGGCGCCATACCGCTCGGGCGCGCCGCCGTTGACCATCTGTTCCGCGGGAGACAGCTGCTGGCGTGGGGCGTTCCTGCGACGGGTGTTCTGGTGGAGACACTATTGGACCGCGGGGCGGCCGCTGAGGTGGCCGAAGCCGAGGCCGCGATTACCAGGTTGGCGAACGCGCCAGCCGACGACGGGCTCGTCATACGTGAAGTCTGGCTGCTGCGGCTACACGCTCTCCTGGCGCGGGCTCACGACGATGCCGCAGCTTACGCGCACTTCCGGAATCGCTACCGCGACATGGCGACATCGCTCGGCTTCGAGGGACACATCGCTTGGGCCGAGGCGATGCCATGACGGGTGCTGCTCCTTCGGGGGTGGTGACGTTTCTGTTCACCGATGTCGAATTTGGAGGATGCGACATTGGCACCCCGCAGCACGACGCTGCGGAAGTCCTCCGACGTCCATGGTTAGCGATTCCATTCGCGCGATGCTACTCAGTGGCGACGACACCGCACGGCATGTCGCTTGGTCCGGTGCGGCGGCATAGCTACGTGGGCAGATCTACCCGCAGTGCCAAGTGCTCATCGAGTATCCGGCGCAGCGCGGCGTCCATCGGATGAGCGGATGGGAGGTCGCGGCCGGCCGCGATCCGCGCCGCCGCCGAGGCGGCCCGCATGGGTGCGAGCCAATGAGTTTGCTACCGGCGACGTTTCGGGCGGCTGTATGGCCTCTGCTGGTCAGCTCTGCGGGTTCTCCTGCGGGCTGACTGCGGGTTGACCGTCTTGAGCCTCCACGGTGGCCAACCGGCTTTAGTGTTCTGAACTGCATCAATTCCTGTGGAGCTAAGGGGAATCGAACCCCTGACCTACTCGATGCGAACGAGTCGCGCTACCAACTGCGCCATAGCCCCTGGTCGGTAGCACAGGCTACCAGTCAATCCCCCGCGCCAGAAACCGGCAGACGGGACGCCGAATTACTGCCCGACCGCCTTCGGCAGGTCGTAGCCGCGGGCCGCCGGTGCGTACTCCAGATGCTCGAAGATCGGGTCCTCGTCGTCGATCTCCAACACCACCGAGCCCGGCCTGCGCAGCCGCGACGGGACCAGGTCGAGGTCGTCGTCCTCGGTGTTCTCCACACCGAGGCGCGCACGTGCCGCCCGCTTGGCCCTGCGTCGCCGCAGCCGTTCCTCGATGCGCGTCTGCCTGCGCAGATATCCCAGGTAGAGCAGCGTCACCGCGCCGCCGCCGCCGCAGAGGTACCAACCCATCGGCTGCACGAAGTACGCGGCTGCCGCCGACGCCATCATCATCAGCGTCATGAACGCCAGCATCCGCTTGCGGAATTTGTACTTGCGGGCACTGATCGCCGCTGCCTTCGCCGGGTCGTAGCGGCGCCGCCGCGCGGCCATCATCGAGTCGGCCATCCGCCCATCGCTGTCTTCAGGGGCCTCGAGGCCCGAGGAGTCTTCGACGTACTCGTACTCCTCGGCGGTGCCGTCCGCCTCTTCTTCGTATTCGTCGGTCGCGATCTCGTAGACCGCGGTGTCGACGTTCTCCTCTTCTTCGGCTTCTTGGGGTTTCTCGAAACTCAGTGTCAGCTCGTCGGTTTCGCCGAGTTCCTCCTCGGTAACCGACGCGCCGACGGGCAGGGCACCCACCGGTTCTTCGATGACGTCGACGTCGAGGTAGTCCGGTTCGGCATCCTCGATGACGGGCGCCGCGAGCACCACCGCGGTCTGCGGCTCCTCTTCCTCGTCATCGTCGTCGTACGCGTCGTCGTCGTAGGTCTCGTCGAGGTCGTCCTCGGACGGCCGCCAGTCCGGATCACTGCGGTGACCCGATGCGGGTCCCGCGCGCTTGAGCAGTCGCGAGCTGGTCGTGCTGTTGAGGACCCGCGTCGCCAATGCCACGTCGCTCGTGCGCCGCACGGCATCGCGCTTGCTGATCAACATCGGAACCAGCACGAAGAGCCAGAGCACAACAAGAGAGATCCACAGGAGGGATTGGGGGATGCTTGGCATGACGCCGGCTCCTTTCCCCATCAGGCTAGGTCCGTGACCAGCGCATCCATCGGTGGCGCGCCGAGACAATTACACACCTGTAATTCCCTGGTGACAAGCACCAACAGTCACATATGTCACATTTGCCACAGCACTCTTAATTGCTCGACTGTGCACAGATCGGCGCAGTCGGGTCTGTGGGTGTCGGTCACCGTCGGCAGGCTCCGACCATGCGGGAGGAATCGCAGTGGCCGTTTCGCGGCCGCGAGGCCGTCGCGGCCGGTCTGTTGTCGGACCATCGATTGCGGCGGTCCTTCGCGCCGGTCTATCCGGGCGTGCATGTTCCGCGGGGGGCTGAGCTTTCCGCAGCTCAGAGGGCTAGAGCAGCGTGGTTATGGTCCCGCCGACGCGGCGTGCTGGCGGGTTTGTCAGCCGCCGCGACTCTGGGCGCGAAGTGGATCGAGCCTGACCTGCCCGCCGAGTTGGTACACACGAACAGGCGCTCCCCGCCGATGCTCACGGTGCACACCGACGACCTCGCGGCGGGCGAGACTCGACGCGTCGGCGACATGCGCGTGACGACCACCGCGCGCACCGCATTCGACATCGGCAGGCGTGTCGATCTCGTCGCAGGCGTCCAGCGTGTCGACGCACTGATGAACGCGACCGACCTGAAGGTCAGCGATATCGAGTCGGTGGTCGCGCTGCATCCCGGTGTGCGCGGCCTGACGCAGTTGCGTCGGACGCTCGATCTTGTCGACAGCGGTGCCGAGTCGCCATGGGAATCGCTGACCCGACTGATGTTCGTGCGCGCTGGATTTCCGCGACCGGAGACGCAGATCCACGTGTACGACGGATACGGCGTGCTTGTCGCGGTCATCGACATGGGCTGGCGCGAGTACCTCGTCCGGCGTCGACTTCGAGGGTGCGCATCATTGGACCGAACCGCGGCAGCGGCAAAAGGGCGTCGAGCGCTTCACCCGATTGCCCGAGCTCGGCTGGCAGGACTTTCGGGTGACCAGTCGCATGGTCCGCAGCGCGCAGCGGCTCGTCTGCAACCGCGTCGGCGCGGCACTCGTCGCCCGCGGTTGTCCGAAGACGTGGTGACTGTGCGGATTCGGATGCTTTGCGGTCGAGATGTCTCCGAATCCGCACAGTCGCGCCGCCGAACTTCAGGTCCAGTTCGCGTGTCCTTCGCGGACCAGCAGCGAGCTCACCGAGCCGTTGACCTCCTCGACCGTGATGCCCATCAACAAGTGGTCGCGCCACGCGCCGTCGACCTCGAGATAACGCCTCAGCAGCCCTTCCTCGCGGAACCCGGCCTTCGCCAGGACGGCGCGGCTCGCGGCGTTCTCCGGTCGCACCGTCGCCTCCAGCCGATGCAGCCTGACCGGGCCGAACGCATGGTCCATGCCGAGCGCCAGCGCCGCGGTCGCCACACCCCCGCCCGTATGCGAGCTCGCCACCCAGTAGCCGATCCACGCCGACCGCAACGCCCCGTGGGTGACGTTGCCGATCGTCAGCTGACCACCGAATTCCCCGTCGACCTCGATCACGTAGGGCAGCATGCGACCCTTGCGGGCCTCCGACCGCAGCCCCGAGCAGACCGCCGGCCATTGCGAAATCGAATGTCGCACTACCCAATTGACGTCCGTGCTCGGCTCCCATGGTTCCAGATGCCTGCGGTCGGCAAGCCTGATGCGACTCCACACCGCGCCGTCGCGCAGCCGAACCGGGCGCAGACCGACGACCCCGCCCGGTACTCGAAGCGGGCCGACCCGCATCGGCCAGCCCGGGTGGGCGGAGGAGGAGTGCCACAGGTTCACGACGGGATTGTCGCTCAGCCGCGCTGCGCGAGGAAGGCCACGTCCACGATCTCGCCGGTACGGATCTGTTCGGCCTCGGTGGGAACTACCACCAGACAGTTCGCCTCGGCCAGCGTCGCCAGCAGATGCGACGACGCGCCCGGCGCGCCGCCGAGCGCCTGCACGAGGTACTCGCCGGTGTCCTGGTCGCGCATCAGCTGTCCGCGCAGATACCCCTTGCGGCCGGCCACGGATTCAATCGGCGACAGCGCACGCGCCTGCACCATCCGCCGCATCGGCTGCCGCTTGCCCAGCGACAGCCGGATCAGCGGCCGCACCATCACTTCGAACACCACCAGCGCACTGACCGGATTGGCAGGCAACAGAAACACCGGCACGCCCTCGACACCGAGTTGACCGAAGCCTTGGACCGAACCCGGATGCATCGCGATCCGGGTCACCTCCATCTCGCCGAGTTCGGCGAGCACCGAGCGGACGCTTTCGGCGGCCGCGCCACCGACGGCTCCCGCGATCACCAGCACTTCGGCGCGATTCACCTGCCCCTCGACGACATCGCGCAGTTCCTTCGGCTCGGTGTCGACGATGCCGATCCGGTTCACCTCGGCGCCCGCATCGCGGCCCGCCGCGGCCAGCGCATACGAGTTGACGTCGTACACCTGGCCGTTGCCCGGCGTGCGGGAGGTGTCGACGAGCTCGCCGCCGACACACATCACCGACAGCCGCGGCCGCGGATGGACCAGCACACGTTCACGGCCGACGGCCGCCAGCAGACCCACCTGCGCCGCACCGATGATCGTCCCCGACCGCACCGCGACATCGCCGGGCTGGACGTCGTCACCGGTGCGACGGACATAGGCGCCCGAGCGCACCGGCCGCAGCACCCGCACCCGAGACTGGCCGCCGTCGGTCCACCGCAGCGGCAGCACCGCATCGGCAAGGGTCGGCATCGGCGCGCCGGTTTGCACGCGGGCGGCCTGCCGCGGCTGCAGCCGGCTCGGCGTCCGCGCGCCCGCCTCGATGACGCCCATCACGGGCAGGCTCACCTGCTGATCACCGTCAGCCGCATCGTCGCCGTCGTCGCCCTCGCCGTCATTGGCGCCCGTTATCGGCGACACGCCCAGCACGTCGACGCTGCGCACGGCGTACCCGTCGATCGCGGCCTGGTCGAACCCGGGCAGCGGGCGCTCGGTGACTACTTCCTCGGCGCACATCAGGCCCTGGGCCTCAGCGATTGCGACTCTTACGGGCCGAGGGGCTACCGCAGCGGCCGTGACCCGAGCCTGTTGCTCCTCCACCGAACGCACAAGACGCCTTTCTCCGTTGCGGGGCCGTCGTGATGCGTCAGCAGTCGATCAGCCCGAGCCGTTCCACCAACCACCGCCGCAGTTCGGGGCCGTAGTCGTCGCGCTTCAACGCAAAGTCAACCGCAGCCTTGAGGTACCCGCCGGGATTTCCCAGGTCGTGTCGATCGCCGCGATGCACCACGACATGGACCGGATGCCCCTCGTTGATCAGCAGCGCGATCGCATCGGTCAGCTGGATCTCGCCGCCCGATCCGCGCTGCACCCGACGCAGCGCGTCGAAGATCTTGCGGTCGAGCACGTACCTCCCCGCGGCCGCATACAGCGACGGCGCGTCCTCGGCCTTGGGCTTCTCGAGCATGCCCTTGACCCGTAAAACGTTGGGATTGTTGGTGTCTGGAACGGTCTCGACATCGAAGACGCCGTAGGCGCTGATCTCTTCCCTCGGCACCTCGATCGCGCAGAGCACCGAACCGCCACGCTTGGCCCGCACCTTCGACATCGTCTCCAGCACGCCGGTCGGCAGCACAAGGTCGTCGGGCAGCAGCACCGCAATGGCGTCTTCGTCGGGCATCAACGCGGGTTCGACGCAGCTGACCGCGTGCCCGAGACCGAGAGGTTCTGCCTGCACCACCGACTCCACCTTGATCAGGGCGGGTGCGCGGCGGACCTTCTCCAGCATCGACTTCTTGCCGCGGGCTTCCAGCGTGCCCTCGAGGACGAGGTCCTCGACGAAGTGGGCGACGACGCTGTCCTTGCCTTCTGAGGTGACGATGATCAGTCGCTCGGCGCCGGCCTCCGCGGCTTCGGCGGCCACGAGTTCGATGCCCGGCGTGTCAACGACGGGCAGCAACTCCTTGGGCACCGTCTTGGTCGCGGGCAGGAAACGGGTTCCCAATCCGGCGGCGGGGACGACCGCAGTCCGCGGTATCGAGACCTGGGCGCGTGTCATCGTTCAACACTATCGCCCTCGAGTTATGTGCCGCCTGTGTCCGCGCCGTGTCATCGTGGACGCGTGGGCTGCAGGAGTAAAGCGGAGATGCGGGCGGTGGTCCTGGCGGCCCGCCGCGCAGTCAACCCTGAGGTTCACGACGCCGAGGCCGAGGCCTTGTGCGGCCATCTTCCCGACGTGGTCGGCCATGGATCGACGGTCTGCGCCTACGTGCCGATCAGATTCGAGCCGGGGTCAGTCGCGTTGTTGGACATACTGTTACGGCTCGGCAAGCGGGTGTTGCTGCCCGTGGCGCGCAGCGGCGCCGACGGCATGCCCCTGCCGATGCAGTGGGGGCGGTATCAACCCGGCCGGCTCGTCCCGGCCCGGCTGGGACTGCAAGAACCGCAGAAGCCATGGCTGCCCGCCGAGGCGGTGGCCGAGGCGACGGTGGTGTTCGTGCCCGCGCTGGCCGTCGACCGGGCCGGGGCGCGGCTGGGCCGTGGCGCGGGCTTCTACGATCGGAGCCTGCCGCTCGCCCTTTCCGGCGCACGCCTGGTGGCGGTGGTCCGCGACGACGAACTGGTCGACGAGATACCGGCCGAGCCTCACGACGTCCCGATGACCCACGCGCTCACGCCGCGCCGCGGCCTCGTCGAACTGGGCCGAGAACGCTGAGTCAACACTGAATCGACACCGAGTCAACACCGGGCGAGCACGTCCCCCATCGCCCGCTTCTCGTTCTTCGACAGCCACAGCCCGTAGGCGGCCTTCACATCGATCTGCCGCGCGACGAAGTCACAGCGGAACGCCGCATTGGGCGGCAGCCACGCGGTGGCATCGCGAAAAGCCTTGTCGAAGTTGGCCTGCCCGGCGACGGCCAGCAGGTTGCGCGGGTCGTTGGCGAAGTCGCGGCGACGCTGATCGTCCCAGCCGCGCGCGCCCTTGTACCAAGCGTCGGACAGCGAAACCAGATGATCGATCTGCACAGCCTCCGACGTTGTCGGGCCGCGCGTGAACGCGATGGCCTGGCCGGTGTAGGGGTCGTGCAGCACGCCGCTCTGCGCGTAGCAGGTGCCCGGACGAACGACCAGGTCGGCGAGATCCCGGCGAAGGATGTCGTCGCGCGTGTTGCAGCCATTGTGGCCGAACTCGACGCTGACATCGTCGCTCCACGGCTCGCCGAACCGGTAGCGGGCGAAGTCGGTGTTGCGGTCCCAGCCCTTGACCGGCAGCCGATTCAGCGTCGCGCGCGCGGTGTCATAAGCGAGGCTGACGGAGGCGGCAGGTGACGAATCGAACGACGGCAACACCGGTGTGTCATGCCAGGGCAGTCGGACGATGCCCTGCAAGATGGCCGCCAGGCCAAACAGCAGACGGGCTGGCAACGCCCGAATTTCAGCCTTATTGGGCCGGATTGACAGGCTCTGAGTCCGGTTTGGCGCGCTGCGCCGGTCTCTTGAGTTTTTCAGGGAGTCGCTTCGCCGTCTGCCATGGGACGAAGGCGAGATATAGCACGAAGATGGCAAGACTGTGGAACCCGACGGCGATGGTGATCATGATCGCCACATGCAGCATCACACCCGCACCCAGCACCCAGGGCCGGCACCGCCGGTTCCACACGAGGATCGCAATCGCCAGCTCAATCAGTATCGTGCCCCAAGTCGCCGCATTGACCAGTAACGCGTTGGAGGTAAGCCAGTCTGGCGCTGGAAACAGTGGCCATGCGCGCCACGCATAGGAGGCGGCAGAGCCGTCAAGCCAAGATTTTCCTGCGAGCTTGGCCTGAACGTTGACCAGGTAGATCAGCGACATCTGAACTTGCAGCAGCCGCAGAGGCCACGGCGCGCGGCATTGGGCCGACCAGAAGGATCCGGCCCGACGGCGCTGATCCAGCGATAAGGCTGCGCCGCATGAAGACAGGGCCAAGAACATGGCCTCGACGCTCATCAGTGCGTCGCCGCCATTCATCACCCAACGCTCGCGCTGCATGAACGACTGAATGAGCACGAAGACCACGACGGCGGCGAGCCTGCTGTGCCATCCGATGGTCAACGCGATCGCAGCCAGCAGTAGCAGGGCCCACCCGACGACTACGGCCGTATCGCTGGTTGAGATGTTGAAGATGCCCCATTCATAGTCCCAGTGAGGTTGCTGCGGTTCTATACCCTGTTCGCCGAAGAATTCGTACAGGTCGGGCAGCAACGCGACGGCCCAAGCCACCACCAAGGCACCGAAGGCCATCCTTACTAGACCCAGCGTGTACGCGGGCTGAGGGGCGAACCAAAACTGACGCCAACCGTCTACGACGCCAGCGAGTCGTGATCGTCGGCCGTCCGTCTCGGTCATTGCGGTCCTGTCAGGTCTTCCTGGTAGAGAACCTTGCCGGCGGTGGCTCCTAGGGTTCTACCCTCCTCGCCCGGTGGCGGCAGATTCTGCACCCGCAACACCATCGCCACGCGAACGGGGTGTTCGGACGGCCGTGTGACCCGCCGGACAACCCAGCGCGCGATCCCCGGTCGAATTTCCGGTTTGATGATTGCGAAGTTCATCAACCTTTTCCACCTAGCCAAAGCGATGGCCCCCGTCAGGCGGTCGCCAGGCGCGGCTGTCCATACACGCACAGAACCGTCAGCCATAATGACCTGCACCTCCACCGTTTCGGTCCGGGTGGGAACAACGGGCGCAAAGAGCGCCCACTCCTGGTTGACGTACGTCGCAGCCGCGACGGGACCAACGATCGGTAACAGGCTCCGCTTGATCGGTGACTCAGGCAGATTCCACGCGACGCCTACGATAATGACGACCGCGACGAGGACGCTTATCGCGATTTCGCCGACGGGGGACTCCTCGAACCTTTGCTGGAGGCTGGAGAGCCCCTTTAGGTGCCAGCGGAGACCCCGCTCCTCCCCATCATGTTCCGGCATTCCAACCTTCTCGCGCTGTCCGCTGTCCTGTCGCCATCGAAAAAGCCCAGTGAACGATAGCTCACCGAACGCAAAGGCCGGCGACCTCAATGCGGGCGGGAATCATGAAGGCCGCGTAGCGGTTTTAGCACTTAACTCGGTAGAGTGCTAAGTAGTCAGACGTTCACGGAGGGGTTTTCGTTGCCTACCTATTCCTATGCATGCACTGAATGCGACAACAAATTCGACGTGGTGCAAGCCTTCAGCGACGACGCGCTGACCCAATGCCCGCAGTGCGAGGGGCGGCTGCGCAAGCTGTTCGGCAAGGTGGGCGTTGTGTTCAAGGGCAGCGGCTTCTACCGCACCGACAGCCGCGAGGCCGCAAAGGCCTCGTCCAACGGCTCCCCGAAGAGCGCCGAGTCCAAGGGCGCCGAGTCGACGTCGTCGGAGAAGTCGGACAAGTCGGACAAGAAGTCGGATGCCGCCAAGTCGGACAGCTCGAGTTCGTCGGCCGGCAGCTCGAGTTCGTCGGCGCCCGCCGCAGCCTCCAGCTGACCCACGCTCGATAGTTATCCACAGCCTGGCCCGACGCCCCGCCCGTCGGGCGGTTGCGCTGCCTAGCGTTGCGGCATGGGGGAATCGCTCAATCCGTCGGTTGTGAGCCGGCTCGTCCACGACTGGCGGCCTGATTGGACACGCACCGTCGCCGCCCGCAGGGCCGTCGCCGGCGCACTCGTGATACTCGCCGCGGTTGCAGCGCTTCGGTCCGACCCCCAAGGCGACCAGACCGACATTGTCGTGGCCGCCCGCGATCTCTCTCCGGGGATCGAGCTGACTGCTGCCGATGTGCGGCTCGAAAGACGCTCGGCCGCAACGGTTCCCGACGGCTCCGAAGCAGCCATGGACAAGGTGGTCGGTTCGACCCTGGCCGGCCCGGCCCGTCGCGGCGAGGTGCTCACCGACGTGCGACTGCTCGGCCCGCGGCTGGCCCGGTCGGCGGCGGGTCCCGACGCCCGCATCGTGCCTCTGCACCTGGCCGACACGGCACTGCTGGATCTTGTAAGGCCCGGCGATGTGGTCGACGTGCTGGCGGCGGCCGACGACGACGTCGATCCGCGGGTGGTGGCGACCGACGCGGTGGTGGTGCTGGTGTCGGAGAAGCAGAAGGGTCCCGGCGGCGGAGGTGACCGGGTCGTCCTCGTCGCACTGCCCGGGCATGCCGCCAACGACGTCGCGGGCGCGACCCTGATGCAGGCGGTGACCCTGACGTTTCATTGACCTGCCAGCGTTTCGATGCGACTAACGTGGCACCTCTCCTGGTCAAGATCGCATACCGGCGGCAGGAAGGATTTTCTTACATGTTCAAGGGCTTCAAGGAGTTTCTCTCGCGCGGCAACGTCATCGACCTCGCGGTCGCGGTGGTGATCGGCGCGGCGTTCACGGGACTGGTCACCTCGTTCACCCAAAAGGTGATTCAGCCGTTGGTCGACCGGCTCGGCGCGGGCGGCGGCAGGGAGTACGGAATTCTCAAGATTTCGCTGGGTGGCGATCCCGAGCAGTTCGTCGACTTCAATGCCGTGCTGTCGGCCTTCATCAACTTCCTGATCGTCGCGGCCGTCATCTACTTCGTCATCGTGCTGCC
>NZ_JAVHWR010000021.1:0-21093 GCF_032159565.1 Mycobacterium sp.
ACGTCGCCGAAGCGGCCCATCAGTCCCGGCCACAGCAAGCCCATTTCGAAGCTCAGCACCGTGCCGGACACCGCGCCGATTGCGAACAGCACGCCGGCGACCTTCGCCCATCGATGAGCGATCTCCAAAGCGAGGGAGTCGCCGCGGATCGCTCCGCGCCAATGCACAACGAAGATCAAAGCGGGAAAAGCCAGCCCGAAGCTGGCCAGGACGATGTGAAAGCCCAGGGTCACCGCCATCTGTTGACGGGCAGGCAGAAGATCCGGTGGCGCGCTGCCGGCGACGAACAACAGCACGTCATGCATCGCCACCAATCGGCCTCCCTTCTGCGCTCGGCAAAAAGCCAACCGATGTCGCGGGATGACCCGGTCCCAATGCCCAGTCGACGTGTCCGCCGGCGGTCGCCGCACCGCCTGAGCAACCAAGGTCTCGGACCTCGCCGTCTGCCGAGCTGCTCGAAACGGCGACACTGCGTCGTGATGGTTGGCCCGCACGGCCGCGTCTGGAACCAGCTTGCTGGACTGAGCAGCCTGACACCTCGGCCCCGCGGCACGACTTAATTGCAGTCGTACTCACCCGGCAAGGCAGTTTTCCTCTGCGGCGGTTTGCCCCGCCGCCAATCGCGCTATGGTTTCGATCGCGAGCGCCGAACATGCTGTTGTGCAGCGCTGCTCATCGTGATCCTTGCCCGACGGCCGCGGACCTCTGCAGATCGCGCCCTGAGATTGCGCGGAATCGCGCGGTGCTTCGGTTGACGCAATAGATTGCGGTCGGACGAAACCGGATGTTCTGCGCCGGCGATCCCCGTCCCACGATGCCGAACCGACGTCGGACGGCTTGCGCCGCTGGGCCGAAGCCACGCCGGTCGGCGGCGGGCAGCATGGCGGCCATGACTCAGAACCGGACCCTCGAAATACCAGTCCCGCGCGGTGCCACCGACGACAAGACCGGCATTGCCGTCGGCACCGGCCCGGTCGACGTAGACGCCTATATCGACTTCCAATGTCCCTTCTGCAAACAATTCGAGTTGGCTTCCGCCGACGCCATCAACCTGCTGCTGGACCGGCAGATGATTCGGTTCATCCGTCACCCGATGAACTTCCTGGACAACGCATCGACGACTCACTATTCGACCCGTGCAGCCGCCGCGGCCGCAGCGGCGTCGGACGCACGACGATTCCACGAGTACGCCCACGCACTAATCGAATATCAGCCGCCCGAGGGCGGTCCGGGCCTGACAGATGACCAGCTCATCGCTTTAGGACAGACCATCGGCGTCACGGATCCCTCGTTCGCCAGTGAGATCCAGGAGGGCAGATACCTTCCCTGGCCCAGCTTTGTGACTGAGCGTGCGCTCGCGCGCGGCATCGGCGGCACACCCAGCGTCTTTGTTCAGGGCATACCGATTCCGGCCCGGCCGGATCTGATCGTGGCCGCTGTCGAGCGCGTGGCGGGCTGACGTCAGCCGCCTGGCAATTGCGCGGCCAGCACGTCGGCCGTCTCGATCGACGGCGTCTCCTCGAACAGGTACTCGTTCTCCTTGAGCGCCTGTGCGACCCGACCAGTCAGGTGTGCGCGCCGACCCTCTTCGTCGGGGAAGACACCGAAGATGCCGAACTCGAGCACGCTGAACCGGACTCCGAACCAGGCGGTGGTCGACGGCTCGTCTCGAACCATTTCCAGTGTGTCCTCGAGGAACTGGGCAACCTCATTCTCTTTGGTTGGCTTGGCCAGCATACGAACGAGCAATCCGACGGTCACCATGGCTGTTCTCCTCTGCATAGGCGGAAACTGATATGCATCTCCGCCTCACGCTAGGTCCGGCGGCGGCCCCACAACTCCGACACCGAGGCGCAACCGGACCTCCGCCCATGGGCCTATCAGGACGAACGGGTCCTGACTACCGAGAAGAGCGATGCATGTTGTAGCCGGCACCTCCGCGCCAGCCGGGCCGCCATACCGGTGGTCCGGACGACATTCTCGAGCTGGCTGCCCTCGCTAAGCCGATCCACCACCCACGCCGCCTACCGGACCATCGCCGGCTCGGGCGGCAACAGCCGCGATCCGGACGGTCGTGGCGAATGAGCTCGATACAGTGTTCGTGGAAATCTCGGTATCGACCAGGAAAATTGGCTTGGCCAAGGGTATTTGGCGTTACGCGCCCACTCTGCGTGCATTGCCGGGCATTACCGGGTGCTGGTGGTGTGCGCTGCGACTGCGCCGTCACTGACCAGCGCTTTTGCTCAAGACTCTCGTGCAGTGCCTCGATTGCGGCCAGACCCCTACCGGCTGGCACTTGGGCCCGCAAGATCCACATGCGTCGCACAGTTGTGCACTGTCGGGTCGAAGTGCGGTGCCTGATGCCGCCTGCAGAATTAGGTGAATCCGGCAGAGCGGTGGTCTTCCCGTTCAACTGGGACGTTCGAAAGGCGGCTGAAGAATGACCCCAGCTCGCTCTATACCGTTGCGCTCCGGCGAGAAGATCGCCGCCCTCGGCCAGGGGACCTGGCACTTTGCCGAAAGCCCGGCGCGGCGGACCGAGGAGGTCGCCTCGATCCGGCTCGGTATCGACTTGGGAATGACGGTGATCGACACCGCCGAGATGTACAGCAACGGCGCGGCGGAAGCCTTGGTCGGCGAGGCGATCGCCGGACGCCGCAGCGACGTATTTCTTGTCGACAAGGTGCTCCCGCACCACGCAACCCGGGAGGGCACCTTTCGCGCGTGCGAGGCAAGCCTGGGCAGGCTCGGGGTTGACTACGTTGATCTCTACCTTCTGCACTGGCGGGGTCGCATCCCGCTGGTCGAGACAATCGAAGGCTTCGCCGATTTGAAGTTACAGGGGATGATTCGCTATTGGGGCGTGAGCAATTTCGATATCGACGACATGATCGAACTGTCAGGCGTCCCGGGTGGTGATGACGTCCAGACGAATCAGATCCTCTATAACCTGACCCGCCGCGGCCCGGAGTATGCGCTGCTACCGTGGCTGGCCCAACATGGGATACCGGCCATGGCCTACTCGCCAATCGAGCAGGGCCGGCTGCTCGAACACCCAGCGCTGCAACCGATTGCGCAGCGACACGACGCCACTCCGGCACAGATCGCGCTGGCGTGGGTGCTTCAACACGACGGGGTCGCCGCTATCCTACGCGCCGGAACTCTTTCTCACGTTCGGCAAAACGCTGCCGCCCGAGACATCGAGCTGACCCGCAACGACCTCCGTGACCTCGACCGAGCGTTCCCGCCGCCTACCCGGCCGCGCCCGCTCGAAGTTCTGTGAACGGCCCCGATTTCGTCACCGAGGCCGGAAAGTGGAGCAACGACAATCCACCGATGCACGACGACGGCGGGCTGTACGCCAACCACTTTGAGCGGGGTGCGAAGCCGATCAGGCTGGTCGAACGGCTCGAATTCGACGTCGCATCAGTCGATCCCGAGGCCCGCGACACGCAGCCGAACGGCGCCTTTGGCCCGGTCTCGACACAGCGCTATGTCGCCAACGTGCCCAGCGGCGTCGGTCCGGGTATCGGCGGTGGGGCTTCGTTGGGGGCTTGCAGCGCCTGTCGGCGTCGACGGATCGAGGACTGCTTGGCCGGGCCGCTATGTCACGGTGACGGATGCCCACGCGGAGCTCTGGGATGGGTCTTGTGGGGCCAAGAGGACGAACCGCCTTCTCACGCACCGCTTTCAGTGCCAGGAACTGTGTACCGAGACCCTATGGTGCAGGCATGTTTTCGCGGACCTCGAACGCCAGGCATATTTCGGCGAGTTCATCGGGCACCGCGAGCGACCTGCCGGCGTACCGCTCGATGCGGTGCAGACGGTGCCGGACAGTGTTCGGGTGAACATGCAGGTGGGCGGCGGCATTGTTGACCGAGCCCTTATTGGCAATCCACGCCCTGAAGGTGTCGAAGAGGACATCTTTTTCTTCGCTTGTCAGGTCGTCGAATTGCTCCAGGATGACCGCTGCCACCTTCTTCGTAACCTCGGGTGAGCTGACGGCGGCAACAGCGAGCACAGAGTTGTCGAACACGGTCACACCGCCGTTGTTGCCGCTGCGGGCGTTCATTGCGACGCGGGCGTAACGGAGTGCTTGCGCGGTGTTGGTTAACTCATGGAACTGCGGGCTGACCCCTACCCGTTTGGCGGTTTGTCTTTCGATGAGTTCGAACATCGTGTCACGGGTGCCGCTGGATGGGACGTGGGCGATGCCGACCTGAATGTCGGGCAGCAGGCGCCACGCGGAGAAGATGTCGACGGCGCGCAGCTTGGCGCTGATTCCAGGGAGCGCCTGTTTACCCAAAGCCGGGCACTCGGCCGCAATGACAACATACGGCCCCGAAAGCGGCAAGCGCAGCAGCTGGGCGACTTCCCACACGCTGTAGTCGGTGATGGTGCGCCCGTCCAGGAGTGCTTCGGTCAGCGCGGCCCGTTCGGCCTCGTCGTCCAAGACCTGGTGCATGTTCTGCTGTCGATAGGCGCTCGCCATCGCGTCGGTGTAGAGGTTCTGAAAGCGCCAGATCCGCCTCGTCGCCTGGATCACCATGTCCCTGCTGACGCCGCGTTTCTCTGTGGCGACGTCCACGACGGCGTCCCAGAGACGGTATGAGGCCACGCGGTAGGCATCCATCACTGCCGGCAGTGGGATGCCGGCCGCGGCCCGTCTGCAACCTGTGGCGACTGCGGGCGACGTGTCGAAAGCCACGCCGTCTTCGAGACTTTTCAACGCGAACCGGAGGTTCTCGGTGCAACTGTCCAGCAAGTCGTCGTCGGTCACCGCACGGGTGCTTTTGTAGAAGCCGACTTCGGCTCTCACCGCGGAGGCGACATCTTGCGCCAGCTCATCGACGCGGTCGGCTAACGTCGATGCGAGTCCGCGAGTCTCTACGTCGATGTGAATGGATTGTTGTGCGGTCATGAGCAATCCGTTCCGAGTGTGACACCAGCTGGTAGCAGCGCGCCTTCTTGCCGCAAGCCTAAGACCGACAGGTGCAGCTCCGGTTGTGCTCTTGCACAGCGGTCGGTGTTTGACGTTGTCACGAAGTACAACGACGACATCTGGGGTCCCGGGCGACGGCTGTGGCTGCGCGCGGCTGTCACGACGCATTAGCCAGTGCTCAACCAAACGAAGGGATCGGCAGGACACATTCGGCGCGGACTAACTTGATGGCGTCTGGCACCGTTCAGTCGTCGGCTATCCATTGATCAGCCGCGGCGAGCTCCCGGCCCACGATTGTGGGCTTGGACTCAGCCTGCACTGCTGTTAGCACTTGGAGCCGGGCGCCGTCGGAAAGTTTCGTCTGCCAGGCGGATCGCGGTAGCACCGCTCGGTTCAACGCCACGGCGACCCCGCGGGCGGGGTAGCCGAGCGACTCCAGCAACACCGCGACCGTGCCGCTATCCTTAACCCACATACGCCGGCCATTGACGGTGATGACGACCGGGCCGTCGTCGCCGGTTTCACTCGGGCCGTCGTGCCCGATAGTGTCGCTCATGTCTGTTCCTCCGACTGACTCCATACCGAATCACCCTGTTGTACGACCGCAACCGGCCGCGCGTCGTGACAAGAACCCCGGTGACCGGCAGGTGCTCATTGCCGTCTTCCCCAGCACACGATGATGTCATCGACCCTTGTGATTGGCGCACCCGCCGCATTGGGGCCGGGCCGCCAAGATCTGCGCGAGCGAGATGACCCCTGTCGGTGAGGGTCCGCGGAAAGTGCAATGCTCGCCCGGGACATATTCGACGCTTTGCATGACCGCTCCCTCGTCGAACCGGGTCAGTCCCGGACGTGGACGGTTGCGTCGGGTGCGGGATGGTTATTGGTGACCCTGAGGCGATCGGCCAACCCTTCCACGGCGGTGAGGCCGCTGCGTCCTCGGTGAAGCTGGAAGGCCAGCGCGATTTCGCCGATGCCGTGCACGAGGGCTCCGGCGGCAACCCACGCCACTAAAACAACCACGGAGACGTTCCATGACCCTGCCGCCCAGAACCCCAACCCCAGCTCGATGAGTCCGCAAATCAACAGCACCCACCATCCGGGCACGGCGCTGCCTGCGAAAGCCATGGCGATGTCGAAGCAACCGCGGAAGATGAAGTAGAAGCTGATGATGGCGGCCAGCGTGACGAAGGTGGCGCCGAGGTTCGCCAAGGAAACCACACCCACCACCACCAGCAGCGCCGCCAGCAGCCCGTGCGCGATGCGCCAGCCGGCGGATGAGGACACCGCGCCGATCATGACCTCATTGAGCGCCGCAACCAGGCAGTACACCCCGAACAGCACGGCCACCGCCGCGACGGCGGTGTAGTTGAAGCGCAGGATCACGATGGAAAGGACGATCCAAGCGGCGCCGGTGATCAGCAGCAGCCACCAGAAGCGGGTCTTGGACACGGCGTCGGCAAAGAAACGACCTACTGTCCCAGCCGGTGTCGACGTGTCCTGACGAGTCTCGCTCATTGGAACTCCTAAGCATCGGTTGATGTAGTCTCGCCAACCCCTCTCCGGCGAGAATGAGTCAAGAGTGCGCTCGGCCATAAACAATTGCGATGTGTTGTGACACAACATCTCTGTCGCAATGCGGTGCCTGCCAACAACGCCGTCCAGGCCTGCCTTCCGGGCTCGCGCCTAATCTGACGCTTCAGGTTCGTCGAAAGAAAATGACTTAATCGCGCCTCCCATCGGGTTTACCGTCGCGGTTCCGGTAGCAGCCAATGTCTTGAAAGATCGCGGCCCTGTGCACAATGAAGGGCATGCATGTCTACATTGAGCAAGCTCCATGACGTACGCGGCTGAGCATCATGAGCACGCAGCGCGACTCCATGGCTAAGCCGCCAGGCTCCACGAGATAAAAGACATTGTGACCTCCGGAAAACCTGATGGCTGCGGCGCAGCGCGATGACCTCATTGGTGAGACGCTGACGCACGGAGCCCGACATTTCGCGCTCGCCGCTTAAGAGAAGCCAATTACGCGGTACTTGACATGATGTACGCGCGAGCGGCCGCCGCGGCATGGAGCGTGATCACGCCGACGGCCCACGAACCGCGCTTGACGGTGTCGATTCAGGTCGACTTGCGCCGAACCTGACCTCTGAGGACCATCATTCCGCGCCTTCGACTTTCGTCAACTCGTCGTCGAACCACGCACTGGCATATCGCATTTTGTCGTGTGCGTTCTCCCGTTGCAGTCCCAGCTGCGCGACGATGTCCTCGGCGACATGACGCGCGTGGCCCGACTCACCGTATGGCTGATGGCGTTCAAGGATCTGCCGAATCCGCTCGACCGGCTCGGTCATTCTATGTCTCCCTTCCACTTACACGAACGCGCTTAGCCCGGTGATGGCACGCCCGACGATGAGCGTATTCATCTCGCGGGTGCCCTCGTAGGAGTAGATGGCTTCGGCGTCGGCGACGAAGCGTCCGACGTTGTGTTCCAACAGAATTCCATTGCCGCCCAATATTTCCCGTGCATATCCAACGGTTTCCCGCATTCGCACCGTGCACCAAGCCTTCGCCAGCGACGAGTGCCGGTCCTCTGCATGTCCCTCGTCCTGCAACTGCGACAGCCTGGCGCACAGCGCCCACGACGATGTGATGTTTCCCAGCATCCGTACCAGCAGGTCCTGCACCAACTGGAAACCAGCGATCGGCCTGCCGAACTGTTCACGGGATATCGCGTACGCCAAAGCGTTCTCATAGGCCCCGCGTGCACAGCCGACGGCCATCCAGGCCACACCCGCGCGGGTCATGCGCAGCACTTCGGCGGTGTCACGGAACGAGTTCGCGTTCGCCAGTCGGTCATCCTCGGACACCCTGACATCGTCAAGGGTGATGACGGCGTTCTGCACGATGCGCAGCGCGATCTTGTCTTCCAGCTTGGTGGTCGAGAACCCAGCGCTGTCGTTGGCCACGACGAACCCCTTGACCTGGCCGTCGGTGACGTCTTTGGCCCAGATCACCGTGAGGTCGCCGAAGGTGGCGTTGCCGATCCACTTCTTCTGCCCGTTAAGGATCCACGAGTCGCCGTCCCGTCGAGCCGTCGTCGTCAGCCCACCCGAGGCGCCCGAACCGACGTCGGGTTCGGTCAGCCCGAACGCTCCGATCTTGTCGAATCGAGCCATGCTGGGCAGATATCGCTGCTTCTGATCCTCGCTACCGCACAGGTAGACAGAACCCATCGACAAACCGCCGTGCACACCCGCGAACGTCGCGATCGACGAGTCGGTACGGGCGAGTTCCATCGCCACCATGCCGTCGAGAAGGAACGACTTTCCTGGACATTCGAATCCTTGATACGGCAGTCCAGCCAGCCCGAGTTGCCGAAAGCCGGGCACGATCTCGAACGGAAAGCTCCCCCGCTGCCAATGCTGATTGATGCTCGGCGCGACCTCAGATTTCATGAAGTCGCGTACACGGTGCAAGAAGTCATGCTCGTCGTCGTCGAGCAGCGACTCCAATCCGTAGAAATCGGCGCTGTCGGTAATGGTCGCGGTGCCCATCGGGTGCTCCCTCAGTCCGGTTGATGTCTGAAACTCTCGATCACCGGCGCCAATTCAGCGGCGTTGGTGATCATGTCGACGTGGCCACCGGCATGCAGGTGCAGCGTCGCATGCGGTAGCAACCGCGCCATGACCTTGGCGTTCACCACAGGGATGATCGGGTCGTCAAGCCCGGCGACGATCAACGTCTGTTGCCGGATCAGCGGCAAGGCGAACAGGCTGGTCCACACCGCTCCGGCAAGCAACTGATGAAGGTAGCCCACTCGCGAACCGGCCATCAGCCGGCGGTCGAACAACTGCTTGACGGCGGTCGGATCAGTGCGCACGGTGCCGCCGTAGAGCGCACCGGCGATGACGGAAGCGTAATCGTGATCCAAGAACCGGCGCGGGGTCAGCATCTTCGCCAGCACCGCCGGCCCCCCAGGCACCATGACAGCACCTGTGCCGGTGGACACCAGGATCAGCCGTCGGCAGCGACGCGGGTTCTGAAACGCGAACTGCTGAGCCAGCGCACCGCCCCACGAAAACCCGAGGGCGTCCACCCTGCCGTCGAATCCAAGCTCCGTAAGCAGCCGGCCGAGGGCGGCTGCCAAGTACGGAAATGCGTACGGTAGCCGGGAATTCGGCGATCCGCCGCTCCCGGGGACGTCGAAACGCACCACGGTCGTATCGGGATGCAAACGCTCCACGAGCGGATCGAGCACTTCCAGGCCGGCTCCTATGCCATTACACAACACCAGCGGCACGCCTCTGCCCCTGCGCACATTCACTCGGATCTGCTGGCCGAGCACCGGTATCAGCCTTTCCACGCTCAATCCCGCCGCAGCCGCGGCCGTCATGGGTACAGGACGATGACATCGGCAACACATGCAGGGCAGTCTTCGCCGTCGATCTCGTATGTCAGCGTGAACACCGACTCCACGCCTGATGTCTTCTGCTGGGCACTCATCACCGTGACTGCGGCGCGGATCCGGGTGCCCACCCTGACGGGCGACGGAAAGCGCACCCTGTTGAGCCCGTAGTTCAACGCAGCCGTCTGCTCGCGGATCTCCAACACCTGCGAGATGACGGCGGCGGCGAGTGAGAGCGTGAGATAGCCGTGCGCGATGGTGCCCCTGAAGGGACCCTTCGCCGCGCGCACTGGGTCGGTATGGATCCACTGACGATCGCCGGTGGCCTCGGCGAACTGGTCGACTTGCCGCTGGGTAACCTTCATCCACTCGGTGGTGCCGAGTCGCTGTCCGACCAGCTTGAGCAGATCGGCCGGTTCTTCTAAAACGGTTGTCATACAGACTCCCTCGTTGGTCAGCGCTCGAGCACGTAGGTGCCCGGGGCCGGCTCCAGCGGCGCCATCCCCGCGCCGCCCAGCGCCGCCGGTGCATCCTTCTTCTCGCCGCTGCGCTCGCCGAGCCATGCGACGAAGTCCGGCCACCATGAATCCGTGTGCTGCTCGGCGGACTCCAGCCAAAACTCGGGATCTGGCTCATCAACGCCGCCGAGCCGATAGCTCGCACGCGGGTTGCCCGGCGGATTCACCAGGGAGGCGATGTGTCCGCTGGAGGACAGCACGAAGCGCAGGTCCTTGATTCCCAGCAGGCGGGCACTGCGGTAGCACGCTTGCCACGGCGATATATGGTCGGCGATCCCCGCGACAACATAAGCGTCCGTGGTCAATTGGCTGAGGTCCACTGGCATACCCAGCATGCTCGCGGCGCCCGGTGTGGCGAGCGAATTGTGCAGACCCGTCATCACCATGTCCCGGTGCAGCGCAGCGGCCATCCGTGTGGTGTCGGCATTCCAGTACAGGACGTCGAAGGGGGCAGGCGACTTTCCCTGGACGTAGTTGTTCACCCAATAGCGCCACACCAGGTCTGTCGGCCGCAGCCACGCGAAGACCTCCGCCAGTGACCGGCCGTCCAGATAGCCCTTTCGCGCCGACAACGCGACGGCGATGTTGGCGGCTTCCTCATCGAGGGCGGCCGAGGCGAAACCGGCCTTCCTCTGATCGAGAACCGTGACCATCAGCGTCAGGCTTGCCAGGCGTTGACCTTCCCCGCTCGAGTCGAGATGAGCCGCGGTCATCGCGGCGAGGATCCCACCCGAACAGGAAGCCTGCAGATGGGTACGGGCTGTCTGGGTGATCTTCTCGACGGCCTCCAAGGCGTTCAGGATCGCCCGGCCATATGTGTCGAATCCCCAATTCCGGTTTTCCGCAGCTGGATTCCGCCAGGAGATCGCGAACACCTGTACACCCTGCCGGACGAAGTATTCGATCATGCTGCGGCCAGGCGCGATATCCATGATGTAGAACTTGTTGATCACCGGTGGCACCATCAGCAGCGGCGCCGACAAGACCTTTTCGGTCTGCGGGGCATACTGGATCAGCTCGAATTCCTCGCATCGGAAGACCACCGAGCCGGGTGTGACGGCGACATCCTGGCCCAACGAAAACGCATCGGGATCCACCATCGACGGAACCCGTGGCGCCGACATCATGTCATCGACGAAGTGCCGCAGGCCTCGCACAGCGCTGAGTCCGCCGGTGTCGATGAGCGCCTTCCACCCCAGCGGGCTCAGGATTGGGTTGTTGCTCGGTGCGAGCCCTTCGGCGAGGAAATCCAACACGAATCGGATACGCTCGGCGTCGCGCCAGTCGAGATCTGCGTCCGAAAAAAGTTGGTCCATAGTGCTGTTCGTCGCCAGATAGGCCTGCATCGTGCGGTGGAGCAGCGGATTGCCCCGCCATGCCGGATCCGCGAATCTCTTGTCGCCCTTCGCAGGGGCCAGCTCCGAGCGGCCCTCGGCAATCGACATCAATTCCCTACCGAGCGACGCTGCGCGCGACGCCACTGTGCGGGGCTGCTTGGCGAGGTTGAGCGCAAATCGGCTCCACGCCACGTTGGGCATCAGCCGATCCGCGATGCCGACAGCCGAACTCGTCAACAGCAGATCCAGCGGTGCCGCAAGTTCGTCGGCACCTGCTTTCGTGGTGGCTACCACGTGTTATGCCTCCTCGGGTGGCGGTTTCACTTCACGGCGCAAAAGCTTGCCCGTCGGGCCGGTCGGGAGCGCGTCGACGAACCAGATGCGGCGAGGGTACTTGTACGCCGCCACCCGGCCCTTGACGAATTGCCGCACTTCGTCCAGTTCGACCGACGCGCCTTCCTTCAGAGCCACCGCAGCGCCGATTTCCTCGCCCAGTGACTCGTGGGGAATGCCGATGACCGCAGCCGCGGCCACGGCCGGATGCTCGTGCAGCGCCTCTTCGACCTCTCGCGGGTACACGTTGTAGCCGCCGCGAATGATCAGGTCTTTCTTCCGGTCGACGACGTAGTAGTACCCGTCCTTGTCCGCAATAGCGATATCGCCCGAGGAAAACCAGCCGTCCTTGATCACCTCGTCGGTGGCATCGGACAAATTCCAATACCCCTTCATCACGTTAGGGCCCTTGATCTGAATCTCACCCTGCGTGCCGGGCGCCACCTCATCGCCGTCCGAATCGACAAGGCGTACCTGGACTCCCTCGATCGGGGTGCCGATCGAGCCCGGGCGGCGTTGCGCGTCCGGGTGATTGAACGTCACGGCCGGCGATGTCTCGGAGAGGCCGTAGCCCTCCAGGATCACCGCGTGGAAGGTCTTCTCGAAAGCGTTGAGAACCGCGACGGGCAGCGCCGCGCCGCCGGACACGCACGTGCGCAGTGTCGCCGTCGCGTCCGGCGGGAACGCATCGGCAACAGACAACAGCGCGCTGTACATGGTGGGCACGGCCGCCAGCACCGTGACGTGGTCGCGGCCGATTCGTTCGATCGCCTTGGCCGGGTCGAAGCGCGCCATCAGCGAAAGTCCGGCGCCTGCGGCGATCGCGGCGTTCATTGCGCACGTCATCCCGAACACATGGAACAGCGGCAAGCAAGCCAGCACGACGTCCTCATCGGTCAGCTTCAACAGGCGTCGCACGATGACGTCCTGGTTCGAGCCAAGGCTTCCGTGCGTCAGCTCGGCGCCCTTCGGCGTGCCGGTGGTTCCCGACGTGTGCAGCACCACCGCAGTCTCTGAGTCGGCGCGTTCGGCGGGATCACCGAACTCGGGCAAGTCGACGGTCAACCGGGACAGTTCGGCGTCATCGACGAGCCACAGCTTCGCGCCTGCGGCGTCGGCACCCTCGGTCGCAGCGCCGGCGAACCCTGAGCTCCCGATCAGCACCTTTGAGTCGGTGTTCGACAGGTAAAATTGCACTTCGCGGCCCTGCATGAGCGGATTCATCGGCACCACGACGGCACCGAGCCGCCAGATGCCGTAGCACGTGATCGGTGCTGCGGCGATGTTCGGCAGCATCACGCCGACCCGATCTCCCGCGCCTATCCCCTCGCGGTCGAGCAGAGTTGCCAGACGCGCCGACGCGGCGTCCAGTTCCGTGTACGTCATCGTGCTTTCGTCGGTGATCGCCGCGATCCGATCGGGGATACGCGCGGAACTAGCAACGAGATTGAGAGCGAGATTCGACATTGCGGCTCCATCCGTCCCGCTTGGGTGGTAGCTCAATCGTCTCGACTGCACGCCGCCCTGTCGTTGTTGCGCCGAACACCGCGGCCTCGGTGATGTTGTAACCACAAACAATCGAACAGTCTGCAGACGGGGCAACAATGAATACCGCTGGCCCGCGCGGGTGTCCCCGCGTGAATCGTTGACACCGGAATCACTTTGGGAGTGAGAATGACCGAAACCCGTCAGACCCCGACGACACGATCAGGTCCGTTTCATCCCGTCCTCGATAACGTCGTATCCAGCACGAAGAACTGGTGGTTACTACTCGTCGCCGGCATTGCATGGATCGTGATCGCAGTGGTGATCCTGCGATTCGACTACGCCACGGTGGCGACGATCGCCACTCTTTTCGGCTTCTTCAGTTTCCTGGCGGCAGCGAATGAAGTAATGGTCGGCGCCGTTTCAACCACCGGTTGGCGCATCCTGCACTGGATTCTTGCGGCGCTGTTCGTCGTGGTCGGTGTCATTGCGTTCATCCGGCCCAGCGACACGTTCGTCGGCCTTGCCGCCGTCATGAGCTTCTATTTCGTTTTCCGTGGATGCTTCGACATCGCAATGGCATTCGCGGCGACCAGGGCACCCGGGTGGTGGGTACTACTACTCGTCGGCCTGGCGGAGTTGGCGATCGGTTTCTGGGCCGCCGGCTCGTGGAACGTGTCGGTGACCGTGCTGGTGTCATGGGTCGCTGCCGGGGCGCTGATTCACGGTGTCGGTCAGATCGCCTCCGCCTTCGCCGTGCGCAAGGTCGGCCATAGCGTTTCTGCCCTCGACGGACAGCACGCGTCGTGAATCGCCCGGTGTGATGAGTTCAGTACGCACCGAAGTCAGCCGGCTCGTACCGCGTCGGCTTCTGAAGGGCACCGAAATACACCACCCGGTGGTGATCGACGAGGCGCACAAACGCAACGCGAGTTTCCAACTGCGAGTGGCCGATCAGATCACGGCATTCGCCGGATCCATGAGCTTCGTCTTCATCCATGCGGCGTTGTTCGCGGTGTGGATGTTGTTTTTCGAACGCAGTCCGTGGCCGACATTGACCCTGGTGGTCTCGCTCGAGGCAATCTTCTTGTCGACCTTCGTGATGATCGGCCAGAATCGACAGGCGGCATTCCAACAAACTAAGGCCGATCACGACTTCCAGGAGCAGGAACTGGAACTCAAGACCAACACCGAGCTCACTCGGGAAATCCACAGACTCACAGCCGAACTGCACAAACGCCTCATGGAACCGGCAGCCGATGCTCATCGCCCTGCGTCTGCCACATGAGACGGCGATGAACTTCCATCGCCAGGGAGAATTCGGCGACATCGCGCGGCCGTGACAGTGACCGGCCAGTACGTTGCTCAATGCGATGCAACCGGTATCGCACGGTGTTGGGATGGCAGAACAGCACTTCGCCCGCCACCCGGAGCGATCCGTCGTTCTCCAACCACACCCTGAATGTGTCGAAGAGAATGTCACGCTCATGCTGAGCCAGTTCGGCGAAGCACTCGATCGTTGGCGTCACCAGTTTGACCATCACCTCTGGGGCGCTGACTGCGGCAGTGGCGATTATCGAGCCGTCGAACTGTGTGACATGCCGTTCCGGGTCCGGCCTGCCACGCAGGGTAATCCTGGCGTATCGAAGCGCTTGTGCCGTCTCGCGCAGGTCGTCGAAGCAGGAGCTCACCCCGACCCGCGTCGTCGCCATCCGGGACACGAGCGCCAGCACACTCGCGAGCTGTTTGTCAGTCTTGACATGCACGATCCCGACCTGCAAATCCGGAAGAATCCGCCAGGCGGAGAACACATCCAAGCTGCGCAGCTTCGATTCGACTTCCGGCAGGGCCTGCATCCCAGTCTCGGCGATTTCGGCGGCGACGACGACATAAGGTCCCTCGGTAGGCAGCCGGAGGTAGTCGGCCGCTTCCCAAACGCTCCATTGTTCGAACAGCCGTCCGCGCAGCACCGAGTCGATGAGGACGGAGCGCTCTGACTCCTCGCTGAGCACCCGGCGCGCCTGCTCGGCTCGGTATGCGGTCGCCATCGCGTCGGTGTAAATATCCTGGGCGGCAGATACTTTCGCGGTCAGCACGCCCAAGGCTTCGCCGTTGACATGGTTGTGGATCGCGGACTCCGCCACTACCGCGTTCCATACGCCACGGAATCCGACCCGGTATGCCTCCAGCAACGACGTGAGCGGCACCCCATCCCCGGCACGCTGAATACCCAGCTCCGCCGCGGCGGTTGGGTCGAACGCCGAATCGTTCGCGATCGCCGTGAAGATCGGCTGCATGTTCGCGGAGCATCCGCCGACGATGACCTCGAAGGCCACCGGCCTCGTCGTCTGGTAGAGCCGCACTTCCCGAGTGATCGCACGGGCAAGCGTGGGCGCGAGCTCATCGGTTCGCCGGTAAAGCGCGGTTGCGACCTTCGCGACCTGTTGTTGGACCGCATTGTTCTGCATGCGCGGAAAGATTAGGCTCAACCGCCCCGTGGCGATTGTTCCCGGAGGACGAAGTTCGCCGTTGCCGTTGTCTCCGGCGATCCTGCTATCGCCAGCCCTGCCTCAGGACGGCGCCGCCATACCAATGGCACAACAACAACGCGAGCTCAACAGCGAGCCGATCCTCTGCGATCGGCCGACCGCGCCGGACTTCGGCGCGCCCGACGCGGTACTTCACCGTGTTGAAGTGCATGGCGAGTTCCTCGGCCGCCATTTTGTAACTGCTGCCGCAGCCCAAGAATATCCGCAGCGTCTCACGCAATCGCTCGTCATTCTCGCTATCGGCGGCCAGATCCCCGAGCACGTCGTCAACCCATTCGCGGGTGTAGCCCACATCGTCACCGAGGAGCGAAGCGATGGACAGGCCGGGGTCGCTGGCGGAAATCACCACGCGTTCGTGCCGACCGCTCACCATCGCGACGCCGCGCGCTCCTTGTGCTTCGCGGTGCGACCGGCGGAATCCCTCGACGCCGCCCGCTATCGTCCCGATCGCCAAACTGGGGCCATTCCCCTGCTTCTGGGCGTGGGCGCACACTCTGGCGGCGGCGTCCGACGGTTCCGCACGAAACGGCAGCCATCCGTACCCGCACATCCGGTCGGCCGCGACGAACAATGGGTTTGCGTCGGCCCCTGCGGATTGCGCGAGTTCCCGGACAAACCGCTGCAGCGAGGCAAGTTCGTCGCCTTCGGTGCCCTCGTCAAGGCACCACATGATCACCGCCAGATGGTGCCATCGCAGTGGATAGCGGATCGATGTGCTCGACGCATCCGCGTCGACGGCCTTATTCGCGGCCAGTACCTCTCGAACTCGCACGGCTCGAAGGCTGTTCTGATTCTCCAGCCAGCGTTCCCGCTCGTCTTCATACACCGCGACGACCTGCTGCGAGATCCAGTCGATGTATTCGAACAGGGTGCGGGTGATCGCCTCGATGACGGTGTACCTCAGCGATTCAGGGATATCGATTGCCCGAACCTCGGCGAAAACGATCTCGTTGACCTGGCGCTGACCGAGACGATAGGCACGGACCAGCGCGTTCACCGGGACGCCGTGTTGGGCGAGCCGGCGGGCATACTCCAGCGCCGCCGTCGGCGGCTCCACCCTCTCCACCGGGATGTCGTAGCGCAGTGCGTGCAGAAGGGTTTCGACGTTTCCCTCGATGCTGGCGCCGAGCAACTCCACGATCCGCGCATCGCCCCGCAGCTCGGGGATATCATCCTCCAACAGACCTCGAATGCCAGACGACACCGCCGCCAGCCGGTCATGCAGCCGGTCGGCGGTCTCGGCGACGTAGCGACTCACGTCGACGTCGTCGTCGCGACGTCGGGTGCGCACCTGTTGACAGTAGATCGTCGGGCCCCCGATAACCGGCGATTTGCAGTCCCACAGGGTTGTTCCCGGGCGACAAACGCGTGATTGTGCTTGCGCGATCGCCGTCCACTCGCCGGCACCGACGTATCAAGTACCCACCACGTACGAAGTCCGCAGCCGCCCGACGAATCACATCACTTACATGACACCCACTTGTCGTGTTGCAGGTTGGATTAGACGAGACGATGCGACACTCAGCTACGTGAGCACGCTGGGCCGCGACGGCCCCATCGCGGCGCGTGCTGCCGTGGCGGCAGCGTGCGGCCTCGCCGTGGCGATCTGCATCGGCGTTTCCATGGAGTGGAGCTATGCGCCGGCGTGCGGCTGGATCGCCGCCGCGGTCGTGTTCCTCATCTGGACGTGGGCGGTGATCGCGACGATGAGCCCGGCACGGACGGGGTCTCACGCCACCCGCGAAGATCCGACCCGGGTGGCCACCGACATGTTCATTCTTAGCGCTAGCGTGGCGAGCCTCCTCGGGGTCGCCTACCTCTTCGCCGCGGGCCACTCACAGGGAGTGGAAGCCGATATCGCCGCCCTGGTAGGTGTCGGCAGCGTCGCGGCGGCGTGGCTAATGGTGCATACGATCTTCACCCTGCGCTATGCGTTGCTTTACTACGCCGATTCAGCGGGCGGCATCAATTTCAATCAATCCGAAGCGCCGGCGTACGCCGACTTCGCATACCTAGCCTTCACGATCGGCATGACCTATCAGGTGTCAGACACCGATCTCAAAACCCGCACGATTCGAGGGACGGCCTTACGCCACGGTCTGCTGTCGTATCTCCTCGGGGCCATCATCCTCGCGGCAGCGGTGAACTTGGTCGCCGGCCTAGCCCACTGAGTGGGGTCCAAGCTGCAACTTCCAGGATTACGACAAGCGGCTCGGCGGGACGTGAAATGGCTCAGATCTTCTACCGCCAAACAGGTTGCGGCTCAGCAGCGCATGTTCGAAGCCGACAACCGGCTCGTTAGTGGCACGATACGTCGTGGTGTGCTGCGAAGGCGGCCGACCCTGACCACAGGTTGAGCGGCGCGGGACTTTACATCTGTTCGATCAGGTCTTTGGCGATGAGCGTGGCCGCGGCCCGACCATCCGCGGTGGGCTCGAGGTTGACCCAGACCACGATCGTCACTTTGTGTTCGGGGTCGGTTCCGGCGAAGGTATTGAAGCCCGGAACCTCTCCGGTATGCCCATACAACGCACCGTATTTCGCGATGCCCAGCCCGTACTGTGGCGCATCGGGGTCTGCCGGATTCGTTGATTGCAGGCTGGCCATCCGCTTGGCTTGCATGTCGGGATCGAGCAGTTTCCCGTCGGCCAACGCCTCAACCCAGGTCGCCAGATCGGCCACGGTGGAGATGCCGGCGCCGGCCGCCCAGGCCCACGACGGGTTCAGGGATGTCTGATCACCGGGCTGTAGCGTGCCCGCCTTTGCTGCCGCCTGCATGTCGGGCGGGACCGCCGCTGGTGTGCCCATGGTCAGCACGTTGGTGCCATACATGTAACCGTTGGGATGGGGGTCCGGAATGGCGTTCGAGGTGGTGGGCGGAAACAACGTGTCGCTGAGCCCGAGCGGGGCGAACAACCGATCCTGAAACACCCGCGACAGCGGCTTCGCATCAAGCCTTTCGGCGATGAGCCCGAGCAAAACCGTGTTGGTGTTCGAGTAGTGGTAGCCCGTTCCCGGTGAAAAGTAGGGTGGATGGCTGAAAGCCAGAGCGAGCAATTCGTCGGGGCTCCACACTTTCTGAGGATTGCTGTCGCCCTTCTCGTTCAGTTCGCGGGTTTCGGTGTAGTTATAGAGGCCGCTGCGCATGTTCAACAACTCGGCGATGGTGATGTGATCACCGTTTGGCACATCGGGACGGAACTTCGACACCGGATCATCGAGGCTGAGCTTGCCCTCCTGGGCCTGCTGCAGAATGACGGTGCCCGTCCACGTCTTGGTGATCGATCCAATCCGGACGTGATCGGCAATGGAGACCGGACTTGTGCCACCCACCGTGGTAGTGCCATACGTCGTGCTGATCTCACCGGCGGGTGAGCGCACTAACGCGACCGCCGCGGGCACGAGCATGTCCCTGGCCATCGAGGAGACCCGCATGCGCAGAGTCATCTGATTGAGCGGCGTAGACCCAGCGATCGAGCTTTCCGACGATGGTGGGCTCGTCGACGGTCCCGCGCTGCACGCGCCGACAAGTAACGCGACGCCAGCGATGGCGCCGACAATCTGAATCCGAAGCCATCCGATCCGCAAGTGTGAAGTCACGGCAGAAGTCACCACTAACGACCGCCTTCCAGGCACGTCCAGACCCGTATGAAGCGCGATTTTCTGGTGTTGCCCCCCATGAATCTGCTCCCTGCTCTGGCGACGGCCCTCGAGGTCGCCGGTCACCGCCGATCCGCCCACGAAAGGAAGTTCTCGGGCAATTCTGTGGCGAAGTTATCTAGCCTACGATGGCCCCTCGAATCAAGCCCAGACCCAGCGTGAGGTTCGTAGAAGTCGGACCTTCGTTGCCACCGGCCGCCGCCGGCATGGTCGTGAGACCGGCCCTCAATCGTTGTGGTGGGGTCCGATGTGGAGGCGCACCTGTCGACGTACTCGAAGGTGCGAAAATCGGTGCCGCCGGTGAGTAATACGGTTTCGGGGAGCGACGGCGTCGGATGCGATGACGTTGACGGCCTCAGCATCTGGCAGGTTGCGGAAATCGTGACCGGCGAGGTCTGAAGCATGGCCGATCTGTTGATTGCCGCCCATGTGGCGCCAACGTAATATGTTGTATACCAGCTTTTTTCACTAAGCGGACTGAACTCATCCGACGGTAGTGCGGTGCCGGTGGCACATCAAGTGGGCACTTTGGCGGCGATCTGGTTGGCGATGTTGAGCGCCGAGTCCGCGGGGTTGGCGCTGCATGTGTTGACGTCGACAAGGACGTTGTTTCGTTGCACCAGTGCTCGCCCACAGGCCCACCCGGGGTCGTTGGCGTTCTGCTGAGTTGCAATGGTGCTCAATGTGCCGTCCGCGTTGGATATCGGCCCGACGTCCCACAGCGAGCCGGACTGGGGGTGGGTGTAGTGGTGGCAGGCCGGCCACTGTTGGGCAGAGGCGGAAAAGAACGCGACTGCCTGTTTGGCGGAGGGAAACAACACCACTGCCTGCTGGACATAGTGAGTGAAGTTATCGCCCTCTTGCAATGTCTGATCTCGCTCGGCCGTGTAACCGCTGTCGGCATAGGCCACGGCCTGCGCCGACCCGTCGATGGCGAGGCACTCCCTGGGCTCCATCGTGGCGCTGTCGTCAGACATCGCGAAGTGCGTTTTCGTGACCGCCATTTCGGTTGCCCCCATGGCGGCGTTGACCTGCTCGGGGCCGAGCAGCAACCCCGGCAACGCGGTGTCGGGAAGAGGAGGCGCAGTGGTCGTGGTGGTCGTCGACGTGGTGGTCGATGTTTCGGTGCCTTGGTTGCTGCCGCTGCTGCATCCGACGGTGAGAAGGCAGACGCTGGCGAGGGCGAGTCCGGCGGTTGGTTGGCGCACGTGTTCATCCCCGTTCCCCGCCGTACCATCAGCCGATCAGCACGGCGGGTTGGCCCTGCACCATTCGGTTAGACCTTGGGTGTGATGAGCGTATCTTCACCCGAGGTTGGTAGGGCACGAGTTCGGTCCACGTGGTGTGCATACTTCACTGCCGTGTGATCCCTTCAACCGCCGACGGCGTTATGCATCCCGGTGTTACGTAGCACGAGCTGATCATCACTTCGCCCTCACTTTGACGCTGCATACCGGCCAGGCGCCCCAGCCCTGCCGTGCCCGAGTGACCTCGGCGATCGCGAGTTGCTCTTCCCGGGTGGCCAGGTCGGCGCGCGGCGCGTACCGCAGTCCGCCGTGGCGTTTCCAGGTGTTTTGGTCGAACTGCACGCCGCCGTAGAAGCCGTTGCCGGTGTTGATGGCCCAGTTGCCTCCGGCCTCACAGGCGGCCAGCGCATCCCACGTCGCGCCGTTGCTCACGGGCGGCACCATGGTGCCCGGCTTGGCCCCGATCCGCAGCACCGAGGGCCGGCCAGGTGTCACGATGTCGTGAGCCGTCAGCCGTCGGCCGGTTTCGACGCCGTTGACCATAGACACTGCGAAGGTGACGTCCTGGGTGCCGGGTACGCCGGGATCCTCGACAACGTAGCGGCTCATGTTCA
>NZ_JAVHWR010000034.1:0-18052 GCF_032159565.1 Mycobacterium sp.
ACGCGACCGCGACGTCGACCTCCGAGAAACCTTCCCGTTCGAAGCCGGTGGTGAAGGTGATCAGGCGAGGGTTGTGGCGCATCGCCAGCGCCGCGATGGCGGTGGAGTCGATGCCGCCGGACAGGAATGCGCCGACGGTGACATCGGCGCGCATGTGCTTGGCCACCGAGTCCTCGAGCACGGCGGTGATCTCGTCGTAGCGGCTCTGCTCGGCGCCCGTCACGAATGGTTTCGCGGCGAATCGCGGGGTGAAATACCGGGTCACCTCGGGCCGGCCGCCCGGCCGCACCCGCGCGTAGCTGCCGGACTCCAGCCGTCGCACTCCGCGGTGCAGCGTCTCGGGTTCGGGCACGTACTGCAGCACGGTGTAGTGCTGCACGGCGCGTTCGTCGATGCCGACGTCGATGCCGAGTTCGCCGGCGAGGTCGAGCAGGCACTTTTTCTCGCTGCCGACCGCCGTACCCGCCGACCCGGTGGCGATGAACAACGGCTTGATGCCGAACGGGTCGCGCGCACAAAGCAATTCGCCCTCGACTGTGTCCCAGAGTGCGAACGCGAACATGCCGCGCAGCCGGGTCAGCGCATCGGTGCCCCAGTAGTGGTACGCGGCGATGATCGCCTCACCGTCGCCGTCGGTGTGAAACCTCGCGCCGTGCTCGCTCGCCAGCTCCTCACGAAGTTCGAGGTAGTTGTAGATCTCGCCGTTGAAGACCAGCACATAGCGGTCGGGAGACTCGGCCGGACCCCAGCGCAGCGGTTGATGGCTGTGCGCGATGTCGATGATCGACAGCCGGTTGAAGCCCAGCACGATGTGGTCGTCGTGCCAGGTGCCGGGTTCGTCCGGACCGCGATGACGCATGAGATGGGACGCGCCCGACACCGCCTCGACCAGACCAGCCGAGAGGTCGGCGGACGGGTCGGTCAGCAGGGCCAGCAGTCCGCACACCGGGCCAGTATGCCGAATTGGTCACGCGGACGTGAGGGCCGATGCGGAGACGCACGCGAGGACCGGAGATAGAGGGAGGTGTGTCGAGACCAGCACCCGCGGGTGGTCTACGCTGCGTAGTATTCGGCAGGTTCGACCGACTTGTAGGAGGCTGCGACGTGACACCTCGCGGACGCTGGGTGGTGGCACGGAGAGCGGCATTGGCAGTCGTCCTTGGTGCGGCTGCGCTGCTGCTCAGCGGGTGTAGCTGGTCGGAGGTGCTCGGCCTGGGCTGGCCGAACGGCATCACCCCGGAGGCGCACGTGAACCGGGAGCTCTGGATCGGTTCGGTGATCGCCTCACTGGTCGTCGGGGTGATCGTATGGGGCCTGATCTTCTGGACCTCGGCGTTTCACCGGCACAAGAAGGGCGACACCGAGCTTCCGCGCCAGTTCGGCTACAACATGCCCCTCGAGCTGGTGCTCACGGTGGTGCCGTTCCTGATCATCTCGGTGCTCTTCTACTTCACCGTCGTGGTGCAGGAGAAGGTGCTACACAAGGATCCCAACCCTGAGGTCGTCATCGACGTGACCGCCTTTCAGTGGAACTGGAAGTTCGGCTATCAGAAGATCGCGTTCACCGACGGCACATTCACATACGACGGCGCCGACCCCGCGCGCAAGGCGGCCGTCGCGGGCGGGCCGGAGGGTCTGGAGGGCCCGAGCGGCGGTGAGTTCGGCTCCGGCGGCGAGCATGGCATCGGCGCCAGGAAAAAGGACCGGGAGTACCTCAACTACGACAAGGTCGAGACCCTGGGCACCAGCAACGAGATCCCCATACTCGTGCTGCCGACGGGCAAGCGCATCGAGTTCCAGATCGCCTCTGCCGACGTGATCCACGGCTTCTGGGTCCCGGAGTTCCTCTTCAAGCGCGACGTCATCCCCGACCCGGCTGCCAACAACTCCGACAACAAGTTCCAGATCACCGAGATCATGAAGACCGGCGCCTTCGTGGGCCGCTGCACCGAGATGTGCGGCACTTATCACTCGATGATGAACTTCGAGGTCCGGGTGGTCGAACCCAACGACTTCAAGGCATACCTGCAGCAGCGTAGTGCGGGCAAAACCAATGCCGAAGCTCTGATGTCCATCAATCAGCCGCCGACGGCGGTCACCACTCACCCGTTCGACACCCGCCGCGGCGAACAGGCAGGCGCGACGCCCCAGGCGAGCAAGTAGGGGATACATGCACATCGAAGCCAGGTTGTTCGAATTCCTGACCGCCTTCTTTATCCTTGCCGCGGTGGTCTACGCGGCCCTGACGCAGATCTTCGGCCAAGGCGGCGTGGAGTGGGCAGGCGCCACCGCACTGGTGATGACCGCAGGCCTGACACTCATCACCGGCACCTTCTTCCGGTTCGTCGCGCGCAGGCTCGACACCAGACCCGAGGACTATGAGGACGCCGAGATCAGCGACGGAGCCGGCGAGCTGGGTTTTTACAGCCCGCACAGCTGGTGGCCGATCATCATCGCGCTGGCCGCCTCCGCCACGGCCGTCGGCGTCGCCTTGTGGTTGCCGTGGTTGATCGTCGCAGGCGTGGTCTTCGTGCTCGCCTCGGCCGCAGGCCTTGTCTTCGAGTACTACACCGGCGCTGAGAAGCACTGATCGTCGGGGTCCACACCGACGGTCGGCAAAGGTCACATCTGGGCTTCAGTTGATCACCTACCGCGCTGCCGAATTCGATCCGCTTATCGGCTTGGGTAGTGTTGCCGAGGCAACGTCAGCCGCTTGCTGTCGCGCCGATGAATCTGTGGAGAAGGATAGGCGTAAATGAGCGGGCCGAATTCCCCAGGACCGGACTCCGAGGGGTCGGAGAGCCTGGATCGGGAACCGGGTGAGCCGACCGCCGAGGAAGACGCCGTCAAGGACGCGACCGGTGAAACCGAGATCCACTCGCGGGCCTATTCGGCGCCCGAGTCAGAGCAATTCACCGCAGGCCCCTATGTGCCCGCCGATGCCGACCTCTACGACTACGACGACTACGACAAGACCGAACTGGTCGACACGGGCAGGCCGCCGCGCTGGCCCTGGGTGGTCGGCGTCGTCGCGATCATCGCCGCCATCTCGCTGGTGGTATCCGTTTCGCTGTTGGTGATGGGCACGGAGTCCGACAACCTCAACGCTGCGGGTGGGCCGACCTCGACGACGTCGGCGCCCCCTGTGCAGGACGAGATCACCACGACGACTCCGCCCCCGCCGCCGCCTCCGCCGCCGTCGTCTGAGGAACCGCCGCCTCCACCCCCGCCGGAGACCGTCACGGTGACCGAGCCGCCGCCGCCCGCTCCCGCACCGCCCGCAGAGGCGCCGCCGCCGCCTGCGCCCGAGCAACCATCGGCCTCGGCCGCGCCGCCGCCGACGTCGACGACACGCTCGGGTCCGCGCCAGGTGACCTATTCGGTGACGGGCACGAAGGCGCCGGGCGACATCATCACGGTGACCTACATCGACGCGTCCGGCCGCAGTCGCACGCAGCGCAATGTCTACATCCCATGGTCGCTGACGGTCACGCCGATCTCGCAATCCGAGGTGGGTTCGGTGCAGGCGTCCAGCCTGTTCCTGGTCAGCAGGCTCAACTGCTCGATCACCACAAGCGACGGCACCGTATTGTCCTCGAATACCGGCAACTCCGCACAGACAAGCTGCTGATGACATACAACACTGGGGCCGCGGCCCGCTCGCGGCTCAATCCGACGTCCGGAGACGCCGAGAACGTCGACCGGATCATGCTCGCGGTGTGCGCGGCGATCTGGCTGGCCGTACTGGGATCCGCGGTGGCGGCCACGGTCGCGCTCGTCGACCTGGGCAGCGGACATCGACAGTCCTCGACCGAATCGGGCACGCCCTGGTTGCTGTACGGCGTCATCGGCGTTTCCGCACTCGTCATCGTCGGCGCCATACCGCTGTTGGTGCGGGCCCGACGCGCGGCGCTCGACGACCCGCGCGCGGGTCGGGGTGGCGGCGCCAGGCCGGCGGCCACAGGCCGGACACAGGCCGTTACGCGAGCACCCGATCCGCGCACCCAGATCATTCGGTCTGGCCAGCAGAGGTCGGCCGCCGCCGGGCGTCAGCGCAGTACTCAGCCGTCGGCCGTGGGCATCAGCACATTCGGCGCCGGGCTACCCCCTGCGGTGGACCGGCTGTGGCTGCGCTGCGCCGTGGCCACCGCGTCCGCCATGGGTGTGGCGCTGCTTGCCATCGGTATCGCCACCTATCTGATGGCGGCCGGCCACGACACATTCGCATGGGCCGCTTACGTCATCGCGGGGTTGGTGACGCTTGCGATGCCCGCGATTCCCTGGATCTACCTGCGTCAGCTGAACGAACTCGTCGGCACCCACTGACGGGTCAACGGCGCGCTGCGTGCGTGTGCTTCAGTGGCCGTTCGACGAGCCGTGCCCGTTGGACGAGCCGTCGCCGTTGGACGAGCCGTCGCGGTCCTGATGCTCGCGCAATGCGGTGAGCGCCTTGCGTTCTCCGGCGTGCTCGGCCTCGACGAGCGCCTCCTGCTGATCGGCGGGATCGGCGCGCAGGAAGCTGCCGGTTCCCGGCGAGCCGCCGAAGCCCAGCTTGTTCAACCGCTTGGGCACCGGGGCGCCCTGGTACTCCAACGGAATCGCATGACCGTGATCGTCGACTGGTCCGAGCGGTTGGTGCAGCTCGATGTAGGCACCGTGCGGCAGCCGCTTTATGATGCCCGTCTCGATGCCGTGCTCGAGCACAGCGCGGTCGCTGCGCTGCAGTCCGATGCACCACCGGTAGGTGAGGTAGTAGACGATCGCGGGCAGCACCACCATGCCTATGCGGCCGATCCAGGTCGTCGCGTTCAGCGAGATGTGGAACTTGAGCGCGATGATGTCGTTCATGCAGGCGAATGTCAGCACCATGTAGAACGCGATGGCCATCGCGCCGATCGCGGTGCGTACCGGAGCGTCCCGCGGGCGCTGCAACAGATTGTGATGTGCGTTGTCCCCGGAGAACTTCTTCTCCATGAACGGCCACGCGATCAGCAAACCGAACACCAGGCCCATGAGCACAGCGATCCATACCGGCTGAGGGATGGTGTGCCCGAACGGGTAGAACTCCCACGCCGGCCAGAGGCGGATGAGGCCGTCCGTCCACATCATGTAGAAGTCCGGCTGGCTGCCCGCCGAAATCTGAGAGGGCTTGTAGGGGCCGAGCTGCCAGATCGGGTTTATCTGCAGTAGGCCGCCCATGATGCCGAGAATGCCGGTCGTCACCGCGAAGAACGCGCCGGACTTGACCGCGAACACCGGCATGACGCGGACACCGACGACATTGGTCTCGGTGCGCCCTGGCCCGGGGAACTGGGTGTGCTTCTGGAACCACACCAGCGCCAGGTGGGCACCGATGAGCGCGAGGATGATGCCCGGTATCAGCAGGATGTGCAACGCGTAGAGCCGCGGGATGATGATGCCGATAGCACAGTTGTTTCCCACACCGCCGCAAGGGAAGTCACCGCCAAAAAGCGCCCAGTGCAGCCAGGTGCCGATGACCGGAACGCCCATCGTGATGCCCGAGAATGCGGCGCGCAAGCCGGTTCCCGACAGCAGGTCGTCGGGCAGCGAGTAGCCGAAGAAGCCCTCGAACATGGCCAGTATCAGCAGCAGCGAGCCGATCACCCAGTTGGCCTCGCGGGGCCTGCGGAAGGCGCCGGTGAAGAAGATGCGGGCCATGTGCACCATGATCGACGCCGCGAACAGCAGCGCGGCCCAGTGGTGGATCTGGCGGACGAACAGACCGCCGCGCACCTCGAAGCTGATATCAAGGGTGGACGCGAAAGCTTTCGACATTTCGACGCCACGGAGCGGTTGATACACGCCGTTGTAGGTGACGTCGACCATGGACGGGTCGAAGAACAGGGTCAGGTACACGCCGGTGAGCAGCAGCACGATGAAGCTGTATAGGGCGATCTCACCCAGCAGGAACGACCAGTGGGTGGGGAACACCTTGTTCAGCTGTCTACGGACGGCTGCAGAGGGGTGGTAGCGCGAATCGATCGCGTCGCCCTGTTCGGCGATGCTCGGTGGCTTCGGCAGTGTCGGCAGTTTCGGACTCATACTGTTTTCCGTTCCCAGAATGCCGGACCGACGGGCTCGATGAAGTCGCCGTTGGCGACCAGATACCCGTCCTTGTCGATGGTGATGGGCAGTTGCGCCAGAGCGCGCGCAGCGGGGCCGAATATCGGTTTGGCGAAGTGCAGGGCATCGAACTGCGACTGGTGGCACGGGCAGAGGATGCGATAGGTCTGCTGCTCGTAAAGCGATGAGGGACAACCCAAGTGTGAGCAAACCTTGGTGTAGGCGAACAGATCGCCGAAGTTGAAGCTCTCCTGGCCCTTGCGCTTGACCACCTTGCCTATATCGCCCGGCTTGATGCGGATGAGCATCACGGGGTTGCGGACACCCATGGCTATCTCGCTCAGCCGCTCGTGGGATTCGACGGTGGTCCCGTCACCGTCGGATTCGCGCCACGGGAACACGGTGAGCATGCCGCCCGCGTCGAGGTCCTCCGGCCGAACCTTGACGAACGGAGACGCCCCGGGCTTACCGGTGGAATTGGCCAGGAAGATCGTCTCGCCATGGAACGTCGGCGTCCAACCGGACGTCCACAGCACGGCCTTCTTGCCGTCGGCGGTCGGAACCACCGGCTTCCACGGGTTCTTGATCAGACCGCCGATGAATGCGACCAATGTGCCGGCACCGAACGCGCCGAGACCGATGCCGAGCGACAACCCGATCAGCTTGCGACGCTTAAGTGTTGAGCCCTCCAAGGCATCCGTGAGGTTGGCCGCGACGGTCTTGCGCTGGATCTCGGGGGAGCGACCGTCGTGACGATCCTGGATGGAGATCTCTTCCGGGATGAACTTCTTCTGGTACAGCACGGCGCCGATGCCGATCGCGAGGATCGAAAGGCCGAACGTCAGCCCGTACAGCGGCGTGGCCAGGTCGTACCACCAGTGGCCGTCGGCTTCCCCGCCCTTGTACTCCCAGGGCCAGAATAGGAATACCAGCAGCAGTGCGACTCCCGAAAGACCGCCCAGCAGAAGCCAATTCGCCACCGAGCGTTCGGCGCGCTTCTCGGCCTTGGTGCCCTGTACGGGCCAGCGGTCTTCCTTGTAGACGATTTCGACGCCGTCGAGTTTGCCGCCGAGCTCGACCAGTTCTTCGCGCGACATCGACGCAAGTTCGGCGTCGCTGGGCTGCCCCGGTACCCCGGCATGGCCGGGAACGTCGGTGCCCCTTGGGGCGTTCTCGGCGTCGCTACCGATGCGCGATCCGCCGTCGGCTCCTCGCTCTGTCACGACCGGGCTCCGATCCACAGGGCCGCCCCAACGACGGCGACAATCCCGATGATCCAGGCGGCCATGCCCTCTGTGGTGGGTCCGAGACCTCCGAGGCCGTAGCCGCCGGGATTCGGCGCGTCGGCTGACATCCGCACATAGGCGACGATGTCGCGCTTCTCGTCGGGCGAGAGCTGCCGATCGGAGAACTTGGGCATGTTCTGCGGACCCGTCAGCATGGCGGTGTAGATCTGCGCCGGTTTGGCATCGGTCAGCTCGGGTGCGTACTTACCCGACGACAGCGCTCCGCCCTTACCCGTGAAGTTGTGGCAGGACGCGCAGTTGAGCCGGAACAGATCACTGCCGCGGGCGACGTCGTGTCCGACAAGCGACTGATCAGCAACCTGGCCGTTCTGCTCTCGCGGAACAGTGGGGCCGCCGCCGTTGGCCTGTACGTAGGCGCCGAGCGCGTCGATTTGCTGCTCGTCGAACTGCGGCGGCTTCTGCGGCGCCTGGGCTTCACCGCGCATGGCGGGCATGCGGCCGGTCGACACCTGGAAGTACACGGCGGCCTCGCCGACGCCGATGAGGCTGGGACCGCGATCGGCCACACCCTGCAGGTTGATGCCGTGGCAGGTCACGCAGGACGTGTCGAACAACTGTTTGCCCGTGCGCAGCATCGCCGAGGCCGACTCGTCGGCGACAGCCACCTGCGGCGTCGGCGTCAGCGTGGCAGCAACGCCACCCGCGACGCCCAGTCCGATCAGCAGCAGCACCGCCGCTGAGAATCGCCGACGAAGCCGGCGCCGGGACTTGCTGGTCATCGATCCCCTCATCGGACGAAGTAGATGGTGGCGAACAGCGCGATCCACACGATGTCGACGAAGTGCCAGTAGTACGAGACGACGATCGCGGCGGTGGCCTGAGCGGGTGTGAATTTGGTCATCTTCGTGCGAGCCAGCAGGAAGATGAACGCGATGAGTCCGCCGATGACGTGCAGGCCGTGGAATCCGGTGGGCAGGTAGAAGACCGACCCGTATGCGCTGCTGGAAATCGTGGTGCCGTGCTCGACGAGGTGGATGTACTCGTAGCCCTGACCGAGCACGAAGAACAGGCCCATCAGGAACGTGAGGGCATACCAGCGCCGCAACCCGAAAACATCGCCGCGTTCGGCGGCGAACACCCCCATCTGGCAGGTGAAGGACGACGCGATGAGCACCATCGTCACCGGGACGGCCTGATAGAGGTTCAGTTCGGTCGGAGGGGGCGGCCATTCACCCCCGGCCTGTGAACGTGCGGTGAAGTACATGGCGAATAGCCCAGCAAAGAACATGAGCTCGCTGGAGAGCCATACGATGGTGCCAACACTGACCATATTGGGCCGGTTGAGCGAATGAACTCGCGACGTGATCGCGGTTCCCGACGTCCCTACAGCGCTCGTCACACCGCAAGTATGACGCTTTGTAGTTGTTCATCTCCACCCGGGTCGAGCAATTGTCATAATCTTCGGGTGACTTCTTCGCGCTCCGAGCCGTCGTGGCCGCTGATCCTGGGTCGGCTGACCACTCAAAAGCCACTGGAGCTCGGCCAGGCGGCCTGGGCGATGGACCAGATCATGACCGGAGCGGCCACTCCGGCGCAGATCGCGGCGTTCGGCGTGTCGATGAAGATGAAGGGGCCGACCTCGGCCGAGGTGACCGAACTGGCCAACACCATGCTGTCCTACGCGCTGCGGGTGCCTACCGCCGAGATAGGTAACGACACCGTCGACGTGGTGGGCACCGGCGGCGACGGTGCGAACACGGTCAACTTGTCCACGATGGCAGCCATCGTGGTGGCCGCCGCGGGGGTGCCGGTGGTCAAGCACGGCAACCGGGCCGCGTCGTCGCGCAGCGGCGGCGCCGACACGCTGGAAGCCCTCGGGGTGCGCATCGACCTCGATCCCGAACAGGTGGCGCGCAGCGTCGCCGAGGTCGGGATCGGCTTCTGCTTCGCGCCGCAGTTTCACCCGTCGTATCGGTACGCGTCGGTGGCGCGCCGCGAGATCGGTGTGCCCACCGTGTTCAATCTGCTTGGGCCGCTGACGAATCCGGGTGCGCCGCGCGCGGGACTGATCGGTTGCGCATGGGGCGATCTTGCCGAGGTGATGGCGGGGGTGTTCGCGACTCGGCGGTGCAGCGTGTTGGTGGTGCATGGTGACGACGGGCTCGACGAACTCACCACCACGACGACGAGCACCATCTGGCGGGTACAGGCGGGCACGGTCGAGAAGCTGTCGTTCGATCCGGCGGGATTCGGGTTCGCGCGTGCCGACATATCCGAATTGGTGGGCGGCGACGCCGAAGCCAATGCGGCGGAGGCACGCGAGGTGCTGGCCGGCGCCAAGGGCCCCGTCCGCGACGCGGTGATCCTCAACGCCGCGGGCGCGATGGTGGCCCACGCCGGGCTAGCCAGTGGCGCCGAATGGCTGTCGGCCTGGGAGTCGGGGCTGAACCGGGCCGTTGAGGCGATCGACACCGGGGCGGCCGAAAAGCTGCTCGCGCGTTGGGTGCGGTTCACTCAGCAGGTGTGACGAGTCGAGGGTCTGTTCGGCGGCCAGCCGCGCCGACCGCGCCGAGGCGGCCCATGTCGCCCACCGTCCCGCGCACCCCACCGGCGACGCCCAACCGGGCTCGGCCCGCACGATGCGAACACCGGGCTGGGCGAGCCAGCGCATGATCAGCGCGACCTCCTCCACCAGCGCGCCACCCAGCGGGGCGGGCTCTGGCAGGATCGCCTGTGCCGCAGCACTTATCGCGTCGACGACCGGCATCGGTGGAACGCCGCGATGTGCGACGCCTGCGCCCGCCAGCTGTCCGCACCGAACCACCGCCAGGTGCCATCCGCCGCTGCCGTCGGGTCGTGCGGCGACGAGTTCGGTGACCGCCGCGAGTGCGCGCAGCCGCTGACCGCGCCACAGCACATCAATCGCGGCGGCCGCGTGATCGCGCAGCCGTGCGGCGGTCTCGTAGCGGTGGTGCGCGGCGAGTTCGCCGATGTGGGACTGCACCGCCGACAGCGCGGAATCCTCCAGCCCGTCGATCAGCGCCGCCGCGCGCCGGGGTGCCTCCGCGTATTCGGCGGCGGGGACACCGCGACGCGCCGGGCAGGGCGACAACTCGCGTTCGGGGCAGGCGGGGCCGTGGTGCGCGGAGCGCCCGATCCTTGTGGTGCAGGTGCGCAGCCCGGTGAAACGAGCCAGCAAGTCGGCCGTCTCGACGGCGTCGGCGCGCGCCCGAAACGGCCCAACGGCGCTGTCGCCCTTCGGCCTTCGCACGATCGACAGCCGCGGGAACGCCTCGTCGGTCAGCACGATCCACCACCACCGCTGCGGGAACTTCGACCGGCGGTTGTACGGCGGCGAATGCGCGGCGAGCAGCCGCAGCTCGCGCACGCCCGCCTCCAGGTCGTGTGCGCACTCGACGTGGTCCACGGCGGTGGCCAGCGCGACCATCTCCTTCATGCGCGGCCGCGAGTCGGAGCCGTTGAAGTACTGGCCGGCCCGCCTGCGCAGATCGACCGCCGTGCCGACATAGAGCACGTCGTTGGCCGGGCCGCGGAACAGGTAGACGCCGGGCCGGTGGGGCAGGTTCGCGGCGAGCACTCGCTTGCGGCGCTGCGCCTGTGTCACGTCGGGCAGATAGGAGCGCAGTTCGGTGTAGGTGTGCACGCCCTGGTTGCCGACCCGCTCGATGAGCCCGTGAAGCACGTCGACGGTGGCTCGCGCGTCGTCGAGCGCACGGTGTGTCGGTGTGGTGGCGGCACCGAACAACCGGGCCAGTGCCGAGAGCCGAACGCTGGGGGCTTCGTCGCGGGTGAGCACCCGCCGGGCCAACCGCACGGTGCAGAGCACCGGCGGGCGCGGCCAGGCGATCTGGCACCGCTCCGCGGCGGCGCGCAGGAAGCCGATGTCGAAGCCCGCGTTGTGGGCGACCAGGACCGCGCCACGGGAGAACTCGAGGAACGCAGGCAGCACCGAGTCGATCTTGGGCGCGTCGCACACCATGGCCGAGGTGATGCCGGTGAGCGCGACGATCTGCGGTGGAATGCTGCGGCCGGGGTCGATCAGCGTGGCCAGCTCGCCCAACACCGCCCCGCCGCGCACCTTCACGGCGCCGATCTCGGTGATGGCGTCGACGTTGTGGCCATCGCCGGTTGCGCGGCCCCCCGTCGTCTCGAGGTCGACGACGACGAAGGTGGTGTCCCGCAGCGAGAGGTCGGCCAGCGCATCGACGTCGGCGAAGCTGAGCTGGCCCATGCGCTGAAGGTAGGCACTGCTACCGACAGCGTTGAAGTGCCACGCCCGGATGTCGGTGGTGCCCGTTACCGTGCGACTAACTGTAGATCGAGAGGACGGCAGATGGACGAGGCCGATAAGCAGGGCACGGATACGGGAGCGGTCACCATCGATTGCGATGACTGTGCCGTGCGTGGCCCCGGCTGCAACGACTGCGTCGTGAGTGTGCTGCTCGGCGTGCCGGACACCCTGTTGGTAGACGAGCGCGCGGCGCTCGAGGTACTCGCGGAGGCCGGGATGGCTCCGCGGCTGCGGCTGGTGCCGATTCACCGGCCGGGCAGTTCGGGAGTCGTCGCCTGACGACACGCCTGGCAATCGATCGCGTCCGAAAAACTCTGAGAGGCTGTTAAATTTGCGTCTCTTGTTTGGACAAGGGTGATGCCGTTTCGTAACCTGTCTGAGACCTAGGACAGTTCGGGGCGGCTCGCCAACGGCAGTTTGAGGACACAAAACCTTGACGCTCGACCTTACGCAGCGGATCACGCGCGGAGTTAAGCGACCAATCATATGTGCGATAGCGGGCTTGATGCTGGTCGCAAGTGTTGTCGCAGGCAACGTGCACGCCGACCCCGCCGATGATGCGCTGGCAAAACTGAATGAACTGTCGCGGCAGGCCGAGCGGACCACCGAGGCGATGCATTCGGCACAGCTGGACCTCAACAACAAGCTGGCCGCGCAGCAGGAAGCCGACGCGAAGCACACCGCCGACCAGGCGGCGCTCGACAAGGCCACGGCGGAATTGGCAACGTTCCAGTCAGCGGTCGACAAGTTTGCCGCTGCCCAATACATGGGCGGTAGAACCAGCGGCATGGACGCGATGCTGACGGCCGACTCACCGCAGCGGCTCATCGAGCAACTCTCGGTGCAGCGGGTGATGGCCTCGGAGATGTCGGCGCAGATGAACAGCTACCGAACCGTCAACGCCGAGGCCGCCAAGGCCCAGGAGGCCTCCGCCAAGTCGGCGGCCGACGCGAAGACGGCAGCTGAGCAGGCCGCAGCGGTGCGCGCGGACCTGCAAAGCAAGCAAAGCCAGCTGCAGGTGCAGGTCGCCGTCGTGAAGTCGCAGTTCCAGGCGTTGACACCCGGTCAGCGCGAAGCCCTCGCAGCAGTCCCGCCGCCGCCTCCACTTCCTGAGGCAGCACCGCCTGCTCCAGAAGACCCGGCGATCGTGGCCGCCCCGCCCGACGCCATCCCACCGGGCGACGTCGCACCGCCGGAAGGCGCCCTCGTCCCCGAGGCGCCCGGCGGCGAAGGCACGATGGCGGTCCAGGCCGCGCTGACAAGGATCGGCTCTCCCTATACATGGGGCGGATCCGGGCCCAACCAGTTCGACTGCTCGGGCCTGGTGATGTGGGCGTTCCAGCAGGCGGGCATCTCGCTGCCGCACTCCAGCCAGGCGCTGGCCCGCGGTGGTCAGTCGGTGGACATGTCGCAGATGCAGCCGGGCGACGTCGTGACGTACTACTCCGACGCCTCCCATGCGGCGATCTACATCGGCGACGGAATGATGGTGCACGCGTCCACCTACGGCACGCCGGTGCAAGTGGCACCGGTGAACAATGCCCCGATCCACAACGTTCGCCGGTACTAGTCGCGCACTGCTGGGCCTGCTGCTGATCGTCGAGCTGATCGCGGCGGTGACGCTCGTCGGCAGGCCGGGTTCCTCTGCTTTCACACCTGCTCCGGCGGCGACGCCCACCACGTCTGCGGTGGCGTCGCGCAGCGTGACGGTCGCCGACGGTCGCACGGTGGAACTGATGAATCTGGGTGGCTCGACAACGCAGCCGCTGCTCGACCGGGTGTCAGTCGCGATGGACGATGCCGTCGCCGCCGTGACGGCGTTCTGGGGTGAGGACTGGCGCCGCGACATCGTCATCGTCGCCACCGCGACCGATGAACAATTCCGCACGCTGGCGGGCGGAGGGTCCGACATCGCCGCGGCGACGACGGGCCAGCGCATTGTTTTCGCGCCGGGTGCCGCCGCGATGAGCGATGCCGCATTGCGAATTGTTCTGCGCCATGAACTCTTTCACTTCGCAGCGCGGGCCGATACCGCACCTGACGCTCCGCGGTGGCTGACCGAGGGCGTCGCCGACTTCGTGGCCAGACCTGCGGCGCCGCGGCCGGGACCCGAGCGGGCAGCCGAGATGGCGGTTCTGCCCTCCGACGCCGACCTGGAGACCGTCGGGCGCACCCGCACACTCGCCTACGACCGCGCCTGGTGGTTCACCCGATTCGTCGCCGACCGGTACGGCACCGCGGCCCTGCGGCGCCTGTACCAACGGGCCTGCGGGCCCGGCCATCCCGGTATCGAGACGGCCGTGTCGGAGACGCTGGGCGCCGACCTCGGTGAGGTGCTGGCCGACTGGCGTGCCTGGTTGGCCGGATAGCCTGACCGTCATGGCCCGCGTTCTGCTGGTTACCAACGACTTTCCGCCGCGCCGCGGCGGGATCCAGTCGTATCTGCATGAACTCGTCGGGCAACTCGTGCGCTCGAGTGACGACCACACGCTGACGGTGTACGCGCCGAAGTGGAAGGGCTGCGAGGAATTCGACGCCGAGGCCACGGCGACCGGCTATCAGGTGGTGCGCCACCCGACCACCCTGATGCTGCCCGTTCCCGGCGTGGACGACAGGATGCGGCGGCTGATCGCGGACAACGACATCGAGACGGTCTGGTTCGGCGCGGCCGCGCCCCTTGCGCTGTTGGCGCCGCGCGCGCGCAGTGCAGGCGCCCGACGGGTCATTGCCAGCACGCACGGGCACGAGGTCGGCTGGTCGATGCTGCCGGTGGCCCGCACCGCACTGCGCCGTATCGGCGACGGCACCGACTCGGTCACCTACGTCAGCCGCTACACACGGGGCCGGTTCGCGTCGGCGTTCGGACCGCACGCCGCGCTGGAATACGTGCCGCCGGGCGTCGACACCGACCGGTTCGCACCCGATCCCGCCGCGCGTGCGGAGATGCGATCGCGATACGGGCTGGGCGACCGCCCGGTGATCGTCTGTCTGTCGAGGCTGGTGCCCCGTAAGGGCCAGGACATGCTGATCCGCGCCTTGCCCGCGATCCGGAACCGCGTCGACGGTGCGACCCTGGTCATCGTCGGCGGCGGACCCTACCTCGAGAGGCTGCACCGGCTCGCCGGGGAGGCGGGCGTCACCGAGCACGTGATCTTCACCGGCGGGGTGCCCGGCGCCGAGCTGCCCGCCCATCACGCGATGGCCGACGTGTTCGCGATGCCGTGCCGGACCCGCGGCGCCGGCCTCGATGTCGAAGGCCTTGGCATCGTCTACCTGGAGGCGTCGGCGACGGGTATTCCGGTGGTCGCCGGCAATTCGGGCGGGGCGCCGGAGACGGTGCAAGACGGCGAGACGGGGCGTGTCGTCGACGGAAACAACGTCGACGAGATCGCCACTGCCGTAAGCGAAATACTCGCCGATCCCCAGTGGGCCGCCCAGATGGGCGCCGCAGGCCGGCGCTGGGCAGTGGACAACTGGCAGTGGCGCAGCCAGGCCGCCAGACTGCAGTGCCTGTTGAATCCGTAGATCAGGCCCTGTCGTAGAGGCCCTCGATGTCGGAGGCGAACTTCTCCGCCACCACCTTGCGCTTGACCTTCAGCGTCGGCGTCAACTCTCCGGTGTCCTCGGTGAAGTCGACGGGCAGGATGCGGAACTTGCGGATCGCCTCGGCCTTCGACACCGCTTGGTTGGCTTCCTTGACGGCAAGGTCGATCTCGGCCGTGAGGTCAGGGTCGTCGGCGAGGTCCGCGACCGTCGCGTCGGTGTTCTTGCCGTTGCGCTCCTTCCAGCCGGGCCAGGCCTCGGGATCGATCGTGATGAGCGCGGCGATGAACGGTTTGGCGTCGCCGACACACATAGCCTGGCTGATCAGCGGGTGCGCGCGCAGCCGGTCTTCCAGAATGGCGGGGGCGACGTTCTTGCCGCCCGCGGTGACGATGATCTCCTTCTTGCGGCCGACGATGGTCAGGAAACCCTCGTCGTCGATCGCGCCGAGGTCACCGGTGTGGAACCAGCCGTCGGAGAACACGGCGCGGGTCTCCTCCTCGTTGTGCCAGTAGCCTGCGAACACCACGCCGCCGCGCACCAACAGCTCGTCGTCGTCGTTGAGGCGCATGCTGTTGCCCGGCAACAGTTTCCCAACCGAGCCGATCTTGATCGCGTTGATCTGGTTCACGGTGATCGCCGCGCTGGTCTCGGTCAGCCCGTAGCCCTCGTAGATGGTCAGCCCGACGCCGCGGTAGAAGTGGCCGAGCCGGGCACCCAGCGGTGCACCGCCCGAGATCGCGGCATGGCAGTCGCCGCCGAGCGCGGCGCGCAGCTTGCCGTAGACCAACCGGTCGAACACCGCGTGCTTGACGCGCAACAGCAGACCGGGACCTTTGCCTTTCCGCTCCTCGCGTCCGCGGCCGTTTTCCTGTGCCTGGCTCCACTCGATCGCGGTGTTGACGGCGGCCTCGAAGATCCGGCCCTTGCCGTCGCTGCGCGCATTCTGCTCGGCGGTGTTGTAGACCTTCTCGAACACCCGGGGCACCGACACCACCAGCGTCGGCTTGAACAACCCGAACATCGGCACCAGGTTCTTGATGTCGCTGGTGAACCCGAGCGTCACCTTGTTGGAGAACGCGGCGATGGTGATCGCGCGGGCCAGCACGTGCGCCAGGGGCAGGAACACCAGCAGGCGCTCGCCCTTGTCGAGCAACGTCGGGAAGGACGCCTTGGCCCCACGGATCTCGTAGACGAGGTTGGAGTGGGTCAGCTGGCAGCCCTTGGGCCTGCCGGTCGTGCCCGAGGTGTAGATCAGCGTCGCGGGGTCGGACGCCTTGATGCTTGCCAGCCGCGCGTCGAGTTCGCCCGTGTCGACCGACTTGCCCGCCGCGGTCAACTCGTCCAGCGCCGACGCGCCGGAACTGTCGATACGCAACACCTTTCGCAGATCCGGCAGTTCGTCCTTCAGGTGGTCGATCTTTTCGGCGTGCGCGTCCGTTTCGGCGAACACCAGAACCGCACCGGAATCACTGAGCACGTGACGCACCTGCTCGACTGAGCTGGTCTCATAGATCGGCACGGTCAAGGCGCCGACCGACAGGATCGCGAAGTCGATGATCGGCCACTCGTAGCGGGTGGCCGAGAACACGGCCACCCGGTCACCGGGCGCAACACCCTCGGCGATCAACCCGAGTGCCACCGAGCGAATCTGCTCTGCCGCCTGCGCGGCCGTGACGTTCTTCCAGTCACCATCGACGAGGCGCTGGAAGATCACGAGGTCGGGGTCGTCGCGTTCGTGCGCATACACGGAGCTGACGATGTTGTCGTGCTCCTCGACGTCGAACGATGCGGGAACACTGACCTCGCGCACGGTGTGGCCTCCGGGTGGTAGCGGTTTTGCCCGACCAGCCTAGTAGGCACGGCGGCGGCATATGTGAAGCTAGTGGCGATGAACAGCATCCAGGTCGCCGATCAGACGTTCGTGGCCGCCGACCCCGTCGAGGTCGGCAAGGCCGTCGCGGATCGGGCGAGCTGGCGGCGCTGGTGGCCGGACCTGCATCTGACGGTGATCGATGATCGCGGCCCCCTCGGGCACCGCTGGAGCGTCAACGGCGCGCTGACCGGAACGATGGAGGTCTGGCTGGAGCCGTCGCTCGACGGCGTGATCCTGAACTACTTCCTGCACGCCGAGCCCGCCGGGGTGGCCGCCTGGCAGCTGGCCAAGATGAACCTGGCCACGCTGAATCACCAGCGCCGGGTGGCGGGCAAGAAGATGTCCTTCGAACTGAAGCAGAAGCTGGAGGCGTCGCGGCCGGTTGGGATGCCTCCGCGGGCCTGATACTGGGTCAGACCCGGCGGCGGCGGGTAAGTTTTTATTTCATCGAGGGTAAACGCGGGCGCGCGGAACGACAGGAAGCGGCTTAGTGGCGGACAAAACGGCACAGACCATCTACATCGACGCGGATCCATCGACGGTGATGGACGTCATCGCCGACATCGGCTCCTACCCGGACTGGGTCGCCGAGTACAAGGAGACCGAGGTCTTGCAGGCCGACGACGAGGGCTTTCCCAAGACGGCCCGGCTGTTGCTCGACGCCGCGGTGCTCAAAGACACCATGGTGCTGGAGTACGACTGGCCGCCCGATCGCCGCTCGGTGACTTGGAAGCTGGTGTCCAGTTCGCTGCTCAAGTCGCTCGAGGGCGCATACCACTTGTCTCCGAGCGGATCTGGCACCGACGTCACCTATGAATTGTCGGTCGACCTGATCATTCCGATGATCGGCCTGCTCAAGCGGAAGGCTGAGCGCAGGTTGACCGACACCGCACTGAAGGACCTCAAGAAACGAGTCGAGGCTGAGTGATCCCGCGGCGCCTACCCATGCCCGGATCAGTCTCTTCGTTGGCAAGGGTGGGGTAGGTAAGT
>NZ_JAVHWR010000050.1:0-8330 GCF_032159565.1 Mycobacterium sp.
CTCGGGCATCGAACCGGTGGTCCGGGCCGGGGCGGCGGTCGCGGCGCTGGGTTCGTTGTTGTCGCTGATCCTCGGAGTGTCGAGGACGACGCTCGCGATGGCCCGCGATCGCCACCTGCCACACGCGCTTGCCTCGGTGCATCCGCGCTTCGCGGTCCCGCATCGCGCCGAGTTGGCCGTGGGCGCCGTCGTCGCACTGGTCGCCGCGGTGGCCGATGTGCGCGGGGCGATCGGCTTCTCGGCGTTCGCCGTGCTGGTCTACTACGCGATCGCCAACGCGTCGGCGATGACATTACGTCCAGCACTGGAGCCGGAAGGCCAGCGACGTCCAGCACTGGAGCCGGAAGGCCGGCGACGTCGAGTGTTGGGGCGCAGGCTCATTCCCGCGATCGGCTTGGCCGGCTGCGTGCTGCTGGCCGTCATGCTGCCGATCACGTCGGTGCTCGTCGGCGCCGGTGTTGTGCTTATCGGCGCGCTCGGCTACTGGTTGCGGCGACAATATTCCTCGTGATCCCGCTGACCTGGAAGCAAGTAGACGCCCGAGCCGACCCTGACTTCGTCGTGGCACCCGACGAGCGACTGGACTGGGCCCGCACCATCGGGATCGGGGCCCAGCACGTCGTCGCGATGTTCGGCGCCACGTTTCTGGTGCCGGTGCTCACCGGCTTCCCGCCCGCGACCACCCTGTTGTTCTCCGGCGTCGGCACGGTGCTGTTCCTGATCATCACCGGCAACCGGCTGCCCAGCTACCTCGGCTCGAGCTTCTCGGTGATCGCGCCCGTCACGGCGGCGACTGCCTCGCACGGCACGGGCAGCGCGCTTGGCGGGTTGGTGGCCGTCGGCGCCGCGCTGGTCGTCATCGGCCTGGTGGTGCACCTCGTCGGAACCCATTGGATCGACGTCGCGCTGCCGCCCGTCGTCACCGGCGCGATCGTCGCGTTGATCGGTTTCAATCTCGCGCCCGCGGCCAAGGCGAACTTCGAGAAGGGCCCACTGCTCGGGCTGGTCACCCTGGTTCTGCTCGTCGCCACGCTGGCGTTCTTCCGCGGCATCATCGGCAGGCTCGCGATCTTCCTCGCCGTGGTCGCGGGGTATGTGCTGGCACTGATCCTCGGCGACGTCGACACGTCGGGAATCGCCGCGGCGCCGTGGATCGGGCTGCCCGAGTTTCACGCACCCACCTTCACCGTGGCGGTGCTGCCGATGTTCTTGCCCGCCGTGATCGCGCTTGTCGCCGAGAACATCGGGCATGTGAAGTCCGTCGGCCAGATGACGGACACGGACGTCGACCCCTTGATGGGCCGGGCGCTGGCCGCCGACGGCGTCGCCACCACGCTCGCCGGTTTCGGCGGCGGTTCGGCCACCACCACGTACGCGGAGAACATCGGCGTGATGGCCGCGACGCGCATCTACTCGACGGCCGCGTACTGGGTGGCCGCCGCGGTGGCGATCGCACTGTCGTTGTGTCCCAAGGTCGGCGCCACGATCTCAGCCGTGCCGCCGGGCGTGCTCGGCGGGGCCACCGTCGTGCTCTACGGGCTGGTCGGCATCCTCGGCGTGCGGATCTGGTTGACCAACGGCGTCGACTTCGGCAAGCCGCTGAACCAGATGACCGCGGCCATCCCGTTGATCATCGGCATCGCCGACTTCACCTGGCAGCTGGGTGATTTGACGTTCACCGGTATCGCGCTCGGCTCCATCGCCGCACTCGTCGTCTACCACGGCATGCGGCTGCTCGGCCTACGCGCGTCGAAGGCGGCAGATCCCACCCCGGCGGAGCAGTGATGTCGGCCCGCCACGCGCTGGTGCGCCGGCCGTCACCTCGGCTCGACGTCGGCCTCATCACCCACATCGACCGCAGCGACGATGTGAACGTCGAACTCGCACAACGGCAATGGGAGGCTTACGTCGCGGCGTTTCACGGCGCGGGCTGGACCACACACGAGGTGCCCGCCGCACCGGAGTGTCCCGACTCGGTGTTCGTCGAAGACACCATGGTCGTGTACGCAGATCTGGCGGTCATCGGCCGTCCCGGGGCCGACGAGCGGTGGCCCGAGATCTCCGCGGCCGAGGACGCGGTCAGCGCGCAGGGTTATCGAGTTGTGCGGATCGAAGCACCCGGCACCCTCGACGGCGGCGACGTGTTGAAGCACGACGGCACCGTATGGGTCGGCGCGGGCGGTCGCACCAATGCCGAGGGAATCGCGCAGCTGACGGCGCACCTCGTGCCGTTCGGTGTCGGCGTGGTGACGGTGCCCGTATCGAAGGCACTGCACCTGAAGTCGGCAGTCACCGCCCTCCCTGACGGCACGATCGTCGGCTACGAAGCCGTCATCGACGACCCGGGCGTCTGGGGGGAGACGTTTCTCGCCGTTCCAGAGGAGCCGGGCGCACATGTCGTCCTCCTCGACAACGACACGCTGCTGATGTCCTCGGCGGCTCCGCGGACGGCAAAGCTCTTCGAGGAGCGCGGTTACCGTGTGGTCGGCGTCGACGTCTCCGAGTTCGAGAAGCTGGAGGGGTGTGTCACCTGTCTGTCCGTCCGCCTCCGCGGCCGTCCGGACGTCACCGGCCCTCCAGCACCGCCTCCGGCCCGCGGTTCATCATCTGGCGAGCCACGATGATCCGCTGAATCTCGCTGGCGCCCTCCCAGATCCGTTCGACGCGTAGCTCGCGGAACATCCGCTCGGCGACGTTCTCACGCATGTAGCCGCGGCCGCCGAACACCTGCACGGCGCGGTCGGCGACCCGTCCCGCCATCTCCGAGCAGTACAGCTTGGCCATCGAGGCCTGGCCGTGCAGGATCCTGCGGTCGCGTCCCGCGTCGATGGACCGGGCCACCTCGTAGAGCATCGTGCGCGCGGCGAAGAGTTCGGTCGCGCTGTCGGCCAGCATGCCCGCCACGAACTGGTACTCACCCAGCGGCTTGCCGCCGACTTCGCGTGTCCGCGCGAACGCCGTCATCTCGTCGACGAGGCGCTGCGCCGCGCCAACGCAGCGCGACGCCACCATCATCCGTTCGAACCGGAACCAGTCCTGGGTGAAGGTCATCGGTTCGCCCTCGCCTCCGACGAGATGCGACGCTGGCACCCGGACGTCGTTGAACGCGACGATCGGATGCTCGTCGGCGATGTTGTGCGAATAATGTGGTGTGCGAACGACTTCCATCCCCGGCCACGGCACGTCGACCACCAGCAGCACATGGTCGCCCGCGTGCTCACCGGTCGTGAGCACCGCCTCGACGAAGACGTAGTCGGCGAGGTTGAACGACGTCACGTGCCACTTGGTCCCGTTGATCACGTACTCGTCGCCGTCCCGGCGCGCGGTAGTCTGCAGCTCTGAGACATCCGAGCCGGCGAACTCCTCGGTGATCGCATACGCCTCGTGTTTCTCACCCCGCACAGACGGCAGCAGCCAGCGCTCGCGGTGATAGTCGGTGGCCACGTCGGGCCACCACTGTGGCGGCGTCGCCATCACCCAGGCGAGGCCGTTGGTGACCCGGCCACACTGCTCCTGTACGAGCACCTGCTGCAAGGCTGTGCAGCCATGACCGCCCACCGACTTCGGCATGTTCGTGGCGTACAGGCCGAGCTCGATCGCCCGCCTCGAATGCTCGGCCGTCAGCTCCTTCGGCAGCAGGCCGCCTGCGAGCTCGGCCTCCACCTCGTGCGGCATTAACGACTCCACGAAGGCCCGCGCCGTATCGCGGATAGCCAGATCTTCCTCCGAGAGTCCGTACATCCGGTGACCCCGCTTCTCGCTCTTGACTGAGCGTTCAGTCTATGCCAGCGTTCCACAGTATGACCAGTGCTGACGTCGTAGTGGTGGGTGGCGGAACGGTCGGAGGGTGGACGGCGGTCCAGCTCGCGGAGCGCGGCGTGAAACGCGTGGTCCTGATTGAGAAGAACACGCTGGGCGACGGTGCAAGCAGCCGTGCGGCGGGCATGGTGCGCGCCCAGGGCGGCACCGAAGCCGCCATCGTGCTCGGCATGCGGAGCCAGGATTTCTATGCCGCGAGCGGCGACCGGTTCCCGCTCGACTGCGGCTTCGTCGCCCAGGGCTACCTGATGCCATGCTTCAGCGACGCCGAGGTGGCGCAGGCCCACGACCGCATCGCGCTGCAACGCAAGCTCGGGCTCGACGTCGAGTGGTGGTCCGCCGCCGACGTCGACGACCGCAATACGGGCATCGCGCCCGGCGCCACCCTCGGCTCGTCGTACGCGCCCGGTGACGGATACATCGACGCACCGCGCAACGTGCTGGCCTACACCGCGGCGCTGACGGCGCATCGGGTCGACGTCCGGGAGCGCTGCCGGTTCACCGGACTGCGCACCGCGGGCGGCCGGGTGGTCGGCGTCGACACCTCCGCCGGCCCGATCGACACCGAACGCGTCGTGCTCACCGGCGGCCCCAAGCTCGCCGAAGTCGGTGCGACGGCGGGTGCCCGAGTGCCCGCGGGCGGTGCCCGCCACCAGGTGGTGGTGACCGCGCCGGTGTCGGCGTTCGACGTGCACGAGGTGCCGATGGTGTTCGACCTTCCGTCCGGAATCTATTGGCGGCCAGGTGAAGCCGGAGGCCTGCTCTGGGGCATGAGCAATCCCGACGAGGCGCCGGGGGTCGCGGCCGATTTCGACGAGACCTACTACCAGAAGGCCCGCGACCGGATCGAGGAACTGCTTCCCGGCCTGAAGGGACTCGGCCTGCGCAGGACGTGGGCGGCGACGATCGACTACACCCCCGACCATCTGCCGATCCTCGGCCCGCTGCTGACCGACGACGGCCCGGTCGACGGCACGGTGGTCGCCAGCCCCGCGGGGCACGGCATGATGTGGGGCCCCGCGGTCGCCGAGGTGGCCGCCGACCTGACGATGACCGGCCGGTGCGACTGGCTCGACCTGACCGATCTCGGACTCGACCGCTTCGACGCCGACGGCAACAGCCGGCTTGCGCCCGAACCGATTTCACTTCCCTTCCCAGAGAAAGCAGCACTGTGAACACTATCGATACCGCACTACTCGCCAAGGCCGCCGACGCAGAACTCGAGGACTGGGGACCGCTGTCCGAAGCGACCGGTGATTCCATGGCGACACACGGGCTCGAAATGTGGGTCGACGGCGAGAAGTCGGCAGGTGTCTGGCAATGCACACCGGGACCCTCCTACTGGGTGCAGGACGAGAACGAGGTCATCTACCTGTTGTCCGGCCGGATGACCGTGACGCCCGAAGGCGGCGAGTCCGCGGAAGTGAAGGCCGGCGATATCGCGGTGTTCCCGGTCGGCTGGAAGGGCACCTGGGACATCCACGAGACCGTGCGAAAGGTTTACTCCATCTTCTGATCTCGTATCGATTCGGTCACCGTCGCGCATCATGTTGCGCGCCGCCGTGGTTTCGGTGGTCCCGTAGCCGACACTTCCCGATGTGACCGAATCGCGGGAGCTCGACGTTGGCGCGTGAGATCTCCCGCCAGACGTTCCTGCGGGGTGCCGCGGGAGCATTGGCCGCAGGCACGGTTTTCGGCTCGGTACGGGCCGCCGCCGATCCGATCGCCACCGGCTGGGAAACCCTGTCCACCGCCATCGGCAACCCGGTTCTACTTCCGGACAATGGCCAATTCGCCACGGCGAAGCAGGTTTTCAACACCAACTACAACGGCTCTACGCCAGCGGCCATCGTCACTCCGACATCGGCGGCGGACGTTCAGAAGGCGATGGCGTTCGCTACTGCCAATAAACTCAAGGTCGCTCCGCGCAGTGGCGGGCATTCCTACATAGGCGCGTCAACGGCGAATGGCGCGATGGTGTTCGACCTGCGTCAGCTGCCCGGCGGAATCAACTACGACGCCGCCAGCGGGCGGGTCACGGCGACGCCCGCGACCAGTTTGTGGGATCTGCACCAAACGCTGGCCGCGGCGGGCAGGGGCATCCCGACCGGCATCTGCCCGACAGTCGGGGCTGCCGGGCACGCCCTTGGCGGCGGACTCGGCGCCCAGTCCCGGCATGCGGGTCTGCTCTCCGACGCGCTGACGTCGGCATCGGTGGTATTGCCAGGGGGCCAGGCGGTCACGGCGTCTGCCGCCGAGAACCCTGAATTGTTCTGGGCGTTGCGGGGCGGCGGCGGGGGCAACTTCGGGGTGACGACCTCGCTGACCTTTTCCACCTTCCCCATCGCGGACGCCGACGTCGTGAACGTCCATTTCCCGACGGAGTCGTTCGCGCAGGTTCTGGTCGGTTGGCAGAACTGGTTGCGGACCGCCGATCGGAACAGCTGGGCACTTGCGGACAGCACCACCGACGCGACGGGTACGCACTGCCGCATCATGGCGACCTGCCCGGCCGGGTCGGGCAACAGCGTCGCGAATGCCGTCACCTCAGCCGTCGGGGTGCAACCGACCGGGACCGATGTGCAGACGTTCAACTATCTGGATCTGACGAAGTATCTGGCAGGCAACAATCTCAACCCGGCCCCGCTGGGATACGTCGGCGGGTCAGACGTTTTCCGGACCATCGACGCGGGCGCAGCACAGGGCATCGCCGCGGCGGTCAACGCCTTTCCTTCGGGAGCGGGCCGCATGTTGGCGATCATGCACACCCTTGACGGGGCGCTGGCCACTGTGGCGCCGGGGGCCACCGCATTTCCGTGGCGCGGGCAGTCCGCGCTGGTGCAGTGGTACATCGAGCCGGCAGGCCCTCCGTCGGCGGCCGTCAACTGGCTCAACACGGCACACCAAGCGGTGCAACGGTATTCGGTCGGCGGCTATGTGAACTATGTGGAGGCGAACCAGCCGCCGTCGCGGTACTTCGGACCGAATCTATCCAAGCTCAGCGCCGTACGGCAGAAATACGATCCCGGACGGGTGATGTTCTCCGGGCTGAACATCTAACGCAAGTTTTTGTCGTACCCCCCTGCTTTGATGGGGGTCATGTCCTCGCCGGCACCGTCTTTCGTTCCCTCGCCGCCTCGTGCGGCGCGGCTGGAGGTGTTGTTCGAGGAGTTGTCGGAGTTAGCCGGTCAGCGCAACGCCATCGATGGGCGCATCGTGGAGATCGCCGCGGAGATGGAGCGCGACGAGCTGTGCGGTTCTACGGGTGCGCGGTCGGTGGCGGCGTTGGTGGCATGGAAGATCGGCACCTCGCCGAGCAACGCGCACACCATCACCACTGTGGCGAACCGGCTCGACGAGTTCCCCCGCTGCACGCAAGCGATGCGGGAGGGCCGACTGTCACTGGATCAGGTCGGCGTGATCGCCGAGCGGGCAGCCCACGGTTCAGATGAGCACTACGCGGCGAAGGCCGAGGTCGCCACGGTCGCCCAGCTGCGCACCGCGATCAAGCTCGAACCGCGCCCTGACCCCGACCCGCAGCCCCACCGGCAGCGCTCGATCACCAAAACCAGCGACGGGCAGGCCACCACGTTCCGGATCACCCTGCCCAAGCTGGACGCGGCGAAATTCGATGCCGCGCTGCAGTCGCATCAGGATGCGCTGATCGCCGAGTGGAAACGCGACCACGACGACGAGCGGCGCTCACCGAACCGGCCGCCGCTGCCCGGCGCTCTCGATGCGTTCATGCGGCTGGTCGAGGCCGGCTGGGACACCGACGCCGCCGCCCGCCCGCACGGTCAGCACACCACCGTGGTGGTGCATGTCGAGGTGACAGACCGCGTCGCTGGTCTGCATCTGGGGCCGCTGCTCACCGACGCCGAACGCCAATACGTCACCTGTGATGCCACCTGCGAAGTCTGGTTTCAACGCCACGGGCAACCCATCGGCGCCGGCCGTACGACGCGGGTGATCAACCGCCGGCTCCGCCGTGCCCTCGAACACCGCCACCCCACCTGCGCCGTCCCCGGCTGCGGGGCCACCCGCGGCCTGCACGCCCACCACATCCGACACTGGGAAGACGGCGGCGCCACCGACCTGGGCAACCTGGTGCTGGTCTGCCCCTTCCATCACCGGCTACACCATCGAGGCATCATCGCCATCGCCGGACCCCCGCACAACCTGACCGTCACCGACAACGCAGGCCGAGTTCTGAGCTCTGCACCACTGGCGCGACCACCGACGAAACCCCCGCCCGCCGTCCCACCGTGCCCCGGCTCCAGCGGCGAACGCGCCGACTGGTGGTGGTACGAACCATTCCAACCGCGACCACCACTATCCAACACCTGATATGTAGAGAATCTTGTCAAGGGGGCATGGGGAGGCGCCGTCGGGGAGCTAACCCGCCGGCGCCTCTTTGCTTTCTCGCGAGTCCGTGTGGTGAGCGTGTCGGTTGGCGACGCGCGGTCAGACTGATATGCGCGGGTTGGCTACCGCAGGACGGGGTTTCGGCT
>NZ_JAVHWR010000062.1:0-9698 GCF_032159565.1 Mycobacterium sp.
GATCACCGCGTCGGCGATCGGTAACGCGACGGAGTGGTTTGATTACGGCATCTACGCCTACGGCGTGAGCTATATCGCCGAGTCGATCTTCCCTGGCGATGCCGCGAGCACGACCCTGCTGGCGTTCATGACTTTCGCGGTGTCGTTCCTGGTGAGGCCGATCGGCGGGCTGGTGTGGGGGGCCGCTCGGCGATCGCATCGGACACCGACAGATATTGGCGATCACCATCCCGCCCTATTCTGCGATCGGGTTGTGGGCGCCCGTGCTGATGGTGGTCCTGAGAATGATCCAGGGCTTCTCCACCGGTGGTGAGTACGGCGGCGCCGCAACCTTTATGGCCGAGTACGCCCCTCGCGGTCGTGGCACGCGAGGCCGATTCGCCGCCAAAAACTTCACCGCGCCAGACGGAGGCATCCGGCGTCTCAGCGAGGCACCATGTCGCCCTGAAGAGAGGCAACGGTTGTAAGGGGCATGGCGCCATCCAGCAGCGCAAATCCATTTCCCAGAGGTGAGGACTGGCATGAATAACACCGCAGATGACGTCGCTCTCGCGATGTCCTTGGCAGACGAGGCCGAATCGATGACGATGCCTCGGTTCACCGCCGTGGATCTCTACGCAAAGGCGAGGCTGGAGGACACGCCGTTGATCGAGGCTAACCGCGATGTCGATGTCGCGCTGCGCAGAAGATTGGCCATGAAGCGACCGCAAGATACGACTTTCGACGAAACGCTCCGCGGCCCAAAGCTGTTCGCCGGACGAATCTGGATCATCGAGCCGCTCGACGGCCGGAAGAATTTCATCCGCGGTGTACCTGTTTGGGCGACGCTTATCGCGTTGATGGTCGACGGCGTACCAACCCTGGGAGTCGTCAGCGCCCCCGCTCTGCATCGGCGTTGGTGGGCAGCCGCCGGGCAAGGCGCGTACGCAACGCGGTGGACTGAGCCGGCGCGACGGCTGTCTGTCTCGGAGATCGATGAATTGGGGGCAGCCAGCCTGTCCTTCTCCAGCCTGTCCGCCTGGGGGGTTCTCGGGCTGCGTGAGCGCTTCATCGTCTTGACCGACGACGTCTGGCAGGCGCGCGGTTACGGCGACTTCTACTCGTATTGCCTGCTGGCCGAGGGGGTGGCCGACATCGCGTTAGCAGCGCAAGTGTCTCTCCGGCAGCTGGCGGCCCTCGATGTCTTGGTGCGTGAGGCCGGCGGCACATTCACAGACCTGGGGGGTTCCCCCGGACCGCACGGCAATACCGCCGCAGCAACCAATGGCCCCCTACACAGTGCGGTCCTTGGCCGCTTCTACGGCACCGCAGCGGTGCATCAGACGATGTGAGCACGGTGGCGGTGTCGGCGTCGGCCGGACATGCGCAGTCATCGCTGTTTCGTCTGGAGCGCCGAGAAGCACCCGGGCAGATCAGACGCATCCGAGACGGCATTTTTGCCCTGGCGGGTCTCCATATCGGTGAGGAAGTTCCCAGGGCTGCATGCCGAGGAGACCAGCAAGGTGCCCCTGCATCTGGACGCCGGACGGCAGCGGGCGCCACCATATGGTCACTTCCGCGATCTTGCCGTCCGCGTCGAGCATGATGTAGTCCATCCCCGGCGCCGTGTTCGACGTCATCGGTGCCTTCACCACGGTGCTGTTCCACGCGCCGCTCAACATCAACCTGGCTGGCGTCGATCCGGCCGTACTGTCGGATGCGGCACACGAATGGCGCAAGTTCATGGTGCCGTGGACGTGGTGGAATCACTGTGCGCACCTTGCCCCGCTGGTTGGCGCGGTATTGTTTCTGATCGGCCTGCTGTCGCGGTAGGACGGCCCGCCGCCGGCAAGGCCCAGCTGATCGAACCCGACTAACGCGCCCCCTGGGCGTCGTAGGAAATGAAGCGGTTCTGAGTAGTCACCGACATGGACGCGCAAGGGCGTTCGTGCGTCCGTTTCTTCGTTCGGCGCTGCCGCTCGTCGAGCAGGAACCCGGCACGAGACCATGGTTAGCCGTTCGGTTCGGCCCGTCGACTTTCGGCATTATCGACGCGTTCCCGGACGAGGCGGCACGCGAGGCGCATCTTGGCGGCCCCGTTGGAAAGGCCCGCGCGGAGAAAGCCGACTAACTCTTCGCCTCGCCACCCGACATCAACAATCTCGACGTGATCGCCAACAAGCTCTGACACCGTTGCGCCTGACCCGACTGGTCAGGACGACCAATAGGGTGGTGCCGGTGCTTGCCGCCGAGCGTGGCGCGTGGCGGATTCCGTACATATAGCCGTTGAGCGTGACATCGATGGTGTCGCCACACCTCAAGCGACACCGACAGCATGTCCGTGTCTTGAGCCAGCCTGGTTTGCTTCACCCTCCTGGAAGAAGCGTGGGTGACGAATTCCGGCGCGCCAGGTCGAAGGTGGGGGCGGCCATGACAGCGATCATGGACGAATGGCAGTCAAATTGAACGATAGGGCATACGAGCACGCACGCGACTTGATCGTGGCAGGCAGGTGTGTGATCGATGGCCGGGATGCATGGAGCGAGCACCAGCCATCCGCGCGGCAGGAGAACGAGTTCATCGAACAAAACGGGATCGTGGAGTACTCGAGATGGCATCTCGGGATCGACGACTCCCAGGACCAGAACCGCAAGGGCCGTTACAAGTTTCCCTACGGCGACTTCCACGACGTCCATCGCTGCGGGCTGCTGGCGGCCGAGTCCCGGGCCGGGCAGCGCAAGTACTTCGACATCGAACTTGCGGTCGCTCATCTTCACGGCATGCTGGAAGTGTTGCGGAGGTCGGTGACACCTCCATCTCATGGAAACTGAGAACTTGGCGCACGGGTGATCACCGACGGAAGATTGCCAGGAACAACCAGAGGATTAGGTTCAGGGCAACCGAGACGAGCACCATCGACGTTATCGGAATGAATATCCGTGTGTTGCCACTGTCGATCCGTATATCACCGGGAAGGCTCCCGAGCCAGGACAGGCTGCCGGTCCAAGCGAGCAGCCCCCCGACGAACAGCAGTAGTCCTCCCCCGACGAGCCACGGGCCCCAATCTCTGGTCACGCTTGTCCCTTCACACCTGGTGGTCGGATCGCGCCGATCGTCGCGCGGATCAAAGCTTGTCGGCGAGCACGTCGAGTTCGACGATTTCGGGCGGTGAGGCGAACAGCTCGGCTTTCTCTTTGAGCCCCTGGGCGACCGGCCCTCTCAAATGGGCTTGCCGCGCCTCGTCGTCGGGGAACGCGTCGATGATCCCAAATGTCGACGCGTCGAACCGCATAGCCAACCACGGTTTGGTGTCGGGTTCCTTCTCGACGAGCTGCCGAGCCCACACCAAGAAATCCTCGACCTGGTCTCCCTTGCCCGGCTGCGCCTCGAGCCGCACCAACAATGCCTTGGTCACCATGACAACGCCTGCCCCTCCGATGAATAGACCGATTTGGATTCCGCCGGTTCGAGTCGGGCGATGCCGACACCCAGGGTTTTGACAAGTCTCCCAAGACCTGGCTACGAGCTCTTCGGCCTGGCGGGTCAACTCCAGACGCGATCTCTTGGACCCCTCGGACGACCCCCCGAAGGCCTTGGAAAAAAGAGAATTGAAGTGTGGCGCCGATAGACGACGGTCTGGCCGGCATCTCTGGCGGATCGGTCAACAGTGTGGACTCGTTGAAGCGACGCGTCCGCGCTGCGGCAGCGATCTGCGTGCTCGTAACCGCCGCCGCGTTGAGCGGCTGCAGCGCGGGGCAACAGTCGTAAACCGCCGCGATGGGATCAGACGTCAACGGCGCCATGGCCAACCTCGGTGACATCGCATTGCGCTACATCCGGATTCGCGCCGAGCAGACCGGCCATGCAGTGGAGCCGGGCAAGGTCGTCGACCTGGCGATGGTGGCCACAAATCAGTCATGGGATACCGCGGACGCCCTTTTAGCGGTCACCTCCGATATCGGGACGGTCAGTTTTGTGCGAAACACCGCGATAGCGGTCGGTGGCGTACTGATCGTCGACCGCCCGCACCAGGTGGTGCACGCCGACGCGCTGCCGGTGGCCAAACCCACCAACATCGCGACCGCAACCGTGAAGCTGACCAAGCCGATCAGCAATGGGTTGATCTACGAGTTGACCTTCCAGTTCGCCCGCGCCGGGGAGACCACCGTCGTGGTGCCAGTCTCGGCTGACTAGCACTATCGGTGGGCGATCACAGACACCGAGATGGCGGCGCTTGTACGGAGTCACTACGCGGCGGTCGGGTTGCCCTCCTCCGCGGCGGCAGCCGGAAGCTTCGCCCCGAGAATATCGGCTGTCTCGAACAGCGGCGTTTCCTCGAAAAGGTGGGCATTGTCTTTGAGCGCTGCGGCTACCTTGCCGGTGAGATGAGCCCGCCTGCCGACCTCATCGGGAAAGGCCACGAACAAACCGAATTCGAGCTCTTGCCTTGCCAGGCTTGGCCTGTAGCCGTGTAGAAAACGCAATCGTGGCGTCCATGATGTGCTCCTGAACCGTGAACAACGTATGAGCAGCGCCCGTTCTTCAGGTAGGTTGGGTCGGCCTCAGGGAAACCGCACCGCCGGCAGCAACTGCCTGCGCCCGATTCGGCCTGCCGGGTCGAACCTCTCGTGAACGCATGCGGGAAGCACCCACCCCGGTAGATCAGACGCATCCGAGACGGCGTTTTTTGCCCTGGCGGGTCGAAGTCGCCCGGGCATGCTGTCAATACACTCGACACATATGGCGGCCACGACGCCACGAGACCAACGGGGCTACCACGCGTTCGTCTTCGACATGGACGGCGTGGTCACCGACACCGCGAAGGTCCACGCCGAGGCGTGGAAAGCCCTGTTCGACGACGTGCTGGCCCGCATCGGAAGTCCGGGTCAACCGCCGTTCGATCCGGTGCGCGACTACCTCGTCTACATTGACGGCCGAATCCGCGAGGACGCCATTCGGGCCTTCCTGGCCGCGCGCGGCATCACACTGCCGGAAGGCAGCCCCGACGACGGCCCGGAGCGGATGACCGTCCACGGGCTCGCCGAACGTAAGCAGCAACTGTTTGCCGAAGCAATCGACCGCACCGGGGTCGCGGTGTTCCCCGATGCCGCCGAACTACTCGCCAAACTCCTCGACCGCGGCATTCCCACCGCGCTCGTCACCGCGAGCCGCAACGGCCGGGGCATCCTCGACGCCACCGGCCTGTCGGGCATGTTCACCACCATCGTCGACGGGTTCGACGTCGCGCGGCTCGGGCTACGGGGCAAGCCCGACGCCGCCATGTTCCTCGAGGCCGTCGACCGCCTTGGTGTGGAACCGGCAGACGCCGTCGTCCTTGAAGACGCCGTCGCGGGCGTGAAAGCAGGCGTCGCAGGCGGTTTCGGGCTTGTCGTCGGAGTGGACCGGGTGGGACACGGCGCGGAGCTGGCGGAAGCCGGGGCGGATCTCGTGCTCACCAGCCTCGCTCAACTCGATGCGCTGCTGCGTGACAGCGGGTACTCCGGCAAGTGGATCGGCGGCGCTGACAGGATCAGCTCGGATGCTTGGCACCTCGTATACGAGGACTTCAACCCTCTACTTGAAGGAACACGCGAGGCGCTCTGCACGCTAGGCAACGGATACTGGGCGACGCGTGGCTCGGTTCCCGGCACGACCGCCGACGGCGTGCACTACCCGGGTACATACATCGCCCGGATCTACAACCGGGTCACCAGCACCGTGGGCACGCGGACGATCGAGACCGAACACATGGTGAACACGCCCGACTGGACATACGTGACGGTCCAGCCCGCCGACGGGCCTGCACTGCGTCCCGGTATCCCGGAAATGCTTTCCCATCACCAGGACCTTGATCTGCGCGACGGGACGCTGACCCGCGTCAACAGGTACCGCGATGATGCCGGACGAACGACGAAGATCACGTCGCGACAAATGGTCTCGGTGTGTGAAACACACGTCGCCGCATTGGAAGTCACGATCGAGGCTGAGGACTGGTCCGGTGAGGCGACTGTTGAGTCGATCATCAATGGCGCAGTCGCGAACCGCAACGTCGCTGCCGATCTTCAACTCACGTCGCAGCATCTCGAACCGGTCGGCTCCAGCGTCGTCAATGACAAGACGGTGCGCCTCGAGGTGCGGACCAACCAATCGGGCATCGAGATCGCGATGGCGGCGCGGCATCATGTCGGTCCCGCCGAATCTGTCACCGACCGGCGGCCGATCGCCGACGAAAGCCGTGCCGGCCATGCGTTCACGATTTGTCTTCAGGGCGGCGTCCCGGTGACTGTCGAGAAGACCGTGGCCGTGGCGACCTCGCGCGACAGCGCGATCTCCACCGCTGCGCTGGATGTCGACAAGCGGATCGCGCGCGCGAGGAGGTTCGAGGACCTTCTGGAAGGGCAGCGCACGGTATGGCGGGACTTGTGGCAGCGGTTCGGCATCGACCTGGAGGTCGGGTTCGAGCAGGCGCTGGCACTGAACATGCACATCTTCCACGTGCTGCAGGTGATCGTCGCGGCCGACAGCGATCTCGATGCGGGCCTGCCCGCGCGTGGGTTGCACGGCGAGGGCTATCGCGGGCACGTCTTCTGGGACGAGCTCTACGTTTATCCGTTGCTGACCATGCGAAGGCCGGAACTGACCCGCTGCTTCCTGCTGTACCGATATCGTCGGCTACCGGCTGCGCGGGATTTGGCGTGGGCCAACGGTTTTGACGGCGCTATGTTCCCATGGCAGTCGGGCAGCGACGGTCGCGACGAGACGCCGGGCGAGCTGTTCAATCTCCGCAATGGCCAGTGGATGCCGGACAACTCCCATCGACAGCGCCATGTGGGCCTGGCGGTGGCCTATAGCGCCTGGCAGTACTACCAAGCAACCGGCTACAAGGGCTTCCTCGAGGACTACGGCGCCGAGCTCATCGTGGAGGTCGCTCGGCTGTTCGCCAGCATGGCAGTTCACGATCCGGTCGATGACCGGTTCAACATCAGCGGCGTAATGGGACCCGACGAGTACCACGACGGCTACCCGGATGCCCCGGGCCTGGGTGTTCGCAACAACGCCTACACAAATGTGTTGGCGGCCTGGGTATTAGCACGGGCAGCCGAGACGGTCGACGAGCTGATGGGGCGCGACTGTGTCCCGCTGTGGCGCCGCCTGGACATCAGGCCGGGAGAGGTTGAGCGCTGGCTGCGCGTGAGCCGACGGTTGCGGGTGCCGTTCCACGAAGGCGTGATCAGTCAGTTCGAAGGGTACGAGACGCTACAGGAGCTCGACTGGGACCGCTACCGCGAACGCTACGGAAACATCGGGCGGTTGGACCTGATCCTGCAGGCCGAAGGCGACTCCACGAACAGGTACAAGGTGTCCAAGCAGGCCGATGTCCTGATGCTGTACTGTTTGTTCTCCGCCGAAGAACTGCGCGAGTTGTTCAACGAGATGGGTTACTCCCTTGACCCAGATCTGGTGCAGCGGACGGTGAAGTACTACGAGGCGCGGACGACTCACGGCTCCACGCTGAGCAGGTTGACACACAGCTGGGTGTCGGCCCAGAGCGACTGCACCCAGTCGTGGTCGTTGTTCAAGGAAGCCCTTAAAGCAGACCTTCAGGACACGCAGGGCGGAACGACTCGCGAAGGGATCCACCTCGGGGCGATGGCCGGAACGGCCGACATCGTCCTGCGCTGCTACGCGGGTGTGGAAACGCGGAGCGACATCCTTCACCTTCACCCGGTGCTGCCGAACGAGATCGGCCGGGCGTCGTTCGAGATCATCTACCGCGATCAGCCGGTCGACATCGAGTTGACCCACCAATATGCGCGGCTTCGGCTGTTGCCGTGCGCGGCCGACCCGATCGACGTGTGTGTTGAGGGTACGAAAAAGACCCTGGGACCCGGGCAATCGTGGGCGGCGCGTCTACCCGCCCGCTAGATGCGGTCCACAACATCGCCACCCCGCACCTGAGCTCAGGGTGCGGGGACAGCGTCAAACCGTTCAAACGAGGTGGGAATCATGGCTGGCACAAGCGTTCTCGTGACCGGTGGCTCTGGGTTCATCGGCTCGCATTGCGTCGCAGCATTGCTGAACGCGGGTCACCGCGTCCGCGCGACGGTGAGATCACCCGAACGCGAGGCGGACGTGCGAGCCATGGTCGCGCGTGCGGGTGCCAACGCCGCGGACCTGACTTTCGCCGTTGCCGACCTCATGTTCGACGATGGATGGCCTGAGGCGATCGACGGCAGCGACTTCGTGCTGCATGTCGCCTCGCCTTTTCCACCGGATGAGCCCCAAGATGAAGACAAGGTCATCGCGCCCGCCTGTGACGGGACGATTCGGGTGCTACGCGCTGCCCGGAACGCACGCGTCAAACGGGTTGTGCTCACATCGTCGTTCGCGGCGATCGGCTACGGTCACGGGCAGCTGGACCGCGAGTTCACCGAGGAAGACTGGACCGACATCGACGGCCGAGGCGTCACGGCCTACGTCAAATCGAAGGTGCTCGCCGAACGCGCGGCATGGGACTTCATCAAGAGCGGAGACGGCCAGACCGAACTCAGTGTCATCAATCCGACCGCCACGTTCGGACCTACGTTAAGTGATGACATCTCCGCCTCGTTGGTCCCCATACTGACTCTGCTCACCGCAGGTGTGGCGCAAATGGCGAACTTCAGTTTTCCTGTCGCTGACGTGCGTGACATCGCCGATATGCACGTGCGGGCCATGACCCATCCCGGCGCCGCGAATGAACGATTCATTGCCTGCTGTGACGGCAGCCCGATCACGATGGGCCATGCCGCCCACGTCCTGCGCGAGTGGACCGGCGCCGAAACGGTTATCGAGTCACCCGTCCTCGGTGAGATCGTCCGCCCCAGTAACCGAAAGGCTAAGGCTGTCCTCGGCTTTAATCCGCGACCGATCGACGACGCGCTGTTGTCCACGGCGGGCAGCCTGGTCCGTACAGGGCTGGTAGCGGCACCCTAGGAACCGACCCGTGCTGTGATGTCAACACTTGGTCACCCGATTTGATCCGCCGTGACGGGGCAGCGTCGGATGCGCGACGTTTGTGCCAGGACCTCCGGGTACGCAGCCGCGCATGATGTTTCGGCCGCCATCCTGTTCGCTATTGGTCTGGCACGCGGCCGCGAGCACACGAGGTTCCGGCGGCGAACTGAGCGGCGAGGACATCGATCCGGTGATCTTACGGCCCACCGCGCCCGACCATCTTCGGGGAAGACTGCAACGGGATCAAACAGCTATCCGTCGCGTGGACGCCGGCTCGTTGAACTGTACCGAGCACCGCAGTTCATCCCAAACTAAATCCTCCTTGAGGAGGACACGCACACGATGAGTACCGCTTTCAACGATGGCACGGACTTGGCTTGGTTCGACACTGTGCCCGGTGAGCAGATGGCCCTCTGGGTCCACAGCGACGCTGTCGGTGGAGCATTCACGCTCATAGAAGCCCACGTTCCGGCGTACACCGGGCCGCCGATGCACTACTACGAAGACGGTGAAGAGATTCCCGGTTGCACCCCCGCGGCAGCAGCATCTACCTATTGCGGCCCAGTGCGAACCCTGGAGCAGTCTTCTCCAGAGCCGGGACTGTGGATTAAACGGTGTTTCCGGCCTGACACGCTGAGGGATGCTCGGCGGGGAAGGTGCCGTGATGACGACACTGGATGGCGTGACGAAGAAGAAGCCGGCTGAGCAATCGGCTGAGCAGC
>NZ_JAVHWR010000139.1:0-26926 GCF_032159565.1 Mycobacterium sp.
CGACCACTGGCGCCGTCAGGACAACCTCGACTCGAAGTACGCGACGCTCGCGCGCGAACTGGAAACCCACATCGACGCGCCCGCCTGGGATCCCGACCGCATCGACGACGACGTGCTGCGGCTGATCTTCATCTCGACGCACCCGGTGCTGTCGCGCGAGGGGCAGATCGCGCTGACCCTGCGTGTCGTCGGCGGCCTGACCACCGAGGAGATCGCCAGGGCGTTCCTGTCGTCGACGCCGACTGTCGCGGCGCGCATCACCAGGGCCAAGAAGACGCTGGCCGCCGCGGACGTGCCGTTCGAGGTGCCCGATCGCACGGAGTATCCGCAGCGGCTGTCGGCGGTGCTGTCGGTGATCTACCTGATCTACAACGAGGGTTACTCGGCGTCGTTCGGGCAGCGATGGATTCGCGACGAGCTGTGCAGCGAAGCTCTTCGCCTCGGCCGCGTGCTCGCTGCTCTGGTGAGCGACGAGCCGGAAGTACACGGGCTGGTGTCATTGATGGAGTTCCAGTCGTCGCGGCTCGGTGCACGCACCGGCCCGGACGGGACGCCGATCCTGCTCGAGGACCAAGACCGCACGATGTGGGACCGCGCGCAGATAGGCCGCGGAGTCGCCGCGCTGCAGCGGGCAGCGCAGGCCGTCGAGAAGCGAGGTACGGGCTGGGGGCCGTACGCGCTGCAGGCCGCGCTGGCCGAATGCCACGCCACCGCGCCAACCGCCGACGACACGAACTGGAACCGGATCGTCGCGCTGTACGACGGGCTGTTACAGATCTCGCCGTCACCGGTCGTCGCGCTGAATCGGGCCGTCGCGGTGGCGATGGCCGACCTCTCTGATGGGCCCCGCCGCGCACTGGAGATCGTCGACGGGCTGAGCGGTCTCGACGGCTCCTATTTGTTGCCCAGCGTTCGCGGCGAGTTGCTTGCCCGCCTCGGGCGCGGCGACGAGGCCGCCATCGAGTTCACCACAGCCGCCGCGCTCACCGACAACGAACGGGAGCGAGAAGTATTGACCGACAAGGCTTCTCGGGTCCGAGGCAGCTAGGAGCCCGGGACACCTGTGCGCGCCGCCACGGACGTCGGCGTCGCGGTGTCGAACACATCGATCACCACGTCGGCGTCGCAGTAGCCACCGATCCGGTGCAGTCCCTGCGTTGCGGCGATCACCTCGTTGGTGCGGTCGCCTGTCATCGGGTAGTCGGTGACGGCGTGCCGCCAGTGCGCGGCGATGACCGTCGCGGGACCGGTCAGCCGCGGCAGTTCGCGGTCCAGTATCGCGCGCAGCGTGGAGGCTTGCAGGTAGTAGCCGACCTCCGACAAGACGATCAGGTCGAAATCCGTTGTCGGCCAATCGTCGTCGAGCGACCGCTGCAGCAACGTGACACCCTCGTGTCGGCCCGACTGCTTCAGCCGCCGGCCCGTGGCGTCGAGCGCAGCAGGCACGAGGTCGGTGGCGGTCACGCGATCGCATCGACCGGCGAGAAGCTCGGTCAGCACGCCCACCGAACAACCGGGCTCGAAGGCGTGCCGGTACCGCGGAAGTGGCAGTAACGCCACGGTGATCGCGAATTTGCGTTGCTCGTACCACCGGTGCTGCAGCTGCCACGGGTCGGCGGACCCTTCGTACATCCGGTTGAAGTACTCGTTCGGTAGTCGTGCCGTCATCCCAATCGTCCCGCCAGCCGGCCGAGCTCGGCCAGGTCGCGCTCGGCGTGGCTCTGGCGGACGTACATCGTCAGGTCGGCGACGCGTCTCGCATGCCCGGCGTCTTGAGCAAGGGGGCCGGGCCCGAGCGCCCTTCCGGTCCGGCCGATCGCTTCCTCCACCGCCGTCTCGACCACCGCCCTGGCGCGCCGCGCGATCAACTCCGCTCGTCGTTCGCGATTCAGCGGGTCCGCGTCGACCTGGCACGCCGCCGCCAGCAGTGTCGCCTCGGCGGCTGCGATCGCCGCGTCGACCGCACCCAGGTGCGCCAGCGCGTGCGGATCAGCCGAGTCGCAGGCGGCCCGCCCGTAGAGCGGCGCGGCCACGGCACGCGCGCCTCCGAGCCAGCAGGCGCTCACGCCGATGGCGCCGTGCCAGAAGCCGGGGCGGTCAAGGTATTCGCCTGCAGCGCCGACGCTGACCGCGGGCGCTCCGGTGAAATGCACGGATCGGGTGTCGGAGCCCGCCATTCCGGCGTTGTGCCAGTTACCGGCCAGCGGCTGCACCCGGCGGTCGCTCAGGTCGACGGCGAACAGCCCGCGCCGCCCGGCGTCGTCTCGCGCGGTCACCAAGGCGTGCGTGCAGATGCCCGCACCCGAACACCACACCTTGGTGCCGTCGAGCGTCACGTCGACACCGTCGCCGTTGGCGCACACGACCGCAGCGCTCGACTCGGCAGCCCAGACGCCCCAAAGCTGGGCCGGTTGCGGGCTGGGTCCATGCAACTCGGCCAGGATCGCGACGGCGTCGGTGTGCGCTTCGGCCAGCCGCCCCGCGACGACGTCGGTTTCGGTCAGTTCGGAAAGCCGACGCCACCGCTGCGCTGTCCGACCCGAACCCGGCAGCGGGAGGTCCAACTCGCCGGCTGCCAGCCAACGCTCGACGAGAGGGCTGCTCATGCCCCCTCGCCGGCCGTCCGCTTGAACATCGAGCCCGAAAGTCCACGGAGGTGGTGCGCGAATCCACCCGGCGCCCGAGCGTCGCGCCGATCCGAGGTCTCCACCGACAGAGCGGCGTCACGGTGAATCCGCAATTCCGCCGCCTCGAAGCGGTCAACGAGCTCGACGTCCTCACCGGTCGGTAAGGCGCGGAAGCCGCCGACGGCCCAGTACGCGTCGGCCCGAAATCCCATGTTGGCGCCGTGAACATGGTTGTGGCCCGGCCCTTTCGAGTGGTACGCGCGCAGGTAGCGCCGCACCGCCTCGGCCGTGTGGTGCCGCCACGTCGCGACGTGTACGACGCCGAGCACCATGTCGGCGGCGGATTCGGTCATGCGCAGCAGCCAGTCGGCGGGCACCACACTGTCGGCGTCGGTGCTCGCGTACCACGTTGATTCGGTATCGATGCCTGCGCTCTCCCTGCGCGCATACTCGAAGCCTGCCGCCCTGGCGGCGCCGACATTGCCCGCGTCGACAGTGACGAAGTGGACGTCGGGACCGTATTGCCCGACCAACCGATCGCTGCCGTCGTCGGTTGCGTCGAGCACCACGACGGTCAACACCGGAACCGGCAGGCACACCGCCGCGGTCGTGATGGCGCGTAGACAGCGCGGCAGGTGCGGCCGCTCGTTGTGTGCGGGCACCACCACGACGACATTGGCCGGTTCCATCACGAAAAATTAGCCGAAAAGCGAAGTTTTCACATCCCAACGGCTAGACGAACACGATCTCGCCGACCGCCAACTGCCGCTCGACGACCGCCGTCGGCAGCAAGGGCGGACCGGTGGTTCGCTCCAACTGGCTGGAGAAGCATTGCAGTGCATCGGCTTTCGTCGCAAGATCCCTCGACGTCAGCGATACCCGTCGGGCGCTGTCCCAGGACACCGCGGGATCGTCGGGCAGCGCCCAGTGCCACATCCATACCGGATATTCGATGAACACCGCCGGGACGTCCTTCGAAGCCGCCGCGGCGGCCCGGCCGGTCGCCTCGTGATCGGGGTGGCCGTCGCCACGCCAGGTCGCCGCACACCAGGCCCCCGGTTGGGATTCGGCCAGCACCGCCTCCAATTCGACCTCGAGCCGGTCCTCGTTGGCCGCCACCTCCCCGTCGGGTATGCCGAGGAAGATCGGCCTCGGCAGGCGGAGACATGCCGAGGCCGTGATGAGCTCGTCGCGCCGGGTCTGCCCTAGCTTCTCGCGGCCGTGGTGATCTTCCGGATACGCCGCCTCACCGTCGGTCACCGCGACGACCTGCACCGCGATGCCGCGATGGGCGAGCATCGCGGCGGTGGCCCCGAGTCCCAGGGTTTCGTCATCGGGGTGAGCCGCAACCAGGATCAGTGCCGGGCAGTGATCGAAGTTCAGCGGCGCCAGCCGCCTGCCCCACCTGGTCCACATGTCGACCGGGGTGCCGCCCCCGGCAATGGGTTGCGCCGCCAATCGAGCGGAGTTGCTGATCGGCTCGGTCACCGCCAGTGAGTAACCGATCGCATGGATTCCACACCCCGCGGCCATGCAAGGATCAGCTGTGCCCGTACGCGCCGTGCTTTTCGACTACTCCGGCACACTGTTCCGTCTCGAAGAGGACGACAGCTGGTTTCACGGCATGCAGGTCGACGAACGCGAAGTCGACGCGCACGTGCAGGCCGAGCTGATGCGCCGGCTCACCGCACCGACCGGTCGTTCCGTCGACATAACCCCGGAAGCCTATGAAGCGTGGGTGAACCGCGACCTCGAACCGCATCTGCACCGCGAGGCGTACCTGCATGTGCTGCGTAAATCGGGGCTGCCCGACCATCACGCCGAGGCGCTTTACGAAAGGGTGATCGACCCGACCTCGTGGACCGCGTACCCGGACACCGCCGATGTGCTCAAGCGTCTGCACCGCAAAGGCATCAAGACCGCGGTGGTCTCCAACATCGCCTTCGACGTCCGGCCGGCGTTCGACGCGATCGGGGCGGCCGACGACGTCGACGAGTTCGTACTGTCTTTCGAAGTCGGGGCGATCAAGCCGAGCCCGGCGATCTTCCAGACCACGCTGACGCGGCTGGGCGTCGCGCCCGAGTACGCGGTGATGGTCGGTGACAGCGAAGAGGCCGACGGTGGCGCCAGGACGCTCGGCTGTGGATTCCTGCTCGTCGACCCGTTGCCGACAACGCAGCGCCCCAACGGCTTGCGGACCGCGCTGACCCGCCACGGGGTCGACCTGGAATCGCAATAGCGTCGGGCCATGTCCGACGGCGAGCGCGTCCGGCCACCGCGGTGGCTCAAGCCGGTCAACAAGGTGTTCGTGCTGATGCTGCGGCTCGGCGTACCGATCTCCGGCGCCGAGTCTCCGGTGGTGCTGACCGTGCCCGGCCACAAGACCGGCAAGCCGCGGTCGACGCCCGTCACGCCCATGGACGTCGACGGCAAGCGCTACGTCGTCAACGGCTATCCCGGCGCCGACTGGGTGACCAACGTCCGCTCGGTGGGTGAGGTGACGTTGACGCGGGGCCGACGCAGCGAGCGGGTTCGAATGGTGGAGCTGTCGCCGGAGGAGGCGCGCCCGGTGTTGCGCGCGTTTCCCGTCGCGGTGCCGACCGGCGTCGAACTCATGAAGCGCGTCGGACTGTTGACCGAGGGCACGCCCGAGGAGGCCGAGAGACTGGCGGGCCGCTGCCCGGTGTTCCGCATCGACCCCATCACGTAGCGTCGAATCGTGCCCAACAGCAAGCGCATTCGGCCGCCGTGGTGGCTGAAGTACGTCAACAAAGCGATGATCGGGGTGCAGCGGCTCGGTATCGGGTTCGGCGGTAAGGGACCGGTAATCCTGACGGTGCGGGGCCGCAAGTCGGGCAAGCTGCGCTCGACGCCCATCACGCCGATGTCCGTCGACGGCAATCGTTATGTGCTCGCCGGGCTACCGGGAGGCGACTGGGCTGCCAATGCGCGTGCTGCGGGCGAAGTCGAACTGCGTCAGGGCCGCGCGACCGAACGCGTTCGGATGGTTGAGCTTCCGCCCGATGAGGCGCGACCGCTGCTGCGGTTGTTCCCGGTCGAGGTGCCGACCGGGGTGAGCTTTCTGAAGAACGCGGGTTTGGTGACGGGACCCAACCCCGACGAGTACGAGGCACTGGCGGGCCGCTGCCCTGTCTTCCGCGTCGACCCCGTATGACGACTCATCCGGGATTGCCGTAGCGGCGTTCCGACGAGCGAACGCAGCACCTAGAGTCGAGCGGATGAGCTCCGACAACCCGTTCGATCCGGACATGTGGCAGCCGGTCGACGACTTCGAGCTGACCGACATCACCTACCACCGTCACATCGTCGACGGAAAACCGCAGCCGACAGTGCGGGTGGCGTTCGACCGGCCCGAAGTGCGCAATGCCTTCCGCCCGCACACCGTCGACGAGCTTTACCGCGTCCTCGACCACGCCCGGATGTCCTCCGACGTCGGCGTCGTGCTGCTGACCGGCAACGGGCCGTCGCCGAAGGACGGCGGCTGGGCGTTCTGTTCCGGTGGCGACCAACGCATCCGTGGCCGCACCGGCTACCAGTACGCGGCGGGTGAGACGGCCGGCACCGTCGACGCGGCCCGCGCCGGACGCCTGCACATCCTCGAGGTGCAGCGGCTGATCCGGTTCATGCCGAAGGTCGTCATCTGCCTGGTCAACGGGTGGGCGGCCGGCGGCGGGCACAGCCTGCACGTGGTGTGTGACCTGACGCTGGCCAGCCGCGAGCACGCCCGGTTTAAGCAGACCGATGCCGACGTCGGCAGCTTCGACGGCGGATACGGCAGCGCGTATCTGGCCAAGCAAGTCGGGCAGAAGTTCGCCCGCGAGATCTTTTTCCTCGGCAGGCCCTACACCGCCGAGCAGATGCACGCGATGGGCGCGGTCAACGAGGTCGTCGACCACGCCGATTTGGAGGCAGTCGCGTTGGGGTGGGCGATGGTGATCAACGGCAAGTCGCCACAGGCGATCCGGATGCTGAAGTACGCGTTCAACCTCACCGACGACGGCCTGGTCGGCCAACAGCTGTTCGCCGGTGAGGCAACGCGATTGGCGTACATGACCGATGAGGCCGTCGAGGGCCGCGACGCGTTTCTGGAGAAGCGCGACCCCGACTGGAGCCCCTTCCCCCGCTACTTCTAGCGATTTCGGCGCGCTCACTTGCGCTCAGCGTCGGTAATCGCGCCGAAATCGCAATCAGGCTTCGGCAGCGGCGGCGCGGCGGGTGTTGCGGTTGGTCTTGACCAGGCTCAACACGGTCGTGATGGTCAGCGTGGCGACGATGAACAGCAGCGACGTGACGATCCCGATCTCGGGAATGTGGAACCGGCCGACGTGGTCGAGGTGCGAGTGGTGCAGCGCCTCGATGATGAGCTTCACGCCGATGAAGCCGAGGATGACGGCCAGCCCCTTGCTGAGGTAGATGACCTTCTCGAGCAGCCCGCCGATCAGGAAGTACAGCTGCCGCAAGCCCATCAGGGCCAGCGCGTTGGCGGTGAAGATGATGTATGCGTCGTTGGTGAGTCCGAAGATCGCCGGAATCGAGTCGAGGGCGAACACGACGTTGGCGATGCCGATCGCGGCGATGACGATCACCAGCGGGGTGAACATCCGGCGTTTCTCTGACCGGGTGGCCAGCTTGCGGCCGTCGTAGTCCTCGCTGAGCGGCAGGATGCGGCGCAGGAATCTCAGTAGCGGGTTCTTGTGGAAATCGGGTTCGCCGTCGGGGTCCTCGAGCGCCAGCTGGATCGCGGTGTAGAGCAAGAACCCGCCGAGGATGTAGAACACCCAGCTCCACGCGGCGATCGCCGCCGCCCCGGCGAAGATGAACACGGCGCGAAAGACGAGCGACAGGATGATCCCGATGTAGAGCACCTTGTCCTGTGCCAGTTCAGGGACGCCGAACCGGGCCATGATGATCATGAACACGAAGAGGTTGTCCACGCTCAGGCTGTATTCGGTGATGTAGCCGGCGACGAACTCCTGGCCGCTGGCGCCGGGCGCGAAGACGAAGAGTCCGACGGCGAACGCGACCGCCAGCCCGATGTAGACGAGGACCCAGCGGACAGCGTCCTTGGTGGTGACGGTTTGTTGCCTGCGGCCGATCACCGCGAGGTCGAGGATGATGATCCCGACCAACACCACGACGGTGATGATCCAAACCAGCGGCGAGACAATAGAATTCACGATCGACCTCCGGACGGCAGCAAGCAACGGTCCGAAGGTCTCTTCCGCCTCAGGCCCTAGCCTGAGACCGGCACCGCCGGGTCGGCCGTGGGGCCTTCCGTGATGACGACGAGTGCCGCGGAGGAATACTCCCCTTCACGAACAAGCAGAACTATAGTCCACGGTGCAGAATCTGTTGCATCCGGGGAAAGGGTTTCACCTGGCGAGCAGACGCAAACTCGCATGAAATGGGCGCCAAAAGTGCGATTTTGCGTCTGCTCGCCGAAGGACGGGCGTTAGAAGCGGAACGTGGTCTGACCGTGCGGTGACTTGGCGAAGGCCAGCACCTTGGTCGGTGGCACGCGGTAGACGTGGGCGATGTGGCGATCGCCGTCGCCGTCGCTGTGACCGAAGCCGTCGTCGGAAGGCGTGAAATCCCAGTCGCCGTGGTACTTCTCGCGAACGACGTCGGCCAGCTTCGTCAACGCGTCCACACCGGTCACCCGTTCGGCATCGCCCTCGACGACGATGTCGAGCCCGTCGTCCCACGTGTTCACGCCCGTCGTGACCGCCACCGACGTCGAGCCGTTGAGGTTTTGCGCCTTCTGCTCCTCGGGTCCGGTGCAGAACACGAATGCATCGTCCACCCACGCGCCGACCAGCGGCGTGATGTGCGGCCGCCCGTCCTTGCGGACGGTCGTCAGCCAGTAGAGTTCGGCAGCGGTCAACAGGTCACTGACCTGCTGCCAGCCGACTGCTTCGGCGGCTTCACTGAACCGGGTATCAAGCTTTCCGTTTATCGCCATGTTCCATACCGACCCTGTGACGGCGACCATCTCATCGCGGTCCATACACTCCACGGGTGAGTAAGAGCCCACTGCGGCGGCTGGTCGACAAGCTGGTGCTGGCCAGCATGCGACCGCCGGTCGCTCCTCAGCTGATGCTGCACAGGCCGGGTCAGCGGGACGTCGACCTGCAAGGCAAGCGCATCCTGCTCACCGGCGCCTCATCGGGCATCGGCGAGGCGGCCGCCGAGAAGTTCGCCCGCCGCGGCGCCACCGTCGTCCTGGTCGCCCGACGCAAGGATCTGCTGAACGACGTCGCCGACCGGATACTCGCCGACGGCGGCGACGCGCTCGCCATCGACTGCGATCTGGCCGACCTCGATGCGGTCGATGCGCTCGCCGCTCGCGTCGAGAAGGAGATCGGCGGCGTGGACATCCTGGTCAACAATGCAGGCAAGTCCATCCGCCGCCCGCTGGCCGAGTCGCTGGAGCGCTGGCATGACGTCGAGCGGACGATGGCCCTCAACTACTACTCGCCGCTGCGGCTGATCCGTGCCCTGGCGCCCGGCATGCTGGAGCGCGGCGACGGCCACATCATCAACGTCGCGACCTGGGGTGTGTTCAGCGAATCCTCGCCGCTTTTCGCCGTGTACAACGCCTCGAAGGCCGCGCTGTCCGCGGTCAGCCGGGTCATCGAAACCGAGTGGTCGCACAAGGGCGTGAACTCGACCACGCTGTACTACCCGCTGGTGGCCACGCCGATGATCGCGCCGACGAAGGCCTACAACGGGCTCCCTGCGCTCACCCCCAGCGAGGCCGCCGACTGGATGATCACCGCCGCGCGCCTCCGGCCGGTGCGCATCGCGCCGCGAATGGCCGTGACGGCCAAGGCCCTCGACACCGTCGCCCCCGGCTTGCTCAACGCGTTGATGAAGCGGCAGCGCCTGCAGCCGGGCGCCTGACGCGCCTGTGCGGAATACGGCACACGACGTGATAGACCAGACGCATGGAGATCCTGGCGAGCCGGATGCTCCTGCGGCCCGCCGACTATGAACGCTCGATGCGGTTCTACCGCGACGAGCTCGGCTTGGCGATCGCCCGCGAGTACGACGGGGGCACGGTCTTCTATGCGGGCCAATCGCTAGTCGAGCTGGCGGGCCACGGCGAACCGAACGCGGGCGGAACGCTGTGGCTGCAGGTCCGCGACGTGTATGCCACCGAGAAGGAGCTGGCCGGCCGCGGCGTGCCGATCGCGCGGGAAGCCCGCCATGAACCCTGGGGTTTGCACGAGATGCACGTAACGGACCCGGACGGCGTCACGCTGATGTTCGTGCAGGTGCCGGAGACGCATCCGATTCGCCGGGACACGAGACGCTGGACGGCCCCCAGCTCATAAGCCGAGGGCCGCCAGTCAGCCAGTTCAGTGTGAGCAGTCCGCCAATGGCCAGCCGACAGAGGCCAGCCGGGCGGCGACCTGGTGGATCTCCTCCGGGTTGGGCTCTTTTTCGATGACCCGGTGTATGGCGGTGCGGATCTCGTTCTCGCTCACGGTGTCGGTCGCCGCCGACTTCTTCAGGACCGCTTGCGCGGCCTGGATGACCTCGTTCTCGGTCAGTGACCGCTTCAAGAGAGCGAGAAGTGCGAAGTAGTCCTTCGGCGGCACACCGTCGGGATAGCCCTGGTGCAGCCATCCGAGAACGGTGCTCAACACGCTCTGGTTGGTCTCGGTCATTCAGGTCAGCCTTTCTTGACGCCGGGGAACGGATCGAAGCCGAAGTGGTGAATGAGGGTGTTCCTGGTGATCCAGAGGAGCGCGACCAGAATCACCAGGGCAACCAGCGCAAAGAGCACGAGGCCCAGGTACTTCAGGATCGGATTGGGTGCGGTGACGGTGCCGTCGGAGTGTTCGCCACCGGCCCCGTTGGAGAAGGCCACCATGCCAGTGGCGAAGATGGCGGGAAGGCCGGCGCCGAGCAGCAGGCCCACGACGAGGACCTTGAGGATGGCTTCTACGTAAGTCATCGATGATTTCCCTTTGTTAGGAGGACGGGTCGACGGTCAGACCGCAGCGGCGTCCTTGTCCTTGCCTTCGACGGCGGCTTCCCGCACAACGGCTGGAACGACGGAGTTGGTCTTGTCGTCCCAGTCGGCGTTGACGTTGCTGGCGTCGACCTTCTGCTTCTGGGCGCGCCACCAGATGTAGAACGACAGCGCGCACAGAATGACGAAGATCAGCCCGTCGCCCGCCAGGTCGGAGCCGGTCAGCGACTCGACCCCGTGCGACAGCCAGAACGCCAGCGCACCCATGAGTGCGGCGGCGGGCAGGGTGACGAGCCAGGCGACGGCCATCCGGCCTGCGACCGCCCAGCGCACTTCGGCGCCCGGCTTGCCGACACCGCTGCCCAGGATCGAGCCGGTCGCCACGTGGGTGGTCGACAGCGCCATGCCCGCGGCACTGGAGCTCAAAATGATTGCGGCCGAGGATGCCTCGGCGGCGAAGCCCTGCGGCGACTCGATCTCGACGAGACCCTTGCCGAGTGTGCGGATGACGCGCCAGCCGCCGATGTAAGTGCCGAGGCCGATGGCCAGCGCGCAGCTGAAGATGATCCAGAACGGCAGGCCGTCCCTCTTCACGTCGCCGGTGAGATGACCGGTGGTGATGAGCGCGAGGGCGATGACGCCCATGGTCTTCTGCGCGTCGTTGGTGCCGTGCGACAGCGCAACAAGCGACGCCGTGGCGATCTGGCCCCACCGGAAACCGTCTTCCCGGCGCTTCTGCATCACGTTGCGGGTGATCCGGTAGACCAGCCAGGTGCCGCAGGCGGCGACCAGGCCGGCGATGACCGGAGCGGCGACCGCCGGAACCAACACCTTGGACGTGACGCCGGTCCAGTTCACCCCGGCCATGCCGAGCGCGGCCAGTCCGGCGCCGATCAGCCCGCCGAAGAGCGCGTGCGACGAGCTTGACGGGATACCGAACAGCCAGGTCAGAAGATTCCAGAGGATGCCGCCGATCAAGCCGGCGAAGATGATCGTGAGCCCCATCGAGGGGGTGATGTTGGGCAATAGCTGACCGCTCTTGCTGTCCTGCACTTTCAGCACCGAGGTGGTCACGGTGACGGCGACCTCGACCGACAGGAAGGCGCCGACGAGGTTGAGTACACCGGCCAGCAGCACAGCGGTTTTGGGCTTCAGCGCGCCGGTGGCGATCGATGTCGCCATTGCGTTGCCGGTGTCGTGGAACCCGTTGGTGAAGTCGAACGCCAGTGCTGTTGCGATCAGCAGAACCAGGATGATCATCTCTGCGCTCATGATTGCCAATTCTGATGGATTCTCAATGAGTTTGACCAGCCGCCGGTCACCCTAAAGGGCCCTTCCGGCCAGGCGATTGTCGGACCCGGCGAGGTGTTCATTCAGTGTTCACCTACTGTCTCGAGGTCGTTTGCCCGCGCGGACACCCGGTCCACCCGACGGCGGTGCTTCCACTATCGTGCTTCCGTAGGATCAAGGTTGGTTAGCCACGCCGTCGGGAGTCAAACGGTGAACAAGTTCCTCGCAAAGATCGTCGCGTGGATCACCTCGGGATATCCGGAGGGCGTCCCCGGACCCGACCGTGTGCCGCTTTTCGCTCTGATGAAACAGCGGTTGACCGACGACGAAGTCAAAGCCGTCGTAAGGGAACTGCTGAACCGCGGCGAGTTCGACCATGTCGACATCGGCGTTTTGATCACCCAGCTCACCGATGAACTACCCGCGACGGAAGACGTCGAACGGGTGCGTGCCCGACTGGCCAGGAAAGGCTGGCCGCTCGATGACCCACGAGACGCCGAGGAGACGGAATAGCCGTCCTCCGAACAGTTTCCGTGCCGTCTGGAACGTCGGCATTGACAGCGCTGCCCATGGTGGAGGCCACGCTCGCAGGCACCGGTTCCGCGATGCTGCCGGTTCCCGCCGACGATGAGCGCCAAACACGGCTCCTGACAACGTCTTTGCGAGCCGGCGAAGAGATCGACGATGACGTGGCTGTCGTCGTGTCGACGTCGGGCACAACTGGCACCCCGAAGGGTGCGATGCTGACCAGGGCTGCGCTCACCGCCAGCGCGGATGCCACGCACCAGCGCCTCGGCGGGGCGGGACGATGGCTACTCGCGTTGCCTGCCCATCACGTCGCCGGCCTACAGGTGTTGGTGCGCAGCGTGATTGCGGGCCTTGCACCCGTCGCGCTCTCCGCTCGCTTCGATGCGGCCGAACTGCCCGCTGCGGTTTCCGCGATGGGGTCCGGCCGACGCTACGCGTCGATGGTGGCCGCTCAACTGGACAAGGCGCTGTGCGACGCGTCGGCCCGCGCGGCGCTGGCGGAGATGGATGCAATCCTGATCGGCGGCGGCCCGACGCCCGCCCGTATCGCTGAAAAGGCCGCGGCGGCTGGAATTTCGGTGGTGCGGACATACGGTATGAGCGAGACGGCAGGCGGCTGTGTGTACGACGGCGCGCCCTTGCAAGGAGTCGATGTCCGCATCGACCTCGACGGTCGGATCGCCCTCGGGGGCGCCACCCTCGCCAAGGGCTATCGCAATCCGTCCAACGATGACCCATTCCGGGAGCCCGGCTGGTTCGTCACCGATGACGTTGGCACTGTCGACAATTCGGGAAAGTTACGAGTTCTCGGCAGGACCGACGAGGCGATCAGCACCGGCGGATTGACCGTGTTCCCGCAGCTTGTCGAGAACGCGTTGGCATCGCACCCCCGGGTCGCCGACTGCGCGGTCTTCGGTGTGCCCGACGACCGGCTGGGCCAGCGCGTGGTCGCGGCCATCGTGGCAGCCGGCGGTTATCCGCCGCCGACGCTGGACGAACTACGCACCCACGTCAAGACGATGCTCGATCCGACGGCTGCACCCCGCGAGGTGCACGTCGTCGATGAACTGCCGCGGCGCGGCATCGGCAAGGTGGACCGGCGGAGGCTGATCGCCGACTTCAGCGGCTGAGCTAGCATCCGGAAATGATTCGTACCCTCGCGATCGCCGCAAGTGCAGTCGCCGTCTTCGCTGCGTCAGCGCCCGCCTCAGCGGATCCTGCGCAGCAGGACACCACCACTTATGCGATCGGCAAGTGTTACGACCCCGGTCAGCCCCCGCAGCAGCGCCCCGCGTCGTTCGCGTACAACTGCGACAACACCGGCGTCATGGGGGACATGGCGTGGAGCACATGGGGAGCCGGCGGAGCACGGGGAACGGGTACAGACAGCTCTGTCGAGTGCCAACCCAACTGCGCTCAGGGCGCGACGCTCGTCAACCCCATCGTCGTGCATGCGTGGAATCCGGTGTCGTCACCGAGCGCCTCGTGCCCGCAGGACGTCAAGTTCTACAGCGACCTGACGATCGCCTACCCCAAGGGTGCGCCACCATGGATCACGCCGGACACGACGTGGTCTCCCGGAACCGATTTCGTGACCGTTGACGGGATGCCGGCGGTGCACTTCTCGGAGTTGTCGCCGACGTGCGAACCCCTGTGAAGCGTCGAGAGCCCTAGGAGCGAACCGGCTTCAGCGGGTCGTGCCCGATCGTCATCATGCGGTGCCGCCACGCCTCGTCGCCGGCCGTCGGCTCCATGTCCACGCTACGTTCGGCGTGAACCCTGTCGACGACCTTGCGCATGATGCGCTCGTCGTCGGCCGTCAGGTCGACGCGCCGCTTGCCCAGTATCTGGACGACGTGGCGGCCGGTCTGCGAGCCGGCCTGGTCGGCGAACTCCTCGGACTCCTCCCCCGCCGACCGGGTGCGCAACCAGTCCACCAGTTCGCGTGACGTCATGTTGACGACGCGGTGGAACTCCTCCCACAGCGCCGGATCGACCTCGACATGCTTGGCCATGACACTTACCCTCCAAACGCCCATCGACTACCCGCCTGCCGACGGGCTAATCACCGCCGCAGGTGGCGCTACCGAGGTCGGTCATCGGCGCAGTGTTGCATTTAATGGCGTCGCAGAAATGAACTTCAGTCGAGCATGATGTAGCCATGCGTCGCGAAGTCACCACCATCGACGAGCTGCGGTCGATCGTCGGCCACCCGAACGCTGCTGCCGCCAACAAGGTCGGCACGCGGCTTTCCGCCGCGCAGCAGGACTGGTTGGCGCACTCTCCGCTGGCCTTCGTGGCGACGACCGATGCGCAGGGTCGCGTCGACGTCTCGCCGAAGGGTGACCCGGCGGGCTTTGTGCGCGTCATCGACGACACCACGATCGCCATCCCGGAACGGCCGGGAAACAAGCGGGTGGACGGCTATCTCAACGTGCTTGCGCGGGCCCACGTGGGGATGCTGTGCATGATTCCCGGCCGGGGAGACACGCTGCGGATCAACGGAACCGCACGCATTCTCGCCGACGCCGACTACTTCGACGCGATGGTGGTGGCCGGCAAGCGTCCCATTCTGGCGCTGGAGGTCGACGTCGAAGAAGTGTTCTTCCACTGCGGCAAGGCATTCCTGCGGTCCGACGCCTGGAATCCGGACAGCTGGAAGCCGACCGCGGTGCCCAGCGTCGCGCAGCTGGCCAGGGCGATCAAGAAGGACATGAGCCTCGAGGAGCTGGAGAAGTATTACAGCGAGGACCACATGCGAAAGATCCTCTACTAGTCGCGTCGCACCGGTGTTTGGGCACCTGACTTGCGGGTACTTCGCCAGCTATGACGACGCCGGAATCCCAGGCGCGGGTATCGCGCAAGCAGATGGTGGTCAATTGGGGCCTCGCGCTGTCGACGATCATCGGCGCGCTCCTCGTCGAGGCCTACTCCTTCATGCGGGTGATGGGCACCGCGGGATGCAGCGACCGCGCCTGCGCAAACACCGGGCCAGGAAATTTCCTCTACGGGCTGATCACGTACGGGGCGCCGGTGGTGGCGGGGGCCGCCATCGTGATCTCCTCGTTCACGGCGCGACGGCCGCGCGGGTGGGCGGTACCGGCGATCGCATGGGTGCTGCTCGTTATCGGCTTCCTCATCCTCGCCGTCACGTTCGGGGGATAGGCTCCTCATGGGAGCATGACCGGTGGATTGGCTGACAGCCCCGCAATGGTGGTGGGGCAGGCTGGTTTTGGAGCGCGGCGTCGCTGCTGTGTACGTCGTGGCGTTCGTGTGCGCGGCTCGACAGTTCCGCGGCCTGATCGGTGAGCGCGGGATGCTGCCGGTGCCTAATTATCTTGCGCATCGGTCATTTCGAACTACCCCGAGCCTGTTCCATCTGCACTACTCCGACGCTTTCTTCACGTCCGTCTGCTGGGCCGGTGCGACGATCTCAGCCGCGATAGCGGCGGGCCTGGCCGACGCCGTTCCGGTATGGGCGGCGTGTCTGCTGTGGCTGCTGTTGTGGGGGCTGTACCTGTCCATCGTCAACGTCGGCCAGATCTGGTACTCGTTCGGGTGGGAATCGCTGCTGCTGGAGGCAGGCCTGCTGGTGGTCTTCGTCGGCAACGACGATGTCGGCCCACCCGCACTCGTGATGTGGCTGACCCGCTGGCTGCTGTTCCGCGTCGAGTTCGGCGCCGGCCTGATCAAGCTGCGCGGTGACCGTTGTTGGCGCCAATTGACCTGTCTCGACTACCACCACGAAACGCAACCGATGCCAGGTCCGCTCAGCTGGTTCTTTCACCATTTGCCGCGGCCATTTCACCGGATGGAGGCGGCAGGCAATCACGTCGCCCAGCTGATCGTCCCGTTCGGGTTGTTCGCACCTGCGCCGATCGCCAGTGCCGCCGCGACGATCATCGCGGTCACGCAGTTCTGGCTGGTGCTGTCGGGCAACTTCGCCTGGCTGAACTGGCTGACGATCGTGCTGGCCGTCAGTGTGATCGACACCGGGTCGCTGACGACGATGCTCGGCATTTCTTCGCCGACGGGTATGCCTGCGACTCAACCATATTGGTACGCGGCACTTGTGATCGCCTTCACCGCGCTCGTGGTCGCGCGCAGCTGGTATCCGGCCCGCAACCTGATCTCCCGCAGACAACGCATGAACAGCGCGTACGACCCGCTGCACATGGTCAACACCTACGGCGCCTTCGGCAGCATCAACCGCACCCGGGAAGAAGTGATCCTCGAGGGCACCTCGTCCTCCGACGTCACCGCCGAAACAGTCTGGGCCGAATACGAATTCAGAGGCAAGCCGGGTGACGTGAAGCGACTGCCGCGGCAGTGGAGTCCGTATCACCTGCGGCTCGACTGGCTGATGTGGTTCCTGCCGATCTCACCGGCCTACGCGCAGACCTGGTTGATACCGTTGTGTCGCGGGCTGCTGACCAACGAACCCTCGATCGTCCGTCTTTTGCGGACCAACCCGTTCCCCGATACTCCGCCCGTCCAGATACGGGCGACGCTGTACCGCTACCGGTTCAGCACGGCGCATGAACTGAGATCCGAGGGCGTCTGGTGGCAGCGCCAGCGCATCGGTGAATACCTTGCGCCGCTGTCACTCGACGAGGCGAGCTATCTGAGCCGACGGTTCAGATCTGGTTGATACCGCCGTCGACCGGGATGTCGGCGCCTGTGGTGAAGCTGCTCAAGTCCGACGCCAAGAACAGCACGGCGTTGGCAACCTCGTCGGGCGTTCCGTAGCGTCCCATCGGAACGATGCTGCGCTGATACTCCTCGAACTGCTCCTCGGCATTGGGCCCCGAGAACAGCATGCGCGCGAGCGTGTCGATCCCTGGCGTATCCGTGGCGCCCGGGCTCACCGCGTTGACGCGAATCTTGCGGTCCCGCAGCTCACTTGCCCAGGTGCGGGCGAGAGAGCGGATGCCCGCCTTGATCGCCCCGTAAACGCTGATTCCGTCGGCGGCCCTGCCGGCGGTTGTGGACGCATTCAGGATGATCGATCCACCGTCGTTGAACAGCGGGAGGGCCTGCTGCACCGTGAACACGACGCCCTTGAAGTCGACGCCCAGCTGATAGTCCAGCTGCTCCTCGGTGATCTCGCCGACGCGTGCAACCTCGAGGATCGCCGCGTTGGCGAACACGACGTCGATGCGACGACCGTTGTCGGCGACGACCTGATACAGCCGGTCGACATCTTCGCGCCTACTCACGTCGCCCTGTACGCCGGTGGCGTTGTCACCGAGTTCCTTCACCGCCGCCTCGAGTTCGGCCTGTCGGCGTCCGGTGATGAACACGTATGCGCCCTCGTCGACGAATCGTTTGGCGGTGGCGAAGCCGATTCCGGCGCTGCCTCCGGTGATGACTGCCGTCTTTCCCGTGAGAAGTCCCATTGTGGTGCCTTCCTCTAGTTCTGTACCATTCGGTCAAAAACTAGAGACACTCGCAACCGCTGATCTATTCCGCGCTAGCCCGTGGGAATCAAAGACACCATTTCGTCGGCGGCCGCCTTCAGCTGTGCGGGCCTGGCCCCGCCCTTGTGCAGGGCTTCCTGGCCCCGCAAGAAGGCCAACAGCGTGCTCGCCAGCGCGCGAGGGTTCTGCTCGGCGGCGATCGCCCCGTCTCGCTGGGCTTCCTTGATGCACGCGGCAAGTTCGTCCCGCCAGGCTGAATAGGCCCGCTGCACCCTCGACTCGACGGTGTCGTCGGCGCCGAGCTCCGCGGCGCTCTTGGCCATCAGGCACCCGCGCCTGGCGGTGTCTGCGACGATCGCCTTGACCTGACCGCGGATATGACGCGAAAGCCGGTCGTAGGCGCTGTACCGCGGATCGCGCAGGCTGACCCGGACGTCGTCGAGCGATGACGCGATGTAGTCATCGAGTGCACGCAGGTAAAGGGAGTGCTTGTCGCCGAAGGCGCCGTAGAGGCTGCCTTTGCCCAATCCGGTTGCGGCCGAAAGGTCATCGACCGACGTCGCGGCGTATCCGCGGTTCCAGAACTCGTCGCGAACGGCGGCGACGACGTCGCCTTCGTCGAACTTGCGGGGACGCGCCATGACTACACAGTACCCAAGTTATGGACCGATTGTTCCGTATCTTTTATGACCTCACCTCCCTCTTCTGCCGCGTCGGCCAGTCGCGCGCCGGCAGAGCGGTCTGAACGCCTCGCCTTCCACCCATAGCCGGTAGGGCGACCGTATTTGCCCGCCTGCCCCTACGCTGGCGTGAATGCGGGTCGGCCGGAAAGAGACGGTGGCGGTGATCATGGCCGTCCTGCTGGTGGTGGCGGCGTTCGTTGTCCCGCACCTGCACCTCGGCATCGTGACGCCGCTGATCCACGCCACGCCCCAACGTTTCCGCGACTTCGCCGGCACGGCCCCGATCTTCGGATGGTGGAATGCCCACGTCGGGTGGGGCACCGCGCCCGCCATCCTCATCGGCGCGGCCACGGTGCTGTGGGGACCGACCATCGCGCAGCGGCTGCCGTGGCGCGCGCTGACGCTTGCGACGTGGGCGACGTCGTGCCTGTGGGCGTTCTCCCTGGCCATGATCGATGGCTGGCAACGCGGTTTCGCAGGCCGGCTGAGCGCCCGGCACGAATACCTCCGCCAGGTGCCGACCATCACCGACATCCCCGAGGCGCTCAGCAGCTTCTCCCGCCGGATCCTGGACTATCAGCCCGATTCCTGGATCACCCATGTATCAGGCCATCCACCGGGGGCCTTGCTGACGTTCGTCTGGCTGGATCGCATCGGCCTGAGCGGCGGTGCATGGGCGGCCCTGTTGTGCCTGATCGTCGGATCGAGCGCAGCCGCCGCGATCATCGTCGCGGTGCGCGCCGTCGCCGACGAAGAAACCGCCCGGCTCGTCGCGCCGTTCGTTGCGGTCGCACCGACGGCAGTCTGGGTTGCCGTGTCGGCCGACGGTTACTTCGCGGGGGTCGCGGCGTGGGGCATCGCGTTGTTGGCACTGGCGGTGAAGCAGAAGGTGCGGGTGCCGCTGCTGGTCGCAGGCGGTGCCGGTGTGCTGTTGGGATGGGCGATATTCCTCAACTACGGCCTCATGCTGATCGCGTTCCTGGCACTGGCGGTGTTGATCACGGCCGTCGACTGGAATACGGCGCTGCGGACGTTGGTTCCCGCCGCACTGATGGCCGGGTTCGTGGTCGGCATCTTCCTTGCGTTCGGCTTCTGGTGGTTCGACGGCTATCAGGCTGTGCAGGAACGCTATTGGCAGGGCATCGCCCTGGACAGACCGTTCCAGTACTGGTCGTGGGCCAACTTCGCGTCCGTGGTGTGCGCGATCGGGCTCGGCAGCGTGGCGGGCATCGCCCGGGCATTCGATATACCCGCCATCCGCAGAGCCCCCGGCCTGCGTGTGCTGGTGCTGGCGGCGCTGCTGGCGATCGTATGCGCCGACCTGAGCATGTTGAGCAAGGCGGAGACGGAGCGGATCTGGCTGCCGTTCACCATGTGGCTGGCCGCCGCGCCCGCACTGCTTCCGCAACAATCACATCGCTTCTGGCTGGGCCTCAACGTGATCGGCACCATCGCGCTGAACAGCTTCATATTGACCAATTGGTAGGGGCACCTCACAGGGCTCGGCGCTGATCGGCTGGGGCCGTCAGGATCGAGTGACGTTTCCCAGCCAGGCGCGACGCGCACGTCGGCATGACGAATCGGTGACACTCCGGGGTCCGACGTGGCCGTTTTCGACTGGGCGGCCCGACACCCGGAGATACTGGCGAAATGACGAGTTCGCCGCCGGCCGACCCGCCATCGGACGAGGGTGGCTACGGATTCCCTTCGCGGCTGTGGCGCGGACTCGACGAGCACCCACCGCCGGGGCTCAAGCCCATGACGCGATGGCGCAGTCCCTTGCGTGGGCTGTGGCTGACCTCGGCGTTCGGCTCGGTACTGCTGATCACACTGCCGATCGTGATCATCACCGGCCTGCTTTCCTACATTGCCTACGGTCCGCAGTTCGGGCAGGCCATTCCCGGCGACGTCGGCTGGTTGAAGCTGCCCACCTTCGACTGGCCGGCCGAGCCCGCCTGGATCTACCGGCTCAACCAGGGACTACACGTGGGACTCGGCCTGATCCTGATCCCGGTCGTGCTCGCCAAGCTCTGGTCGGTCATCCCCCGGCTGTTCGTTTGGCCACCGGCGCGGTCGATAGCGCAAGCGCTGGAACGCATTTCGTTGCTGATGCTGGTCGGCGGAATTCTCTTCGAGATCATCACCGGCGTGCTGAACATCCAGTATGACTATATCTTCGGGTTCAGCTTCTACACCGCCCACTACTACGGCGCATGGGTCTTCATCGCCGGCTTCCTCATGCACATCGCGATCAAGATTCCGCGGATGTGGACGGGCCTGCGGTCCATGTCCATTCGAGACGTACTGCGCACCAGCCGAACCGATACCGTCCCCGAGCCCTACCAGCCGGACGGCTTGGCGGCCGAACACCCGGGCGCTGCGACGATCAGCCGCCGGGGAGCGCTCGCGCTGGTCGGCGGCGGGGCGCTGTTCATGGCGGTCATCACGGCGGGGCAGACCTTCGGCGGCGTCACCCGCAGGGCGGCTCTGCTGCTTCCCCGTGGCCGCACACACGGTGACGGCCCCAACGACTTCCAGATCAACAGAACGGCTTTCGCTGCAGGGATATCGCCCGACCTGACCGGTGACCGGTGGCGACTCACACTGACAGGCGGCGGCTCTCCTGTCGTTCTCGACCGCGCCGCGCTGACTGCGATGCCGCAGCACGCCGCACGGCTTCCGATTGCCTGCGTCGAGGGCTGGTCGGCCACCGAGACGTGGTCCGGAGTGGCGCTGGCCGATCTCGCCCGACTGGCCGGCGTCCCGGACCCCGCGTCGGCTTTCGTGCGATCGATCGAACGCCGTGGCGGATTCAATCGCGCGACGCTGCAGGCGAATCAGGTCGTTCATCCGGATGCCCTTCTGGCCCTGCGCGTGAACGATGCCGACCTTTCACCCGACCATGGCTATCCGGCGCGCATCATCGTTCCCGGCCTGCCAGGCGTGCACAACACCAAGTGGGTCGCCTCCATCGACTTCAGGGCGGGCTGACGTGCGCTCGGCACTGGCTCGGTTCCGCCACATCTATGGTGCGCAGCCACTGCATCTGTTGACGCTCATCGTCGGCTTCGCCCTACTCGGCTATGTCGTGATCACCATCAAGCCGGCGGCACTGTGGAATACCAACACCTGGTGGCACTCGATAGCGGTGTGGTTTGCGGCGGCCATCCTGGCCCACGACCTCGTGCTGTTCCCGATGTACGCGGTTGCCGACCGAATTCTGCTGTTCGGTAACCGCTTCGAGCGGAAGGCCGGACCGAGCGTCCCGGTGCTGAACTACATTCGAGTGCCCACTATGGCAGCGGCCCTGACCCTGTTGGTGTTTCTGCCGGGAATCATCGAGCAAGGCGGTCCGGCGTTCACGGCCGCCACCGGCCTGACGCAAGAGCCGTACCTCGGCCGGTGGCTGTTGCTGACCGCGGCGATGTTCGCGGTCAGCGCCGCGTGTTACGCCGTCCGGTTGGTGACGGCCTCCCGCTCGGCACCTACGCCGCGAGAGTAGCGACCACACGCTTGCCGACCCGATGGATTTCAATCATCGCCAAGCCGGCCTCCTCCGCGAGGGTGGCGGCATAATCGATACCCACCGCAGCCCAGCGAAACCACGGCCCGACGGTATGCGAAGATTCAAGTCGCACCATGCCCGATTGCACACCGATTGTGTCCGTGTCGAATTCGGCTATGCATCGGCCACCCGGACGCAACAGCTCGGCGGCCCGGCACAGGACCCGGCGCGGGTCCCCGCCCAGTCCGACGTTGCCATCGGCCAGTAGTGCCGTCTGCCAACGACCAGTCGCCGGAAGGGTGTCGAACAAGTCCCGACGAAGGGCCAGTGCTCCGTTGCGATGAGCCAGCGCCACGGCAGTCGGTGACTGGTCGACACCCAGTGCCGGTATGCCGCGGCGGATGAGTGCTGCGACCAGTCGTCCTGGCCCGCAACCCAAATCGATGGTCGGCCCTTCGCACATGCCGACGACCGCTTTGTCGAAATCCTCATCGGCGTGACGGCCGCCCATCCACGTTCGCACCGGTAGCTTGCGAACTTCGCCGTCGTCATAGCGGATCCAACAGCGCTCACCGTCAAGCGCGCGTTCGTAGAGGTTCCCCATCATGTCTACAGCCCCGCAACCTTGATCGCGCGCACGAACCGGCTGTCGGGTGCGCAGTCGGTGCGCACGATCTCGACGTCGTCGATGGTGTCGACGTCTGACAACTCGGCAACCAGTTTCACACTGAACCCCCTGCCGCGCAGCGCCTCCAAGGTGGCAGGACCTGTGTCCGATCGCGAAGTCGGGATGGCGTTCAAGCAGTCGGCCATCGCGGGATCGGTCACCCCGAGCACCCACCAGCCGCCGTCATGGGCCAAGCCGAACACGACGTCCGTTTCCAGCAGGGCCTGTGCACACTCCGTGAGCAGACTCGCGGTCACTTGCGGCGTGTCCGAGGCGATCAACAGCACGGGACGAGGACCGGCCGTCGAGCCAGCATCGACGATCGCGTTGGCCAACCGCGCCGAGAAATCGTCGCCGCGTTGCTCCACCATTTGCAAAGCGTCCAGGCGCGAACGGATTTCGGCGCTGCTGCTGGCCCGGCCCATGTCCCCGGTCAGCGCCACCACCCTGGCTTGCACGGGCGTCGCTTCGACGGCGTCCAGCGTGTCCAACAACGTCGCGGCCGCAATGTCAGCCGCCGCCTGGTCGCCGACGGTCTTTGCCAGCCGGGTCTTGGCCTGACCGGCCACCGGCGCCTTTGCAATCACCACCAATGTCACGGGGATCATGAAATCGCTCGCCAGAAGTCCAGTCCCGCATGAACGCTTCCGCGAAGCGAACCGCTTACCTTCGACTTCCCGCCGGTGCGTGGCCCATAGGGCACGTCGCGTTCGACGACCGTCCAGCCCGCCTTGGCCGCACGCACCATCAATTCGACCGGGTATCCGGCGCGGCGGTCGGTGATGCCGAGAGCGAGCAACGGGTCGCGGTGGGCGACGCGCATCGGTGCGATGTCATGCACAAGCAACCCGTAGCGGGTGCGCAGCCGCCAGCACACTGCCGCGGTCCCCAGGCGCGCATGCCACGGCCAGCGCAGGCCGGGCACCGGGCGCCGTCGACCTATCGCCATGTCGGCGCCGTGGTCGAGTTCATCGACCAACGCGGGAAGATCCGCGGGATCCAGCGAGCCGTCGGCATCGACGACAGCAACGATCGGCGTCGTCGCCGCCTGTACCCCAGCGTGCACCGCCGACCCGTAGCCGGGACGGCTTTCGGTGACCACGTCAGCCCCGTGCAGGCGCGCCACCTCGGCGGTGCCGTCCGTGCTGTTGTTGTCGACCACCAGTGCTCTATACCCACTCGGCAGTACGGCCAGCACCCCTGGCAAAGAGGCCGCCTCGTTGAGACAGGGCAGGACCACAGTGACGGTGGCGTCGGGCATACCTATGGACGCTAGGCCAGCCGCATAACCGCTGCCATGGCGAACCGTGACAAAAGGATGACATAGCTCCTGGTAGTGGGTGCACACAGCTAACCTCTGAGGGTGACGCGCGTGCTGATTGCCGACGACGACACCGTCGTGCGTGATGTCGTGCGCCGCTACCTGGAACGCGACGGACTCGAAGTCGCCATCGCGCGCGACGGCAACGAGGCGTTGCGGCTGCTGGGCACCCAGCGCATCGATGTGGCAGTGCTGGACGTGATGATGCCCGGCCCGGACGGCCTGGCGCTGTGTCGCAGCCTGCGCCAACGCGGCGACCACACCGTCCCGGTCATCCTGCTGACAGCGCTCGGCGAGGAAGACGACCGGATCGCCGGGCTGGAAGCCGGTGCCGACGACTACCTGACCAAGCCGTTCAGCCCGCGCGAACTCGCGTTGCGGGTGCGCTCCGTGCTGCGGCGGACTCCCGCACCGGTTGGCGTGTCTGCGGTCGAGCTGACGGTCGGTGAATTGACCGTCTCCACGGCGTCACGGTCAGTGACGGTCCGCGCCGAACCGGTCAGCCTGACCAACCGCGAATTCGAACTGCTGCTGTTCTTCATGACCCACGCCGACACCGTGTTCTCCCGCGAGGAGCTTCTCAAGCAGGTGTGGCGGTGGGACTTCGGCGATCTCTCCACGGTGACCGTGCATGTCAAGCGATTGCGGTCCAAGCTCGGCGACCAACACCGCGTGCAGACGGTGTGGGGTCGCGGGTATCTGTGGAGCAGCGATGAGCGTCCGCACGAAGAGCAGACAATGTAGATGCCGACGATTGATTTCTGGGAGATCGTCGGGTGGGCGCTCGCCTGCTCGGTCCCGGTGGTGCTGGCAGGCGCGCTGATCATCCGGTTGGCCCGGTCCTGGTCGCTGGCGGTCAGCATGGTTGCGCTGGTTCTGATTCCGACGATCGCGACGTTCACCGGCGTGCTGGGCGCCAGCGGGTTCATGGTGACCGAGACATTCGAGCGGACGGCCGTCGTGCTGGTGATCGTGTCGATCGTGACGATCCCCGCCGCCATCATGATGGCTCGCTTCCAAGCCCGTCGCACGGTATGGGAGCAGGAGATCCGCGATTCGGAGCGCTCCGCCGAACATTCGCGACGACGGCTGGTCGCGTTCGTCAGTCACGATCTGCGCACGCCGCTTGCCGGCATCCGCGCCGTCTCTGAGGCCATCGCCGACGGCGTGGTCCCCGACGACGAGGTTCGCATTCACGCCAAACACATTGAGCAGGAGTCGATCCGACTGTCCGAGATGGTCGACGACCTCTTCGAGATGTCGAAGATCAACGCCGGCGCGATCCAACCCGCCTACGACAAGGTGGCGCTCGACGAGGTCGTCGACGATGTGATGTCGGCGCATCGCATCGCGGCAGAGCGGGCCGGCGTTGTGCTGACGGCGGACTTACCTCCCGAGCCGGTTCGGGTCGTCGGAAGCGACCGAGCGCTGGTGCGGGTGCTGTCGAATCTCGTTGCCAATGCGATCGCCCACACGCCGGAGGGCGGCAAGGTCGAACTGGCGCTGGGCTCCGACGAGAACGGCGCGTGGGCGCGCGTCGACGACACCGGTGTCGGTATCGACGAGGTTGACCTGCCGCGGGTCTTCGACGTCGCCTACCGGGGATCGAATGACCGGGTGCCGCGGTCCGACGCCTCACTGCCCAGCGGGTCCGGCCTTGGGCTGGCCATCGCGGCCGGTCTCGTGCAGGCGCATCGGGGCACGCTGTCGGCGCGCAACCTCGACAACGGTGCCCGCTTCGAGGTTCGGCTGCCGCTGGCCAGCGACTGACCATCGTCTTAGTTGTCGTCGTCGGATGCGTCGGACAATAGGTAATTCTCTGGGTGGTGGTAGTCGTTGACGCGAGCCTGGCCGTTGTCGAGCTGCGGCGGCGGGATCCATTCGACGCGACCGTCGGCGCGTATTCGAGTAACCCAGCCACCTTCTTCGACCAGGCGATTATGGGGTGGGCAAGCGAGGACTTCCTCGTCGATATTGGTCTGGCCGCCTTTGGCCCAACCTCGCTTGGCGTGGTGGGCTTGGCAGCCGTAGCCGGGCACCGTGCAGCCAGGGAACGTGCAGCCGCGGTCGCGCGCGTGGAGGACGATCCGTTGGCCTCGCGAGGCGAGCCGTTTGGCGCGCCCGAGGTAGAGCGGTTCGCGTAGGTGCTCCTTGAAAATCACCAGGTAATGGATCGCGAAGCTGGCCAGTCGGATGACATCGGACATCGGAAGCAGGGACCCGCCGGCGGTAACCCCGTGCCCCGTGGCCGATTCGAGCTCCTTCAGCGTGGTGGAGACGATGATGGTGGCGGGCAAGCCGTTGTGCTGGCCGAGCTCGCCCGACGCCAGCGCCGCACGGCCGATGGCTTTGAGTGCGTCGTGATTGCGTTGGGGCTGGGTTCGCAGGTCGGATCGGGCGGCCGCATCGGATGGTTCCCCATCAATGCAGGGCTTCTGGTCGTCGGGGTTGCACATCCCAGGTGCTCCCCATGTGGCCATGACGGGTTCCATAATCGCGCGGCCCTCTGGGTCGAGCAGTCCGTGGACTGGAGTCATTCCGTCTGCTTGTTGCTTGCCCATGGCGAAGTAGCGTTGCCGCGCCCGGTCGGCATCGGTAGGAGCCGGGCCGTCCTGGTTGAGCAAGTAAGCCAAATGATCGGCGGCAGCGCGTAGTTCGGTGGGTCCGAACTCACTGGCGAGCTTGCCCAGATCCCTCTCGGCCGCTTCGCGGTCTGATAGTCGACGGCACCGGGCAACTTCGCGAACAATGCCTGGATCACCTTGACGTTCTCAGCGCCGATGAGCCCAGCGGCCTGACCGGTCGCGGTGGTTGGCAGCCGGGGCTCGAGAAGTTCACCGGACAATGCGGTACGCGGGCCCAGATCTTCGGCCTCGCGGATGC
>NZ_JAVHWR010000174.1:0-46406 GCF_032159565.1 Mycobacterium sp.
AGTTACGGCGGAAATAGCGACAGGGAAACGCCCGGACCCATCCCGAACCCGGAAGCTAAGCCTGCCAGCGCCGATGATACTACCCAACCCGGGTGGAAAAGTAGGACACCGCCGAACACAACATCAGACCCTTGCCCCCCAATTCTATTGGGGGGCAAGGGCATTTGTGGGGTCAACCGAGTCAGTCGAACAGCGTCGGAGTAACCGGTTTCCGGCTCCTCTCGAATCCGAGCAATGCACGCTTCCGGTCGATGCCGCCGCCGTATCCGGTGAGGCTGCCATTCGCGCCGATCACGCGATGGCAAGGCACGATGATGCCGATCGGGTTGTGGCCGTTGGCCAGTCCCACCGCGCGGAACGCGCCAGGCGAGCCGATCTGTGCGGCGATCTCTCCATACGATCGGGTCTGCCCGTACGGGATCGTCGACAGAGCCGCCCAGACGCTGCGTTGAAATGGGGTGCCGACCAAGTCGAGGTCCAGTTCGAAGTCGAAAAGCTCGCCGGCAAAGTAGGACTCGAGTTGCTCCACGGCATCGGGGAACGCACCGTCGTCAGGCGTCCAGCCGTTGTGGCTCGGCTCATAAGTTTGATCGACCATGCGCAGATGCATCAGTCGACCGTCGCGACCGGCGAGAGTGAGCAGCCCGACCGGGCTGTCAACTGATCGGAACTGGATGACTGACATCATTTCTCCTTCGGCGGCCAGTGGTTCACCGCATGGTCGAGGGCGGTCCAGAGGTGTTGAGCGGCATAGGATCTCCATGGTCGCCAGCGAGTGCTGTGCTCGGTGAGAGCACGAGGGTCCTCCGGCAATCCCACCTGCTTGGCGGCCAGCAGGACGCCGAGATCGGTGGCGGGGAACGCGTCGGGGTCGCCGAGGCCGCGCATGGCGATGACCTCCGCCGTCCACGGTCCGATTCCCGGCAGTGCCAACAGCTGATGGCGAGCGCGGTCCCAGTCGCAGCCGGCATCCAGAAGCACGTCGCGGTTGGCCAGCGCTTCGACCAGCGACATCAGGGATCGCTGTCGTGATCTGGGAAATGCCATGTGAATCGCGTCGATCTCGGCAAGATGTTCGATCGACGGGAAGACGTGTGTCAGCCCGCCGCCTGCATCGGTCAGCGGCCGGCCGTACGCGGCGACGAGGCGGGCGGCGTGGGTGCGGGCCGCCTTGACCGACACCTGCTGGCCAAGCACGACCCGCAGCGCCAGCTCGGCTTCGTCGACAGTACGAGGGATGCGTTGGCCCGGCGCCTTTCTGACAAGTGCGCTCAGCTCCGCATCGGCGCTCAGCGCGTCGACGACGGCTTCGGGGTCTGCGTCGAGGTCCAGTAGGCGCCTGCAGCGGGCGATGGCGGTGGCGAGGTTCCGGAAGTCGTCGAGCACGAGGGTGCACCGAACGTGGCCGGGTTCCGGTGTCAGGCTGACGATTCCGTTGCCTGCGGGCAACCGCAGCGTTCGCCGGTACGCCCCGTCGCGGACCTCCTCGACCCCGGGCACGGCGCAGGCCGCCAGGTGACCGAACAGACCCTCGTAGGCGAACGGAGTGCGGACGGGTAGCCGCAGCGATAACGTGCCCGCCGCGACGGACTCACCGCGGCCGAACTTCGCCCGTGCCCGTCGGCGCAGCGCGGTAGGGGTGAGGTCGCACACCATGCGGATCGTCTCGTTGAATTGCCGGATCGACGAGAACCCGGCCGCGAATGCCACATCGCCGATGGGCAGGTCGGTGGTCTCGATGAGTACGCGCGCCGTTTGTGTCCGCTGCGCACGCGCCAGCGCCAGGGGGTTCGCGCCAACCTCAGCCTGCAGCATCCGCTCGAGCTGGCGGGTGGTGTAGCCGACGCGAGACGCAAGGCCCGTCACGCCTTCGCGGTCGACGGTGCCGTCGGCGATCAGCCGCATCGCCCTGGCCACCACGTCCCCGCGCACATTCCATTCCGGGGAGCCCGGTGAAGCGTCCGGACGGCAGCGCTTGCACGCCCGGAAGCCGGCACGCTGGGCGGCGGCCGCGGTGGGATAGAAGCGCACGTTGCGCGCGAAAGGAGGCCGGACGGGACAACTGGGCCTGCAGTAGATCTTCGTGGTCAGCACGGCGGTGACGAACCAGCCGTCGAACCGGGCGTCTTTCGACTGAACGGCACGGTAGCAGCGGTCGAAATCCTCATGCACGTCTACGACAATTACACGCCGCCACCGACATCACTGGCGGAAAAACGACATCGACGTCCTGAATGCGACAGTCGACGCCTCAGACGCAACCCATGCGTTGGCGCGGGCAGGGCCGATCTCCGCGGCGCCGAGCCTGGCATCAGCCCGACGCACTCAGGATCTGTTTAACCACAGGTGCGGCCGACGCGGGGTTTTGGCCCGTGTACAGATTGCGGTCCACCACCTATATTGGCCGCCAGTCTTCGCCTCGCGTGAAGTCGACGCCCATCTTGATCAGTTCGTCTTCCACGGTGAAGATGGCTTTCTCGCGCAGGCTGACCGCATCCTCTTCGGAATTGGTGTAGGCAGTGACCCGGTAGCCGGCGAATGGTGAGGCGCCCGCGCGGCGCGTAGCCATGATCGCAACGGCGCATGGCAGACGATTGCCAGCGGTTTTCCGGATGCGAGCGCGGTGATCAGCAGTCGACCGGAATCGGCGTCTTTCCACAGGTCTTCCATTGGACCGTGGCCGCCGGGGTAGTAGACGGCGTCGTAGTCCTCCGGCGGACGTTCGCTAATTCGATTGGGCGGCGCAGCTCCTCGGCGGTTCGCAGAATGCCCTCCAGCTCGAGGGCGATCTGCTCACTTCCGGCCATTGTCGGGCGCAGACTCATGACGTCGACGTGGCCCACTACAGCGCCGGGGGTGGCGATCAGACCTCATGACGGGCTTCGGTCATTGCGTGGTACGGGGCGGCGAACTCTTCGGCCCAATAACCGGTCGGGTGTCGGGTGCCATCGTTGAGCGTCCAATAACTCGCTCCGGTCGCGACGAAGAGGATTCTGGCCATCGTTGCCCCTACCTACCCGGAGGCCCGTGAGTCGGTCTGCTCAGAGAATCGGCCTTCGCGTGACGATCAAAATCGTTCGCCCGCGGCTTCCTCGCAGCGACAGCACAGCAAGCGCGCGGATCCTCAGTGTGCGATGCAAAGACAGCGGACCAATCCGCCTTTGGCAGACTGTGTGCGTGGCTCAAATAACTCTGCGTGGAAATCCCATCAATACGGTGGGCGAGTTGCCGCCCGTCGGTTCACCGGCGCCCGGCTTTTCGTTGATCGGCACCGACCTCGGCTCGGTCAGCAGCGAGCAGTTCCGCGGAAAACCGCTTCTGCTCAACATCTTTCCGTCCATCGACACACCGGTGTGTGCCACCAGCGTGCGCACCTTCAACGAGCGTGCCGCCACGAGCGGACTCACAGTCGTCTGCGTATCCAAGGACCTGCCGTTCGCGCAGAAGCGATTCTGCGGCGCGGAGGGCATCGAGAACGTACTGACGGCGTCGGCGTTTCGTGACGGGTTCGGCGAGGATTACGGAGTCACTCTGGTCGACGGTCCGATGGCCGGTCTGCTTGCACGGGCCGTCGTGGTGGTCGGCGCGAACGGCGACGTGCTCTACTCGGAGCTCGTGCCCGAGATCGCCCAAGAACCCGACTACGACGCAGCGGTTGCCGCGTCCAACGCGTCGGCGTAGTCCTGCACTAGACCGGAACCGCCAGCCTCGTCGGCTCGTCGTGTCCGCGCAGCGTCACGGTCTCGCCCAGAGTCCAGTGAGCACGCTCGGACTCGCTCGCATTCTCGACGGTGCAAGCTGACGCGAGCAGGTTGCCCGGTGTGGACTTGGCCAGCTCACAGAGCCGGGCAGCCTCATTCACCGGCTCGCCGATGACGGTGTACTCGAAGCGTTCCTTGGCGCCGACGTTGCCGGCCACTGCCTGCCCGGACGCCACGCCGATTCCTGCCTCGCACTCGGGCACCTCGGCCCGAATGCGCTCGGCGATGGCGCGACCTGCGGCCAGCGCCTCGCCCTCTGGATCGTCCAGATGGTTCGGCGCGCCGAAGACAGCCAGCGCCGCGTCGCCCTCGAACTTGTTGACGAAGCCGTGGTGGCGGTCGACCTCCTCGACGATCACCGCGAAGAAGCGGTTCAACAGTTCGACCACCTCGGTGGCGGACCGGCCGGTCACCAATTGGGTGGAACCGATGATGTCGACGAAAATCACCGCGACGTGACGTTCCTCGCCGCCGAGCTTTGGTTTCTCTTTCTCCGCTGCCGCGGCAACCTCGCGGCCAACATGCCTGCCGAACAGATCCCGGACGCGCTCGCGTTCCTTGAGTCCCTCGACCATCGAGTTGAAACCGCGCTGTAGCTCGCCTAGCTCGGTGCCGTCGAAAACCACGACGTTGCAATCCAAGTCGCCCTCCTCGACATGCTTGAGCGCCGAGCGCACCACCCGCACCGGCGTCGCGGTGAGCCACGACAACAGCCACATCAGGATGGCGCCGAAGACAAGGGTCGCGGCCGCGATACCCAATACGGCGTAGGCGAATTGAGTTTCGGTGAGGTTTTGCAACGATAGCGCGAATATCGCGGTCACGGCGATGCCGAGCACCGGTACACCGGAGCTGAGCAGCCACACGAGCATCGTCCTGCCCATGATTCCGTCGGTGAGGCGGTGAGGCGCAGGTCCGGCTTCCAGTGCCTGTGCGGCAACCGGGCGGAGAGCGAATTCGGTGATCATGTAGCAGCCGGTAGCCACCAACACACCGGGAAAGCTGACCGCGAACAGGAACCGCGGAATGAAATCCGTGTCGTGCAATCCGTATAGGACCGTCAGCAGCGCCGTGCCGACGCCCCAGAGAATCAAGATCGTGCGGGCCACCCGCCACGGCGCCACAAAGGCGTTGCGGTGATCGGTGCGGTTGGGCGTTCGCTCCTCGATAGCCCATCGCAGCGAGCGCACGATCCGCCGGGTCACCCAGAAGGTGCCCAAGCCAAGCGCCAGCACGATGTAGGCCGGGGCCACAACGAACGTCAGCCATGCCGGCACATCGCTGAAGACGCTCGGCACCGGAAAGGCGAACGCCACCAAGAGCGTCGCGACGATGATGCCGAGCAGGTTCGTGAACAAGATGAAGAACGTGAGGATGATTTGGATACGGATGCGCCTGCGCGTCTGGCTTTCGGTTTCCTTGCCCAGCAGCCAGGACCCGTAGTCGGGTGTCGTGGACAACCGACCGCTTTGCCGGGTCACTGCTTCCAGGACCCGGCCCATTCGGTGCGCGACACTCTTTTGCGAGTTCATCTCGTGTCAGCCTAATTTGCCGAACGCTGTGGCCCTAAAGTTGTCCGGGTGCGTCTCGTCATCGCCCAGTGCACCGTCGACTACGTCGGGCGCCTGACCGCCCATTTGCCGTCCGCCCGCCGGCTCCTGCTGATCAAGGCAGACGGGTCGGTCAGCGTGCATGCCGACGATCGCGCATATAAGCCGCTGAACTGGATGAGTCCACCCTGCTGGATGACCGAGGAGCAGGGCGAGTCACTGCCGGTGTGGGTGGTGCAGAACAAGGCGGGCGAGCAGCTGCGCATCACCGTCGAAGAGATCGAGCACGACTCTCGCCACGAACTCGGCGTGGATCCGGGGCTGGTGAAGGACGGTGTCGAGGCGCATCTGCAGGCGCTGCTGGCCGAGCACGTCGCGCTCCTCGGCGCGGGGTACACGCTGGTGCGCCGCGAGTACATGACGCCGATCGGGCCGGTCGACCTATTGTGCCGCGACGAGCAGGGCCGGTCGGTGGCGGTCGAGATCAAGCGGCGCGGCGAGATCGACGGCGTCGAGCAGCTCACCCGCTACCTCGAGCTGCTCAACCGCGACACGGTGCTGGCACCCGTCAGCGGCGTCTTCGCGGCACAGCAGATCAAGCCGCAGGCGCGCACGTTGGCGACCGATCGTGGGATCCGTTGCCTCACACTGGACTACGACGAGATGCGCGGAATGGATAGCTCGGAGTTCCGGCTGTTCTGAGCGCCTAAGCTGGTCACCATGGCCAAGCGTCGAGCCACCGGTCGCAGGCAGCCGCCGCGGGCACCGCTGCCTGCGTCTCGTCGAATAGAGATCGGACCCGACGGCTACCACTACGAGGTCCGGGCGATCGCGGCCTCTCGGACGACGAAAATCTACCGCTGCCCCGGCTGCGATCATGAAATACGGCCGGGCACAGCCCACTTGGTGGTGTGGCAGGCCGACCTCGGTGAGCACGCTGTGGAGGATCGGCGGCACTGGCACACGCCCTGCTGGCAGCACCGCGCAACGCGCAGTCCGACGCGTAAGTGGTCGTAACAGTCAGTGAACGGTGGCGGGCTGGACAAGCTCGATGAGCACGCCGCCGGCATCCTTGGGATGGATGAAGTTGATCCGCGAGTCCGCGGTGCCGCGGCGCGGGGCGTCGTAAAGCAGCCGCACACCGTCTTCACGCAGCCGTTCGGTAAGCGCCTCGATGTCGCTGACCCGGTAGGCCAGCTGCTGCAGGCCGGGGCCGCGCTTGTCGAGGAACTTGGCGATCGTCGAAGTCTCGTCGAGCGGAGCCATTAGCTGGATCTGCGCGCTGCCCACCGGCGCACCTCGCACCGACAGCATCGCCTCGCGGACGCCCTGCTCCTCGTTGACCTCTTCGTGCAGCACGATCATGCCGAGATGGTCGTGATACCACTTGATGGTGGCATCCAGGTCGGCGACGGCGATGCCGACGTGATCGATTGCTGTCACCAGGGCGCTTGCCAGCGTGGGCCGGGCATCGACTTGCTCGGTGGACATAACGTAACGGTAACCTGGCGGGAAGAATCGCGCCTCGGCGATGTCCCAGATGGACTGTTCTTGATCGTTTCTGGAGGTAAGTATGACGACGTCGGTAATCGTTGCTGGAGCCCGCACTCCTGTGGGCAAGCTGATGGGCTCGCTGAAGGATTTCTCGGGCAGCGATCTGGGCGCGATCGCCATCTCCGGCGCGCTGGAGAAGGCGGGGGTGCCCGCCTCGGCGGTCGAGTACGTGATCATGGGCCAGGTCCTGACCGCGGGCGCGGGCCAGATGCCCGCCCGTCAGGCTGCGGTCGCGGCGGGAATCGGCTGGGACGTGCCCGCACTGACGATCAACAAGATGTGCCTGTCCGGAATCGGCGCCATCGCGCTGGCCGATCAGCTGATCCGTGCCGGTGAGTTCGACGTCGTCGTGGCAGGTGGGCAGGAGTCGATGACGCAGGCGCCGCACCTGCTGATGAACAGCCGGTCCGGCTACAAATACGGTGACGTCACGGTGCTCGACCACATGGCCTACGACGGCCTGCACGACGTGTTCACCGATCAGCCGATGGGCGCGTTGACCGAACAGCGCAACGAGCAGGACAAGTTCACCCGCCTCGAGCAGGACGAGTTCGCCGCGAGTTCCCACCAAAGGGCCGCTGCGGCATGGAAAGACGGTGTCTACGCCGATGAGGTCGTGCCGGTGAAGATTCCGCAGCGCAAGGGCGACCCGCTGGAGTTCACCGAGGACGAGGGCATTCGCGCTAACACCACCGCGGAGTCGCTGTCCGGCCTGAAGCCCGCATTCCGCAAGGACGGCACCATCACCGCGGGGTCGGCGTCGCAGATCTCCGACGGTGCGGCCGCCGTGGTCGTGATGAACAGGGACAAGGCCGAACAGCTCGGCCTGAAGTGGCTGGTGGAGATCGGCGCGCACGGCGTGGTCGCCGGCCCCGACTCCACGCTGCAGTCGCAGCCCGCCAACGCCATCAAGAAGGCGGTTGCGCGCGAAGGCATCGCCGTCGAGCAGCTCGACGTCATCGAGATCAACGAGGCGTTCGCTGCGGTCGCGCTGGCCTCGATGAACGAGCTCGGTGTGAACTCCGACAAGGTGAACGTCGACGGTGGAGCGATCGCCATCGGGCATCCGATCGGGATGTCGGGTGCACGCATCACCCTGCATGTGGCCCTTGAGCTGGCACGACGCGGGTCCGGCTATGGCGTGGCGGCGCTTTGCGGCGCCGGCGGACAGGGCGACGCGTTGATCCTGCGGGCGCGCTAGCGCCTACGACGCTTTGTAGTAATTCGCTGCTGATTCGGGCACAATGGCGGCCATGACGAGCGCCTTCGATCTCCGCACGCGAGTGGGTTGGTTTCGGCTTATCGCTCTGGCCGAGGCCGTGAGCTGGGCCGGTCTGCTGGCCGGGATGTACTTCAAGTACCTCGGCACGCCCCGTACCGAGATCGGCGTCAAGGTCTTCGGCATGACCCACGGGCTGGTCTTCATCGCCTTCGTGGTGGCCGGTGTATTGGTCGGAATCGCCGTCAAATGGACGCTCAGCACATGGTTGCTGGCGTTGCTGGCGAGCGTCGTACCGCTGTGCAGTGTGATCTTCCTCATATGGGCGGATCGGACCGGCCGCGTGGGCGCCGCGAGGGTCGCAGCAGGGGTGCTGCAACCAGGCCGATCATTGCCGGAAACAACGTGACAGACTTGATGGCGTGACTCGTCCTCGTCCTCCCGCCGGGCCTGGGCCCTCCATTGCCGGCGCTGTTGACCTCTCCGTCCTCAAGCAGCGCGCGACCCCAGCCGGAGAGGGTGGCGTGCCGGCGCAGGGTTCAGGCGTACCCGGAGGTGTGGAGGTCACCGAGGCCAATTTCGAAGCCGAGGTGATCGGTCGGTCCAACGAGGTGCCGGTCGTCGTCCTGCTGTGGTCGCCACGCAGCGACGCCAGCGTGCAGTTGGGTGAAGCGCTGGCGAGCCTGGCTGCCGCTGCCGGCGGCAAGTGGTCGCTGGCAATCGTGAACGTCGACACGACTCCGCGCGTCGCTCAGGTCTTCGGTGTACAGGCGGTGCCGACCGTCGTGGCGTTGGCGGCGGGACAACCGCTGTCGAGCTTCCAAGGCATGCAGCCTCCCGACCAGCTACGAGGCTGGCTCGACTCGCTGTTGAATTCCACCGCCGGAAAACTCGAAGGGTCCGCCGACGCAGACGAACCCGAGCAGGTCGACCCCGAATTGGCGCAGGCGCGTACGCATCTCGACGCCGGCGAGTTCGACGCCGCGCAGGCCGCCTACCAGAAAATCCTCGACGCCAACCCCGACCACGAGGAGGCCAAAGGCGCCGTGGGCCAGATCGCCTTCTTGACCCGCGCATCCGCGCGGCAACCGGATGCGGTCACCGGGGCCGATGCCGCGCCCGACGACATCGAGGCCGCGTTCGCCGCAGCCGACGTCGAGATCCTGCAGCAGAATGTGGCTGCGGCGTTCGACCGGTTGATCGCGCTGGTGCGGCGCACCGCAGGCGACGACCGCACGTCGGTGCGCACGCGACTGGTCGAGCTGTTCGAGCTGTTCGACCCGGCCGACCCGGAGGTCATCGCCGGCAGGCGCAAGCTCGCCAACGCGCTGTACTGACGCCGAGATCGACGAAATGGTGCGGTCTACTCGCACTTTTACGCCCAAACGTGAGTTTGGGCGTTAGCTAGGCGGGCTCGAACCACAGAGCGGCCAGCGGCGGCAGCACCATCAAGGCCGACGCGGGACGCCCATGCCACGGCTCATTGGTCGCCTCAACCGCTCCGAAGTTGCCGATGCCAGAACCGTTGTAGATGTCGGCGTCGGTGTTGAGCACCTCGCGCCACGTGCCCGCGTGCGGTAGACCGAGTCGATAGCGGCTGTGCTCGGAGCCTGAGAAGTTGAACACGCACGCGAGAACCGAGCCGTCGTCGCCGAAGCGCAGGAAGCTCAGCACGTTGTTGGCGGAATCGTTCGCGTCGATCCACGAATAGCCTTCCGGGCGGGTGTCTTGCGACCACAGTGCCCGTCGGGTCTGATACAGGCCGTTGGCGTCGCGCAGGAACCGCTGAATGCCATTCGAGAAGCCGTTCTCGTCGAGCTGGTGCCAGTCGAGCCCGCGTTCCTCTGACCATTCTGCGCGCTGGCCGAACTCCTGGCCCATGAACAGCAGCTGCTTGCCCGGATGGGCCCACTGGTAGGCCAGCAGGTTGCGTAGCCCGGCCGCCTTCATGTGGTCGTTGCCGGGCATTCTGCCCCACAGCGTGCCCTTGCCGTGCACCACTTCGTCGTGGCTGATCGGCAGCACGTAGTTCTCGCTGTACGCATACAGCATCGAGAACGTGATCTCCCCGTGGTGATAAGTGCGGTGAATCGGGTCACGCTTGATGAACTCCAGCGTGTCGTTCATCCAGCCCATGTTCCACTTCATCGAGAAGCCAAGACCGCCAAGGTTTGTCGGCCGCGTGACACCGGGCCATGACGTCGACTCCTCGGCGATGGTGACGATTCCCGGCGCCACCTTGTGCACGGTGGCGTTCATCTCCTGCAGGAACTGCACCGCCTCGAGGTTTTCGCGTCCGCCGTAGATGTTGGGGGTCCAGCCATCGGCCGGCCGTGAGTAGTCGAGGTACAGCATCGAAGCCACGGCGTCGACGCGCAAGCCGTCGATGTGGAATTCCTGTAACCAGTACAGCGCGTTGGCCACCAGGAAGTTGCGCACCTCCGCACGACCGAAATCGAACACGTACGTGCCCCAGTCCAACTGCTCGCCACGGCGCGGGTCGGAGTGCTCATAGAGCGGCGTGCCGTCAAAGCGGCCCAGCGCCCAGGCGTCCTTGGGGAAGTGCGCGGGAACCCAGTCCATGATCACGCCGATACCCGCCTGGTGCAGTGTGTCGACCAGATGGCGGAATTCGTCGGGTGTGCCGAGCCGCGAGGTGGGCGCGTAGTACGACGTGACCTGGTAACCCCACGACCCGCCGAACGGGTGCTCGGCGACGGGCATCAGTTCGACATGCGTGAACCCCTGCGACACAACATATTCGGTAAGTTGCTCGGCGAGTTCGCGGTAGCTCAGGCCTGGCCGCCACGACATCAGGTGCACCTCGTAGGTGCTCATCGGCTCGAATACCGGGTTCTGCTGCGCGCGATGTGTCATCCAATCGGTGTCGGCCCAGGTGTAGTCGCTCTTGGTCACCCGCGACGCCGTCTGCGGCGGCACCTCGGTGGCGAAGGCCATCGGGTCGGCTCGTTCGGTCACCGCACCGTCGGCGCCATGCACGCGGAACTTGTACTTGCCCCCGACGGAGAAGCCGGGCCAGAACAGCTCCCACACCCCGGTCGAACCGAGCACCCGCATCGGCGCCTCGTGGCCGTCCCAGTGGTTGAAGTCACCGATCAGGCTGACGCCCTTGGCGTTTGGAGCCCACACCGCGAAGGAAACTCCTTCAACGACCCCGTCGGCCGTCTTGTAGCTTCGCGGATGTGCACCGAGGATGTCCCACAGCCGTTCGTGGCGTCCCTCGGAGAACAGATGCAGGTCCAGCTCGCCGAGCGTGGGCAGGAATCGATAGGCGTCGGCGACTGTGTACGGCTCCCCGCCGTCGTCATACGTGATCTGCAACCGGTAGTCGACCAGATTGGTCAACGGCAGCGCCACGGCGAACAGGCCGGAGTCGAGGTGGGAGAACACATATCGCTGATCGCCGACGACGGCCGCCACCTCGACCGCATGCGGCCGATACGCCCGGATCACCGTGTGGTCGCCGTATTCGTGTGCGCCCAGGATCGAGTGCGGGTTGTGGTGTTCGCCTGCGAGCAGCCGGTTCAGATCGGCGGGATCGGGCCGCATGTGCGGGCTGGTGAGTTGATTGGTACGGGTCATCTGTTCCGTCACTTCCCTCATTCCCTGCGGAGCAGGATCGGTCGTTGTTCGGCTGGTATCGAAGGCATGTTGAACACGTGAGCAACCGCCCTGGCCGGGTCAAGGCGAACGTAATTCGACTGGCCCCACTGGTATTCCTCGCCGGTGATCTCGTCGCGCACCCAGAACCGGTCGTACGGCTGCATCGCCAGGGCGCCCATGTCCAGCCACACCGTCGCCTCCTCGGTACCGAACGGGTTCAGCGTCACCACCACGAGCACTGCGTCCCCGTTGACGGGGTCGAACTTGCTGTAGGCCAACAGCGCATCGTTGTCGACGTGGTGGAACTTCAGCGTTCGTAACTCGCGCAACGCGGGATGCAGTCGGCGAATCTCGTTGAGCCGGGTCAGGAACGGCTCCAGCGACTCGCCCCTGGCCAAGGCGGCCTCGAAATCACGAGGGCGCAACTCGTACTTCTCCGAGTCCAGGTATTCCTCGCTGCCTTCGCGCACCGCTCGATGCTCGAACAGCTCGTAACCGGAATAGACACCCCAGGCGGGGCTGAACGTCGACGCCAGTACGGCGCGAATGGCGAACATGCCGGGGCCGCCTTGCTGAAGGCTCTCGTGCAGGATGTCGGGCGTATTGACGAACAGGTTGGGGCGCGCGTAATCGGCGTGCTCGACGATCTGTTCGCCGAACTCGATCAGCTCCCACTTCGCGGTGCGCCACGTGAAATAGCTGTAGGACTGGGTGAAGCCCAGCTTGGCCAGCCCGTACAGGCGGGCGGGCCGGGTGAACGCTTCGGCAAGGAACAGCACATCGGGGTCGGTCGCCTTGACCTGTCCGATCAGCCACGCCCAGAAGTTGGGCGGCTTGGTGTGCGGGTTGTCGACGCGAAAAATCTTGACTCCGTGGCTGATCCAGTATCGGACCACTCGCAGCACCTCGTTGTAGATTCCTGCGGGGTCGTTGTCGAAGTTGACCGGGTAGATGTCCTGGTACTTCTTCGGCGGATTCTCTGCGTAGGCGATCGTGCCGTCGGGCAGCACCGTGAACCACTCCGGGTGGTCCTTCGCCCAAGGATGGTCCGGGGCGGTCTGCAAGGCCAGGTCCAGCGCCACCTCCATGCCCTGGTCACGCGTCGCTGCGACGAAGTCGTCGAAGTCCTCGATGGTGCCGAGCTTGGGATGCACCGCGTCGTGGCCGCCCTTGTCGCTGCCGATGGCCCATGGCGACCCGACGTCCTTGGGCCCGGCGGTGACGGAGTTGTTGCGACCCTTGCGGTGCACCTTGCCGATCGGGTGGATCGGCGGCAGGTACACCACGTCGAACCCCATCTTGGCGATGCGCGGCAGTGCCTTGGCCGCGGTGGCGAACGTGCCGTGCACCGGTTTGCCCTTCTGATCCCAGCCACCGGTGGACCGAGGGAACAACTCGTACCAGGCGCTGAAGCGGGCCTCGGGCCGGTCCACCCACACGCCGTACTGGTCACCGCGGGTGATCTGGTCGCGCAGCGGGTATTGCGCGAGAAGCTCGGTGACCTCCTCGGACAGCGCCGCGCCGGCACGGGTGAACGGGTCGCCCGGCTTGCGCAGCGCCTCGGCGGCCTCGATGAGGGGATCTCGCAGCGCCCGAGGCACACCGGTAATGGCGCGCTCCAGCAGTCGCGCACCGACGATGAGGTCGTTGGACAGTTCGGTCTCGCTCTGGCCCGCGTCGAGTTTGGCGGTCACATTGTGTCGCCACGTCGCGATCGGGTCGCCCCAGCCGTCCACCCGAAACGTCCACAACCCGACACGGTCAGGACTGAACACTCCGTGGAATACGTCCGGGGTGCGACCGGTCGCCATCGAAATCGCCTGCGGCTTGATCTTCGGCGCCGGGGTGACCACGGTCTCGATCGGCACCGGCTGCGCGGGCGGATTCTGCGCCGGCCCGTCCGTGAGCTGCGGGTAGTCCGTGCCGTGGTAACGCACCACCAGGGTGGCCGCCACTGCATCGTGTCCTTCACGCCACACTGTGGCCGTCACCGGCACCACCTCGCCGACGACGGCCTTGGCGGGATAGCGTCCTGCGGACACCACAGGTGCGACGTCATCGATACCGATACGACCGGCCACCTACCACTCCTTCAAGGCGCGGCCCGGTAGAGGGCCGCTGTCGTCTGGATTCGATTCGTTTACAGCCTCGTCGCGCCCTATACCCACCGTAGTGTGCGCCCCAACCAAGTGCTGGTGAACGATCGCCCCGGCACGAGACTGCACTCACGTCGATCATCAGTAAGGTTGGGTCGCGTGAAAGCCCTCCGTCGGTTCACTGTCCGCGCGCATCTCCCTGAGCGATTGGTCGCGCTCGAGCGGCTTTCGATCAACCTGCGTTGGTCGTGGGACAAACCCACACAAGATCTCTTCGCGGCCATCGACCCGGCGCTATGGACGCAGGTCGGCTGCGATCCGGTGGCACTGCTCGGCCAGGTCAGCCCGAAGCGGCTGGACGAACTCGCCGCCGACGACTCGTTCGCTGATCGGCTCGACAAGGTCGCCGCCCACCTCGACGACTACCTGAGCCGTCCGCTGTGGTATCAGGAACGCGCCGCCGAAGGCGCCGAGCTGCCGAACGGCATCGCATACTTCTCGATGGAGTTCGGAGTCGTCGAGGTGCTGCCGAACTACTCGGGTGGCTTGGGAATCCTCGCCGGTGACCACCTGAAGTCGGCATCGGATCTGGGGCTGCCGCTGGTAGCGGTGGGGCTGTACTACCGCTCGGGCTATTTCCGTCAGTCGCTGACCGCCGACGGCTGGCAGCGGGAGAACTACCCGTCGCTGGATCCGCAGGGGCTGCCTCTGCGGTTGCTCACCGATCACCAAGGTGACCCGGTTCTGGTGGAGTTGGCCATGCCCGACGCCGCCCAGCTGCGAGCCCGGGTGTGGGTCGCGCAGGTCGGTCGAATTCCGTTGCTGCTGCTGGATTCCGACATCCCGGAAAACGAGCACGATCTGCGCGGCGTCACCGACCGGCTTTACGGCGGCGACCAGGAGCACCGCATCAAGCAGGAGATCCTGGCAGGCATCGGCGGGGTGCGTGCCATCCGGGCGTTCACCGAGATCGAAAATCTGCCGACGCCCGAGGTCTTCCACATGAACGAGGGCCACGCCGGTTTCCTGGGCGTCGAGCGGATTCGCGAGCTCATCGACTCCGGTCTCGATTTCGACACCGCGCTGACCGTAGTGCGGTCGTCCACCGTGTTCACCACCCACACTCCCGTGGCCGCCGGTATCGACCGATTCCCGGTGGAGATGGTCAAGCGCTACTTCGGCGGGGAGGGCAGCCCGTCGGGCGCCACCTCGCGGCTGCTGCCCGGTGTCCCGCTGGACCGCGTCATCGCGTTCGGAGCCGAGGACGACCCGTCGAAGTTCAACATGGCTCACATGGGACTGCGGCTCGCGCAGCGCGCCAACGGTGTGTCGCTTCTGCATGGTCGGGTCAGCAGGGAGATGTTCAACGAGCTGTGGCCGGGCTTTGACCCGTCGGAGGTGCCGATCGGCTCGATCACCAACGGTGTGCACGCGCCGACCTGGGCGGCGCCGCAGTGGCTCGAGCTGGGGCGTGAGCTCAGTGGCGGCGACCTTCCGAGCGCGCCCGCGGTATGGGAGCCTGCGCTCTGGGAACGGCTGCAGCAGGTGGACCCGGGACATCTGTGGTGGATCCGTTCGCAGCTCCGCGAGCTGTTGGTCAACGACGTCCGGGCGCGACTGCGCCGGTCCTGGCTCGAGCGCGGTGCATCCGACGCCGAACTCGGCTGGATTGCAACGGCTTTCGATGCGAATGTGCTGACGATCGGGTTCGCCCGGCGAGTGCCGACCTACAAGCGGCTGACGCTGATGCTGCGTGATCCGGACCGGCTGGAGAAGTTGCTGCTCGACGAGAAGCGGCCGATTCAGCTGATCGTGGCGGGCAAGTCGCATCCGGCCGACGAAGGCGGAAAGGCGCTGATCCAGCAGGTGGTGCGGTTCGCCGACCGGCCCGAAGTGCGGCACCGCATCGCGTTTCTGCCCGACTACGACATGTCGATGGCCCGCCAGTTGTACTACGGCTGCGACGTCTGGTTGAACAACCCGCTGCGCCCGCTGGAAGCATGCGGCACGTCGGGGATGAAGAGCGCGCTCAACGGCGGGTTGAACCTGTCCATCCGGGACGGCTGGTGGGACGAGTGGTACGACGGCGAAAACGGTTGGGAGATTCCGACTGCCGACGGACTGGCCGACGAAAGCCGGCGCGACGACCTGGAGGCCGCGGCGCTCTACAGCCTGGTCGAGCGGTCGGTCGCGCCGAAGTTCTACGACCGTGACGACCGCGGTGTACCCATGCGCTGGGTCGAGATGGTCCGCCACACGCTCGAGGTGCTGGGGCCCAAGGTGCTGGCATCGCGGATGGTGCGCGACTACACCGAGAAGTACTACGCTCCCGCGGCGCAGTCACTGCGCCGAACCGTCGTGCCCCTTGAGGAGGGCGGCGTGCCTTTCGGTGCCGCTTGGGATCTGGCCGCCTACCGTCAGCGGGCCCACGAGGCGTGGCCGAAGATTCAGATCACCGACGTCGACAGCACCGGGCTGCCGGACACTCCGCTGCTGGGTTCCGAGCTCACGCTCTCGGCGACGGTGCAGCTCGCGGGCCTAGGCCCCGACGAGGTGTCCGTCCAGGCGGTTCTCGGTCGGGTTGATCCTGCCGATGCGCTGGTCAATCCGAAGACCGTGCCGATGCGGCACACCGGCACCGCCGAGGGCGGAAACGAGATCTTCTCGACGACCACTCCGCTGCCCGTCGCCGGTCCCGTCGGCTACACGGTGCGCGTCTTACCGCATCATCCGCTGCTGGCCTCCGACTCCGAACTCGGACTGGTCACCCTGGCCTGACATCGGACCGATTCGTCGGACTTCGGGTCGGCACGCTGGGGCGAGTACGGCTCAGGGGAACCGGTTGAAGCAGCGGTCCTCGTCGCCGAGCACGCCCGTGCGGAACGCGTCCATCCGGGAGAAACCGGACGGCACTGTGTCGCCGTTCACGTCACTGGCCGCAAGCCCGTTGGTGAGCAGACCGGAGACGGCCTCGTCGAGGTCGCCCGCCGTCAACGCCACCGTATTGCCGTCCGACGTGGTCACCGCTGCGGTCATCTTGGTCGTCGCGACGCCGGTCAGGCATGCAGTGCGCAGCGCGGCTTCGGCGTTGTCGAGACGCACGCCGGCGCGCTGGTGCTGAATGGCCAGCATGTAGCGGGAGACGAGGACCGAGTACGCCGTGTTGTCACCGGATACCGCACCGCCGTTCTCGTCCCGCCCCGATGGCGCGCCCATCGCCGCCAGCTTGGGCATATCGACGGAGATCGTGTTGCTTGCCGGGCAATAGGACACCGGCGGGCTGGGGCGCGCGTCGTGGCAATCGTTCGCCGAACCCGCGTCGAGGCTCAGCTTGGGTGGGTCGGCCGGCGAGAACAGCGTCTCGAGCGCTTCGACGATGGCCTTCACCGACTCCTCGCTGACCGGCCATTCGCCGGTCTGGTCCTGCTGCAGCTCGACGGGCAGGTCGCCGCGACGCTGTGCGATCTCCTTGGCGTCGATGGCCGCGCACGACGATGCCCCGTCGGTGAAGCCGAACTGGAACGCGGTGATCCGTTCGAATGCCGAACCGTGCTCGTTGGTGCCGGGGGCGTACGCGTCCTCGCTCAGCAGCGGGTCGCGGAACGAGATCAGCGCTGCCAGAAGCCTGTTGAGGCCGTCTGCGGTACTCAGCGTGAAGCGAGCGGAATTGCCCTCGGCCACCCAGCGCATGTACGCGCCGGCAAAGCAGTCCGCCTGCTGCTCGGCGACCAGCGTCGGGGTGTTCTTCTTGTTGATCTTGGCCTGATGCGCAATGGCATGCCCGTATTCGTGGGCCAGCACATTGGTGACAGCGATGTCGCCGAAGTTGTCCCGCAGCGCAGGAAGCAGTTCACCGCGGTCCCAGCCGATGGTGTCGTCGAGAAAGCAGAAGCCGGCGTTAACCAAGCCGTAGGTGTCTTCTTCGCAGAACTTCTGGCTCTCGTAACCGCCCGCGTCCCAGGAGATCAGCGCCTCGACCGGGGAGAAGCTCTTGCCGAAAGTCTCGGCATATGTGGTTTCCCAGAAGTCTTCGATGTCGCTGACCGAGTCCGCGCCCAGTTCGTCGACCTCGCCGCCGTCACCGTTCTCGACGTCGCGCGACGCCTTCTTCGCGTCGGATCGCAGCCCCGTCGGCCCGTCCACGGCGGGCATGCCCGCCACCTTGAACGGATCGTCGAACACCGAGACCGCGGCGCCCTTCACCGTCGTGGAGCAGGACGCCACGAACAGCGCGGCGCAGACGGCAAGCAGAGCACCGGTGACCGGTCGTCGGCTCATCGGCGTCACGATAGTGCGGCGTTGGCGGTGTGGAGGCGTTCCAGCGCTTGTCGAACCCGCACCGAATCCGTGGTCGCCCAGAACGGCGGCAGCGACGCCAGCAGATAGCCCGCGTAACGCGCGGTGGCCATCCGCGAATCCAGCACGGCCACCACCCCGCGGTCCTCGGAACGCCGCAACAGCCGGCCGGCGCCCTGGGCCAGCAGCAGTGCGGCATGGCTGGCCGCGACGGCCATGAACCCGTTTCCACCGCGCGCGGCGACCGCGCGCTGGCGCGCCGACAGCAGGGGATCATCCGGGCGTGGGAACGGAATGCGGTCGATCAGCACCAACGACAGCGACGGCCCTGGCACGTCAACGCCCTGCCACAGCGACAACGTGCCGAACAGACAGGTCGCCGGATCGTCGGCGAACTGCTTCACCAAGGCGGACGTGGTGTCGTCGCCCTGGCAGAGCACCGGTGTGGACAGCCGCTCTCGCATGATCTCCGCGGCCGCCCGTGCGGCCCGCATCGACGAGAAGAGTCCCAGCGTTCGCCCGCCCGCGGCGTCGATCAGCGTCTGGATCTCGTCGAGCTGCTCGGCGGAGCCGGTGCCGTCGCGCCCCGGCGGCGGGAGATGCGCTGCGACATAGAGGATTCCGGCCTTCGCGTGCTCGAACGGAGATCCCACGTCGATGCCACGCCAGTCCTGCTTCTCGTCGCCGCCGGTCAACCCCCATGCCGCGGCCATCGCGTCGAACGAGCCGCCGACCGTCAGCGTGGCCGATGTCAGCACCACGGTGGACTGGTCAAACAGCCTGCCCCGCAACAGACCTGCCACCGAGAGCGGCGCCACTCGCATGACGGCCCGAATAGCTCCGCCTCCCCCTTTGGTGCTTTTCGCGTGCACCGCATCCTCATGGTCCAGCCACACCACATCGTCACGGTTGGGAATCTCGGGGACGAACGACGCGATGATGCGCGTCGCGGTATCGCTGATGTCGGACAGCGCGGTGACCGCCTCGGTTCGCGCCGACGCCGCTTTGGGGTCGGAGGGTGACATGTCGATCGCCGACCGCACGCGGCTCGCGGCGTCGCGCAGCGCGGTCAGGTACGTCGTCATCTCGTCGTCGAGGCGGTCGATGCGCCCGGGCGTCGCGTCGTGAATGGCGGACGCGAACGTCGCTGTCGCGGCCTCGAGTCGTTGCGTCAGTTCGGGTTCGACGAGTCGCGCGACGCGTCGGGTCGCCGCGCTGAGGGTCGCGTTGGACAACTCCGCGGTGGCCACGCCGGTGACCCGGTCCGCGAGTTCGTGTGCCTCGTCGACGACCAGGAGCCGATGTTCGGGAAGCACCGCGGCATCGGAGATGGCGTCGATCGCCAACAGTGCGTGGTTGGTGACGACGACATCCACTTCGGCGGCCCGGCTTCTCGCCTTCTCCGCGAAGCAGTCGGTGCCGAACGGGCAGCGCGCCGCACCGATGCATTCCCTCGAAGAGACGCTGACCTGACCCCAGGACCGGTCCGGCACGCCGGGTGCGAGCTCGTCGCGGTCGCCGGTGTCGGTGTTCGACGACCAGGCGATCAGGCGTGCCACGTCGCGCCCCAACGCCGTCGAAGCCGCCGCGTCGAACAATTCCTCCTGCGGCCGATCATCCGGCTCCGCCGCCGCGCCGTTGTGAATCTTGTTCAGGCACAGATAGTTTCCCCGCCCCTTGAGCAGAGCGAATTTCGGCTCGCGTGGCAGCGCTTCTGCGAGGGAGTCGGCGAGCGCGGGCAGGTCGCGGTCGACGAGCTGGCGTTGCAGCGCAATCGTGGCCGTCGAAATCACAACTGGTTCGTCGGCGGCGATGGCGCGCGCAATCGCGGGCACCAGGTACGCGAGCGACTTGCCGGTGCCGGTGCCCGCCTGCACGGCCAGATGCTCACCCGCGTCGAATGCGTGCGCGACGGCCTCGGCCATCTGGACCTGGCCACTGCGCTCGCTGCCACCGAGCGCGGCGACCGCGGTGGCGAGCAGTTCGGTGACCGGAGCTTCGTCGGAAATGGCTCCTCCTACGCGCCTCGGCCGGCGGGCGGAACCATCCGCGTCGCGACCGCGGGCTCGCCGCGGGACAGTTTCAGGCCGTCCCACGGCAGGCTGTGCAAGCCCGCCGTGACGCGGTCGCGGGCCGAGGCCAGGCTCAGGTCGGCGACGGGCTCGCCGTTCTTGACCAGCGGGACCGTCAGATCACGTGCGACGAGATCGGACTGCGGGGCGGTTCCGGCGGCCGGGTAGACGATCTCCTCGACGACGGTTCCCGAGGGCTTGGCCAGCCGCATCGCCCTCTTACGGCCACCGTGCGACTCCTTGTGCACGCTGCGTTTCTCCACAGCCATGCCGTCCACCTCGACCAGCTTGTAGACCATGTTCACGGTCGGGGCGCCAGACCCGGTCACGACCGCGGTGCCGACGCCGTAGATGTCGACGGGTTCGGCGCGCAGCCCTGCGATGGCGAACTCATCGAGGTCACCCGAGACGACGATGCGGGTCTTCGTTGCGCCGAGGCCGTCGAGTTGGGCACGGACCTGCCGGGCCAGCACGCCCAGGTCGCCGGAGTCGATGCGGACGGCGCCGAGTTCAGGGCCGGCCACCTCGACGGCGTTGGCGACGCCCTGGGTGATGTCGTAGGTGTCGACGAGCAGGGTGGTGCCCACGCCGAGGGCATCGGCCTGGGCGCGGAACGCCGCCTTCTCGTCCGGCCCTTGCGCGGTGGTGTGCAGCAACGTGAACGCGTGCGCGCTGGTGCCCAGTGCGGGCACGCCGTAGCGGCGCTGGGCCTCGAGATTCGACGAACCGGCGAAACCCGCAAGGTAGGCTGCGCGCGCGGCGGCGACGGCGGCCTGCTCGTGGGTGCGCCGGGAACCCATCTCGATGAGTGTCCGACCCTCGGCGGCGCTCGCCATCCGGGCCGCGGCCGATGCGATCGCAGTGTCGTGATTGAAGATCGACAGGGCCAGCGTCTCGAGTACGACGCCCTCGCCGAATGTGCCGTGTACCGCCAACACCGGCGAACCGGGAAAGTACAACTCACCTTCGGCATAACCGTCGACGTCGCCGCGGAATCGGTAGTCGGCGAGGTACGCCAGAACGTCATCGTCGAGGAAGTCCGACAGCGACGTCAGCGCGGTGTCATCGAACGTGAACTCCGCCAACGCTTCCACGAACCGCGCGGTCCCGGCGACCACGCCGTACCGCCTGCCCTCCGGTAGCCGACGCGCGAACACCTCGAAAGTTGTGCGCCGGTGCGCGGTCCCGTCGTGCAGCGCCGCGGCAAGCATGGTCAGCTCGTATTTGTCGGTCAGCAGCGCTGCTGTCATCGGTCAACCGTAACCGTTCTCCGGCCCTATCGGGCCCCGGCTATTCTGGGCACATGGTTACCCCAGCGAAGGCCCGGCCGGGAACTCGCGAGGAACGACACGTCGAGATTGCCGAGGACACCGAGTCCCCGTGGGTGACCGTCGTCTGGGACGACCCCGTCAACCTGATGACGTACGTGACCTACGTCTTCCAGAAGCTGTTCGGTTACGACGAGCCGCACGCCACCAAGCTCATGCTGCAGGTGCACAACGAAGGCAAGGCGGTGGTGTCGGCGGGCAGCCGCGAGTCCATGGAAGTCGACGTATCCAAGCTGCACGCCGCCGGCTTGTGGGCGACCATGCAACACGACCGCTGATAGACGGAGCCGGGACGCGATAGTGCGAAAGTGGAAACGGGTCGACACCGCTGACGGCCCGCGCTTCCGTTCGGCGTTGGCCTCGCACGAGGCGGCGCTGCTCGAAAGCCTGGTGACGTCTATGGTGGCGATGCTCGAAGAGCGCGAATCATCATCGCCCGCAGACGAACTCGAGGAGATCACCGGGTTCAAGACCGGTAACTCCCGTCCTCCTGAGGACGAGACGATGAAGAGGCTGCTGCCCGACTTCTTCCGGCCGCAGAACGACCATCCCGCCGGGTCGGGCACGGCGGAAAGCCTGAACAGCGCGCTGCGCAGCCTACACGAGCCGGACATCATCGCCGCCAAACGCGAAGCGGCGCAACGGGTGTTGGACACGGTGCCGAACGGCGGCGGTCGATTCGAGCTGACCGAGAACGATGCGCATGCGTGGGCGGCCGCGGTCAACGACGTCCGGCTCGCCTTGGGCACGATGCTCGACATCAGCCCCGAGGGACCCGAACGGGTGCCGGCCGACCACCCGATGGCCGGTCATTTCGACGTGTACCAGTGGTTGACGGTGCTGCAGGAGTATCTGGTCCTCGGCCTGATGGACAAGCGATGAGCGCCATCACCGACGTCGGCGGTATCCGAGTCGGCCAACACGAGCGCATCGACCCCGACGCGACGCTCGGCTCCGGCTGGGCCAGCGGCACGACGGTCGTGTTGACCCCGCCCGGCACCGTCGGTGCCGTCGACTGCCGCGGTGGCGCGCCGGGCACGAGGGAGACCGACCTGCTCGACCCGATCAACTCGGTCCGCCACGTCGACGCGGTCGTCCTCAGCGGCGGCAGCGCCTACGGCCTGGCGGCGGCCGACGGCGTGATGCAGTGGCTGGAGCAACAGGGTCGCGGCGTGGCGATGGACGGGGGAGTCGTGCCGATCGTCCCGGCCGCGGTGGTCTTCGACCTGCCCGTCGGCGGTTGGGACTGCAGGCCCACCGCGGAGTTCGGCAACGCAGCCGCGCAGGCCGCGTCGACGAAGGTGGCAGTAGGCTCCGTCGGCGCAGGCACCGGCGCACGCGTCGGGGTGCTGAAAGGCGGCGTCGGCACTGCATCGGTGACCCTCACCGACATCGGCGTCACGGTCGGCGCGATCGTCGTCGTCAATGCCGCAGGCGACGCCGTCGACCCGACGACCGGACTGCCATGGCAGGCCGAACAGATCGAGGAGTTCGGGCTCGTCTCGCCGGGAGCCGACGAGATCGCGGCCTATGCCGACCGGCACACCGAGTTCAGCCCGCTCAACACCACGATCGCGGTGGTCGCCACCGACGCCGCGATGAGCGCGGCCGCGTGCCGCCGCGTCGCGGTCGCCGCCCATGACGGCCTCGCCCGCACCATCCGCCCGTGTCACACCCCACTGGACGGCGATACGGTGTTCGCGCTGGCTACCGGTGCCGTCGAGGTGTCGCCGGATCCCGAGACGCCGGCCTCCATGTCGCCGGAGGTGCCGCTGATCACCGCGGTCGGGGCCGCCGCGGCGGATGTCCTGGCCCGGGCGGTGCTCGTCGGTGTTCTTGCGGCAGAGTCGATAGCCGGAATACCGACATACCGGGACATGTTGCCCGGAGCGTTCGCCGGAAAGGGGTAGGACTGTGCTGCTGGTTTGCGCCGACCTGGTCGACGCCATGGTCGCGCACGCCCGTGCCGACCATCCCGACGAGGCGTGCGGTGTGCTCGCCGGTCCCGAGGGGTCCGAGCGTCCCGAGCGGCACATCGCGATGCTCAACGCCGAGCGGTCGCCGACCTTCTACCGGTTCGACTCGATGGAGCAGCTGAAGGTGTGGCGGGCGTTGGAGGACAGAGGTGAGGCTCCGATCGTCATCTACCACTCGCATACCGCGACGGAGGCCTATCCCAGCCGCACCGACATCTCGTATGCATCCGAACCCGACTCGCACTACGTGCTCGTGTCCACTCGCGACCCCGACGTGCACGAGCTGCGCAGCTACCGCATCGTCGACGGCGTCGTCACCGAGGAACCCGTCAAGATCGTCGAGCAGTACTAGACGTCCAAGAGAGGCCACCCATGACCGTTACCGTTTCCGTGCCCACCATTCTGCGCAGCCACACCGGCGGCGAGAAACGCGTCTCCGCGACGGGCGAGACGCTGCAGGCTGTCATCGCCGATCTGGAGGCCAACTACTCCGGCATCTCCGACCGCCTCGTCGACCCGGCTAATCCGGGCAAGCTGCACCGCTTCGTCAACATTTACGTCAACGACGAGGACGTGCGCTTCTCCGGCGGCCTCGACACCGAAATCTCTGACGGCGACTCGGTCACGATCCTGCCCGCCGTGGCCGGAGGGTGAGTAGGCGCCGATGACGCGGTACGACTCACTGCTGGAGGCGCTCGGCAACACGCCGCTGGTGGGCCTGCGCCGGTTGTCGCCGCGCTGGGAGGACGGCGACGGGGCGCCGCACGTCCGGCTGTGGGCCAAGCTCGAGGACCGCAACCCGACGGGGTCGATCAAGGACCGGCCCGCGCTACGGATGATCGAACAGGCCGAGCGCGACGGGGTGCTCGAACCCGGCGCCACGATCCTGGAGCCGACCAGTGGCAATACGGGCATCTCGCTGGCGATGGCCGCCCTGCTCAAGGGCTACACGATGATCTGCGTGATGCCGGAGAACACGTCGATCGAGCGTCGCCAACTGCTCGAGCTCTACGGCGCGCGGATCATCTTCTCGCCCGCCGAGGGCGGCTCGAACACGGCGGTGGCGCATGCCAAGGAATTGGCCGCGCAGAACCCGGACTGGGTGATGCTCTACCAGTACGGCAACCCGGCCAACACCGAATCGCACTACCTCGGCACCGGACCCGAGCTGCTGGCCGACCTGCCGGAGATCACGCACTTCGTCGCAGGCCTCGGCACCACCGGCACGCTGATGGGCACCGGACGGTATCTGCGCGAGCAGGTGCCCGACGTCCAGATCGTGGCCGCCGAGCCCCGCTACGGCGAGGGTGTCTACGCGCTGCGCAACATCGACGAGGGGTTCATCCCCGAGCTGTATGACGCCGACGTGCTGACGACGCGGTTCTCGGTCGGATCGTTCGACGCGGTCAAACGCACCCGCGAACTCGTTCAGGTGGAGGGCATCTTCGCCGGCATTTCGACCGGCGCGGTGCTGCATGCCGCGCTCGGTATGGCGGCGAAGGCGGTGAAGGCCGGGGAGCGGGCCGACATCGCGTTCGTGGTGGCCGACGCCGGGTGGAAGTATCTGTCGACCGGCGCATACGCCGGTAGCCTTGACGAAGCGGAAGACGCTTTGGAAGGGCAGCTATGGGCATGAGCGAAGCTTGCGAGCGAATCGAGTGCGCTTGAGCGGGCCGGGCTATACGACCCAGCCGGCGCCGAAGAAGCGCCCGGCGTGGGTGGTCGGCGGCGTCACCGTCGTCAGCTTCGTTGCGCTGCTCTATGTCATCGAGCTGTGGGACAGCCTGACCAACCACAGCCTCGATCGAAACGGCATCCGGCCGCTGGAGACCGACGGCCTGATGGGCATCGTCTTCGCGCCGCTTCTGCACTCGAACTGGGACCACCTCATCGCCAACACCATCCCGGCACTGATCCTCGGCTTCCTGATGACGCTCGCGGGTCTGTCGCGGTTCATCTTCGCCACGGCCATCATCTGGGTACTCGGTGGCCTCGGCACATGGCTCATCGGCAACGTCGGCACGCACTGCCCGTACGTCGGCGTCAGCTGCGAGACCAACCACATCGGCGCGTCCGGCCTGATCTTCGGCTGGCTGGCGTTTCTGATCGTCTTCGGCTTCTTCACCCGCGCTGTGTGGGAGATCGTGGTCGGCGTCGTCGTGCTGTTCATCTACGGCGGTGTTCTGCTCGGCGTGCTGCCCGGCACTCCGGGGGTGTCGTGGCAGGGCCATTTGTGTGGCGCGATCGCAGGCGTCGTTGCTGCGTACCTGTTGTCCGGGCCAGAGCGGAAGGCCCGCGAAGCCCGCAAGCGCGGGGCCCCTCTGCCGCAGACCTTCGGGACGTGACCTCGCCACTAGCGCCTGTCGGCATCTTCGATTCCGGCGTCGGCGGCCTCACCGTCGCGCGGGCGATCATCGACCAACTGCCCGACGAGGACATCGTCTACGTCGGAGACACCGGCAACGGCCCCTACGGCCCGCTGACCATCCCCGAGATCCGGGCGCACGCTTTGGCGATCGGCGACGACCTCGTCGACCGCGGGGTCAAGGCACTGGTGATTGCATGCAACAGCGCGTCGTCGGCCTGCCTGCGGGATGCCCGCGAACGGTACGCGCCGGTGCCCGTCGTCGAGGTGATCCTGCCTGCGGCGCGCCGCGCGGTGGCGACGACGCGCAACGGCCGCATCGGCGTGATCGGCACCGAGGCGACGATCGCGTCGGGCGCCTATCAGGACGCGTTCGCCGCCGCGCGCGACATCGAGGTCACCGGGGTGGCGTGCCCGCGGTTCGTCGACTTCGTGGAGCGCGGCGTCACCAGTGGCAGGCAGGTGCTCGGCCTGGCGGAGGGTTACCTGGAGCCGCTGCAGCGCGCCGACGTGGACACCCTGGTGCTGGGCTGCACCCACTACCCGATGCTGTCCGGGCTCATCCAGCTGGCGATGGGAGATCAGGTCGCCTTGGTGTCCAGCGCCGAGGAGACGGCCAAGGACTTGCTGCGGGTGCTCACCGAGCTCGATCTGCTTCGCCCGCATGACGCGCCGCCCGCGCAACGGCACTTCGAGGCGACGGGCGATCCTGAGGCGTTCACCACACTTGCGGCCCGATTCCTCGGTCCGTCTCTCGACGGTGTCCGGCCTGTTCAACGTCACGTCAGCAGCCAATGATGACGTTAGTCAATCAAAGCGCTGATGTTTTCGTCATAGGGATAGCGGGCATGGCAAGCTAGTGAATGTGCGAATCACCGTACTCGGTTGCTCCGGCAGTGTTGTCGGGCCTGATTCGCCAGCGTCCGGTTACCTTCTGACGGCGCCCGAAACCCCGCCCCTGGCCATCGACTTCGGTGGTGGTGTGCTCGGTGCGCTGCAGCGCCACGCGGATCCCAACGCGGTACACGTTTTGCTGTCGCACCTGCACGCCGACCATTGCCTCGACCTCCCCGGTCTCTTCGTTTGGCGGCGCTACCACCCGTCGCCCGCGCCCGAGCGTGGCCTGATGTACGGACCGAAGAAGACGTGGGCGCGCCTCGGTGCGGCGTCGTCGCCCGAGGGTGCGGAGATCGACGACTTCAGCGATATCTTCGACATCCGGCACTGGGTCGACAGAGAACTGGTGCAGATCGGGTCGCTGACGATCGAGCCGAGGCTGGTGTGCCATCCGACGGAGTCCTACGGGCTGCGAGTCACCGACCCGTCCGGCGCGACGTTCGTCTACAGCGGTGACACCGGCGCGTGCGATTCGCTGGTCGATCTGGCCCGCGGTGCGGACGTGTTCCTCTGCGAGGCGTCGTGGACGCATGATGCGTTGCGTCCGCCGAACCTGCACCTGTCGGGCACCGAGGCCGGCCAGGCCGCGGCGCGCGCCGGGGTCGGCGAGTTGCTGCTGACGCATATTCCACCGTGGACGTCGCGCGAGGACGTGATCAGCGAGGCGAAGGCCGAATTCGACGGACCCGTGCACGCGGTGGTGTGCGGAGAGTCGTTCCCCGTCACCCGGCATTGATGACCGGAGCACCGGCTAGGGTTGGCGGGTGTCCAGACGAGAAGACGGCCGGCTCGACGATGAGCTGCGGCCGGTGGTCATCACCCGCGGTTTCACCTCTCACCCGGCGGGATCGGTACTCGTCGAGTTCGGTCAGACCCGGGTCATGTGCACGGCAAGCGTCACCGAGGGTGTGCCGCGATGGCGCAGGGGTTCGGGGCAGGGCTGGCTGACTGCGGAGTACGCGATGCTGCCCGCGGCCACCCATGAACGCTCCGACCGGGAATCCGTCCGCGGCCGCATCGGCGGCCGCACCCAGGAGATCAGCCGGTTGATCGGGCGGTCTCTGCGCGCGTGTATCGACCTGTCGGCGCTGGGGGAGAACACCAACGCGCTCGACTGCGACGTGTTGCAGGCCGACGGCGGCACCCGCACCGCCGCCATCACGGGTGCGTACGTGGCGTTGGCGGATGCGGTGACGTGGTTGGCGGCGGCCGGCAAGCTGGCTGACCCGCGTCCGCTGTCCTGCGCGATCGCCGCGGTGAGCGTCGGCGTGGTCGACGGACGCGTCCGCACCGACCTGCCGTACACCGAGGACTCGCGAGCCGAGGTGGACATGAACGTGGTCGCCACCGATACCGGCACGCTGGTGGAGATCCAGGGCACCGGCGAAGGTGCGACGTTCCCGCGCTCGACGCTGGACAAGTTGCTCGACGCCGGGTTGGCCGCGTGCGAGCAGCTGTTCGTCATTCAGCGCGAGGCTCTGGAGAAGCCGTATCCGGGAGAGCTTCCCGAGTCGGATACCCCCCAGAAGAAGGCGTTCGGAAGCTGACGCGGACGCGGAGAGCGCAACCAACCGTGGAGCTGCTGGTGGCCAGCCGTAACCACAAGAAGCTGGCCGAACTGCGACGGGTGCTCGATGCCGCGGGAATCTCTGGTCTGACGTTGTTGTCGCTCGATGATGTTGCCCCGTTCGACGAGGCGCCGGAGACGGGCGCAACCTTCGAAGACAACGCGGTCGCCAAGGCGCGCGAAGCGTTCCGGGCCACCGGGTTGGCGAGCGTGGCCGACGACTCGGGGCTGGAGGTCGACGCGCTAAACGGCATGCCTGGTGTGTTGTCGGCCCGCTGGGCGGGCGTGCACGGCGAGGACGCGGCCAACACCGCGCTGCTGCTGGCGCAGCTTCGTGATGTGCCCGACGAACGGCGGGCCGGCGCGTTCGTGTCGGCATGCGCGCTGGTGTCTTCGGCGGGTGAGACGGTGGTCCGCGGTACGTGGCGCGGCAGCATCGCACGAGAAGCCAAGGGCGACGGTGGATTCGGTTACGATCCTGTGTTCGTGCCCGAGGGTTCGTCACGGACGGCGGCCGAGCTGACACCGCAGGAGAAGGACGCGGCGTCGCACCGGGGGCGGGCGTTGGCGTTGTTGGCGCCGGCGCTCAAGGCACTTTCGGGCTGACCAGATACCTGGCAGCTGAGGTGTGGAACACCTGGGCCGAGCGTGCGGTTTCGTACGGGACGCGCCGGTATCGGCGTACACAGCCGCGCACTCGACGGGTTAGACGCCGTACTTCTGTTTGATGTCCCTGGTCTGGAAGTGCTCGACGATGATGCCGACCAGCGGAATGGTGCCGGCCAAAAGCACGCCGATGGTCTTGGCGATCGGCCACCGCACCTTGACCGCGAGGTTGGCCGTCGCGAGCAGGTAGACGAAGTACACCCATCCGTGCACGACGCCGATCCAGGTTGGTGGGTTGTCCACCTTGACCACGTATCGCAGGTAAATCTCGTAGCACAGCGCGATCAGCCAGATGCCGGTTGTCCATGCCATCACGCGATAGGCGAGCAGCGCCTTGCGAATGGTCTCGACGGGAGTTGTGGGGGCGGTATCGGTCACGGTTCTCTGTCTTTCTTGGCCAGGTCGGCAAGGTAGGCGTTGTATTCCCGCAGCGCGGGGTCAAGGTCCGATTGTGTTGAGAGTTTTGGTCGTTCGGGCAGCAGGCCTGCCGGGATCTCTGTGACGGTGTCGTGCCGCATCGGCTCGGGCGGGGCGTCCTCGTAGCGGACGAATTTGTAGTAGCCGTAGACGCAGAACCCGGCGAAAAGCGGCCACTGCAGGGCGTAGCCGAGGTTCTGGAAGCTGCCCGACGTCGACTCGAAACGGGTCCACTGCCACCACGCCAGGGCAAGGCAACCTGCGGCGGCGATGATCACCAGCGCGATCAGCGCCGGCCTCCTACGCCGTGTAGTGGGCACCGTTCAACGGTACCGCGCTACCCTTGGGACGCTGCGGGCGTGGCGGAATTGGCTTACGCGATGGCTTTAGGTGCCATTGTCCTTTTGGACGTGGGGGTTCGAGTCCCCCCGCCCGCACCCTTGTCTCCACCGAGTCCTGCATGAAGGTCGTGAAACGGCCGCCCGAGCAACTACCCGGGTGCAGAACTCGGCGTTAGCTTCAAGTCTTCGGATGATGACGCGTTTGAGATGCCGGCCGTTGGGCAAGAACAACTCCATGCGAAATACAGTTCGTCGTATAGCGACCGTCGCCGCAGCCGGATTCGCTTCGCTGTCCTTCGTGACCATTGCATCTCCCGCCGTGAGCCACGCGGACTGTGCATGGGGCGAGTGGTGGGATCCGGTCGCCAGCGTGTGCCGCCCGACCGGCTTGGTGCTGCCGAAGGACTGCACGCCCGGCTGGTGGGATCCGACAATCAACGACTGCCGGCCGCCGCTGGTACCGCCGCCCCCGCCGTGAGACTGAAGTTCTGACGCTCACCCGAATCTCACCGATATCGAGCGTATCCGGCGGTACATTCGCGCAATGACGGCCCAAGGCGATAAACCCGCGTCGACACCGTGTTCGGCGGCCAGACTCCTGGCTCGCGGCGAACCGGTGCAATCGGCGATCGCCATGGCTGAATCGCTTACTGCCCTACCGGTCATCGGCAGCCGACTCGAACCGCTCGTCACCCTGACCGCCATCGGCGCGTGGGCATCCCGCATGGTGCCCCGTGCGATCAGTGAGCTGATGCATGTCCGGGTCAACCGAACGGAGTCGGTGCCCGAAGCCGACGAGACTCCGGAACCGGTGCCGGTCCTCGCCGAGGTGTGCAGTGCCGCGCTTCAAGGCGTCATCGGGGATCTCGACGGCATCGCATGGCCGCTGCCAACACGCGCGGCACCGGCGTTACGCATGATGGAGCAGCGCCGCCGCTATCTGCGCAAAACTGCTGTCCGCTACGGGCCCCACGAGCGTCAATTGCTGGACGTGTGGCGCCTGCCGGATCTCCCGAAGACGCCGGCGCCCGTGCTGATCTTCGTTCCCGGCGGCGCCTGGGTGCACGGCAGCCGCACCTTCCAGGGGTCGGCGCTGATGTCGCATCTCGTCGAGTCCGGTTGGATTTGTCTCGCGATCGACTACCGGGTGTCCCCGCGGAACCGCTGGCCCCGCCACATCATGGACGTGAAGGCCGCGATCTCGTGGGCCCGCGCCAACGCCGACCGGTTCGGCGGCGACCGAGACTTCGTCGCCATCGCAGGATGCTCAGCAGGCGGCCATCTCGCGTCGTTGGCCGCGCTCACCCCCGGCGACCGCCAATTCGAAGGTGAACTGGATTCGAACTCGGACACCTCCGTGGACGCCGCCGTCTCCATCTACGGACGCTACGACTGGCATGACCGGTCCACGCCGGAGCGGGACGGGTTCGTCGACTTCCTGGAAAGCATCGTGGTTCAGCGTCACTATGACCGCCATGAGGACATCTACCGCGACGCCTCCCCGATCGCCCGCGTGACCGACAGTGCACCACCGTTTTTCGTCGTCCACGGTGGCTCGGATTTCGTCATCCCCGTCGCGCAGGCACAGACGTTCGTCGATGAACTTCGCGCCACCTCCCGACAGGCCGTCGGCTACCTCGAGCTGCCAGGCGCTCACCACGGCTTCGACCTCGTCGACGGAAAGTGCACCGGCTCGGCATGTACCGCGATCGGGTTGTTCCTCAACGAGATTTACCGACGCCACACGCTCGCCGCCGTCTCCTGAGCTGACGTCAGCGTGGTTGCGGTGGGAGGAGGGGACAGCCGGTGAAGCGCCTGAGCGGTTACGACGCGATGTTGCTCTACAGCGAAACCCCGGCCGTGCACACGCACACCATGAAGATCGCGGTCGTCGACGGCGGTCCGACGGGTCTGACCTTCGAAACCTTTCGTGAACTTGTGCGCCACCGTCTTCCGGTGATGGAGCCGCTGCACTACCGCCTCATCGACATCCCATGGAAACTTCACCACCCCATGTGGCAGGAGAACTGCGATGTCGATCTCGACTACCACCTCCGGCGGTCGCAGGCAAAAGGAGACGGCAGCAGGCGCAGCCTCGACGAGGTGATCGGCGAGATCGCGAGCACTCCGCTTGCCCGCGACCGGCCATTGTGGGAGTTTCACTTCGTCGAGGGGCTGGCGGGGAACCGCGTCGCCGTGGTGGGAAAGGTGCACCACTCGCTCGCCGACGGTGTCGCCTCGGCGAATCTCATGGCCAAGGCCATGGCTTACACGACCGGTGAAACGGAGACCACCCCCGCGGCCGATCCGGTGCCGACTTCGCGCCAGCTGATCAGCGCAGCGGCGCGCGATCTTGTCGGCCAGATGGCTCGGCTTCCCGCGTTGTTCGGCTATACCGCAGCGGGTCTGACCAAGGTGGTTCGAAGATCGTTGCAGCGCACCCGGCATCCGTCGATCGCCAGCGGACTCAACGCACCCGACACCTTCATGAACCACATCGTCTCGCCTCGGCGGATGTATGCCAGCGCGACATTGGCGCTGGCCGACGTCAAGGAGGTCAGCAAGGCGCTCGGAATCACCATCAACACCCTTGTCCTCGCGGTGGCAGCCGGTGCGCTTCGAGAACTGCTGCTCCGCTACGACGGCCACGCCGACGAGCCGATCGTCGCCTCGGTGCCATCGAGCCTCGATCTGTCCCCGGACCGGGTCGCGGGCAACGAACTGGGCGGCATGGTGGTGACGCTGCCTGTGCAAGTGGACGTTCCGCTGGAGCGGACGCGGTTGACGGATCTCGCCGCCGGCGTGGCCAAGGAGAACTATCGGCTGCTCGGACCGGAGTTCTCGGCGCGATGGATGGAGTTCCTGCCGCCGGCGTTGGCACCCGCGCTGTTCGCGTGGTCAGCGCGGCGTGACGCCAAGCTGAGGGTATTCAACGTGCCGGTCTCCAACGTGCCAGGACCGCGCGAACGCGGCCGATTCGGCGATATCACTCTCACCGAGTTGTACTCGGTCGGACCGCTCACCGCCGGCTGCGGGCTGAACGTCACCGTGTGGAGTTACGTCGACCAGTTCAACATCTCCGTGCTCGCCGACGACGAAACCGTGCGCGACCCTCACGAGGTGACCGACGCTATGGTGCGGTCGTTCGGCGAAATCCGCCGTGCCGCAGGTTTTTCGTCCGCGAGCACCGCCGTGCCCACGGCCATGGAGCTCGCGAGGCCTGCCTAACGCTGGCCGACCTTCATCTCGCCCATCTCCGACCACCCGTCCGCGTCGATCGTGTGGCTGATGATCAGCGGAGTGGCGGCCAGGACCTTCGGTGCCTCGGCGACGAACTTCTTGAAGTGCTCGCTGGTGACGTGCTTCTTGCCGGCATCGGTGTCGCGGAATCCCTCCACCAGAACATATTCCGACGGGTCGTCGAGACTGCGCGACCAGTCGAAGAACATGTTGCCCGGCTCGTTGCGGGTCGCCTCGGTGAACTCGGCGACGAAGTCGGGGAAGCTCTCGACGTACTCCGCTTTCGGCTTGAACTTGACCACTATGAAAATCACTGCAGATCATTCCTTCTCTCAAGGCGTGAGAATGGCGCGACCACGAACGTTGCCGTTGTCCAGATCGGTTATCGCCGACTGGAAGTCGGCGAGAGCGTACTTCTGGGTGTGCAGGTTGACCGCGCCGCTCGCTGCGAGCGCCATCAGGTCGCACAGGTCGTTGTAGGACCCGACCAGGTTACCGATCAAGTTGATCTCGGTGGAGACGATGTCGATCGTCGGCACGTTGATGTTCTCGCCGTAGCCGACGACATGATAGTCGCCTGCCCGCCGCAGCATCGCCACACCTTCCGACGTCGCGCCGCCTTCGCCGACGAAGTCGACGACGACCTCGGCGCCGTTACCGCCCGTCAGCGACAGCACCTGATCCACCTGCGTCCCGTCGGCCACCACGCCGTGGTCGGCGCCGATCGCCTCGGCGAGTTTGAGCGCCTCCGGATTTCGGTCGACAACGATCAACTCGGCGGGGGAGAGCGCCTTGAGCACCTGAATCCCGATGTGGCCAAGGCCGCCCGCGCCGATCACGACGCATTTGTCGCGGGGCGTCAGGCGCCGCGCCGCCTTGGCCGCCGCGTGGTACGCCGTCAACCCCGCATCGGCCAGCGCCGCAACATCGGACGGCTCCAGCGAGTCGTGGATCTTCACGACACTGCGCGCCGAGGTCTTCAGGTAGTCGGCGTAGCCGCCGTCGGTGTCGATCCCCGGAAACGCGTTGGCCTCGCAGTGCACATCGTCACCCGAACGACACGCGCGGCACAGCCCACAGGTGATGAGTGGGTGCACGATCACCTTGTCGCCCTCGCGCGCATTGGTCACCGCGGACCCGACCGCATCGACCCACCCAGCGTTCTCGTGGCCGATCGTGTACGGCAGTTCTACCTGCGACTTCTCTGCCCATTGGCCCTCGAGGATGTGAAGGTCGGTGCGACACACCCCGGCGCCGCCGATCTTGACCACGACATCGAACGGCCCGGTCGGCGTCGGGACGGGTACCTCTTTCATCTCGAGGTTCTGGTGGTAGCCGACGACCTGGACGGCTCGCATGGTGCTCATCGCAGTGCTCCTTCTTTAGTCATGAGCGTGTTCAACGGAATGAAAGTGTTCGCCTCGGTTTCGCCGTAGCGGGTCTGCAACAGACCGCGGCAGAAGTGGGCGTTGCCGTCGATGGAGATCCGGGTCGAACGGGCCCGCCGCAAAGCCAACGGCACATTGTCACGCGCATAGCCGTCGCCCAGGTGATCGACCATTACCAAAGCATCTGGTTCCGTTGGCAATCCGAGTGCGCGGCGGCGTTGCAGCAGTGCCTCCGTCGTCGCGCCGTCGGGCAGATCCCCCAATTGAACCTCGCCCAACGACGACTCGGACCGTTGCGGGTCTGCTCGGAGCAGCTCGGTCAGGCAGCGCTCCATTGCCGCCGTGTGGGCCTTGCGCCGGAACGTCATCCGCAGCTCGTCGAGGCTGTCCTCGGCCTCGGGGCCGAACGTGCCTCGATAACCGGCGTCCGCGGCCAGACCGGCGTTGATGATCGGGGAGTCATGGTGATCATCGAGTTCGACGATCACCCGTCTGGTCCAGTCAAGCTTTGTCAGCGCGTCTTTGGCGTCCGACGCCATCAGATACGCGAAGTTCGGCGAGCAGAACGACGTCGGCAGCCGCAAGTGCACCTTGACGTTGCCGCCGGGCGACACCACCAGCGAGCGGACGAACCCGAGCGTGGTGATCGGCTCGTCGAGTTCGGGATCGACCACCGCATCCATTGCGCCGTAAGCCGTTTCGTAGCGGCCCATGTCATGCGCCCACGAGGTTATCGGCGCCGCGCGGCCCTACGGCGGGCTCGTCGGCCGAGGGGATCTGCAGCTCGGCGGGTACTGGGATGTCGTACATCTTGGCGGCGTTGAGGCCGAGGATCTTTTTCTTCTGTTCGGTGGTGATCGGCGCGTACTCGCCGAGATCCTCGGGGATCTGGAAGTCGACGAACGCCTCGATGAGCCAGCGCGGCGTCCAGATCGCGTAGTCCGACGCGAACTGGATCCGGTCCTCGCCGATCCAGTACAGGAGCTCGCCGACGATCTGCGCGAAGTATCGCGGCCGGGTGTGGATGAAGGGCATCGCCACGGCAAGGCCCGCGTGCACGTTCGGCTCCTGGGTTGCGATCCAGCAGAAGTCCTCCAGCCGCGGCAGCCCGCAGTGCTCCACGATGAAGTTCAGGTCGGTGAAGTCGGTGGCGACATGGTCGACGTCGGCGACGTCGAACGCATCTCGGTCCAGCGGCCGGATGGTCGGGCCTTTGTGCACGTGGATGTTGCGGATCCCCAACTCGCGGCAGAGCTCGAAATACCGGTACGCCCACGGGTCGTCGAGCCGCCAGCCACGGGAGTCGCCGTGCCATTCGGCGGTGTAGAGCTTGACCCCCGTCAGCCCGAACCGTTCGGCGTCCGCCCGCAGCTGGTCCGTGCCCACCTCGCCGTTGCGCGGGTCCCAATTGTGGTTGTAGGTCAGCTTGTCGGGGTGCTTGGCGGCCAGGTCGGATGCTTCGTCGGTCTGACCGAAACCCTTGTAGTAGAACTCGCCGAGCGCGGCGGGCTGGAAGATGGCGTGGTCGACGTAGCCGTCGGCGAACAGGTCCTTCATCAGGCGTTCGCCGCCCTGATAGAGGTACTCGTCGTAGCCCCACACCTCGGATTCCGGTGAGAGGTTGCGGTGGTAGTCGTAGAAGCAGTCGATGAATTGCTTACCGTGAATGTTGCGTTGATTCTCGGGCCTGGCATCCCACAGGGCTACGTGTGCGTCGACGATGAAATAGCTGTTGTTGTCCTTCTGATACATGCGGCCCGTCCTTCTCTCGTGTGACCACTGTCACAACCTATTGGCGAGCCTAGGAGCGTGGGGCGCGGCAGCCGAGGGGCGTGATGTCTCAATCTGAGACACCGGTGGGGGTGTTTTGACCTGCGGGTCTTGCCACTGTTTGTAACGTGGATCACATGCCGGACGGGCTGCCCGAACGAGCAAACCTGCAGCATCTCCAGCGCGGCAACGTGCCGGATCGATTGCTCGCGTCGTGGCAACGCAGCGAGGATTACGGCATTCCACTGGATGCGGTGGAGCCGGCGTTCACCGGCACCAACGACCTGAGTTCGCTGTTTTTTCTCTGCGGCAACGAGGTCCTGGTCGACCTTCACCGCACGCTGGCTAACGAACCGGTCAGCCTGATGCTCACCGACGCCGAAGGCGTGGTGCTGTCGCGGTTGTCAGGCGATCGCACGCTGCTGAAATCGCTCGACGATGTCCACCTCGCACCGGGGTTCGCCTATTCCGAACGCGAGGTCGGCACGAACGGCCTCGGGCTGGCGCTGGCGGACCGGACGCCGACGCTGGTACGCGCCGACCAGCACTACGCCCGTAGCCTGTGCACGTTCACCTGCGCGGCCGTCCCGGTGCTGGACCCGGTGTCCGGCCGGCTGGAGGGCAGCGTCAACCTGACGACATGGTCGCGCTCGTCGAGCGATCTTCTGCTCGCGCTCGCGCGTTCTGCGGCGAGCAACACCACCGCGCTGATGCTGGCCCGGTCGAGTGGCCGCCTTCCGCGACAGATGCCCCGTGGACAGGTATTCCGGGTGGAGATGCCGCGTCTGGAACCCGGCTCGGGAACGCTGCATTCGTTGTCGGACGCGTGGAATGACGCGGTGGCACACGCCGAACGCGGCGCGCGGGCCGGCGGTGTCGTTGCGGCCGTCGGCGAGCCGGGCTCGGGCCGGGCGACGGCGTTGGCGCAGGCGGCCCGCCACCTGTTCCCGCGAGACCGCATTCTGTCGGCCAGCGCACCGGCGCCGACGGACGTGCAGACCTGGTTGGGGCTATGGGCGCCCGAGCTGGGCAAGGACCACACGGCAGTCATCGTGCGCGACGTCGACATGCTGCCAGCCTGGGTGGCCGAGCAGCTCCGCGACCTGATTGCGCGCAGCGCCGACTCGGGCACTGTCCCGGTCGCGCTGACGGCCGAGCGGTTCGAAGACATCCCTGCCGCGCTGGCCGGACTGGTCGACACGGTCGTCCCGGTGCCATCTCTTCGGGACCGGCCCGACGACGTGCTGCCATTGGCCAACCACATCGCGATGCGTATCCGCGGCCGGGAGATCGGCTTCAGTACGACCGCGGCACGGGCGATGAGGTGCTACGACTGGCCGGGCAACGTCGACGAGCTGTCGCGGGTGGTTTCGGCGGCGGCCGGCCGGGCAGATGTGGTGGACATCGGCATGCTGCCGCCAGAAGTGTTGGCCGGCAATACCCGTCGTCTGTCGCGCATCGAAGCGTTCGAACGAGGAGAGATCGTCCGGGTGCTGAACTCGGACGGGATGACGATGGCGGAAGTCGCCCGCGAGCTGGGCATGAGCCGCGCTACCCTCTACCGGAAAGTCGCTCAGTACAACATCCAGGTTCCGCGCGAGCGGGCCTGATCGGATGGGCCGTCGTCGTTATACCGTGACGGGTTGCGGCTCGGCTTCGCTTGCCTGCTTGCCGAAACAGACCAGGCTGGCTGCGAAGGTCAGCAATGCACCGACGCCGGCGGCCGTGGCGAGCGCGGCGTTCGAAGCGCCCCAGCTGGCAACGCAGATGGCAAGCGCGATCACTGACGCGACGTTGAGGAAAAGCGCGGTGGTCGCAAGGGCCTCGGATGTGGTCGTGTCTGTGGGAGCGGGGCGCTCGCCCATGACGGTCTCCTAGTGGCTAACCGAATCTGACGGACATATGTTGCCCCGTTCCGGCGGCAAGCAAACCTCACCGCCCACCGACAGCTCAGATTTGGGTCACCTGCATTCGACAGGGAAACCGTTCTGCTCAGCAAGTTCGCGCAGCTGCTTGAGCGCGTGGCGCCGGCCACGCCCGGCCTCGGGAATCAGAATGCCTGCCCATACGCCTTCTGCGCCCTGGGTCTGGCAGGCCTCCTGGGCGCATGCCCAGCGACGTGGGCACGAGCGGCACAGGGCTTTGGCGCCGTCGTCTGCCCTCGTCGTCCATCGGTCGGGGTCGCGCGTGCACGCGAACGTAGCCGACTCGTCTAACACCATTAGGTCCACGGAGTCTCTGACCTTCCGTTGTCCATTGGGATCGACAATACGCTTGTATCGTAGACACGATACGCCTGTATTGTCTAACCTACGGATGTGACCAGCGAGGGCGTTGCGCCGATGATCCTGCTGTCGGAGCCCGGGGAGGCGGCCGCGGAGGAACTTTCGGCCATCGATCGGATTCGCAATGCGGCGATGAAGATCCTGGCCACACACGGCGCCTCGGGTACGTCGCTGCGTGCGGTCGCCGCGGCCGCCGGCGTGTCACTCGGATCGGTGCAACACCATTTCGCCACGAAGGCCGGGCTCGTCAAGGCGGTGGACGACTGGGCACTGGCGGTGGTGGTCACTGCGATCACGCAACCGATTCCGGACGCCACGCCGGACTCGGTCGCCGAGATCGGCGACCGGGTGACCCGGATGATCGCCGAGCAACCCGAGATCGCGGATTACATCGGCCGCGCCTTGATCGACGGCAGGCCGGTCGGAGACATGATCTTCGACTCCCTCCTGAACTCCGGCATGGCGCGCTGGCACCGACGAAGTGAACGAGGCGAAACGCGCGCCGACCTCGATCTGACGTGGGCGGCGATCAACTCACTGGTGCTGGCCCTTGGCGCCTTGATGATGCGCGGTCATATCGAGCGGCACCTGCCTGAGCCGTTGACTTCACCTGCCCAACTCGAGCGTTGGCAGGGATCGGTGAACTCGCTGCTGCGCGAGGGACTGTTCAAGCAGCAGTAGTAGCGACGTCAAAGCGCCTCGCGGGCAACCCTTTTGCGATAGGTGGACGGCGTCTCCCCGCTGAACTGCGCGAAAGCGCGGGTGAACGAGCTGAGGCTGTCGAAGCCGACTGCCGTCGACGTGTCCTGCACTGACTGCCCCGGCGAGGCCAGCAGTGCCATTGCCCGAAGCATACGGGCGTGCAGCAGGTAGGTGCGCCACGACAGGCTCAGTTCGTCGTGAAAGAGGCGTCGCAGTGTGCGCTCCGACACCGCCACCGCGCGGCTCACCTGGTCGGCGCTCACCGATTGCAGGTGTACTTTGGTGTAGGCCATCGCAGCGGCGACGATCGGATGCTCGGACGTCGGAAGGCTCAGCGGCGCTTCGTGATCCAGGGCCTCGATGACCAGGTCGGCAAGAGTCCGGAAGAACGCGTCGGAGACGTCGTCACCGTGTGGGCGGTCGATCGGCCACCGCAGCCCATAGATCATCATCTCCCGAATGAGCGGTGACACCGCCAGGATTCGGGCCCTGTCGCCCCCACTCGGAATCATCTGCGGGTCGAACATCACTGCCACGGTGCGTACGCCGGGCGCCATCGTCGCCTGGTGCTCGAGCCCGGCCGGAATCCACGCCGCCTGTTGAGGAGGCAACAGGTAGTGAGCCGAGGCGGTCTCGACCTCGACCACACCGCCGATCGCGTACTCGATCTGGTGCACTTCGTGGCTGTGCCAGCCGGTGATGAGGCCTTCACCTTCGTAGAGGTAGCTCCCACCGGGCGCTTGGCCGCCGCGGCGTAGCTCGATGACCCGCCGGCCACAATTGGCCGATTCGGCTAAACCTCTGTCCGAAAGCGCGGAGACGGTCACGCCGCTAGACGGTACTACTTGGGTATGCAGACCGCGCACGCGAGGAGCGTCATGAAAGAGGCCGATCTGATCCTGGTGAGCATCGATGACCACGTCGTGGAGCCACCGGACATGTTCCTCAACCATGTGCCCGCCAAGTACAAGGAAGAGGCGCCGATCGTCGTCACCGACGACAAGGGCGTCGACCAGTGGATGTATCAGGGCAGGCCGCAGGGCGTCAGCGGGCTGAACGCGGTGGTGTCGTGGCCGGCCGAGGAGTGGGGCCGCGACCCTGCGGGCTTCGCCGAGATGCGCCCAGGCGTCTACGACGTCCACGAACGCGTCCGCGACATGAACCGCAACGGCATCCTCGCGTCGATGTGCTTCCCGACGTTCACCGGCTTCTCGGCCCGGCACCTCAACATGCACCGCGAGGACGTGACGCTGGTGATGGTGTCGGCCTACAACGACTGGCACATCGACGAGTGGGCGGGCAGCTACCCCGACCGCTTCATCCCGATCGCGGTGCTGCCGACATGGAACCCCGAGGCGATGTGCGCCGAGATCCGCCGCGTCGCCGCCAAGGGCTGCCGTGCCGTCACCATGCCGGAACTTCCTCACCTGGAAGGGCTTCCGAGCTACCACGACGACGAGTACTGGGGACCGGTGTTCCGCACACTGTCCGAGCAGAACGTGGTGATGTGCCTGCACATCGGCACGGGCTTCGGCGCGATCAGCATGGCGCCGAACGCACCGATCGACAACCTGATCATCCTGGCGACGCAGGTGTCGGCGATGTGCGCGCAGGACCTGCTGTGGGGGCCGGCGATGCGCAACTACCCGGATCTGAAATTCGCCTTCTCCGAGGGCGGCATCGGCTGGATCCCGTTCTACCTTGACCGCAGCGACCGGCACTACACCAATCAGAAGTGGCTGCGCCGCGACTTCGGCGACAAGCTGCCCAGCGACGTGTTCCGCGAACACTCGTTGGCCTGCTACGTCACCGACAAGACCTCGCTGAAGCTGCGCCACGAGATCGGCATCGACATCATTGCCTGGGAGTGCGACTACCCGCACTCCGACTGCTTCTGGCCCGACGCGCCCGAGCAGGTGCTCGCCGAATTGACCGCAGCGGGCGCCGGCGAGGCTGACATCAACAAGATCACCTGGGAGAACTCCTGTCGATTCTTCGGCTGGGATCCGTTCGCCCGCACGCCCCGCGAGCAGGCGACGGTCGCCGCGTTACGGGCCAAGGCCACCGACGTCGACGTCTCGATCCGGCCGCGCAAGGAATGGGCGCGACTCTACGAGCAGAAACAGCTCGCCAAGGCGTGAAATCGCTAGGCGTCGAGAACGACAGTCAACTCGTTCCCGTCGCGCTCCACCCGCATCCCCGCCTTGCGTGCAACGGCGGCCACCTTGGCCGCGTCGTCGGGTTCGGCGCGGCTGCTGACAAGCGCTCGCGCGAGCCTGCCCTTGTGTGCCTTGTTGAAGTGACTGACCACCGTGCGCTGCCCGTCGGCGTGTTCGGTGACGACGTCGACGCGCACTGCGCCGGGCAGCCGGCCCAGCGCCGCATACGACCCCGAACGCAGATCGACGACCAGCTCCTCAGAGGCGATCTCGGCCAGCACGGGCTCGAGCACCGGCCGCCAGCGTGAGGCCAGCGTCGGTTGTCCCGGCAGCTTCGACGACGCGGACAACCGGTAGCCGGGTATCGGATCGTCGGCCCGCACGATCCCGAACAGGGCGGAACCGACTGCGAGGCGCGCATGTGCGCGCGAAAGCCTTGCGCCCTTGAGGGTTTCGATGTCGAGGGCGTCATACAGGACGCCGGTGTATCGGTTGATCGCGGCCACGGTCGGAGCCTGCTCGAGCGTGGCGTTTCGATCGATCTCATGATCCTGTGATGCGGAGATGCCGAGCGCGCGCCTGCAGGTGGGTGGATCCGCCGCCAGCGCCACCAACTCGTCGATGAGTTCGGCGCGCATCGGCCGCAGCTCAGGGAAGCTCAAAGCGTCCAGGCGGAGCGGGGGGCCGTCACCTCCGGCCCGCTTTGTCTCCGACGGCGGCAGCAGCACGATCACGATCGAAAAGGGTATATGTAATCGTGCTGGTCGTATCTTTACAAAGATGCGGATTATCGACGCCGACGGACACGTCGCCGAGGGCGCATCGCTGGCGGTCGAGGCGATGCGGCGCTGGCCGGAATTGATCGTGCCGCGTACGGACTCGCCGGGCCTGGTGATCGAGGGCCGCAACTATCCCGAATCCAGCGGGCCGGGCGCCGGCTGCCCGACCGAGCACGGCATCTCCGCCGCAGAGGGCATCAACTGCAGATCGGCCGAAGGTGTGCTCGGCGACGCCGATCGCGATCACATCGACACGATGGTGCTCTATCCAAGTCTTGGCCTCTGCACGCCGACGCTGGAGGACCCCGACTTCGCGGCGGGCTTCGCGCGGCTCTACAACGAGTGGATCGCGGACTACTGCAGTTCGTCCAACGGCCGGCTGCACGGGATCGCCGTCACGCCGATCGAGCACGGCGACGTCGCGATCGATATCATGCGCGAGGCGAAGGATCTTGGCCTGGTGGCCACCCACGTGCCGCCCGCGCTTAAGACCCGCAACCTCGACCATCCCGACCTGGACCCGTTTTACGCGGCCGCCGTCGAGTTGGCGATGCCGCTGGGCATCCATGGCGCGCCGGGTGTCCACCTCCCGAAGATCGGTGTCGACCGGTTCACGAACTACATTCAGGTGCACTGCATCAGTTTCCCGTTCGACCAGATGACGGCGATGACGGCACTGGTCTCGGGCGGTGTGTTCGACCGGCACCCCGACTTGCGGGTCGCATTCCTCGAAGCGGGTGTCGGCTGGGTGCCCTTCTTCATCGACCGGCTGCACGAGCACTTCGAGAAACGTGGCGATTGGATCGAAGGTGGCTGGCAGCGTAATCCGCAGGAGTATCTCGAAGCGGGCAACATCTGGGCGACGTGTGAGCCGGAAGAGCCGATCCTGCCCGGCGTCATCGACGTGCTCGGCGACGACTTCATCATGTTCGCCAGCGACTATCCGCACTGGGACGGCGAATGGCCGGAGAGCACCAAGCATTTGCGCACCCGGCCCGACATCAGCGACGGGACCCGCGCGAAGATCGCCGGCCTGAACGCCCAGCGCTTCTACGCGCTGGGCTGACTTACCGGGTGACGGTCAGCGGCGGCGGTCAGATATCCCGGTTCTTCACCATCCGGCCGGGCCTTCCGAGGAGACGACCGATCTGTATGGGCGGTCGCAGCAGACTGGCGCCATCTTCTCGCCCGTCTTGCTATTTTTGCTATTTTAGAAGCCCGGCCGCCGATGAGGGGTGAGCAGAGTGACGAAAGTGGACTGGGCACCGCTTCCGGTGCCGTGGGCGGTTCAGTCCGTGGACAGGATCCCCAAACAGCGCTATTACGACCCGGAGTTCTACGCGCTGGAGTCCGAGTTGTTCTGGCCACGCGTCTGGCAGATGGCGTGCAGGCTCGAGGAGGTCCCCAAACCCGGCGACTTCGTCGAATACGAGATCCTCGACCAGTCCATCATCGTGGTGCGAACCGACGCCTCCACCGTGCGCGCCTACTACAACTCCTGCCGTCACCGGGGCATGAAGCTCGTCGAAGGCAGCGGTTCTCGTCGCAGCTTCGTCTGTCCGTTCCACGGATGGTGCTGGGGTCTGGACGGCAAGAGCACCTTCGTGCTGCGGTCGGCGGAGTTCGACGAAAGCAATCTGTGCGCAGACGATCTCGCGTTGGCGCCGGTCCGGTGTGAACTCTGGGGCGGCTGCGCGTGGATCAACCTCGACGACGACGCACCGCCACTGACTGACTGCATCGAACCGTTCGCCTCCAAGCACGACGAGTGGAAGGTCTCGGCGCTGCGCGTCGAGTGGTGGAAATCGTGCCTGCTGCCGGTGAACTGGAAGCTGGCGACGGCGGCGTTCATGGAGGGCTACCACGTCCCGCAGACCCATCCCCAGCTGCTGCCCTCCTCGCATAAGCCCGACGCGTCGACGGTGCATCCGCTCATCGAGACCAGCCTCTACTTCATGCGCACCTTGGGCTCCGGCATGGGCGGGATGACGCACGAGAACGACGTGCGGATCGCCGAGGGGCTGCAGAATATGTCGCTGCCCGACGATCCGGCCGAGGCGATGGCCACCTGGCGCGGAGCGGTCAATGACGCCGTCACCACCTGGCATCGCACCCGCGGCTGCGACTTCCCTGACCTGAACGACCTCGAGCGCCGCGGTGTTCTCGAACCCATCGGGTTCTGCTTCCCGCACTACTTTCTTCTGCCGCAGTACAGCAGCGCGTCGTCCTACCGGATCCGCCCGCTCGGGCCCGAGCAGACGCTGTTCGAGGTCTGGTCGCTGACCCGGTTCCCGAACGACCGCTCGCAGGGAAGACCCACCGTGCCCGAGCCGCTCGCACCCGACGATCCGAGCTGGCCGATGATCCCCGCACAGGACTTCTCAAACCTCCCGAAACAGCAGAAGGGCCTGCATGCCAAAGGGTTTGAGTACATGCGGTTGTCGGATCGGATCGAAGGTCTGATCTCGAACTACGAGCGGGTCATCGACGGCTTCCTCGCCGGCTTGCCGTACGAGCGGCTGGTGCCCGCGATCCAGCGCACCAACACCACCATCGACGTACCAGTCGCCGATCTGGGGCTGACTGAAACAGTGCCCGCCTCATGAATTGGGACAAATCTGTCGACCTTCTGATCGCAGGCAGCGGAGGCGGTGGAATGGTCGCCGCACTGGCCGCGGTCGATGCGGGAATCGAGCCGCTGGTCGTCGAAAAGCAGGATCTCGTCGGCGGTTCCACCGGAATGTCCGGCGGCATGGTGTGGTTGCCGAATAACCCGCTGATGCGCGCGCAGGGAATACCGGATTCGCAGGAGGACGGGCTGGCGTACTTCGACGACGTCATCGGCGACATCGGTGCGGCGTCGTCGCCTGCCCGCCGCGAGAGGTTTCTCACCGCCGGCTTCGAGATGCTCGATTTCCTGCTGCGCAAGGGAGTCCGGATGGTTCGGTGTCCCGGCTGGAGCGACTACTACCCGAACCACAAGGGCGGCAATTCGGCGGGCCGCTCCGTCGAGGGCATCCCGTTCGATGCCTCCGCCCTCGGCGACTGGCGTGACAGGGTCCAGCCATCGATGGCGAGGAACTACGGCTTCGTCGTCAAGACCAACGAACTGCGGGCGGTGCAGTACTTCAACCGGTCGCCGCGCGCCTTTGCCGTCGCGATGCGGGTTTTCCTGCGCACCAACATAGCCAAGCTGCGGCGTCGGGACCTGATGACCAACGGCGCATCGATGATCGGCCAGATCCTGAAGGTGCTGATGGATTCGATGGGCGATCCGCCGATATGGACGAATGCGGCGATGCAGGACCTCATCGTCGAGGACGGCCGCGTCGTCGGCGCTCGTGTCAGTCATAACGGCTCGCCGGTGAATATCCAGGCGCGCAGAGGAGTTCTGCTGGCGGCCGGCGGGTTCAGCCGCAACGCCGACATGCGTCGCCGTTACAGCGGCGACCAGCCCAACGACGGATCGTGGTCGATCGCCAACGCGGGCGACACCGGCGAGGTCCTGCAGACGGCGATGGACCTGGGCGCACAGACCGATCTGTTGGACGAAGCTTGGTGGTTGCCAATGGTTTTCATCCAGGATCCCGGAGCCGCGTCGCTCGGTTCCGGACGACAGCGCCCCGGCGCCATCTACGTCGACGGTGCGGGCAAGCGGTTCTGCAACGAGTCGAACTCTTATGTCGAAGTCGGCAAGGCGATGTATGCCAACAAGGCCGTGCCGTGCTGGCAGGTCTTCGACGAGGGTTACGTCGGCCGGTATGTGTCCGGTGCCAACCCGCTGAAGAAGCGCACGCTGTCCGAGGGGCTGATCGAGCAGGGTGCCGTCAAGCGAGCCGACACGATCACCGACCTCGCCCGCCAGATCGATGTGCCGCCCGATGCGCTCGAGGAAACGGTCAAGCGCTTCAACGGGTTTGCGGCCAACGGCCTCGACCCCGACTTCGGGCGCGGCCAGTCGGCGTACAACGACTGCCTCGGCGATCCCGGGTTCAAGCCCAACGCCGCGCTTGGTCCGCTCGACACGGCACCGTATTACGCCACCCGCGTGTTCCCTGCCGACGTCGGAACGTGCGGCGGCCTGATCACCAACGAGCACGCACAGGTCCTCGACGAGCGTGACGAAGTGATCGAGGGGCTGTACGCGACCGGCAACATCACCGCGACGGTGATGGGCCGCACCTATCTGGGTGCCGGCGGCAGCATCGCCAACACGATGGTGTTCGGCTACGTCGCGGCGCTACACGCGGCCGGCCGCTAGGTTCTCCTCGCGAGCTGGGCCCACACCGAAGGTAGGGGAACGCAAAATCGCATAATTGCGCCCCAATTTGTGCGAGTTTACGTCTGCTCGCCG